>NZ_CP022133.1:646874-1293749 GCF_002211765.1 Idiomarina piscisalsi
CAATAACAGGTTGAGGTCATTTGGACTGCTTTGATAATGCGCATTAAGCAATAACTGAAAACATTGGCGCAGCGTGCTTTCATTCATGTCAGCGGCATACTCTAGAAATTGACCGTCAGCAAGTTCGGGGTCGGGTAAAACGGGTGACTCATCCATAAGAAAACAGTCCGTTAACCACTGCTCTAGCGGGTCGTTTAGTGGCCAGCGCATTGGCGTATTGAGTTGATGACTCTTTACCCGGGGAAACTGTTGTTTTGCCCAATCCTGAAAGTGAATCGCGAAGCCCCGGCCACAACCTTCGTAGCCCGACACCGTTGTCGCTAACAACCATGGCGTGAATTTTTCGCAAAGTTGCTGTGTTGCCCACAACGGTACGCCTGCGGCTTCATCAATAATCAGCCATTTTTCTTTGTTACTGGGGCGCTCTAATAACTTGTCCCATGCGTTGAAAGTGGTGTTAGGGGCGTGTTTTAGCAAAACCTGTGCGTTCGCTTTTCTTGGGGCGGTTACAACGACGTCGACATTGGGAGACGCATGACTGACGTGGTTGAGCACTTTTCCCAACACGGTGCTTTTTCCTCTGCCGCGCTCCGCAGTAATAATGTGAGTGCGTACTGAGTTTTTAGAAAGGGCCTCACCAATCAGTTCCTTTTGCAACCTCTGAAGTTCAGCTCTGGAGACGTCAAATTCCTTTTGGGGAATGCTCTTTTGCTGCTCTTGCACCTGAGTTTGGGGAAAGTACTTATCGGCGAAATATTGCAGCCGCTCACGCATGGCTGACGGCTCATGGGGAAGATAAATAACGAGCTGACCGCCACCGATAACAGTGCCGCATAATGCACAAATCGTGTCGGCATTAATGCCGTCGTGGCAATCAAGAAAAACACTCTCGAATTCATGACCTAAGTAGTCGCGATACCGATTGAGTTGCGCGTCGGCGTGTGCGTCAGTTTGAGAAAGAAGGATGCTTTTAGAAGAGCGAGCCTGGCAGGCTTGCTGCCATTGGCTCGCTGTTTGCAGCAGTTTTAGCTGTCGAAAACCGCCACGATTCATCGATATGACTCCGCCTTTAGAATAGGGAGAATCCAACAAACTTAGTCAGTACTGTGTTGATAAACACAACCGCAAGAATTAACGGAATAAAGGTACTGATTGAAATACGAACATATTTAGCAAGTAACGTATTTCTATAATTTGGGTTGCCTTCTGACAGTTCATCTTCAAGCCCTTTACGACGCCAGTGTAGCGTAACGAACAAGCAGATAAGTAAACCGTTTAACGGCAATATGGTGTCGTAAAACACGTCATAAATGACGTCGAATACCGACTTTGGTTGCCCGGCATACGCAGTAAATTCAGTGAACGCAGGCACAAAACCAAACGATGTCGCCGCTATTAATGTGAGTACGGTCACGGCAAAGCCCATAACCAAGAGTGTTTTCTTTCGACTGAATTTCGCTTTCTCAATAATCGCTGCGGTCGGTACTTCCAGTATCGATACCAATGACGTTATAGCGGCGATGAACGTCAGCAAGAAGAAAACGGTCGCAGCGATACTGGCACCAACGTAGCCAACAACACCTTCTAAAGCCACAAAGATTTGCGGGAAGAAAGAGAAAATCATACTCACCGAGGAGTCACTTAATGTGTCCGGGTTGGTATTCGGGTTGATGGCGAAGATAGCTGGCAGAGTCATTAAACCAGCGGTAAATGCGACGGCGGTATCGGTCAGGGCGACCAGCTTGCCGGAAGTAACAATGTCATCGCGACGGCTGAAATAAGAGCCGTAGGTAATCAAAATACCCATACCTAATGACAATGAGAAGAACGCTTGAGCCAACGCACCGTTTACGACAGAACCGTCGATTTTTGAGAAGTCCGGCACTAAGTAAAATTCGACCCCTAATGCGGCGTTGTCGAGCGATAAAACAAAAATAACCAGCAATACAAGCATAATGAACAGCGCTGGCATAAGAAATTTAGCGGCCTTTTCAATGCCTTTCCTGACACCGCCAACAAGAATAACGTTGATAATGACGGTAACTGCGACGAGAAACCCAACAAAGCCGTAGTCATTGACGAACTGGCCAAAGTACTCAGCGTCAGCCAGCATGGCCAGATTTCCGGTGATTGAATGCCATAAATAACCGAATATCCAGACGGTAATCACCATGTAAAATACGGCAATCATAAAGGGCGTAATGACCGCCAGTAGTCCGGCTATATGCCAGCCCTTATTGTCTGGCGATAATGCCTGATAGGACCCTAGTGGGCTTTTTTGCGCGCGGCGGCCCAGCCCCATTTCCGCCAACATGACTGGTACGCATATAAAGGCAACGAACAAAGCATAAATAATAAGAAAGGCACCGCCACCGTTTTTTGTTGCGGCAACAGGGAAGCCAACTAAGTTTCCGATACCAACGGCAGAGCCTGCCGCGGCAAGTATAAATCCAATTTTAGAGCTGAATTGATCGCGTTGTTCGCTCATTCTGACCTTCTTGTTATCGTTATTATCTTGAGGTGCTTTGTAAGCATCAATTTTTAAATTCCAGCAATCCTAGCAAGGGGTAACGTTAACGGCAAGCAGCGGATGAGTGAATACGTCGTGAATATTGGCAAGTCTGACCTGAGTGCTAAAAAATTTATTAACATCCATTACAAATGCGATATTGGAAAATGTTAAAACTCATGTAACCTTTTTCTAACTCTGTTTTAACACGCTGGTAAATACAGGGAATTCTACTCTCTGGAACAGATTGGCGTCTTTTTACCAGCGTGTTTCCCCTACCAATGCTGCATTTCGAAAAGACGCGAGACACAGCGCCTAAATGGAAAGGCGAGTTGTTGTGCCTGGTAGAGTTGTTCAACATCCACTTCCGCGGTTATCAGTAAGAGACAGCCTCGGTCATAGCATTCATCGACGAGCGCGATAAAGCGACGAGCTTCATTGTCGAGCTTGCTGATACGCTTTGCGTCGTGTTCCCGCTGGTAGGTCTCTTCGACGCCATGCACCAACTCTTTGTCGGGAATGTAGGTAAACGCCGGAACATTTTGTACAGCAATGGCGTTGTATTTGTCGGCAAGCTCCATGTAGTCACGCTGGCTTCGGGGGCCCGAACACAGGCTCATAAAATCAAAGCCGATAACCTCGCTGTTACGCCATAAGCAGGGAATCGTTCGATTCATTATCACGACATTATCGCTTTGCTCTAGCTTGCCAAAGCGCTCTTCGGCCAGCGCTTTTAAATCAGTTGGCAGCCCCTGGGTTAGGTAAAGCGGCATGTCTGTGCTGTTAATACGGCGATAATCGGTACCAAAACCCAAGTCGATAAGCTCGCATTGACGGTTAAGTAACTCAATGGTCGGTTCAAAGCGGTGCCGCGCCAAGCCGTCTTTATACAGTTCGCCAGGAGGCGCGTTAGACGTTGTAATTAACGTCACGCCTGCGTCAAACAAACTTTCCCATAACCGGGCCAAAATCATGGCATCGCCAATATCTTCAACAAAAAACTCATCCAGGCAGATAATCGAATATTTGCTAGCCCACTCTTTTGCAATTTGCTGCATTGGGTTTTCCTCACCCTGCAAACCATTCAGTGCATCATGAACTCTGGCCATAAAGTGGTGATAGTGCAGCCTAATAAACGATGAATTGGCTGTTGAAAGTGAGCGTAGCTGTTCGGAAAACATGTCCATTAGCATGGTTTTTCCGCGGCCAACGGGGCCGTATAAATATAAGCTTTTTATGGAGGTTGAGTCTTTATTGCTAATAGCATCAAGACGCTGTTGAAGCGCAGCAACGGCGTTTCGTTGAAAACTGTCGTCGTTTAGCTTTCCTGAGTCAATCCAGTGTTGGTAAATTTTCTGCATGGCGTTACTGAGTTAGTGCCAAAAAAAGGGCCGGCTGAGGGAGCCGGCCAAGATCGTTGCTAGTGAACAGCCTAATACATCATGCTGTAAAGTTTTCTACGATAGGTTGCTGCGAGCGGATCACCGTCGGGTAACGAATTAATAATGTCGAGTGCGTATTTTTTCGCACCTTCAAAATTGACGTCTTTCGTTAACACGGTAAAGACCAGTTGCAGTGCTTCTTCGTCGCGGTGTGCTTCATGAAATTTTAAAGCTAACTGTAATTTCAACGATAAGTCACCAGGATTCTGCTCAACTTGCTCCTGCAAGGCGCGAAGTTCAGGGGAGTCTGCCGCATCTTCGGCTAACTCTAACTTACCCTTAATGCGCTGATAATCGCTGTCTTGTTCTACCATTGGAATAGCGGCAACCAATTCCTTGGCCTGATCTAACCGACCAGCGTCTACGGCCGCTTCGGCCAGTAATTTAATGGCTGCCATATCGGTGTTATCAAGATCATAGGCTTGCTTAGCCAAGGTATAGGCTTTGTTCGCATCGCCTTCACCCATGGCGACTTGTGCCTGTTGAATAAGATCGTCTGACGGGCTTGGCAAATGCTTACTCAACATTTCCCTAACTTCGCTTTCGGTTTTAACACCACCAAAACTATCAACTGGTTCACCGTTTTTGAAAAGAGCTACGGTTGGGAGACTGCGAATGCCAAACTGCATGGCTAACTCTTGTTGGTCATCGCAATTTATTTTCGCGAGAATAACCTGGTCGCTGTATTCGTTTGCCAGTTTTTCCAACACCGGCATGAGTTGTTTGCACGGCTCACACCAGTCAGCCCAAAAATCGATAATAACCAGTTTCTCTTTTGAGCCTTCTAAGAGCACCTGCTGAAAGTTCTGCAGCGTGACATCAATAATGTTGGACTGTTGTGACATTTGCGCCCGTTCTCCTGTGTCTTTTTGTTCGTGTCTTAAAACAGGATATGTTGACGCTAAACGCCAATTTCAAGGTTAACCGGCAAACCAGGACAAGACTTTGTCTTTTAATTTGCTGTACGGAGGGTAACGCAATGCCACATCAAAGCGGAAGCTGCGGGTCATAACCGGTTTTAAATGACTAAAAGTATCAAAGCCCCACTTTCCGTGATAACGACCCATACCGCTTTGGCCGACGCCGCCAAACGGCAACTTGTCATTGAGCATAAACATCAGGGTGTCGTTGTAGCAAACATTGCCGGCGGACACTCGCTGAGTAAACTGCTTCAGCATTCGTTTATCTTTTGAAAACACATAAAGTGCTAAAGGCTTAGGTTTGGTGTTAATCAACTCAATAGCTTCAGAAGCTGACTTCACGGTCACTACCGGCAGTAGCGGACCAAATATCTCTTCCTGCATTAGCGGACTGTCGCCAGATACTCCATCGATAACTGTTGGTGCGATATACCGCTCACGTTTGTCGAAGTCCCCACCAATGACAACATTGGCACCGTCGAGCATTCGGGTCAGTCGTTGCCAGTGCTGTTCGTGAATAATACGACCGTAGTCACTCGATTGCTGTGGATCATCCCCGTAAAATTGCGCAATTTGCTCGCGCAATGCATCAATCAAACGGTCTTTCATTGACTCTTCAACCAGTAAGTAGTCTGGCGCGATGCAGGTTTGTCCAGCATTCAGAAACTTTCCCCAAACAACACGGCGAGCCGTTACGGTCATATCGGCGTCGTTCAACACGACTGCGGGGCTCTTGCCGCCCAGCTCGAGCGTCACAGGCGTCAGGTTTTTCGCCGCCGCTGCCATAATGGCTTTGGCTGCTTGCGGACCGCCGGTGTAAAAAATATGGTCGAACGGCAATTCAGTCAGCTGTTGAGAGACGTCAACGCCACCAGTAACGACTTTAAAGGCGGCGCTGTCCAGGTAATTAACCAAACATTTTTCAAAAACACCAGCGGTTGCCTGGGCATGCTCAGACGGCTTTATTACGGCACAGTTACCCGTGGAAATGGCCGCAATAAGCGGCGCTAGGGTTAGCTGAACAGGGTAATTCCAGGCGCCTAAGACTAATACGGTGCCTAAGGGCTCTGGCACTATCACGCTCTTGGCCGGCCAGGCCAGCATTGGATTACCGACTTTACGTGGCTTCACCCAGCCACGCAGAGCGTTAAGAGTATGTTTAATATCGGTTTTAAGGAACTGAATTTCAGTAAGTTGTGACTCGCTGGGACACTTGCCTAAATCTTGCTGCAGTGCGTCCAGTAAGTCCTTTTCGTGGTCTTCTAAAAAACGGGAGAGCTGTTTTAACTGCTGCTGACGCCAAGACAGCGGACGTGTCAGTCCGCTGTCAAAGGTGTGTTGAAGTTGCTCTAACGTTTTGAGTTGTGGGTTCATTCAAGTCCGCCGAGGGTTACGGTTTTCAATTCTAAGTATTCATCAATACCGTATTTTGATCCTTCCCGTCCAATACCGGACTCTTTAATGCCGCCAAATGGGTTGTAAGCATGCGAAATACCGCCGGTATTCACGCCTACCATGCCGTATTCAAGTGCTTCACTCACTCGGAAAATGCGAGAGGTGTCTTTCGCTGCAAAGTACGACGCCAGCCCGAATGGCGTGTCATTGGCTTTCTTAATGCCTTCTTCTTCCGTTTCGAAGGTATTAATGGCAACGACAGGACCAAAGATTTCTTCTTTGGTGATGTCCATATCGTCAGTAACGCCTGAAACCACGGTTGGTGCGTAGAACAAATCGCCCAGTTCGGTCATGACTGAACCGCCAGCTTCAATCGTAGCGCCATCTGATTTCGCTGACAGCACCAGGCGCTGAACCTTGTCGACAGCATCCTGATCAATTAGAGGTCCTAAGTCGACGCCTTCTTCAGTCCCCGGCCCCACTTTTAATGCTTTTACCTTGCTGACAATCGCCTGAGTGAATTTTTCAGCAACCGTTTCCTGCACCAACACTCGGTTGGCAGAAACGCAGGTTTGTCCGCCATTACGGAATTTACAGGCAATAAGCTGCTCGGCAGCCTGCTCAATGTCGGCGTCGTCAAACACCAGGAACGGAGCATTACCGCCCAGCTCCAGCGACACTTTGGATACGTGCTCTGAGCATTGTTGCATAAGAATCTTGCCAACGCCGGTAGAGCCCGTGAATGACAACTTACGAACCTGTGATGACGTTGCAAGGCGTTTACCTACGGTTTTGGCATCAGTGGTTGGAATGATATTAATAACACCGTCCGGAATGCCCACTTCACTGGCAAGTTGCGCCAACGCTAAGCTTGAAAGGGGAGTTAACTGCGGTGGCTTAACAACGATGGTGCAGCCAGCGGCTAATGCCGGTGCAATTTTTCGAGTGATCATCGCATTCGGGAAGTTCCACGGGGTAATGGCTGCGCAGACGCCAACGGGTTCTTTGGTTACTAACACGCGTTTGCTGCTGTCGGTCAGCGGCAGGATATCACCGTTAATGCGTTCGGCTTCGCCGGCAAACCAGTCGACGAAGCTGGCACCGTACTCGACCTCACCAACCGCTTCTGGAACCGGTTTGCCTTGTTCGGCGCTCATCAATTCGCCCAATGCTTGCTTGTTGTCCATCATGGACTGATACCACTTACGTAATAGCACCGCCCGCTCGCGAGCGGTCTTCTTACGCCATTTCGCCAGTGCCGTCTCGGCAACATTAATGGCGCGTTGCGTAAGTTCGTCATCGGCATCGGCAACTTCGGCCAACACCTCACCGGTTGCTGGGTTAGTCACACTGAAACGCTTCTCTGTGGGTACCCAGTGACCTTCGATGAAACAATCGCTTTTAGTAAGTGATGACATGGAATGTGCTGACATATAGCCTCCAACTGAATAAGTTTATCTCTACTAATGTAGGCAATAAATGCGCAAATGGTTCAACTTTTTCAATGATTTCAGACTATATTTTGGTTTTTGTCGAAAAAGTACCCAGTTACATTGCTTTTATCGCACAAATGCGTATAATCCGCAGCTCCTTCAAGGAACACCGCATTACTGATGAGGCAGCGGTCACCCTTGATTCGCGGGGTTGCAGCGCCTGATTCCAGTCCAGACAGTTTAGAGACTGACCACTGATTCCTGTTGCCGGGCCATAACCCCATATTTGTTTTGTTTGCCATGAGGCAAACGGGAATATAGTGAGACACAATTTATGTCAAAGACTCAAACGAGCCTGTCGTTCAGCGACATGGCCCTACCTTCTGCTGTGCTTGAACAACTGAACGCCATGGGTTTTGAAACCCCAACCCCTATTCAGCAGCAGTCAATCCCTGCTCTATTAGAGGGTAATGATGTGTTAGGTGAAGCGCAAACAGGTACCGGTAAAACGGCCGCATTTGGCTTGCCTGCGCTGGCCAAAATTGACCCTTCGTTGAAACAGACTCAAGTCTTAGTAGTAACGCCTACACGTGAGTTAGCCATTCAGGTTGCTGAAGCGTTAGAAGGCTTTTCTAAGCAGATGCGTGGTGTTGGCGTTGCTACCGTTTATGGTGGTGCTGCCTTTGGTCCGCAGGTAAAAGCGTTAAAACAAGGTACCTCAATTGTTGTTGGTACGCCGGGTCGTCTTATCGACTTACTGAATAAAAATGTATTGCAACTGGATGGTTTGAAGGTTGCGGTATTGGATGAAGCCGACGAAATGTTGAACATGGGCTTCATTGAAGACATCGAAACCATTTTAAAAGGTGTGCCTGAAACGGCCCAGCGAGCGTTGTTCTCAGCGACTATGCCGAATGCCATCCGTAAATTGGCGAAAACCTTCCTGAATAAACCATTGAATATTCAGATTGAAGCGGTTGCGCGTGAAAAAGCAACGATTAAGCAGAAAGCGTGGAAAGTTCAGGGCATGACGAAAATGACCGCTCTGACTCGTTTATTGGAAGTGACTCCGTATCAACGTGCATTGATTTTCGTGCGCACTCGCCAGGACACTATGGATGTTGCTGAGCTGTTGCAGCGCTCAGGTTTCAAAGCGTCGCCGTTAAGCGGCGATTTAAACCAGGCTCAACGCGAACAAACAGTCAGCCAGCTGCGCAGCGGTCATATCGAAATTCTGGTGGCGACAGACGTTGTAGCACGTGGTTTGGATGTACCTGAAATTACCCACGTTATTAACTACGACTTGCCAAGTGACACCGAGTCTTATGTTCACCGTATTGGTCGTACCGGCCGTGCAGGGCGTTCAGGCGAAGCGATTTTGTTCTTCCGCGCGAAAGAGCGTCATTTGTTGCGTCACTACGAGCGTTTGACCAATGCTCCGGTAGAATTTTTCGAGGTTCCAAATGCGAACCAGTTGAGTCAGCATCGCCAACAGCAACTACTAGAGAAGCTTCAGGCATCGATGCAGGCAGACAATGCGCATGCTGACAGTGACAAGCTGAAAAAGCTGCTTGGTCAATGGCTCGAAAGTGATGAACTTTCTGCTGAAGACTTAGCCTTGGCGCTTTTGACTGAACAACATAAACAACGCCCGTTGTTCTTAAAAGAAGATCGTCCAGTGCGTGAAATGCGTAATGATCGCCCAGGACGTAATGAGCGTGGTGACAAACGTAAGCCTCGCGCTGAACGCGGCGGACGTGCAGCCGATATCGACTTTGATACCTATAAAATTCAAGTGGGTAAAGAGCATGGTGCTCGTCCCGGAGACATCGTTGGCGCGATTGCAAACGAAGCCTCTATGGACAGCAAATACATCGGTCAAATTCAGTTGTTCGATAACCACTCGCTGGTTCAGTTGCCAAAGGGTATGCCGAAAGATGTTATGCACGTACTGAAAAAAGCGCGTGTTCGTCAGCAGCCAATGGGCCTTGAGCTAAGTGATGAGCAAGTGAAACGAGCGCCACGTCCACCGCGTGATCGTGACGCCCGTGGTCCTAAACGCCGTCAGGCAGGAAAGGGCGCAGCACGTCGTTTTAACTAATTAGAATGATTCACACCGGCCGGATGATCGACAATGATCATCTGGTCGATGTCGTATCCCCATTCATTCGCTTTTGCGAGCGCATAATCTAAGTCCGGCTGAGACACATTCGGTGTCCGCGACAAAAACCAGAAATACTCATGCGAATCGCTGGTGACAATTGCCTGTTGGTAGTTATCATCTAACCAGCTAACGTAATAACCACCGTAAAACGGCCAGAAAAACGTCACTTGATAGGCTGCCTTCATATTTTCAACTGGCTCTGCTTTGCCTATGGCGGTTTGCCATTCCTGATTTTCAACATGAAAGCCACGATTGGTCACTTCTAATGTGCCGTCACCATTTAAACGGTATTCAGCGGTAACGCCTTGCAGACCCTCTTCAAAGCTGTGTGGCATTCGCGCAATTTCGTACCACTTTCCTAAATAGCGGTCAGCGTCGAATTCATCAACAACATCAGCCACCGGTGTAGGCTGAGACTTACAGGCAGTCAGTAATAAGGTCAGTAAAAATGCAGGTAACCACTTGTTCATTGTGCGTCCTTGTTATAACTCGTTTATTGTTTTCAGGTAATGCTCAGCTTGTTGTATGAGCGCATTTTGCTCGTCATCCGATTTTTTATTCCATACTTGATACATCATGCCCATTCTATGGTTATTTTCAAAATGTTCTTTATGACGGTTAATAAAGTGCCAGTATAGACTATTAAACGGGCAGGCTTTGTCACCGGTTTTTTTGTTCGGATCGTAATGGCATTGGCTACAATAGTGACCCATTTTCTTCATATAGTTTGCACTTGAAATGTAAGGCTTAGTCGCAATCAGTCCATTGTCTGCGTATTGGCTCATGCCCCGAGTATTGGGTAGCTCCACCCATTCAATAGCGTCAATATAAATGCCTAAGTACCAGTCATCGAGAGCGTCTGGGGAAACACCGGTGAGTAGCGCGAAGTTACCCGTCACCATCAGTCTTTGTATGTGGTGAGCGTACGCGTAGTCGAGAGACTGCCGGATAGAGTGATGCATACACGCCATTTTTGTTTCAGCATTCCAGTAATAGCTCGGAAGCGCACGAGTATGATTCAACGCATTGTTGTTTTTGTACTCGGGCATGAACTTCCAGTAAATGGCTCTGACAAACTCTCTCCAGCCGATAACTTGACGGACAAAGCCTTCAATTTGCGCGAGGCTTATCGTGTCTTTGTTGTTGGACCAATGCTCAACGGCTGAGTGAACCACTTCTAATGGATGCAGCATTTTGGTGTTCAACGCGAAGGACAGACGGGAGTGGAAGAGACTCCAGTGTGCCCCGGGCGTTATATTATCAGTTGTCATTGTGTCCTGGTAACGGCCGAAATTCGGTAAGCCAAACTCACAGAAGTACGATGATAATTGTTGCGCTTGCTTTCTGTTTACCGGCCAAATAAGTTGCTTTGGATTAACGTTTCCCATTGTTTTGATATTCTGCTTCGAGAGCATGTTGTCGATATCCGAAACGTCATTAGCAAATACAAGAGGCTCGGGAACGTGTTGGTTTTTTGGCAGTTTTTTTTGGTTTTCTTTATCGAAGTTCCAGCGCCCGCCGATTGGTTTCCCTCCCTCCATTAAAATCTCGTGTTCACTACGCACCTTGCGGTAGAAGGTTTCCATCAGATAATTGTCGGTATCTGGAAAGTAGTCTTTTAAAGCGTTTCGGCCAGTAAGGAAGTGCTCAGTATCAAACCACTTAATGTCGATATTGTTGGCGCCTGCCCAGCTCTTTAGTTGATGGTCGAGTCGGTATTCGTCAGGTTGCTGGCACTCAATATGTTTTGCGCCAGTTTCTTCAAGCAACCAAAGCAGGTTCTTCGTGAGGCTTTGTTGATTACGGGCATCGTCCAGTCTGAGATAAAAGATGCGATGGCCCGCTGATTCTAATGCGTTAGAAAAATTACGCATGGCTTTAAAAAACGCCAATACCTTTTGCCGGTGATGCAACACGTAATCGGCTTCCTGCCCCAGCTCCATCATTACGTAAAGCGTTTCTGAGCTTTTTGTTTTAAACCAACGGTGGCGAGCATTTAATTGGTCACCTAATATCAGCCTTATTGTCTTCGCCTTCATTACGAGTCCATAACCAGAGTTAACTAAGGCTTAATACGTTGCTTGAGTTAATTCAGATTGGCGTACCGAAATTCGCTAAAATATGGCATTATGCGCGTTAGTTTAAGAGTCAGGAGTTTTTATGAGCCAGGTTGAAAGTGCAGAGAGTCAGTCTCAGCAAAAGCCCGTTAATGTTATTTGCATAAAGTGGGGTAAAAAATACGGCCCCGATTATGTGAATACACTGCATTCAATGGTGAGCCGCCATTTGAGCCGACCGTTTCGTTTTGTGTGCTTTACGGATGATTTCGATGGCATTAATGATGATATTGAAGTTAAAGCAATTCCGAAAATTGGCTTTGAAGACTTCGACAAACAAGTACCTTGGACAAAAGCGCATGGCTGGTTGAAGTTAACCTGCTTTGCAAACCCTCTTTATGACTTAGAGGGTCCAACACTGTTTTTAGACTTAGACATTATTATTGTCGGCAGCCTGGACGAGTTTTTCGAGCCGGAAGGCGACTTCATGGTCATTAAGGAATGGGATAAATCCGATGCAACAGGTAATACATCGGTATTCCGTTTTAATATTGGTGCACACGATGACGCTCTCGAGCACTTAAAGAAAGATCCTGACGCTGCTACCGCTGATGTTCGTAATGAGCAGGAATACATTACGCACTTTGTTGACCGCCAGAATAAGTTGAAATATTGGCCAGAAAAATGGTGCCGAAGCTTTAAACGACATTGCTTGCGTCCATTCCCGTTAAGTTTCTTTCAGGAGCCACGTATTCCTGAAGAAGCAAAAGTTATTATTTTCCACGGTAAACCGCACCCTGACGATGCGTTAGAAGGTCGCAGTGGCAAATGGTACCGCAAGGTGTTACCCACCAAGTGGATTGCTGAATACTGGCGCTAATTCGCATGATGCTTTGGTTTTACGGATTAATATTACGGCTGGTGACTCCAGCCGTTTTTGTCTGGCTATGGTTGCGCGGCCGAAAAGACCATCGTTATCGCTCACACTGGGCAGAGCGGCTGGCGCTGGATACGGTCAGTAGTAACTTGCAGGGATGTACGATCATTCACAGCGTGTCGGTTGGCGAAACGCTTGCAGCGAAGCGTTTAATTGAGCAATTTGTCGCGCAATTTCCTGACGAAAAAGTCGTTATAACCTGCATGACGCCGACTGCACGCGCGCTTATTCGGGCGCATTTTGGTAACCAAGTAACGTGTCGTTACTGGCCATTGGACACTCCGGGGTCTGCAAAGCGCTTTGTTTCAAAACTGAGGCCTAAAACCGTTTGGATAATGGAGACCGAGCTTTGGCCGCAAATGCTCAATTCTCTGGCTCAAGCGAGTGTGCCGGTTTGTTTATTGAACGCACGGCTTTCAAAACGTTCTGCGGCGGGATATCGTCGTTTTCACCGATTACTGAAGTCGGTGTGGCAACAGTTATCTTTCGTTTCGGTGCAAAATAAAGAAACAGCTCGCCGAATGCATGTATTGGGTGTGCCGAAAGAGCGTTTATTTGTGGATGGAAACCTCAAATACGATATTGAGCTTAGTCAGACTGAAAAATTAAAAGCGGCTTCATGGAAAGAGAGTTCAGAAGGCCGTTCAATGTGGTTGGGCAGCAGCACCCACCCGGGTGAGCATGAACAGCTGCTAGCTGCTCATAAACGTATTCTTGAGCATGAGCCCGGCGCTTGCCTTATTATTGCGCCCAGACATCCCGAACAGTTTGAGGTCGTTGCCAAATTAGTTCAGGATAACGCCTTGCGACTGGCCCGCCGGAGTCAAAACGACACAATTCCCAATGATTGTGATGTTTTTTTGGCGGACAGTATGGGCGAAATGATGCTTTGGGGGCAGTTGGCACCTATAAGCTTTATTGGTGGCAGTTTAATTGAACGAGGTGGGCACAACCCCCTTGAAGTTATTGCTGCTGGCTCCAATGTTATGTCTGGTAAACACGTTTTTAACTTCCCGCAAGTTTATGGGGAGCTGGCAAAAGCCGGCGCTGTTAATTGGGTTGGGAACGTAGACGATATCGTCAATACGATAAACAAGCTGCAGCAGCCAGCTGTCATGAAACAACAACATGACGCTGCTAAAAGTGTCTTAGAGACGCATCAGGGTGCAACGCAACGCGTGTTAGCGAGAGCACTGGAATATACTCTGACAGGAAGCGGTATGATAAAGACAGAGCAGAGTCCCCGTGGGCTTATTCGCTACGACAGCAATATTATTGAAACCATTGAAGACAAGCATTTCACGGCGCAGTATTGGCAACAACAAAAAGCCATTGCGGGTAACTCAACTGGCCGGGCAACGGTCTGGTTCATTCAACAGGGCGACTTAGGCTTGTTGCTGCGCCATTATTACCGAGGTGGATTGGTCGGAAAAATCAATAAAGATCGCTTTTTAAGAGAACCCGCTGACAAAAGCAGAGCGATTCACGAATTTGATTTGTTATTGAAGCTGCGCGAGAAAGGGCTTCCGGTTCCGAAACCGGTTGCGGCACGCATGGAAAAAACCGGTGTCTTCAGTTACAAAGCCGATATCCTAGTCGAAGTCATTCCGGGCGCAGTGGATGTCTTTCGCCTACTGCGCGAAAAACAGCTCTCGGCAGAGCTTTGGCAAACGCTTGGTGCCGTCATAAAGGAGCTGCACGACGCTGGTGTCTATCATTCAGACCTGAACTGCCATAACTTGATGTTAGATGACAACGACAAAGCATGGATAGTGGACTTTGATAAATGTGACTTTCGTGAAGAGGGTGACTGGAAGGAAGCGAACATTCAACGCTTGTTGCGCTCATTGAGAAAAGAGAAGGAAAAGAACGACACGTTTTACTGGAAAGAGTCTCGCGATTGGCCTGAATTATTGACCGGGTATCGCCGTTAGCGGCGGCTCACTTCTCTGCACAAAAAAGCCCGGAAACTCGTCAGAGCTTCCGGGCTTTCTTCTTTTATCAACGGTTATTCGCGAATTTGACCGTTACCGGTAACCACGAATTTTTCTGTTGTCAGCGCTTGTAAGCCCATTGGACCGTAAGCGTGAAGCTTACTGGTCGAAATACCAATTTCTGCGCCTAAACCAAGCTGACCACCGTCAGAGAAACGAGATGACGCGTTTGCCATAGTGACGGCTGAATCCACTTCACGGATGAAACGCTTCGCCGTGTCATCGTTCTCGGTAACAATGACTTCAGTGTGGCCACTACCAAACTGCTGAATGTGCTCCAACGCTGCGTCGAAATCATCGACGGTGCGAACGGCAATTTCCAGTGCCAGGTATTCTTCACCGAACTGGTCATCGCCAATTTCATCAGCACCATCAAAATAACCGACTGATCGTTTGTCCGCGTGAATAGTGACGTCTTTCTCACCTAATGCTTTAGCGGCCATAGGCAGGAATTTATCGGCGACGTCTTGATGCACCAACAGACCTTCAAGCGCGTTGCAAACACCAGTGCGCTGAGTCTTGCCATTAAGCAAAATAGCCAGTGCTTTATCCAGGTCAGCGTCTTTATCAACGTATAAGTGGCATACGCCTTTGTAGTGCTGAATGACTGGAATTTTACTGGTGTCGCTTACGTAGTGAATTAAGCCTTCACCACCGCGAGGAATCACTAGGTCAATGTAGTCTTTTTGCTGTAGCAGTTCGGTCATTAATTCGCGATCTGGCGTAGGCACTACGGTAATCACGTCTTTTGGTAAACCACTTTGTTCTAGCGCTTCGTGGAGAGCTTCGGCTATTGCCTTGCTGCTCTCAATAGCTTCGCGACCACAACGCAGTATAACAGCGTTACCAGATTTAAAGCACAGCGCACCAGCATCAGCGGTGACATTAGGGCGTGCTTCGTAAATCATGGCAATGACGCCCAATGGAATACGCATCTTTTCAATTTTTAAACCGTTAGGGCGTTCTTCCAGTAGGTAACTGTCGCCCACGGGATCTTTTAAGTTGATGATCTCTTCAATAGCGGAAGCCATGCCTTCGACACGCTCTGGAGTCAGTTCCAGACGATCCATCATGGCATCGCTCAAGCCTTTCTCTTTACCGGCGACCAAGTCTTTCTTATTCACTTCAATAATCTTGTCCTGGTGTGCACGGATAGCATCCGCCATTTTTTGCAGAACTTTGTTTTTGTCTGCTTCTGATAGCGTTGCTACGGCGCGTGCCGCCTTAGCAGCACGTTGTGAAATCTCTTTAGCTAATTGCTGGCTCATGAATCCTCCAAAATCATTAAATCGTCGCGGTGAATTACTTCTGTAATTGGGCTATAGCCAAATTGCTCAGCAATGTCTTCCGTCTGCTGTCCTTTAATGTGCATAAGCTCGTGAGAGCTATATTGGCAGATGCCTTTCGCTATAGCGTCTGTATCATTGGCACTGCGCACCAACACAGCATCTCCGCGATCAAAGTCACCTTGTACATCAACGATGCCTGAACTGAGTAACGACGCACCGTTTTCGATCAGCGCTTTTTCTGCGCCTTCGTCTACTAATATTTCGCCCTGTGCAACCAGGGTGTGTCTTAACCAATGCTTTTTATTACTAATTGGATCAGATTGGCGACGGAAAAGTGTTCCCGGAATTTCGCCTTGTAGTAAAGATTCGAAGGTTTCGCCTTTACCACCATTAACAATGTAAGTGTCGATACCATGCGATGTGGCCTTTTCTGCGGCCTCAATTTTCGTGCGCATACCACCGGTACCCACATCGCTCACTGAGCCGCCCGCTAATGAATAGATGCTTTCATCTATTTGCTCAACCACTGGTATTTTCTTCGCGTCAGGGTTGAGATTCGGGTCGGCGTCGTATAACCCATCAATGTCTGAGCAAATAAAGAGCGCATCAGCGTCGACAAGTGTAGCGACCATGGCGGACAGATTATCGTTGTCACCAACCTTCATTTCGTCAGTGGCGAGTGCGTCGTTTTCGTTTACCACTGGCAAAATGTTGTGTTCTAACAATCTATTGAGTGTGTTTTTGATGCTGACGTAACGAGCTCTGTCGCGTAAGTCACTATGCGTCATGAGTAGCTGAGCGCAGGGGAAATCAAAAAAGCGCGACCAGTACCCCATCATTTCATTTTGGCCAACCGCCGACATGGCTTTACGAACAGCGACAGGTACTTTTTTATGTTCGAAATGAATATGTTTGCGGCCGGCAGCAACACTACCAGAAGAAACTAAAACTACTTCTTGTCCGCGTTCATGACACTCGTTAATGAAACGAGCTATGGGTAATAAAAATTTGGTGCTAACCCCAGTTTCATCTGGCGCGATGAGCGCACTCCCCACTTTCAGTACGGCTCTTCGCCAGGATGGCGCTTTCATAAAGACTCCCTTTTGTTGAATTCGTTAGTAGTCTAACAGATTGCCCTAATGAGCTCCAGTAACGCCCATAAGTTATAACTATTGTCAATATATTAGAGAATCATAGAAACTGACAAGAAAAATAAAAAAGCCCCTTTGAAATAGGGGCTTAAAGGTAAGCATAGCAAGCATTAAAGTTAGCTTTCAGGTGGTGTATAGCCTTCAATATGAACGTCTTTATGCTCGAACAAAAAGTCAGTCATTTGTTTCTCTAAAAACTCTCTGTCGTTTGGATCCATCATATTCAAGCGTTTTTCATTAATCAGCATGGTTTGCTTTTTTTGCCACTCGGCCCAGGCTTCCTTTGAAATATGGTTGAAAATGCGCTCACCCAGCTCGCCGGGGTATAACTGAAAGTCCAGGCCCTCGGCGTCTTTTTGTAAATATTCGCAAAATACAGTACGGCTCATAATTCGCTCGCTTATTTGTTCAGTTCTTTAAGTAGTTTAACGGTTGGGGCGGCAAAGCCCAACTGCTGTTCCGAATCCAGACTAAACCACATAGACTGGCCAGACTCACTAACCCAACTTACTTTCTTAGAGAGATTAATGATGACTGGAAGACAGTCTAAATGAAAGTGGCTGAATGTGTGTCTAAATTCAGTCAGTGGTTTGCTCGACTCAGCAGCAACCCCCAGTTTGTCGAGAATACGTTCTACGTCGTTACTTGTTTGCGCCTGAGGGAAGCCCCAGAGTCCACCCCAAATACCTTGTTGCGGATTTTTTTGTAGCAAGACTTCGTTGCCGCATTTAATCATTAACAGCTGAGTCGTCTTTACCGGTTTTGTTTTTTTCGGCTTTTTGCCTGGGTAAAGCTCAATAGTATTGTTGGCAAATGCTTCGCAAGTTGCTGAGATAGGACAGCGGTGACACTCAGGTCTTGTTCGAGTACAGACAGTAGCCCCAATATCCATCATCGCTTGGTTATAGTTGTCGCACTCTTCCTCGGGGGTTAATTCATCACTGACTTCCCATAGACGCTTTTGCACCGATGCCTTTCCTGGCCAGCCGTCAATGGCAAAGTGTCTGGTCAGAACGCGTTTAACGTTACCGTCGAGAATGGGGGCGTATAGTCCGTGCCCCAAAGATAAAATAGCACCCGCTGTGGAGCGGCCTATTCCGGGTAACTCCTCGAGAGCTTCAACGGTCGTTGGAAACTGGCCGTTGAAGTCCTGACTGATAATTTGCGCGGCTTTATGCAAATTTCGAGCTCTGGCGTAGTAGCCAAGCCCAGTCCACAGGCTTAGTACATGATCTTGTTGGGCCTTTGCCAACGTATGAATGTCCGGAAAGTCATTCATAAACCGTTGAAAGTAAGGGATGACGGTCGTGACTTGAGTTTGCTGTAGCATAATTTCCGACACCCAAACTTTATAAGGCGTCTTACTTTGCTGCCATGGCAAATGCTTACGACCAAATTGGTGATACCACTTAAGGACTTTGCTACTAAAGGACTGAGTCAACTGTAAATCTCTGCAAATGGAAATGACTTATAAAAAAATTGTACTACGCTTTACATCATAAATAGTCTCTCATATTTAGAGCTGATTTGTTATTGCATCGAAAAGGAGATTTGCAATGAAAGCAGTAAACTTAATTACCCTATCTTTAATTGCTGCGGGCTTAACCGCACCAGTTTTTGCACAACAAACGCAAGCCGAAAAAGATGACTTCTATTTAGGCGCTCGTTTAGGTGCCTTTTCTGCCGATGAAGATCGAGTTGCGGTCGACAATAACCAACTGTTTTTCGTTGATGACGGCTTTAAAACCTTTACGTCAGGCATTGAAGCCGGCTACATGATGACAGAAGCTTGGGAAGCTCGTATTTATTACGACTACATGGAAGCTGATCTCGTTGGCGGCGGCGATGCCTATGGCGATAGCTATGGTGTCGATGCACTTTATCACTTTAATAACAACATCTACGCCGGTTTGGGTGTGAATAACACTGAAATCGGTGAGGTAACGGATGTTGCAGCGCGAGCGACAGTGGGTCATCGTAGCTTTATTAACGATAACCTGGCATGGCGTATTGAAGGTGGCGTCCAGCGTGGTTGGGAAGAAGACTATACTGAAATGTTTGCTAACATCGGCTTACAGTGGTTCTTTGGTGGTCGTGACGCAAGCCCTGAGCCGCGCCCAAGACCAGAACCACAAAAAGTGGCACCGGAACCAAAACCAGAACCGAAGCCAGTTGATTCAGATGGTGACGGTGTCATTGATGCAAATGACAAGTGTGCGAATACGCCAAAAGACTACTCGGTTGACGAAGATGGTTGCATCTTATACGAGAATGAAACCATTACCGAAGAGCTGTTGGTTGAGTTCGACCTGAACTCGTCAAAGATTCGTGATAATGCCTATGACGATATTGAAGAGATGGCGGAGTTCATGAAAGAGCATCCACAGCTGGATATCACTATTCATGGCCACACTGACAGTACCGGCAAAGCAGAATACAACCAGTGGTTGTCAGAGAAGCGGGCTAAGTCAGTTGCTGATGCATTAGTTAATCGCTATGGCATTGAGCGTAGCCGCGTAGATTCAAAAGGTCATGGTGAATCACAGCCGAAAGTACGTGAAAACAGTGCCGCTGACCGTCAGGCGAATCGTCGTATCGAAGCCGTCTTAAAAGTCGTCAACCGCGTACCGAAAGAGCGTAAATAGTACGTTGTATTGATAGGCTGAAACAGCGATAATATCGCACGAGATATCAACAGGCCTGATTATTCAGGCCTGTTTTTTTGGTGTTAGCTGTTATCAATGGTTTAGGTACGGATGAGTCATTTTAAAAGTGCGGAAGAAGCTGCTGCGGCAGGGAAGTATGTAAGAACTGTGCGTAGCTTTGTTAAGCGCGAGGGACGTTTAACAAAAGGTCAGGCGGGAGCCATAGAACGACAGTGGCCTAAAATGGGTCTGTCATTGGCCGGCGGAATGCTGAGTTTTAAGGACGTTTTTAACCGCGAAGCCCCTGTTACTCTGGAAATAGGTTTTGGCATGGGTCACTCGTTAGTTGCAATGGCTGAGACTGATCCTGAACGCAATTTTATTGGCATCGAAGTCCACGAACCTGGCGTTGGCGCGTGTTTAATGGCTGCTGAAGAAGCGGGATTGAGTAATTTGCGTGTTTTTCATGAAGACGCCGTAGAGGTTCTCAAGCAGTGTGTGCCTGACAAAAGCCTTAACTGTGTGCAGGTGTTCTTTCCTGACCCATGGCACAAAAAACGCCATCACAAACGCCGAATCATACAACCAGAGTTTGTTGAACTGCTTGTTCAGAAGCTAGAGTCTGGTGGCATTATTCATTTAGCAACAGATTGGGAAAACTACGCAGAACACATGCTAGAAGTGCTGAATGGTAGCAGTGCACTGACTAACTTATCCGCATCGGGTGACTACATTCCAAGACCTGATAGCCGACCGAAAACTAAATTTGAACGTCGCGGCGAAGGCAAAGGGCATGGCGTTTGGGACCTACAGTTTAAGGTCGCTGAATAATAAGAGAAAACGCTTCCCGAATTAGTCGAGAAGCGTATCTAAAACTGAGTTTAGAAAGCGGTGTCCTTTGGGTGTTAGTTCCCAGGTCGCCTCGTTTTCTGTTAAAAGTTCCAACTTCAGGGCTTTATCCAGTTGCTTCGATGCATGTGACGAAGGTAAGCCTGTCGTGTCCTCAAAACGTTGCTTAGAAACCGGCTCCATCAAGCGAAACTGGTTCATAAAGAACTCAAAGGTTACATCCTCTTTAGCCACTTCATTAAGTTTGTAGCGTAGTGGTTTGGTTAAATCGAGATAGCCTTTGGGGTGTTTAATTTTTTCGCAGCGAATGATGCGCTGTTCCTGTTCCAACGTTATCTTACTATGCGCGCCGCAGCCAATGCCCAGGTAGTCGCCGAACTGCCAGTAATTACGGTTATGGCGACTCTGGTGGTTGGGTTTAGAGTAAGCGCTAACTTCGTACTGCTTATAGCCGGCCGCCTCCAAAAGCTCATGCCCTTTTTGATAAATATCCCAGAGCGTCTCTTCATCCGGGAGTTGAGGAGGCGAGCTTGCAAACAAGGTATTCGGTTCAATGGTGAGCTGATACCAGGAAATATGCGGAGGGTTCAGGGCAATCACTTGTTTTAAGTCATCCATAGCGGCCTCTACGGACTGATCGGGGAGGCCGTGCATTAGGTCCAAATTGAAGCTTTTTAATGGCAGTTTTGATGCGTGTGCAGCTGCCTCGCGGGCCTGCTCAGGGTCATGTATGCGGCCTAACCGGGACAGCTGCTCTGATTGCAGGCTTTGCACACCAATCGACAAACGAGTGATGCCTGCTTTGACGAAGTCTGCAAACTTTTCTGTTTCAAAAGTTCCTGGATTAGCTTCCATGGTTATTTCGCAGTCATCCGTCAAGGCAAGCAATTGCCGAATGCCATCCATAAGTGACTGCATGGCGGCTCCACTGAACACGCTGGGTGTTCCGCCACCAATAAATATCGACGTAATCTCTCTTCCCTGTACCCAATCTAAATCGGCTCGTAAGTCATCGAGTAGTCGGGCTACGTACTCTCGCTCGGGAATTTCCCCCGACAGCTTGTGCGAATTGAAATCGCAATACGGACACTTTTGTATGCACCACGGGATATGAACGTAGAGGGACAGAGGCGGTAACTGGAGTTTAGGTGTGGACATTAACTGAATTGACTCAATAGCTGTTTTAACGCTTGACCACGATGGCTGAGCTTCTGTTTTACTGACGGCTCTAACTCAGCCGCTGAACACTTGTGCTGCTCAACCCAAAATATCGGGTCGTACCCGAAACCGTTGGTACCCTGTGGTGAGGTTAAAATGGAGCCGTGCCACATGCCATGGCAAATGAGCGGCGTCGGGTCTTCTGCGCTTTTCATATAAACCAACACACAATGGAATTGCGCTTGCCGGCCTTCGCTCGGTACGCTCGACAATGCCTCTAATAGCTTTTCGATGTTGTCACTATCCGATGCGTCTGCACCGGCGTATCGGGCAGAGTAAACGCCCGGGGCGCCGTTCAAGGCATCAACAGCCAGACCGGAGTCATCAGCAATGGCTGGAAGGCCAGTCTTTTCACACGCATGGCGAGCTTTAATGATGGCATTTTCGACAAAAGTAGTGCCGGTTTCTTCGGCCTCTTCAAACGACCAGTTCGACTGAGGCAATACTTGCCAGTCTGAGGTGTTCGCATTGCCAGCCAGCATTGCCTGTAATTCTTTGACTTTGCCTGGGTTTCCCGTTGCTAGTACGATTTCTTTTGCCGTTGCCATAATTAATACCTCACGCCTGTTCGGCGCACAGGATATCGGTTTTTGGCAGAATTTGAAATCTTCACAAAGAAAATGCGTAAAGCTGTTATGATGAAAAGAGAAAAGCGATAAAAAAGGAGCGGTTAGTTGGACTCTGCGAATACCCTAATTCTGCTGTGCGGTTTATTGTTGGTTGTTAGCATTTTGGCCGCGGTTTTATCGAATCGTTTAGGCGCTCCGGTACTTCTGACCTTCTTGTTGGTTGGAATGCTAGCCGGTGAGCAGGGTATTTTAGGTGTCGAATTCAATAATCCCGACATTGCCTTTTTTATTGGCTCGGCGGCATTGGTTATTATTCTTTTCGATGGCGGTATGCGAACTCACCCTGAGCGTTTTCGTGTGGCGCTCTGGCCGGCAATAAGTCTGGCAACCATAGGTGTGGCATTAACCTGTACTATTGTTGCTACGTCGGCCGTTTACTTCTTTAATCTGCCTTGGCCTGCTGCTTTATTGATGGGGGCCATTCTCAGTTCTACCGATGCCGCCGCGGTATTCGGTATTTTCCAGTCTCGTGGCCTGCAGATTAAAGAGCGGGTTGCTTCAACACTTGAAATAGAATCGGGCAGTAATGACCCAATGGCCGTCATCCTTACCTTAACGATGACGGCTGCGGTTGCCAGCGGAACCATGACCGAATGGCATTGGATGGCGCTGGATATTGTTTGGCAGCTTATTGGCGGGTTGGCTATTGGTTGGCTCGGAGGGCGGTTGTTTATTGTCGCTGCGCGAAAACTGCCATTAAGCTTTAGTTTTTTTCCGTTGCTGGCCATCGCCTGCGCTATTTCTATCTACGCAATAACCGCCAAAATTCAGGCGAGCGGCTTTTTAGCGGTCTATTTAATGGGATTTGTCATAGGTAATGCGCGCTTGCCTCAACTTGTGCATATTTTGCAGGTTCAGGATGGACTGGCCTGGTTAAGCCAAATAACCATGTTTTTGATACTGGGTTTGTTGGTTGTGCCATCTCATCTGGTTGCTAACGCACCTATTGCCATTGGTATCGCCGTGGCGCTTATCTTTATCGCCCGCCCGCTGGCGGTTATTGTGAGTTTGTTACCGTTCAGTTTCCCGTGGCGGGAACAGGTATTTATAAGTTGGGTCGGGCTTAGAGGGGCCGTGCCTATTATCCTGGCTTTGTTTCCATGGTTAAGTGGCGTGCCGAACCAGGAACTTTACTTTGATATCGCGTTCGTGGTCGTGATGATATCGCTGATTATTCAGGGGTGGACGATTGCACCGGTTGCGCGCTGGCTTGGGCTTGAAGTGCCATTAAAAGCGCAGCCTCAACAACGTATGCCGTTGTCATCGGTGCCAAGCTCTGAAGCTTTAGAGGTTTGGTTATACCGTATCGATAAAACGTCACCTGCTTGTGACCACACCTGGAAAGAGCTCAAGCTGACAGCACCAGCCACTTTTGTCGGATTAATTCGAGAGGGTGAATGGCTGCAACCTGAAACTCAACCAACAGTCGAAGAGGGCGACGGCTTACTGGTGGCAGCAACGGTGAAAGACATTGATGAAGTCAGCCGGATACTTGCATCAGGTGGTAAAGGCTTGAAAGTGAATGAAAAAGACTTCTTTGGTGACTTCACGCTACGGGGTGACCTGACACTGGCTGATGTGGGTAGCTTTTACCCCTTAGGCAACCTTGATGAGAGCTTGCTAAGTACGACTATCGCAGATTACTTTTCCCAGAAGTTTCACCGCCGGGTCGTTATTGGTGACAAAGTGAAATTGGGCGATGTGGTGTTAACCGTCAGAAGTGTGAGTGAAACCGGCGATATTCAATCCATAGGTGTAAAGCCGGTTAACAACTAAACCGGTAAGTCAGTCGTTTAACCAAAACTCCTGGTTAAATTTTAAAGTTTGCTCATCACCAATAGTAATAGTGAAACGCAAGGTTTCTGCGTTGGTGTAGTCAAATTGCGCGATATAGTATACGGCTTCAGACTCTGTAATTTTTTGGAAATCCAGTGTTTGAACTTGACCAAGAGGGTTCACGACTTGACCGGTAACGCCCGGTGCCTGTGGTGCTTGTGTGTTTTTGTCCAACACAGCTATGTTCAAAACACCTTTAGAAGCACTGCGGGTAATATTGTAGGTAGTGGCCACTTTAGGCGCTAAAAATGTGGAAGTAAAAGCACTGTAATGAACCTCCCAGTCACCCAGCGTTTGTTTCTGCTCGGCGTTTGCTGAGCCAGAAAAACACGCCAATAATGCGACGCTGATTGCAAATAGAGTACTTTTCAACATAACTTTTACTCCCACTTTATACGTTAGCCACTAAGCCTAGACGCCAATTAGAATGCGCAGGAACTGCAACGCAATAATGGCGACAAGCACCGATAAGTCGAGACCACCCAGTGGCGGTATGACCTTGCGAATAGGCGCTAAAACTGGCTCAGTGATTTGGTGCAACATGGCTTCTACCGGGTTGTAGCCCTGCGAGAACCAGCTCAAAATGGCCCGAATAATCAGCACCCAGAACAACATCGACAGGAAGCTACTGATGGTTGCCAGAACGCCTTGAATGACAATAACCAAAGCGCCTGCGGCGAGACCGTTTAACCACACCAGTGCCGCGATTTTTAGAACACCTAATGCTAAAGCCAGCAGTAAGCTCGCGGTATCCAACGAACCCACACTGGGCATAAAGCTGCGCAGCGGGCCGACAATCGGTTGTGTCGCTTTATAGACGAATTGACTGACCGGGTTATAAAAGTCCGCTTTGGTCAGTTGCATCCAAAGCCGTAACAAAACAATGATCAGATAAAGATCAATGAGTGTTGCGACTAAAAACGTAAGCGCGTTATTCATTACTGGCTCCTAGAAGAGTTTCGCCATTTCCTGATTACGGTTAACAGCGGCTTTGACCGCTTTGTCCGAAATGCCGTGTAAGTCAGACTCTTGGTAGGCTTCCACTCCTTTTGCAGTAGAGCCTCCTTTGCTGGTCACCTGTTTGCGCAAGTCTTCCAGCGACAAGTCGCTTTCTTTCGCCATTTGTGCGGCACCTAAACAGGTTTGTTGTACCATTTCGCGAGCTTTGGCGGCATCAAAGCCAAGTGCCGTGGCCGCTTTTGCCAAGCTGTCCATAAACTCGAAGAAATACGCTGGACCACTACCGGCAACCGCACCCAGAATATCGAGCTGATCTTCGTCGGAAACCCACAAGGTTTCACCAACACCGTTGAACGCTTCAGTGACAAAGTCTTTGTCTGCCTGATCGACTGAGTCGTCAGTGACTAATCCCGACATGCCCTGACCTACGAGAGATGGCGTATTTGGCATGACGCGAATAATACGAATGCGCTCGCCTAAATACTCGCGGTATTTTGGAATACGAATGCCTGCTGCAATCGTAATAATGAGTTTATCGCTTAAGTTACTGACGTTTTCACGTAAGTGAGTGCACACCTCTGACATTAATTGCGGCTTCACGGCCAATACAATCGCATCGGCCTTTTCGACCACTTCCAGGTTGTCATTGCTGGTATTAACGCCCAGCTCCGATTTCATTTTCTCAAGCTTTGCGTCACTTGGGTTACTGACCCAGACTTTGTCAGCAGGGTAACCGCTTTTACACATACCACCGACAATACTTTGTGTCATATTACCGGCACCAATAAACGCAATGTTGCGAATGTCTTTCATTATGACTCCCGTTGTCCAAAAATTGCTGTTCCAATACGTACCATATTAGCACCCTCGAGCACGGCTTGTCGCATATCGCCGCTCATTCCCATCGAGAGAGTGTCAATTTGCTCGCCATACACCGCTTGCAGTTGTTGGTATAGCTGGCGCATTTTCGCGAAACTTTCTTTCCGTTCCTGCTCTGATGTTCCCGCTTTTAAAATAGTCATTAAGCCCCTGAGCTTCAGGTTTTCGCAGTTACTGACGAAGCGAGCCAAGGCTTCTACATCATTTGGTGATAACCCTGACTTATTGTCGTCGTCATCAATATTTACTTGCAGCAACACGTTCAACGGATCGCTATCGGTCGGTCGCTGATCGTTCAGGCGACGCGCAATTTTTTCTCTTTCAATGCTTTGCACCCAGTCAAAATGCTCGGCAACGTCTTTTGTTTTATTGGACTGTAATGGACCAATAAAATGCCATTGCAAGTGGTTAAAACCTTCAGCCCGCAATTGCTGAATCTTAGCGACACCTTCCTGTACGTAGTTTTCACCAAAGTGTATTTGCCCCGCGTCAGCTGCGGCTTTAATGGCATCAATGGAATGCTTTTTGCTGACAGCCAGCAATTGGACTGGTTGTTGGTCGTCAGATTCCTCGCTTAATATCTTTAATTGCTGACGGAGGTTAACAAGGTTATTTTGTATTTTTTCTGATACCTTAATAGTCATAGCAATCGTCATCTCATTGATTCAGGGACAGGATATGAATGTTAGCGAATTACTCGCCTTTAGTGTGAAACAAAACGCTTCCGACTTACATTTGTCGTCAGGAAGTCCGCCTATGATAAGAGTGGATGGGGACATTCGCCCTTTAAATCAACCCAAGCATTCGGCTGAAGAGTTGAAAAGCGATTTATTTGCGATAATGACCGAGTCGCAGCAGGAAGAGTTTAACTCGCGCTTTGAATGTGACTTCTCCTTTGAAATAGACGGTGTTGCGCGTTTTCGTGCCAATGTTTTTACCCAGCGAAAAGGCATTGCCGCTGCGTTTCGGATGATCCCAAATGAAGTCACAACGCTGGATGAATTGGAAGCTCCGGCTAGCTTTAAGGACATTATTGATGCGCCCCGCGGTTTGGTGTTAGTAACCGGACCAACCGGCTCTGGTAAATCAACAACCTTAGCGGCGATGGTGAATCATATTAACCAGACCCGTTCGCAGCATATTTTAACCATTGAAGACCCTATTGAGTTTGTGCATGACAACCAGAAAAGTTTGGTGAGTCAGCGAGAAGTGCATCGCGATACCCGAAGCTTTAGTGCGGCGTTGCGCTCGGCTTTGCGGGAAGACCCGGATGTGATTTTGGTGGGCGAAATGCGCGATCTCGAAACCATTCGTTTGGCAATGACTGCCGCTGAAACCGGACACCTAGTGTTAGGCACGCTGCATACAACGTCAGCACCAAAAACTATAGACCGCATTATTGATGTATTCCCGGGCGACGACAAACCGATGATTCGCTCAATGTTGTCGGAGTCTTTGCGGGCGGTTATCTCACAAACCTTGTTGAAACGCGTTGGCGGTGGCCGAGTCGCAGCGCATGAAATTATGGTATCGACGCCAGCCATTAAAAACCTGATTCGCGAAGACAAAGTGGCGCAAATGTACTCAGC
Source organism: Idiomarina piscisalsi (assembly GCF_002211765.1). NCBI lineage: Bacteria > Pseudomonadati > Pseudomonadota > Gammaproteobacteria > Alteromonadales > Idiomarinaceae > Idiomarina > Idiomarina piscisalsi. Next base: position 674,771 of record NZ_CP022133.1, read on the forward strand.
CATTCAAACCGGTGCTGAAAAGGGTATGCAAACTTTGGATCAAGCCCTCAAGAAATTGGTGTCACGTGGCGATATAGACGCAGAGGAGGCGCGTCGCTGCGCTGCAAATAAAGAGGACTTCTGATGCGTTGTTGCCGACTGTTGAACACTCAATCGATGATTACCCAGCTAATACTGGGCGTTTCACTGTTGTTCTTTGCCGCAGCAAGCCAGGCTCAGCAGAGCACTCGTGTGGCTTTTGGTTGTTGTATGGACCACAGCAGTCGGCAAGAAGTTTGGGATGCGGTAAATCATGCGCAGCCAGAGGTTTTCGTGTTTCTCGGTAATACATTAGATGTTGAAGCGGATGACATGGATGACTTGCTTGATGCTTATGACGTCTTTAACCGTTTCCGCGGGCCCCGAGTGCTGAGACGTGGATCGGCAGTGATGTCTGTTTGGAATAAAACCGACTACAGCATTGATGGGCATGCGGGTAAAAATAATCCTCAACGTTACGCCGTGCGCAACCACTTTTTGACCTTTTGGCGGGAGCCGGCAACCTCTGAGCGACTGTTTCAGGAACATGGTATTGCGAAAAGCGTTATTTTTGGCAATGAGCCGCAGCGGGTGCAGGTTATTTTACTCGATGGTCGCTGGAACCGTGATGAGTTAGAACAGGTCGGTTGGATGGAACGACAAACGCGTCGCTTCAACGCTGGCTTGGGACTTTATCAGCCGAATCGAGCGGGCGACTTGCTTGGCAATAAGCAATGGCAATGGTTAAAAGAGCAGCTACAAAAGCCTGCTGAAGTGAGAATTTTATTCAGCGCGACGCCAATATTAGCACCGGCTAACGGCTATGATAGCTGGTCAATGTTTCCTAAAGAGCAGGACAGATTGAAGTCTGTTCTGCAAGAGTTGCAGCCGTCGGGACTCATCCTCGGTGTTGGTGATCGCTTGTTTGGCGAGTTTTCAAAAGCTGATGATTATTTGCCGTACCCGCTTTGGCAGGTCACCGCAGGCAGCATTAATTTAGGGAGCGACACTCCTTATTCGTCCGTATACAGAGACGGACAAGCTTATGAAGACAGTCGTTATGGTCAAATAGAGGTGATTTGGAAAGAGCAGCCGGAACTGGTTTTAACACTCCGTGACGTTGATGGCCGGCCGCTCGATAGCCGTCGCTTACCCCTTAGTGAACTGCAGGCAAACTAGGGAGTAAAGTGGCATAACTTTTTGACTCTGGCGAGTCACAGCCGCAAAAATCAGGTAAAATACCGAGAATTGTCGGTAAAAAGCATCATCGGTGAGCAGTATGCGGGTATTAGGTATAGAAACGTCTTGTGATGAAACAGGTATTGCGGTGTATGACACTGAAAAAGGGCTGCTGGCTCATCAGTTATACTCGCAAGTAAAGCTGCATGCTGACTACGGTGGCGTGGTGCCTGAGCTGGCGTCGCGAGATCACGTACGTAAAACCTTGCCGTTGGTGAAAGCCGCACTGCAGGAAGCGGGTATAACACCGAAAGATTTGGACGGTGTGGCTTATACTAAAGGCCCCGGCCTAGTCGGTGCGTTGTTAGTCGGCTCCTGCATAGGCCGAAGCCTGGCATTTGGATGGGGGCTTCCGGCGGTTGGTGTACACCATATGGAAGGCCATTTGTTGGCGCCTATGTTGGAAGACGATCAACCCGAATTTCCGTTTGTCGCCTTATTAGTATCAGGCGGACACACGCAACTGGTTCAGGTCAAAGGTATTGGTGATTATGAGTTGCTGGGCGAGTCTGTCGATGACGCTGCTGGAGAAGCCTTTGATAAAACCGCCAAACTGATGGGTCTTGATTACCCTGGCGGACCCAGACTTGCAGCACTGGCTGAAAAAGGTGTGAGTGATCGCTTCACGTTCCCAAGACCGATGACAGACCGTCCCGGTTTAAACTTTTCATTCAGTGGTTTAAAAACCTTTGCTGCCAATACATTAGCGGCGAATGACAACAGCGAACAAACACTGGCGGATATTGCCCGGGCGTTTGAGGATGCGGTTGTTGATACCTTACTTATTAAATGCCGTCGTGCGTTAAAGCAAACGGGCTATAAGCGACTGGTCATAGCTGGTGGAGTAAGTGCTAACAAACACCTAAGAGCTGAGCTTGAGGCGTTAATGAAAAAACTAAACGGTCGCGTGTTTTATCCTCGCACTGAATTTTGCACTGACAATGGTGCCATGATTGCGCTTGCCGGTGCTTTACGTTTGCAGGCGGGAGAGCTTGAAACACTGAGCGTTAAGACGTATCCGCGCTGGCCAATGACCGACTTAGAACCGATGCAGGAGACCAAACCAACAGCGGCTACTGACGGCGTTTAAAACCTTTTTCCTGACCAGAAGTCAGGCGCACGATATTTGACTGATGTCGCCACAAAATTAACAGAGAAATCATAATAACCGGCACAGTGTATTGCGGTTTTATCCAATACGCATAAAAAGGCGCCAGACAGACAGTCACTAATGCAGCAAGCGAAGAGACTTTGCTTATTTTAAAGACCACTAGCCAGGTCGCAATAAGCAGCAGTGCCATTTCCCAGGCAACCGGAAACATGGCGCCTAATGCAGTAGCGACAGCTTTGCCACCGCGAAAGTGAAAATACAACGGGAAAATATGGCCCAGACAGGCTGCCACCGCTATTAGCCCTAAGAAAAAGGGCTCTATACCTAAAAAGTATGAGCCCCAAACCGGCACCATGCCTTTTAATACATCAAACCAGAGTGTGAGCAAGGCAGGAATTTTCCCACCAACCCGATAAACATTAGTCGCGCCCGGGTTTCCGGAGCCTTCTTTACGAGGGTCAGGCAAACCCCATAGTTTACAGATAAGCACAGCGCTACTGATAGAGCCTAAGAGGTAGGCTGTTAGAATCATCAGTATGGTTAACGCTGTCATAGGGTACGAATCCCTCTTTTGTTAGGGTAGACTGCGGTTTAAAATTCAGGTTTATAGAATAAGCGGTTTTTTCCGCAATTACTATGGGGTGAGTGAAAATGGAACAAGCGGATATCGATGTGGTTAGCATTGAAGGCCTCAGCGTCGACACCATTATAGGCGTGTATGACTGGGAGAAAGAGAAGAAGCAAACACTCACTTTAGATATTCAAATGAGCTGGGATAACCAAACCGCCGCGAAGTCCGATGACTTGAACGACGCTTTGGATTACGCCTTAGTCAGTGAAAAAGTGACTCAATGGGTTGCTGAAAAGCCGCGTCAGTTAATTGAAACGGTAGCCGAAGGCGTTGCCAGCTTAATTCTCAATGAATTTGGCGTGCAGAATGTCGAAGTAAAAGTGTCGAAGCCCGGTGCTGTTCCTAACGCTGCGAATGTTGCAGTGACGGTTCGTCGCAGTGTTTTCGACAGTCCGTTCGGATAAGGGGTTAGTGTGGCAGTTGTCTTTTTGGGACTCGGCTCTAATATCGATAAAGAGCAGCATATTTTGTCCGGTTTAAGGGCATTAGCCGATAGCTTTACTTATCAACGGCGCTCTCGTGTTTTTTTGAGCGAGGCGGTAGGTTTTAAGGGTAGTGACTTTTACAACCTTGTCGTGGAAGTCACGACCCAGCTGCCGGTAGAAAAGGTATTAGAGCACTGCAAGCGCATTGAGCAAGAGAATGGGCGCAAGCCCGATAGCGCGAAGTACAGCCCGCGATCGTTAGACATTGACGTGTTACTTTACGATGACATGGTGCGAGAAAAAGCACCACAGCTGCCGCGCCACGAAATAATTGAGAATGCGTTTGTGCTTTGGCCTTTGGCGGAAATAGCCGAAAACAGACAGCACCCGGTTTTGAAGAAAACTTACGGCGCAATGTGGCGCCAATATTGCGAACAGCCTGAACAGCAAAATTTAACTCCGCTGGAAAATACGGACTGGCTTAAAGAGTTTGCCTAAGTTCGTTAGCCAGTGTTTCCAGTCGCTTTTCTTTAATGGCAAGCCCAAGCTGCTTACCTGTATAACCTTTATCAATCAGTGACTGCGGGCTTACTTCAGCAGCTTTTAACGCGGCTTGTGTTAGCTGACGGCTTTGATCAGCGATGTTTTCAGAAAACTCTGTGTGTTCATGTTCTAACTCACGCAATAACAGCAACTGTTGCAGCTTTTCAGGGCGGCGCCAGTAGTCAATAGACTGCAATGTTTCAGCAAATTGCCCGGCGGTTGGCAACGTCTCTGAAAGAATGATGTCACTATTTCGCTCGGCAAGTATAGCGGCATCGCGGTATTCATTCGGTATCGCCAGAACCTTGCAAAAGTGGGGGATATCCTCAACAGGCGAGTTGGCAATAAACAAACTCGCAAAAACAAGCGGTTTAGTCAGCTTAGGTTCAGCAATGCGGAATTGAGCGGCATTGCGCAGGCGATCCAAATTACTGCTCTTAGCATTGAACTGTTTAAGTACCTGTTTTAGCCCGTCAATATCAACCAAAGTACTCAGAAACACGTCCGGATTGCGTGTGCTTAATGACTTTTCCCACTCCAGCCAGACGCGCTCTGGTGTCAATGCACCGAGCTCGCCAGAGTGAGCTATCTTGGCCAGTAGCTCATGGGTTTCATCGGCAATGGTGAAGCCTAAATGCTTAAAACGCGCGGCAAAGCGGGCAACGCGAAGTACTCTTAACGGATCTTCCTCGAACGCTGGTGACACGTGGCGTAGCGTTTTCTGTTCAATATCATGCTGACCGCCATAGGGATCGATCAGCTGGCCTTGCTCGTCTTCGGCTATGGCATTTATGGTAAGGTCACGACGAACCAAATCGTCTTCTAAAGTGACATCCGGTGAAGCGAATACATCAAAGCCTTTGTAGCCTTTGCCATTTTTACGCTCAGTGCGGGCGAGAGCGTACTCTTCTCGGGTCAGCGGGTGCAAAAATACAGGGAAGTCTTTTCCCACTTGCTGGAAGCCCTGATCGAGCATTTGTTGTGGCGTTGCGCCAACAACGACCCAGTCGCGCTCGTGAACGTCCAGTCCCAGTAATTTATCGCGAACGGCACCGCCGACTAAATAGGTCTGCACTCATGACTCCCGGTTAAACTTAATTCTTAGTGAAAGTGATCATCGCTAATCACTGGTGGATGTGCAAGCAAGTCGTTACACTGTTGGTTAAATAATAATAAATTGCGTACAACGCTTATGTATCAGAACTATTTTGGCTTGCAGGCAGAGCCTTTCTCTATAGCGCCGGATCCTAATTACCTTTACCTGAGTGAACGTCATCAGGAGGCGTTAGCGCATTTAACCCAAGGCTTGCAGGGCAGTGGTGGCTTTATTCTTTTAACGGGTGAGGTCGGCACGGGCAAAACAACGGTGTCACGGGCGCTCATCGAGCAGTTACCGGAGTCAACGGAAACCGCTTTTATTCTGAATCCGATGCTGAATGAGGACGAACTGCTGGCCAGCTTGTGTGACGAGTTTGGGATTCGTTACCAAAAGCGCTCAGCAACACGGAAAGTTCTGACGGATAAGCTCAGCCAGTTTTTGTTAAAAGCCAATGAAGACGGTCGGCAATGTGTGGTGCTTATTGACGAGGCGCAGCACTTAAGACCGCAGGTGTTAGAACAATTGCGGCTGCTAACCAACCTGGAAACACACAATAAAAAGCTATTACGCGTTATTCTCATTGGGCAGCCTGAGCTTCAGGATTTGTTACGTCGTCAGGAGTTAAGGCAGCTAGCTCAGCGAATTACCGCGCGTTATCATTTATTACCGCTGACTGAACAAGATACACAGCGTTATATTGCTTATCGGCTGCAAGTCGCAGGCGCAAACCGGCCATTGTTTACGGCGGCCGCAGCAAAAAGGGCACATCAGCTGACACAAGGTATTCCACGGCTTCTAAACCTTTATTGTGACCGGGCTTTGCTGGCTGCATACACCGACTCGTCACCAGAGGTAAAGCCGACGCATTTAAATCAGGCGGCTGTCGAGCTTGACTGTCCCTCTCGAAAAGTCAGTAGGAATAATACAAAATGGCTCTCAATTATGGGGAGTATTTTGCTTTTCACCGTGGCTGCGTTAGCAACCTTCTGGTATTCAACACCCTCGAATGAGCCGTTGAAAGTAAAGAATGACTATCTTTCTGCAAAGGCGCTAGCTGCAACTTGGGGGCTTCCTGAGCCGTCGCTGTCAGAGCCGTTTTGCCAGTGGGTTGAGCAGTATGACTTAGCTTGCGCAAAACTGAACCAGACCCTTCAACAGCTACAAGCCATTAACTATCCGGCGCTGTTGTATCGGAAGAACGCCGCGCCTTTGCTGATGGAAAGTCGAACATCCGCAACAATCGCGGGTTGGACTGGTGAGTTTTTGCTGTTGTATCAGCAAGTGCCTGTGTCTAACGAGAACGATTTGGAAGATTGGGTCAAACAACAGCTAAAAAGGCATTTACCGGAGGAGCTTCACAAGGAAAGTTCGACTCGGCAACTAAGAGCACTTCAGGTGAATAACGGTTTAAGAGTCACGGGAGAGTTAGACGCCGCAACGATGGCATGGCTTTCGTCCAGATCGAGCGACTTTGGCCCAAGACTGACGAGAGGTGAATAGGTATGTCCTCATTACTAAAAGCGTTAAAGCAACAACAGTCACCTCTGCTTAAAAATCGTAGTGTGCTGGACAGCTCCCTCATTGCGCAGGACCGTCCAGCTAAAAACAATCTATGGTTAGTCTGGCCGCTGGCGCTGATTTTGGGGAGTGCGTTGGGGTATGGTATTGCTTATTGGTCGGGTGCTGAGGTGGTGGATGAAGCGACTGTTAATCCAGACTTTGCATGGGGTGAAACGGCCGTGGTGCCGGCAATCAGCTGGGAAGCGATAGACGACTCGCCCGCAGAGCCGCAGGTTACAACCAGTACAAACGAGCCTGTTCAGCCCCAACAATCGTCAGAACTGGCTCAGCAAAGGCAGCGTCAGCGTGAAGCCTTAGATTTGTCCAGTGTCTCACCTGAACTTCTGAACCGCTTTCAGGAGGCAGTCGAGCAAACGGGAGGTGAGACAGAGCAACGTATCAGCGTGGTGCCGTCATTGTCTGACTTATCTCCGACATTTCAGCAGCGAGTACCGGAATTTAGCTACGACAGCCACATGTATCGAAGCAGCTCGAGCCAGCGCTGGATTGAGCTGAATGGTCAGCGACTGTACGAAGGTGACAGCTATCAAAGTTTGAACGTGATTCGTATTGAGCCGCATCAGGTGGTGTTGGCATTAGATTCAAACGCCTTTTCTCACCCGGCTTTAGAAGACTGGAAACGATAGAAATTATTGACATCCCGCAATGGGATTCATACTCTTGTGCGATACAGTTTAAACAGGCGTTTAAATTAGTGGTTTAAATTTCCTGTTTGTGGGAACAAGAGGTAAATAATATGGCAGATTACAGAGCACCGCGTGATGATATGGATTTTGTCCTGCATGACGTATTTAACGTAGCCGCTGACTGGGAGAAAGCTCCTGAACTGGCGGAAATGATGGATGTAGAAACGGCCGGAGCCATTCTTGATGAAGGTGCTAAAGTTGCTGAAAACTTAGTCGCTCCGCTGGCACGTGAAGCTGACGAAGAAGGTGTTAAGTTTGAAGACGGCGCAGTGACAACTCCGAAAGGTTACAAAGAGAACTTTCGTCAGCTGGCTGAAGGTGGCTGGGTTGGTGTTACTGCAAACCCTGAATTTGGCGGTATGGGCTTGCCTAAGTCGTTATCGGCGCAGTATGAAGAAATGCTGTGCAGTGCGGATATTGCGTTTTCTTTGTATCCGGGCCTGACTTCGGGGGCAATTATGGCGATTGACTCTCACGGCAGTGACGAGCTGAAAAACCATTACTTACCCCGCATGGTGTCAGGAGAGTGGACTGGCACTATGTGTCTGACTGAGCCACACGCCGGAACGGATCTCGGTATTATTAAAAGCAAAGCCATCCCATCGGAAGATGGCAGCTTTGAGATTAGCGGTACGAAAATTTTTATCACCGGTGGTGAGCATGACCTGGTGGACAATATCGTTCATTTGGTTTTGGCGAAGTTGCCTGACGCGCCTGCTGGCACGAAAGGTATTTCACTGTTTGTGGTGCCTAAATTCTTGTCTGATAGCGAAGGCAATTTAACCGAGCGCAATGCGGTTAGTTGTGGGTCTATTGAGCACAAAATGGGGATTCACGGTTCAGCAACCTGTGTGATGAACTTTGACGGCGCGAAAGGCTGGTTGGTTGGCGAACCGCATCGTGGTTTGCCCGCCATGTTTACGATGATGAATTACGAACGTCTGGGCGTTGGTATTCAGGGGCTAGGTGCGGCAGAACGATCTTACCAAAATGCGTTGGAGTACGCGAAAGATCGTATTCAGGGACGCGGTGCTAAAGCAACTCGCAATGACAATGCAGAAGCGGATTCTATTTTAGTCCACGGTGATGTACGCCGTATGCTGCTGACTATGAAAGCATTGACCGAAGGTGGTCGTGCGTTCTCGACTTGGGTTGGTCAGCAGTTAGACCGTTCAAAATACTCTCAAGACGACGCCGTTCGTCAAAAAGCCGATGCCATGGTTGCATTATTGACGCCGGTTGCTAAAGCGTTTTTAACCGATACCGGGCTGGAGTCAACCATTCACGGTCAACAGGTGTTTGGCGGTCACGGCTATGTGCGCGAATGGGGACAAGAACAGTTGGTTCGCGATACCCGTATTGCACAAATTTATGAAGGCACTAACGGCATTCAGGCACTGGATTTGTTAGGTCGCAAAGTTGGTGGTTCGCGTGGTGAGTTGCTGAAACCGTTTATCGAGGAAATAGCAACGTTCTTGCAAGGTATTTCAGGTAACAGTAACTGGAGCGGAGAGGTAAGCACACTGCAACAGTCGCTTCAGGATTTGACCCGCATCAGCGAAGAGTTACTTCAAAAAGCGGCTACCGATGAGAACTTGGTAAACAGTGTAGCGGTAGAATATTTGCACTTGGTGGGATATATTTCCTACGGTTATATGTGGTTACGAATGGCCGTTGCAGCTGAAGAAAAACAAGCGGAAAAGCCGTATTTGGCATCGAAAATTAAGACAGCTCGTTTTTACTTTGCTCGCATTATGCCTCGTACTCACGCATTATTGGGTGCAATTAAGGACGGTAGCGAGAGTTTATATTTACATGACGACGAACAATTCTGAAACGCTTCAGTTTTATCGTGATAGCCGCCGCCCCAAGCCTGGGGCGGCTTTTTTTTGGCACTGTGGATGGCCATTTATATTGGTGGCGTGGTGCCGATATGGGTTATTGCGGTTGGCGCCTTACTGACGATGGCGTTAATGGCGGCGATAGTGATTAAGTTTCGACCAAAGCAGTTGGCTGCTAGCTGGAATGGCAAGCAGCTTGAAGAAAGACGTTTAATTTTACCGCCGAGAACTCATATCCTCAGTAAACCACCAAAGCTGCTTCGCTATGAAGAGGACATTGCAGCGTTACAGTTCCGAGATGAGTCAAATCAGTTGCATGAAATCTACGTTGTCTTCGATAACGATTTAGAAACAACATTGAAAGATACCGACGTCGAAACGGTTGATAAGCGATAAACAGAAAAAAACGCCGCACACTCTATAAAGTGGCGGCGTTTTTGCTATGCCAATACAGGCTAGCGTTTTAGTCGTCGAGTGATAACAGGGTAGCGTTACCACCAACCGCTGTAATATTGTCACTGCGCGTCTTTTCAGTGATAAAGCGAGTAAGGTAGTGAGGACCACCGGCTTTCGGCCCTGTACCAGACATACCGCGACCACCGAATGGTTGCACACCAACAATAGCACCAATTTGGTTACGGTTAATGTACACATTACCCACATCAATTTTGCTGGCAACATCATAGGCGAAGGTTTCGTTACGGCTGTGAATACCGAAGGTTAAACCAAAGCCGGTGTTATTGATGCTCTCAATAACCTCTTCAATGTTGTCGGTTGAGTAGCGAATAACGTGCAGAATTGGACCGAAGTTTTCTTTAACCAACTGACTAATACTGTCAATTTCGATAGCCGTTGGCGCAACAAAAGTACCGCCCATGGTGTAGTCCGGCATTGGCGCACGGGCAATTAAACGACCCGCTTGCTGAATGTCGGTAATGTGTTGTTCAAGGTTTGTCTTGGCAATGCCGTCAATCACTGGACCAACATCGGTTTCATGCAGTAGCGGGTCACCGACTTGCAATTCTTCCATGGCACCACGTAGCAGGTCGATAACACGGTCAGCCACGTCTTCCTGAACGAACAAGACACGAAGTGCAGAACAGCGCTGACCGGCACTTTGGAACGCACTGGCAACAACGTCAGTGACAACCTGCTCAGGCAGCGCCGTTGAGTCGACCATCATGGCGTTTTGGCCACCGGTTTCGGCAACCAACGGCACGATAGGTCCTGTTCGAGCCGCAAGCGCACGGTTAATGGCTTGTGCTGTGTAAGTAGAGCCAGTAAAACAGACACCGCCAATATCTTCTTGTGATGTCAGGTAACTACCAACTTCCGCACCGCTGCCCGGCATGTAATGCAAGACATTACCCGGAATACCCGCTTCTAGTGCAAGTTGCACTGCGCGGTAAGCGATAAGCCCAGTTTGCTCAGCCGGTTTGGCGATAACCGAGTTGCCGGTTACTAATGCGGCGGCAACTTGGCCAACGAAAATAGCCAATGGGAAGTTCCAGGGGCTAATGCAGATGAATGTACCGCGTCCTTCAACGAATAGCTCATTGTCTTCGCCTGTTGGCCCCGGCAACTGAATCGGTGAGCCCATTAGCTCGCGCGCTTGGTTAGCGTAGTAGCGACAGAAGTCGACGGCTTCACGTACCTCATCAATACCATCCTGCAAGCCTTTACCCGCTTCAACAGAGCATAAAGCAATCAGTTCATTGCGGTTGGCTTCCATTAGGTCAGCGAACTTCTCAAGGCACTTAGCCCGCTCTTCAGTTGGCACGTCACGCCACTGCTTGTAAGCTTTGTTGGCGCTGTTAAGTGCCTGCTCTGCAAGCTTCTTGTCACCCCAGTAAATACTACCGACCTGTTTTGCGGTTTCCTGTGGGCTGGTAATGCTGACATGGTGATCAGTTTCAACGGTCTTGCCATCGACAATAGGACCGCCTTGCCATTGTTTGTCACGATATTGCTGAACTGCTGCAATAAAGTCATCTGCTTGTGAGTGAATATTCATATTCAATCCTAATGAATTTGTGCGATCCCCATAAATTTGAGGAGGAAGTGGAATCTTGCTATTAGCGTACTTTTCATAACCCGATGCGGTTTTCATCGGGTGCTCGACCAGATCATTAACCGGCGTGTCGGCGTCTAATAGCTTATGAACGAATGACGAGTTGGCACCATTTTCCAATAAACGGCGAACTAAGTACGGTAACAAGTCTCTGTGTGGACCCACTGGTGCATAGATGCGTACGACCATGCCCGGATTTTGTTCCATAAGCGTGTCGTAAAGACTGTCGCCCATACCGTGCAAGCGCTGATACTCAATACGGCGCTTGTGAGTTTCGTTCATGTGTTGGATGCTCATAATGGTTTGCGCATTGTGCGTCGCAAACTGCGGATAAATCGCGCTGTCTGTGTCATCACTTAATAAATAGCGAGCGCAGGCAAGATAAGAAATATCACTGTGCGATTTGCGCGTAAACACCGGGTATCCGGTTAAACCATTTTCCTGAGTCCACTTAATTTCGTTATCCCAGTAGGCGCCTTTCACCAGGCGTACCGGAATTTCGTCACCACACTCTTTAGCTAATGCGGTAATCCAGCAGAGCGTTGGTAGAGCACGCTTTGAGTACGCTTGAACAACCAGACCAAAACGTGGCCAGCCTTTGCAAACACCACTGCGATACACTTTTTCAAACAGCTCCAACGACAGCTCATGACGGTCAGCTTCTTCGGCATCGATAGTGACACCGACGTCCGCCTCTTTGGCCAGTTTGACCAGCTCTGTTAGAGTCGTTGCCAATTCCGTCAACACACGTTCGTGGTTAGACGCTTCATAACGCGGATGCAATGCGGACAACTTAATCGAAATCGTTGGCCTTGGTGCATCCGGGTTATTAAAGTTCTCTTTGGTGATTGTCTTGATCGAGTTGACGTATTGCTGCTTGTAGTAGTTCGCGTCTTTAGACGTGAGTGCCGCCTCACCTAACATGTCGTAGGCGTGGGTATAGCCTTTGTCGCGGTTGTCGCGGCTTTCCTTCAGCGCTTCCTCAATCGTACGCCCTAATACGAACTGTTTACCCATAATCTGCATGGCGGTATAAGTCGCCTTGCGAATGACCGGTTTGCCCATTTTACGAACCAAGCGTCTGAACGCACCGCGAGGTGTTTCCATTGCTTGACCGGTAGGGTTAGTGACGCTGTTCGTCAGCGCTAAAGCCCAAGTGCCCGTATTGACTAGCCATGAAGCGCTTTGCCCCATGTGTTTCTGCCAGTCACCACCAGACAGTTTATCCTGGATAAGTGCATCGGCAGTGTAGCCATCGGGAATTCTCAGCAAGGCCTCGGCGAGACACATGAGGATAATGCCCTCTTTCGTGTCTAAGCTGTACTCTTGCAGGAAAGCATCGACAACACCGTTGTCGGCTTGTTCTCGAACTTGCTCAACTAATTTAGCTGCGCGTTCGGTTACTGCGCTAACCGTTTCTTCATCGGCAGGAACAAGCGGCAATAACTCGCGCATATATTGATCTTCATCGACAATATAGTTGTCGGTTATCGCTTGTTGCAGAGACTTCAAGTCTTCTGCCTGATGCTGTTTGGATAGCACCTCACTCGCTTTGAACATAGCATCTCCTGTATAGCCAGGCCGAAGCTCGGCGTGCTTCCCCAACGTCGGGAATCGGCGCAAGTATAAGCTTATTTTTGCGCGGGTAAAGACCCTAAAAAAGGTCTGTCGTCACGTTGCTATTTTTTCGGGATACTGTCAAGCCAACAAAATACCTATGTTTGTTGACCCTAAGCCGCCAAGCCAGTACCTTTACTTTAACTTTCACCTGCTTCGGAATGCGTCAATGTCACAAGAACTTGAGTTAAAACTACTGATTGCTCCTGAAAAACGAGACCAAGCACTAAAAGTGTGCCAATCACTGGCGGATGCCCGCTCAGGAAACACGCAAAAAACACAGTTAGAACTCAGAAACAGTTATTTCGACACATCCGATTTGCGTTTGCGTCAGTTTGATATGGGATTACGCATACGCAGCCATAAAGATCAAAAAGAACAAACGATTAAGTTGGCAGGTCGGGTTATGGGCGGCATGCACCAACGGCCGGAGTACAATGTCAATGTTGAGAGCGAAAAGCCCGATTTAACACTGTTTGATAGTGAGATTTGGCCCGACGACTTTCCGGTTTATGACATTCAGCGTGACTTACAAACCATTTTCGTTACCGACTTTACCCGTACCCGCTGGCGACTACCCAGCGGTGATGGCGTTATTGAGATGGTGCTGGATGAAGGACACATTCAGGCCGGGGAGCGTTCAGAAACGCTTTCTGAAATTGAATTAGAACTGCAGGGCGGTTCGATAGATGATGCGTATCATTTAGCGCATCAGTTGGTGACTAAAGTGGAAGCGAAAGTGGGCTCGCTGAGTAAAGCGGCCCGTGGCTATATGCTGGCGGGAAAGAGTCTGCTAGAGCCGTTTACGCAGATGCATTACGTCCCTTTGGAAAATGACTTCACCATCGGTCAGGCATTATACCGAGCGGTTGAGTATGGATTAAGGCACTGGCAACACAATGAGTCCTGTTTGCTTTTTAACCCGAGCGTTCGCGCCGTTCAGGGCCTTGCTGATGGTATTCAATTAGTGCGAGTTGCGCTGGAGCAATTGATTGAACTGGGTGTTGGCGAGCGTCAACTGTTAACTAATTTGGCTAAAATCACCGAGCAGTTACAGTGGCTGAGAAACTTTGAAGGGCTTGATGAGCTAACGGCAGAAGATGGAGCCTACCATAAAGCCTTAAAGCGTTATGAAAAGCTGTATGAAAGCTTGCAGAACAGCCAGGAAGACGTGATTCGATTGACTGAAGTGGCAGACGTTGTGGCGTCGACTCGCTATCAGCAAACTGTATTAAAATTGTCTCAGTTTTTAATCGAAAACGAAATGACCGAAGAGCTGTCGCAGCCGGTAACGCCATGGTGCAGTCAGTTGCTCAAAAGTGACTGGCAACTGGTTCAGACCGCATTTTCTGAACATGAGCGGTTGAACGAAGAAGGTTATTTAAAGCTTTTGAAGCCACTACAGAACAGCTTGCTCATGGGGACGTGTTTTGGTGAGTTGTTTGACGATGACCTACGTGAAAAATTCCGTTTACCCTGGCAGGATTTAGCGCGAGGCATTCGGGAAATTACCGCGCTGCATATTTTGCACGAGCGCATCAAAGAGCGTGACGACGATGATCTTGAGCGTTTGCTGGAATGGCAAAAAGTGCAGCGAGAGTCCTTATTAAAGGCGCTGGAGTATTCAAGAAAGGCAGCGTTAAAGCGTGATCCGTACTGGTTTGCCTAATGCTTATACTGAATGACTACTTAGAAAAACACAGTGAATCGGCGTGGGAGCGATTTATTGAGGTCAACAATGTTTCGATAACGGAACCTCAGCAGCAGCTTTTGCGCTCGCTCTTCGCAGTAAGCCCTTTTATTGCAAGGGTCGCAGAACGTTACCCTACCCAATTACTGACGGACTTTTTTGCTTCAGACAATGATATAAGCCTGGATAGCTCAGATACCTATGAAAGCAGCCTCAGAAGATTGCTTGAGGAGTGTAAAGACGACCGCCGAGCCAAATACAAACTGCGTGAATACCGGCATTGCATTATGGCGAAATTGGCGGCCGCTGATATTTTGGGTCAGCTCTCGCTTTCTGAGGCACTTGAACACTTCAGCGTGTTTGCTGATGCGGCTATTCAAGAAAGCTTGCAATGGGCTTTTAAACGATTACAAGAGAAACACGGCACACCAATAGGCAGTAACGGCGAGACCATGCCAATGCTGGTTATTGGTATGGGTAAGTTAGGTGGTAAAGAGCTTAACTTCTCGTCGGACATTGATCTTATTTTTGCGTACCCCGAGCAAGGCGAGACTCAAGGACCTGGACGGAACTTAGAGCATAGCGTGTTTTATAAACGACTGGCACAGTTGCTGATTGCGCTGCTTGACGAAACCACTGCCGATGGGCAGGTGTTTCGGGTGGATATGCGCTTGCGTCCATTCGGCCAGTCGGGGCCGCTGGTTACCAGTATGAATGCGCTGGAGCATTATTATCAGGAGCAGGGACGCGACTGGGAGCGCTATGCAATGGTAAAAGCCCGCCTGATTGGAGCCAGCGATTCGGACGAGAAAGCGTTCTATGATTTGATACGCCCGTTTGTTTATCGTCGCTACATTGATTTTAGCGCCATAGAAGCGCTGCGCAAAATGAAGCTCCTGATTACTCAGGAGACACGGCGACGGGGAGTAAAAAATAATATCAAGCTTGGTGCCGGAGGTATTCGGGAAGTCGAGTTTATAGTGCAGGCGCACCAACTGATTCGTGGGGGGCAGGAAAAGAGTCTACAAACACGCTCTTTGTATACAGCAGTTAATGGCTTGATTGAATTAGAGCTGATTGACAAGGAGCGGGCTGACATGCTGATGCGAAACTATGAGTTTCTGCGCACCATAGAGCATCGATTACAGCAAATCGATGATGCACAGACTCAGCAACTGCCAGACGATGAGCTTGGGCAGGAGCGTTTACGCTGTATGCTGGGCGAAGATGACTGGGCGCCCGTTCAACAGCGTGTTGACGACTGCATGGCGAGCATTCACGAGGAGTTTCAACAAGTCGTTGGTGAGCAGTCAGAAGAAGACGAAGAAGAGCAGTCGTTGCAAGTGCTGTGGCAGGATATGCTGGACGATGATGCGGCGATTGAGATTCTGGAAGCGGAAGGGGTTGATGAGCCGGAGAGCTTATGGCGCTTGATTCATAATTTCAGGCAGGAAAGTCGTCGCCGAAGTTCAGGCCCCAGAGGGCGAGCGGCGATGGCAAGGCTAATGCCGATGATGCTTCGTCACGCTGTGCAGCACCAACATCCTGAGCGCCTGCTTGAGCGGCTGCTGTCTATTATTAAGGCCATAATGAGTCGCACTGCCTACATAGAGCTGTTGGCAGAAAACCCTGGGGCACGGGCGCAGCTTTGTAAGTTATGTATGGCCAGCCCCTGGATTTCCAATCAGCTGGCACAACACCCTTTGTTACTCGATGAGCTCATCGATCCGCAGCAACTTTATACGTTGCCGGAGTCGAAAAACTATGATGCGTTGCTTCGTGAGTACTTAGTTCGTATTCCTGAGCAGGATCTGGAAACGCAAATGGATGCGCTAAGACAGGCAAAACAGGCTTTGCAGTTAAAAATTGCAGCGGCTGATATTAGTAACGTGCTTGAACTCATGAATGTCAGTGATCACTTAAGCGCGCTGGCAGAAGCGATTATTAACGAGGTGATAGGGCTGGCTTGGCATCAGTTGACTCAGAAGCATGGTAAACCTGAAGGAACCAGCGTCGATAATACCGGCTTTGGAGTTATGGCTTACGGCAAGCTTGGTGGCGAAGAGCTCGGCTATGGCTCTGATCTCGATTTGGTGTTTGTTACAGATTCTAACTACGAAGGCTTAACTGACGGCAATAAACCGATTGAGGTTCAGCAGTTTTATTTGCGCTTGGCGCAGCGGGTGTTGCACTTGTTTACGACCCGAACCGTCGCTGGGGTGTTATACGATGTTGACTTACGCCTGCGTCCGTCGGGTCAATCCGGACTGTTGGTCACGCGAGTAAACTCTTATGCTAAGTATCTGCATGACGATGCATGGACCTGGGAGCTGCAGGCGTTAGTACGGGCGCGTCCTGTGTACGGTAGCAGGGGAATAAGAGATACTTTAGCGGATGTACGTCGAGCTGCCTTGATGCAGCCACGCGAAGACGCGCAGCTGAAAAAAGAGATTGTCTCCATGCGGCAAAAAATGAAACATCATTTGTCGGTAAGCCGAACGAACGCTTTTGACTTAAAACAAGATGATGGTGGCATTGCCGATATTGAATTTATTACCCAATATTTGGTGCTCAAATACGCTCATACGCACCCAAGTTTATGCCGCTATAGCGATAACATTCGGCTGTTAATAGAAGCTCAGCAAGAGCACCTGCTGGATGACGTTGATGCTCAGAACCTAGTGAATGCATTTCAGATTTTTCGTTGTGAGAGTCACGCACTGGCGCTTCAGGGGGAACAGCTGTTAGAGAAGCACAATTTAGACGCTGAACGCCAAGCGGTTATTCATTGCTGGAACAAACTGCTTGGCGAGGCGGACTCTGGGTCTACTGATAATAGCTAGGCATATCGGGGTCAGGCCGCGTTTTAAACCGGCGGTGAACCCAGAGGTATTGCTCGGGCGCTTTTTTCACAGCGTCTTCGACCAGGGTGTTGACGTAGCGAGCGTCCGCTTTGTCATCGCCTGTCGGGAAGTTTTGAAGCTCGGGTTCGTAATATAAGTCATAGCCCGTGCCGTCTTTGCGGCGAATACAGCGAGAAACCACTATTTTACAATTGGGGGCATTTGCGAACAGCATGGTGCCAGTAGTGGTTGAAGCGTCAGGAACCTCGAAGAACTTAACGAACTCAGTACGACGGCGGCCGTAATCCTGATCAGGTAAGTAGCCGGCGATATCGCCTTTAGACAGAGCTTTAAGCATGCCTTTAACGTCTTTCCGCTGAATCATGTACTTGTTTGAGCGGGCTCGTCCACGAGTTTGTAGAAACTCCATTACCGCATTGTTATGTGGCCGGTATAAGCCAACTGCCGGCTCAACGAAGCCATGCAAGCGCGCATGCACTTCCAGACTTAGGAAGTGAAACAACAGTAATAATACGCCGCTGCCGTCTTCCTGCGCCTTACGTAAGTTTTCCTCACCGTGAATATGCAGTTTGCGACGAATACGCCAGTCCGGCCACCACCACGCCATGCCGACTTCAAAGTAGGCAATGCCGGTGTTTTTCATGTTCTCGGTGACCAGTTCTTCAATGCTGTCGTCGCTGTATTCGGGAAAGCACAGCTTTAAGTTGGTGCGCGCTATATTGACACGGCGGGGCATGACCTTTTTAAACAGCAAGCCAAGCCCACGCCCCATGGCCAGCTGCATACGATAGGGAAGCCAAGACACGGTATAAAGAATGAGAACGCCGAGCCAGGTAAGCCAGAACTTAGGGTGTAAAAAATAGAATTTAAATGTCGGTTGTTCGATCACAACAGGAACCGTTGTTGCTTATTAGATTGTTGCGGATAGTAACATAGAATTAAGGGAGGCAGGCACCACTAACGGGACGTGGTGCCTGTGGTCAGCGGAGTTAGTCCGCTGCAGTTCCTTCAACGTCCTCTGACAGACTGCTGTTAATTGCCAATAGGTCGTTTTCCTGAAGCTGACCTGCGGCCTGTTCTAAACGCAGCATTTGACGAATATAGCCATAGCGAGCTTCTGATAAGTTACGTTTAGCGTTGTAAAGGTTTTGAGTACTGTTTAGGACGTCGACAATAGTCCGGGTACCTACCTCAAAACCGGCTTCGGTTGCTTTCAATGCGCTTTCTGCTGAAACGACAGATTGCTGAAACGCATTAATGCTGGCAATTGACGCTGATACTTCGTAGTAAGCGTTACGCACTTCACGCTCGATTTGGCGACGTGTCTGAACCATTTGCTGGCTAGTTGCAACGTAGTTGTCACGCGCTTGAGAAACTTCAGCTGAGGTGCGGAAGCCTGAGAAAATAGGTACGCTGACGTTTAGACCAATTGAACGGCTATCAAGACGGCCCGTATCTGGGGATGGCTCACCTTGTATTGTTCTATCGGTATCATTGGTTGAATAGTTCGCTGATAATGACACAGTCGGGTAGTGACCCGCTTGCTGAAGCTTAATTTGCTGTTCAGCAATCTCAACCTGCACCATGCTCTCTAATAAGCTTAGATTACTATTTTCCGCTTTCTTTACCCATTTCATGACATCTTCCGGTGCAGGGTCACTGGGCGAAAAGGTTTCGGTGTCTAATGCGGCCAGCGTCTGTGGGTATTGCCCAGTGATTTCACGAATGCTTTCGTAAGCAATTTCTACGGCATTACGAGCCTGAATTTCACGGGCGACGGCGCTGTCATATTGTGCTTGTGCTTCGTGCACGTCAGTAATGGCGGTTAACCCAACAGAGAAACGTTGTTTGGTTTGCTCAAGCTGACGTTTAATGGCTTTTTTCTCGGCTTCAGCAAATGACAGGTCGTCTTTTGCCTGAAGCGCCTGGAAGTAAGCATTGACGACTCGAAGCATTAACTCTTGTTGCGCGTTGTTATAGGAAATTTCGGCTTGATACGCTTGCTTTTCCGCGATGTCCGCATTTTTCCAAACGCTCCAGTCAAAAAGACTTTGATTCAGAGAAACGCCTGCTTGCCAACCATCCGTGTCGATATCGTATGAACCGATGCCTGGTTGAAACGACTCTGAACTGCTATCACTGTAGCCAGCTTGACCGGTCACTTGTGGTAAGAAACCGGACTTAGCAATATCAACGCCCTTTTGAATGGCGTTGCGCTCGGCGGCGGCTCTTAATAAGGTCGGATCGTTATCAACCGCTAAGCGGTAAATCTGAGCTAAATCTTCGGCATTTGACGTAAAAGAGACTGTAGTTAATGCAATTCCTACAGCCGCTGACAAGAGGTGCTTTTTCATGGTAGTCAGTGTCCCGTTACTTGACATGCAATAGTCTTAAAATGATTGCGCGTTAGTTTACATACAGTGTTGAATGATTACCAGTGTAATTGATTCACGCTGATAATTTAAGCAAAACATGGTTTCAGAATCTGCTCAAGTGTAACAGAATGTTTGCTGTATAGTAGATCAGAAAGCAGGCTTTACTCTCATATCAAAAAAAGTTGAAGCGAGAAGGTGAAATGGCGTCAAGATTGACTCGAAAAGATGTTGAACTCGATAAAAAACAGCCGCTTTATGAAGGCTTTTTGTCGGTTTATAAATACAAACTCAAACACCGTTTGTTTCAAGGCGGCTGGAGTCAGCCTATTGAGCGTGAATTGATGGAGCGTGGCCACGCTGTCGTGGTGATACCTTATGACCCTGTTCGCGACGAGTTAGTCGTGCTGGAACAATTTCGGGTAGGTGCATTAGATGACCCCAACGGGCCTTGGCTATTTGAATTTGTCGCAGGCATGTTTGACGCTGATGAAAGTGCTGAAGAGGTCGCAACAAGAGAATTAAAAGAAGAAGCAGGCCTGGAAGCCAAACAGTTGATTTACGCAACCAGCTACTACTCGAGCCCGGGCGGAACCGATGAGAAACTGACAATTTATATTGCGGAAGTCGACACGAGTTTAGCGGCTGATTTTGGCGGTCTTCCTGAAGAAGATGAAGACATTAAAGTGCATGTATTACCGCGTAAAGATGCTATTGGTATGTTAGAGCGTGAGGAAATTAATAATGCCGCCAGTGTAATTGGGTTACAATGGTTGCTATTGCATCGAGATAGTGTGTTTAGAAATAAGCTGAGCTTGTAAGGGGTGATATGCAGCAGCGTTACGTTGTCGACGTGGCAGAGTTACACAGGTTGAATGAGCTGAACTATGCCGCTTTGTTACCTTTTGTGCCGGATGAAGATGACTCGACTCAAGCTGAGGTCATTATTCAAGCCGGCGAAGGCTTGGTGTTTGTGGTAAAACGTGTCGACAATTCGCGTTACACAACGGATATTTCGATTGAGCAACTAAAGCCTAGCTGGGCGGATTATTTGCGCGCCAAAATGACGGTGCGCCTATACCATGACGTGCGTATGGCGGAAGTCTTAAAAACGCAGGGTATTACAAAGCTAGCAGTGCATTATCGTCAGCCGAATAAAGACATGCGACACCGCGATGAAAAGTACCAAGCTAATCAATTTTTGTCGGACTGGTTGCAACTGTGTCGTAAGCAAGGTCGAATCCAACCAGAGCTGAGCGAGTCAGTGCAGAAATTTATGCCTTACTACTTCAAATAGACGACGGTTAGCGGTAAATTGTCAGTCAACTTTGCGGAGCGAGCTACAACAAAAAACAGGGACTCATGACAGACTACAAATCCGATTCTATAGAGGTGCTGAATGGCCTGGAGCCGGTTCAGCGCCGCCCCGGTATGTACACCGATACCACACGGCCCAACCATTTAGGCCAGGAAGTTATTGATAACAGTGTGGATGAGGCGCTTGCCGGTCACGCTAAAAGCTTAGTGGTTATTCTACACACCGACCAATCCTTAGAAGTCATGGATGACGGTCGTGGTATGCCCGTGGATATTCACCCTGAAGAAGGGGTTCCGGGTGTCGAGCTTATTATGAGCAAATTGCATGCGGGCGGTAAGTTCTCGAATAAAAATTACCAGTTTTCTGGTGGTCTGCATGGTGTTGGTATCTCTGTTGTTAACGCGCTGTCGAAGCGTGTTGAGCTCACCATTAAGCGAGATGGCCAGGTGTATGAAATGGCCTTCGAAAATGGCGATAAAGTCTCTGAGTTAGAAGTCACCGGCACTGTTGGGAAGCGCAATACCGGAACCAAAGTCCATTTTTGGCCAGACGCCCAGTATTTTGATTCCTCAAAGTTTTCTGTTACCAAGTTGAAGCACCTGCTCCGGGCGAAAGCGGTGCTGTGTCCCGGGTTAAGCATTACCTTCAAAAATAAGGTCGATGACACCGAAGAAACTTGGTTTTACGAGGACGGCCTGACCGATTACCTGATTGAAGCGGTAAAAGAGGTTCCTACTTTACCGGAAGACCCATTTAATGGCTCTTTTAGCTCGCAAACCGAAGGGGTTGAATGGGCGGTAACCTGGTTACCGGAAGGTGGTGAGGGCCTATCTGAGAGTTATGTAAACCTGATTCCAACGCCATTAGGTGGTACGCATGTTAACGGCTTGCGACAAGGTCTGTTAGAGGCTATGCGTGAGTTTTGTGAGTTCCGCAATCTACTACCGCGAGGTGTGAAGCTGACACCTGATGATGTGTGGGAACGCTGCTCCTATATTTTGTCGACTAAGATGCAAGATCCGCAGTTTGCCGGGCAAACCAAAGAGCGTTTGTCGTCGAGACAATCTGCCAGCTTTGTTTCCGGCGTCGTCAAAGACGCATTCAGCTTATGGTTGAATGAGCACACCGAACAAGCTGAATTATTGGCTGATGTTTGTATCAGTAACGCTCAGCGTCGTTTACGAGCAAGCAAAAAAGTTGTTCGTAAGAAAGTCACTCAGGGGCCTGCGTTACCGGGTAAGTTAACCGACTGCTCTAGTCAGGATCCATCCAATAGCGAATTGTTTTTGGTTGAGGGTGACTCGGCCGGTGGTTCAGCGAAACAGGCGCGCGATCGAGAGTTTCAGGCCGTCATGCCACTGCGCGGAAAAATTTTGAATACCTGGGAAGTGGATCCGGAGCAAATTCTGGGATCACAGGAAATCCATGATATATCCGTTGCTGTCGGCGTCGACCCAAACAGTGTTGATTTGGATAAACTGCGTTACGGTAAAGTTTGTATTCTTGCGGATGCCGACTCTGATGGGCTTCACATTGCGACTCTGCTGTGTGCGCTGTTTGTGAAACACTTCCGGCCGCTGGTTGAGAATGGCCATATTTTTGTTGCCATGCCGCCGCTTTATCGAATCGATGTCGGCAAAGAGGTGTTTTACGCCCTTGATGAAGACGAAAAGCAGGGCATTTTGGATCGTATTGAAGCCGAGAAGAAAAAAGGCAAAATCAATGTTCAACGTTTCAAAGGCTTGGGCGAGATGAATCCATTGACGCTTCGTGAAACGACGATGGACCCGAATACACGTCGATTGGTGCAGCTGACAATAGATGACGCTGAAATGATGGAAGAGCTGATGGACATGTTGCTGGCGAAGAAACGTGCGAGTGATCGCCGTACTTGGCTGGAAAGCAAAGGCAACATGGCCGACTTGGCTGAACTGTAGGCTGCTAAGCAAGGAGAAGTGAGAATGTCGACGGAGATTACCGAAACACGCCCCCTCAGCCGCTTTACTGAAGAGGCCTACTTAAATTACTCCATGTACGTCATTATGGACCGGGCATTGCCACATATTGGTGATGGTTTAAAACCGGTTCAGCGACGTATTGTTTATGCGATGTCAGAGCTGGGCTTATCGGCTTTAGCGAAATATAAAAAGTCCGCCCGTACAGTGGGTGATGTGCTGGGTAAGTTTCACCCTCACGGTGACAGCGCGTGTTACGAAGCGATGGTGCTCATGGCGCAGCCATTTTCGTACCGACATCCGCTAGTGGATGGGCAGGGTAACTGGGGCTCTCCCGATGACCCTAAGTCGTTTGCGGCGATGCGTTATACCGAAGCGAGACTGTCTAAGTTTAGTGAAGTTCTGTTGAGTGAGTTAGGACAGGGCACCGCTGACTGGATACCGAACTTTGATGGCACCATGAAGGAGCCGAAAGTTCTACCGGCGCGACTTCCCCATATTTTACTGAACGGCGTGACAGGCATTGCGGTCGGTATGGCGACGGATATCCCGCCACATAATGCTCGCGAAGTAGCCAACGCTTGTGCCATGTTACTGGAAAAGCCAAGTAGCACACTTGAAGACATCATGGATGTGCTAAAAGGGCCAGACTACCCGACCGACGCAGAAGTCATTACGCCTGCCGAAGACATTAAGAAAATGTACGAAACCGGTCGCGGTAGTATAAAAATGCGGGCGTCTTATGAAGTAGACGACGGTGAAATTGTGGTTACTGCGCTACCACATCAGGCTTCCGGCGCAAAAGTGCTGGAGCAAATTGCTCAACAAATGCAGGCGAAGAAGTTACCGTTGGTGTCTGATTTGCGTGATGAGTCGGATCATGAAAACCCGACACGCTTAGTGATTGTTCCCCGCTCCAATCGCGTTGACACGGAACAACTGATGAATCACTTGTTTGCCACCACTGACTTAGAAAAACAATACCGTGTTAACTTGAATATTCTGGGGCTGGACGGCCGTCCGCAAGTTAAGCCGTTGGTGGGGCTTTTAAAAGAATGGCTCGAGTTCCGTCAGCAGACGGTCACCCGCCGCTTGCAATACCGTTTAGATAAAGTATTGGCACGTCTTCATATTTTGGAAGGCTTGCTCATTGCGTATCTAAACTTAGACGAAGTTATTGAAATTATCCGTACGGAAGACAAGCCGAAAGAGGTTCTGATGTCGCGCTTCGCGCTGTCAGACAAGCAGGCCGAAGCCATTCTTGAGCTAAAATTACGCCACTTAGCGAAGCTGGAAGAGCAGAAGCTGAAAGGTGAACAAGACGAACTGAGCAAGGAACGTGAGCAACTTGAGAAAATTTTGGGCTCAGACCGTCGCCTGAAAACGTTAATTCGCAAGGAACTGCTTGCCGATGCCGACACGTATGGTGATGAACGTCGCTCGCCGTTGGTTGAGCGTAACGAAGCAAAAGCATTAAGTGAGCGAGATCTCACGCCGGCAGAGGCAGTTACCGTTGTACTGTCTAAGAAAGGCTGGGTGCGTAGCGCGAAAGGCCATGATATTGACGGTGAGAAGCTGAGTTATAAATCGGGTGACAGTTTCCTTGGGTCAGCCGAGGGTAAAAGCAACCAACCAGTTGTATTTATTGATAGCTCAGGCCGAAGCTTTTCGTGTGAAGCGCACTTGTTGCCATCGGCGAGAAGCCAGGGTGAGCCACTAACCGGGCGCTTCAGTCTGGTGTCAGGTGAAACGGTAGAGCATGTACTGATGGGGAAAGACGACAGCTGTCTGCTGCTTGCATCGGATGCGGGTTACGGTTTTGTCTGCCAGTTTAGTGATTTAGTCAGTCGTAACAAAAATGGCAAGGCGATTATTACCTTACCAACCGGTTCAAAAATACTCTCGCCCACAGCGGTGAACAGCATTGAAAATGACCGTGTTATCGCTGTATCAAATGAAGGTCGTATGTTGGTTTTCCCGGTAGCGGATTTACCGCAGCTCAGTAAAGGGAAAGGGAACAAAATTATTAATATCCCAGCGTTAAGAGCACAGTCGCGGGAAGAGTATGTGGTGGCCCTGGCGACAGCCGCACCGGACAAAGCAGTAACGCTAATGGCAGGAAAGCGCAAACTAACCTTGAAGCCGGCCGATCTTGAACACTATCTGGGCGAGCGAGGGCGCCGGGGTAACAAACTGCCCAGAGGCCTTCAGCGAGTCGACGATATTGTCGTTGAAGATGAGTAAGGCTGGGGATTTGTTATGTTAGCGGTACTGAGGTGGTTGTTTTTAGGTGGATTTATCGTTGTTTTTGGTGTCGTTGGCTGTCTGTTTTGTATTATTCGGCCTTTTCACCGAAACAACACCTATCGGTTCGCCCATATCTTTGGTTGGGCGACTCGAGTGCTTGGGTTGAAAATTGAAGTAACTCGGCACCCCGATATTGAACACGGTGGCCCCTATGTTTTTGTCTGTAACCACCAGAACAGCTGGGAAATCTTCACGATTGCGGCGATGCTGCCAAAAAATACGGTCACTTTGGGTAAGAAAAGTCTGCGTTGGATACCGTTTTTTGGCTGGTTGTACTGGTTGGCCGGTAATATTTTGATTGACCGTAAAAACGCGGGTAAAGCACACGGTACAATTGCTCAAACAGCGAACGCGATAAATCAGCGAGATATCTCGGTATGGATGTTTCCGGAAGGCACACGAAGCTATGGCAGAGGACTATTGCCGTTTAAAAATGGTGCTTTCCATACAGCGTTTCGTGCTCAAGTCGATATTGTTCCTGTTTGCGTGTCAGAGCTGCATGGTAAAATTAAAATGAACCGTTGGAACAATGGTGTATTAAAAGTCGCCTTTCTTGAGCCTATTCGCATCGCAAACTACCAGAAAGAGAACTTGCGCGACTTAAGCCGCCACTGCCATGACATTATGGACAGCAAAATTAATCAGTTAAATGAACAAGTGAAGAAGGAAAGCGAATGAGCCAGTCTCTGAATGAGCTACTTGAGCAAAGCGAACAAACGATTAACGCACTCATCAGTGACGGTGCTGAGCCTGACGTTCTTTATGAGATTGAACACCACCTTGCTTCTACAGACTTTACCAAGCTAGAGAAGGCCGCAGTGGAGTTGGTGAAGCTGGGATATCATGTGGATGATGCCGATGAGTTTGACGACGAACAGGGTAAGCGCTGGTTTGCGTTCATCGCTGCGACGGATGCTGAACTCGATAATAATGTGTTAGCGCGTCAGGTAAGAGAAATTGCGGATGTTGCTGACGAGTGTGACGTTGAGTATGACGGCTGGGGTACCATGCTGGATGACGATGAACTGGATGACGAATACGATGATGGAGAGGAGTGATCCTCTCCACCGTCAATTTGTTACAGCCCTTTTTCTTTCATCATTTCTCGATACTCTTTACCTAAAGACTGCTTTTCAGAGTCCTCTAAAACCTTTCCAGCTTTCTGGAAGAACCCTTGTTCCTCGTCTTCCAAATGATGCAGTACTTTATGCTTTAGGTTTTTAAGGTGTTGCAGCCAACCTGGAGACGACATATCCGTTTTTTCTAAGGCCTCAATAAGCTCGTCAATTTCATGGTGTTCAGCAATGCCGTGGCGAGACAACTCAATGGTCGTATCGTCTTCAATTAGCGGGTTATAAAAATAACGTTCCTCCGCAGCCGCATGCTGCTCCAACTGTACTTTTAATTGCTGGTAATACTGTTCACGCTCAGGTTCATTGCCTGACGTGTCGAGTAAAAGGTCCAATAATTGACGCTGTTTGTCATGGTCAACTCGTAACTCTTCAAAAATAGTCATGGCTTTCTCCCTTGCGATCGATATAACCGTTGCTACGAACTTATGACAAAATTAGATTACGCGCATACAAAAACGCCCAGCTTAATAGCCGGGCGTTTGATTATCGTCAACGCGTTAAAGTGCGCTTATTTTTTCCTGTTGCTCTTTCAGCTGGCTTAGCGTTGCCTCAGCTTCAGTAAGCTTTTCACGCTCTTTTGCTATAACAGCTTCAGGCGCTTTACTCACAAAGTTTTCGTTGCTGAGTTTACCATTAAGGCGCTGCCATTCTTTTTCAGCCTTTTCAATAGCCTTCTGCAAGCGCTGTAACTCGGCGTCCTTGTCGATTAAACCAGCCATTGGAATGTGCAACTTCAAGCTATCAACCAGTGCCGTCATGCTGGCAGGTGCGCCATCATCGCTGTCAATAAACTCAATAGATTCAAGCTTGGCCAAACTGCTCAGGAAGCTCTCATTATTCTCGATACGCCCCCTGGCCATCGTATCCGCGTTCGACAGCAGTAATGGTAATGGCTTATTCGGCGATAAGTCCATTTCACCACGAATGTTACGAACAGCCAGAATGACACGTTTCAACCACTCCATATCAAGCATGGCTTGCTCATTAACCGAGCTTTGTACTTGCGGGAACGGTTGCAGCATAATGGTATCGCCTTCCACGCCTACTAATGGCTTAACACGTTGCCAAATCGTCTCGGTTATGTACGGCATAATAGGGTGCAGTAACCGAAGCAACTGTTCAAGAATGCTAACCAGCGTATGTCGAGTTCCTCGTTGCTGAACGTCGGTGCCGTTGTGCAGTACTGGTTTTGTCAGCTCCAAATACCAGTCGCAGAACTGGTTCCAGGTAAACTCATAAGCAATGGCCGCGGCCTGGTCAAAACGGTAACTATCGAGCGCTTGTCGGAACTCTTTCACGGTGTTGTTAAAGCGGGCAATAATCCATTCATCTGCCAGAGACAGTGTCATGTCATCACCGCTCTGACCACAGTCGTGCTCTTCGGTATTCATAAGCACAAAACGGCTGGCGTTCCAAAGCTTGTTGCAGAAGTTGCGATAGCCTTCCAGGCGTTTCATGTCCCAGTTGATATCACGACCCGTTGAGGCCAGTGCCGTCAACGTAAAGCGCAGCGCGTCGGTACCGTGTGCTGTAATGCCTTCCGGGAATTCAGCGCGAGTACGTTTTTCAATTTTTTCGCGCATTTTCGGTTGCATCATATTAGCGGTGCGCTTGGCGACTAGTTCGTCAGCGCTAATACCGTCAATCATGTCCAGAGGATCCAGTACGTTCCCCTTGGACTTAGACATTTTCTGACCTTCTTCGTCACGAATAAGGCCAGTAACATACACCTTCTTGAAAGGTACCTGAGGTTTGCCCTCATCGTCCTTCATAAAGTGCATGGTCATCATGATCATGCGTGCAACCCAGAAGAAAATAATATCAAAACCCGTCACCAATACATCGGTAGGGTGGAAGGTTTTTAAATCGTCAGTATTTTTCGGCCAGCCCAATGTCGAGAAGGTCCACAATGCTGACGAGAACCAGGTGTCCAAAACGTCTTCGTCTTGCTGAAGCTTTGTGTCACCTAAGTTATGTTTCTTGCGGACTTCGTCTTCGGAGCGACCAACGTAAACATTACCTTTGTCGTCGTACCACGCAGGAATACGGTGTCCCCACCAGAGCTGACGTGAAATACACCAGTCCTGAATGTCACGCATCCAGCTGAAATACATGTTTTCGTATTGTTTTGGAACAAATTCGATACGACCGTCTTCTACGGCTTCGGTCGCTTGTTTCGCTAATGGCTCTACACGAACATACCATTGGTCAGTTAGGTGAGGTTCAATAGGCACACCGCCACGGTCGCCGTAAGGAACTTTGTTGGTGTGCTTTTCAATCTTTTCCAGCAGTCCCAGTTCTTCGAACTCGGCAATCAGTTGCTTACGCGCTTCAAAACGTTCTTTTCCGGCGTATTGGCTTGGTAATGTTCCGTCAAAACCGTCAAGTTCTTCCATGGCTTCGCCGGTACTGGTGTATAAGCCTGCTTTTGCCATGACATGTGCGGTGTCATCAAAAATAGAGATCATGCCGGTTTGGTGGCGTTTACCAATCTCGTAATCGTTAAAGTCATGCGCTGGCGTTACTTTCACGCAACCAGTACCAAACTCACTATCTACATGGTGATCGGCCACGATAGGAATTCGGCGGTTTACGATAGGCAGGTTAATGTGCTTTCCGACTAAATGTCCGAAGCGCTCATCGTCTGGGTGTACGGCAACGCAAACATCGCCCAACATGGTTTCCGGGCGCGTGGTCGCAACAACAAGGTGGTCTTTGCCGTCTTCTGTCGTAGCGTCATCAGCGAGCGGATAGCGTAAGTACCAGATGGAGCCCTGTTGTTCTTTGTTTTCGACTTCCAAATCTGAAATCGCGGTTTGCAATGCCGGATCCCAATTCACCAGGCGCTTGCCTCGATAAATTAAGTTTTCTTCATGCAGTTTTACAAACACTTCGCGAACCGCGTCAGACAATCCTTCGTCCATGGTAAAACGCTCGCGGTCCCAGTCTACCGAGTCGCCCAGGCGACGCATTTGCTGAGTAATGGTACCGCCGGACTGATACTTCCATTCCCAAATTTTGTCAATGAAGGCGTCACGCCCTAGCTCTTGGCGCGTTTGGTTTTGAGCGGCCAACTGACGCTCCACGACCATTTGTGTTGCAATGCCGGCGTGGTCTGAGCCCACCTGCCAGAGAGTGTTTTTACCATCCATACGCTGATAGCGAATGAGCGTATCCATAATGGTGTGCTGGAAAGCGTGCCCCATGTGCAGACTGCCCGTGACATTGGGCGGCGGAATCATAATGGAGTAAGAGTCGCCTTGACCGCTCGGTTTAAAGTACCCTTTTTCTTCCCATTGTTGGTAAAGGTTTTGCTCTATGTCTGCAGGGGAATATGTTTTATCCATAATGACCTTACTTCTGTTCGGATATCAGGGGGACGGTGTGCATTTGGCAACCGCGAGCCCGGTAATGTTTGTAACGTTCTCTGGCAACTGCTTTTCCTTCATCTGAAGCAGGCACAATGTCATACAGTTGCTGACTTTGTTGTGCCTGTACAGGCACTTCATTGGCTAAGTTGAATAGCGCGTAGCCCGGTCGTGTTGATCCAGGCTCGGTCTGCGGCCAGCCAATTTCTACCGGTGAGCCGGTCGCGGCGCCTTCTCCTACTAAATTATGCGGAATAAAGGCATCCGCTGGCCGTTGCCATAATAGCTCATCTAACGCTTCAGCCTGAGCCTGGTTTTGAGCCCAGACCCGCAGTCGTTTATGTTTTCTGTAAAGTTCAGCGATCTTATCGCAAATTAACGCAGTTTGCTCATCCTCTGACGCTTCCGGCATCATAAAAAACGTAGCTGAGGGCATATTATTCGACCGCCTCGCTCGAGCATCGGTTAATTAAGAACTGGGTCAATAACGGCACCGGGCGCCCGGTAGAACCTTTTTCTTTGCCGCCTTGCCAAGCTGTGCCGGCGATATCCATGTGCGCCCAGTTGTACTTTTTGGTGAAACGAGACAAGAAGCAGGCCGCTGTTATTGTGCCGGCCTCACGACCACCAATGTTGGCCATATCAGCAAATGGACTGTCCAGCATCGGCTGATATTCGTCCCATAACGGCATCCGCCAGGCTTTATCGCCACTTTGCTGGGCGGCATTCAGAATTTCGTGAGCAAGCGGGTTGTGTTGACTCAGTACCGCTGAAGCGTGACTTCCCAGAGCAATAACGCAGGCACCGGTGAGTGTCGCCAAATCAATAACTGAGTCGGGCTCGAAACGCTCTACGTAGGTGAGTGTATCGCATAGTACCAGACGACCTTCTGCGTCAGTATTCAGGACTTCTACCGTTTGCCCACTCATGGTGGTTAGAATGTCACCCGGGCGATACGCTTTGCCGTCGGGCATATTTTCACAGCCGGCGACAGCACCAATGACATTGACTGGAAGTTGCAATTCAGCCAGTGCCTGCATCGCGCCTAATACACCGGCGGCACCGCCCATGTCGTACTTCATCTCATCCATATTGGCGGACGGTTTTATTGAAATACCACCGGAGTCAAACGTTAGACCTTTACCGACCAATACGATTGGAGCTTGATCATCGGGAGCGCCTTTATAATGCATTAATGTGAGCACTGATTCATGCTCTGAGCCTCTGCCAACCGCTAAGTAGGCGTTCATGCCCAGCTTTTCCATCTCAGCTTCTTCAACCGTTGTGACGCTTAAATTATCGTAGTTTTCGGCCATTGTTTTGGCTTGCTCAGCGAGGTAGCGGGGCGTGCAAATGTTCGGTGGCATGTTAGCAACGTTACGGCAAACGTCCATACCCGTAGAGACGGCCAGACCATGCTGCACGGCTTGCTCACCTAACGTGAGTTCTTTTCGGCTGGGCACATTAAAGACTAACTTGCGCAGCGGACGGCGCGGCTCTTCTTTCTTACTTTTTAATTCATTGAAGTTATATAAGGCTCCACGTGCTGCTTCCACAGCTTGCCTGACTTTCCAGTAGGTATCGCGACCTTTTACGTGCAGTTCACTTAAAAAGCATACGGCTTCCATGGAGCCGGTTTCGTTTAATGTATTTATGGTACGCGCGATAATTTGACGATACTGTCGCTCGTCGAGCTCGCGTTCTTTACCACAGCCAACCAGCAGTACTCGCTCAGCTAAAATATTGGGAACATGATGCAATAACAGAACTTGCCCTGATTTCCCCTCTAAGTCACCGCGGCGCAATAAGTTGCTTAAATAGCCATCACTGACCTTGTCCAGCTGTTCTGCTACACCCGATAACCGACGGGGTTCAAAGACACCTACGACAATACACGCAGAACGTTGTTTTTCCGGATTACCACTTTTGACGCTGAACTCCATGACAGTGCTCCTGTTTCAGGTGGCTTTAATGCCTGCTATAGTTTAGCTCTTTAGACATTTTGTTGTTAAAATAACAATTTTACTTAAAAATCGCAGCTATTCCAGTAAAAACCTAAGTTACATGAGTGAACATTAGTGCGCATATTTCGGTATTTAATCAGTGAAACACTAAAATCACAGCTTGCTGTGCTTTTTATTCTGATGGCTATATTCGTCAGTCAGAAATTTGTACGTGTGTTGTCCGATGCCTCTGAGGGCGATATTCCCGGCAGCGTCATTTTTCAATTGTTGTCGCTGAATTTACCAGCCTTACTGGCGCTAATTCTTCCCTTAAGCTTGTTCTTGGGCATTTTGCTGGCTCATGGACGCATATACGCTGACAATGAAATGACAATCTTACATGCTTGTGGTGTCAGCGAATGGTACGTGACCCGGGTGACATTGGTTCTATCGCTGATTCTGGCGTTGGTGACCGGCGCATTGACGTTATGGCTAGTGCCGTGGGCATTAGAACAGGAACAACAAGTGGAAGAAAAAGCCCGTTCGGAGAGTGGCTTGACGGCGCTAATGCCGGGACGCTTTCAACAGGCGAGTAACCAAAAAGCGGTTATTTTCGTGCAAGATGTTGACGAAGAAGGCCGGCTTCAGGAAATTTTTGTTGCTCAACATAGCCACGAGGGTGATGAGTTACGCTCAGGCAGTGTCGTGATGGCTAAAACGGGAAATGTGATCAGTGAAGACAGCGGCTCTCAATGGCTAGAATTGGGTGAGGGACATCGTTACTCCGGCGATCAGAGTAGCTATCAGACCATGACTTTTGATAACTATCGCTTGCAAATAAAAGAGCAGGAAACGGATAGTCAGGCCCGAAAACTAGAGAACTACTCAACACTGGAGTTATTGGAAACGCAGGGCAACGCGGCCGTAGCAGAGTTCCAATGGCGTATTGCTATTCCTTTGGCAATGCCGTTATTAACGTTAATTGCGGTGCCACTTAGTCGCGTAAACCCAAGGCAGGGCAAGTTTGCGCGAATGGCCCCGGCTTTCTTGATTTACCTTGGTTACTTTCTGGTGCTAATGGCCGCGAAAGCGGCAGTAAGAGATGGTGTCATTCCCTCGATGATAGGACTTTGGTGGATTCATCTCATTTTGTTGATTTTTGGCTTCATTCTAATTGGCAAAGGTCGGCCGTTGGGCTTAAAACTCTTGTCACGTTTTAGTATCCGGAATAAGCGAGGTTAACCATGTTGAGCATTCTGGATAAGTACATTGGCCTGACAGTATTAAAAACTTCATTAATGAGTCTTGCTGTTCTGACAGGACTGTCTGCACTGATAAGGTTTGTGGAGCAGTTAAAGGCAGTAGGGCGGGGCAGTTACGATACTCTCGATGCGGCATTATTCGTGTTTTATAGTCTACCTCGTGACGTCGAGTTGTTTTTTCCTATGGCCGCGTTGCTTGGCGGGCTAATTGGTGTTGGTTTGTTGGCCAGCAACTCTGAATTAGTGGTGATGTTAGCGGCTGGCCGCTCCCGACTCAATATCATAGCGGCGGTAATGAAAGTCGCCATTATTATGATGGTCGCTGTCATGGCTATTGGTGAATGGGTGGCTCCTCCTATGGAATCGACAGGCCGGGCAATTCGTTCGCAGGAGATTTCCGGAGGCAGTCTAATTTCAGCTCAGCAAGGTGTCTGGGCAAAAGATGGCTCGGATTTTATCAATATCGGTGAAGTTGAGGATACGGGGCGCCTTAATAACGTTATTATTTATGACTTTGACGAAAGCCGTGAATTGCAGAAAGCGACCTATGCGCAAACCGCTCTGTTTATAAATGGTGCCTGGCGTATGCAAGATGTAGTGATTACCGAGCTGGGTGAAAGTCGAGTCAATTCTACCAGAAAAAGCAGTGTTCAATGGCAGTCAACGTTAACACCCGATAAATTAGGTGTGGTTACCATAAAGCCTGAGTCGCTCTCGGTTTCCGGATTATTAGATTATTTGAACTATCTGGAATTAAATCAGCAGTCTGCAAAACGTTATGAGCTTGCCTTATGGCGTAAACTGCTAGCCCCGGTAACCGTTGCTGTCATGCTGCTGGTTGCGCTTTCGTTTATCTTTGGACCACTCCGCTCAACTACCATGGGAGCCCGGATTTTACTAGGGGTTATTACTGGTTTTGGCTTCCACGTTAGTAATGAGATATTTGGTCCGCTAGCGCAGGTTTACCAAATACCGGCATTTCTTGGGGCATTGCTACCGAGTATTGTATTTGCCGGCTTAGCCGTTTACTTCATGCAGAAAAAAGCGGGATAAAGCATATACTGGAACGAGGATCAGAGCTCGTTCCAGTAAAATAATTGATTCGCTTCTTTTGATAAAGTCACTACCTCTGTGCCTGCAGCATAGTCATGCCAGGCTCGGCGATTTTTAAAGTCGACCAAAACCCACACATTCCCCAACCCCGCACAGCAAGTCAGTAGCCGAATAATGGTCTGCTTTAAAGTTAAGCGGCTGCCATCGCGGTTTTGTAATTTAAGACGCCAGGCTCTCATCCCAATGGTTTGGCCTGAGCGTTTCCAGAACCAACCAAAGAAGATAGTTAATACACTGATTAAGTAAATGCTGTACCAAGGTCCCTGAGCAAGCCATCCGGCATGATCCAGTCCTTCTGTCAGCTGAATCCAACCTAACGCGGTTAAGGCTGCGGCAAAGCCTAACGCCAACGCTGACGCGAGCATGATAATAGCGACAGCCACCAAAAAATCGTATACCCAGGCTGCTAAGCGACGGAGGAAACCTGCGCTTGGAAAACTGGCGTGTAATTCTTGAGCGTTTGATGTCATTGTGTAAGTGTTCACTGTTTTTAATGGGTACTATACTAACACGGTAGATGGCGAGTGACATTAAGGGCCGTTTCAACGCAATGTGGTTAATGAATCATCAGTCAGAAGGGAGAAAGGCACTTTTCGATAATTTTCGCTTGATTAGCTAAGTATCGCGGGTATAATCCCGACCCGTTACCTTCCTTGGTAACTCACCCCGCAAAATTGGCGCTGTGGTGGAATTGGTAGACACGCCTGATTCAAAATCAGGTTCCTTCGGGAGTGACGGTTCAAGTCCGTCCAGCGCCACCATATATAAATCCTTTATTTACCTTATATAGCTTTCAGTCATTCGAAAGCCGATTTCTCGATCCTGTTTTTAAAAAAATTTAAAAATTGATTGATCCTTCTTAACGCTTTCTTTACATTCACCATTATGGCTTAACTAAGCCTATGTAATAAAAATGTTGATTTGGCTCAAGGCCTCTGAGGGAAAGTATTATGAAAAAATGGATCGTTGCACCACTAGCCGCAGTTGTACTCAGTGCGTGTATGTCTACTTCAAATGAAAACGCTGCGACTTTAGACCGAAACCAGGCCGTTGCTGACCTTTCTGTGGAAATGGAAGAGCTCGGATTTAATCGTGTTGAGATTCAGCCAGGTGTCGATGAATTCTTAAATATCTGTGCTTCTATCTTGGAGCGTCAGTACAACGTAATGGGTGAGTATCGTACCCAGACGGAAAACTATGTTGATGTACAAGCGTTTTTAACGGCTCATCAGGGGAAATCAGAAGAAGAGTTGCGAGCTGCGATCATCGCGTTTGACGAAAAAGCTCAAACGGAAGACGAAAAAATAGGTCCAAAACTGGCCGCTTATAACTCAGCAATTGAAGGTGTGTCTGAGCAAAATACGAAATTAGCGACTGAAATTACCTTGCAACTAGCACAAGCTGCGATCATTTTAAGTGAGCACTCTACCACTGTCGCTAAAGCGGGCAGCTTAGGTATGGTCTCAGGATGGATGAGCGGTAACGAACAAACTGCCGACAACAACCTTGGTTTGGCTATCCTACGTGCAAAAGATCAAATCGATTTAGCATCTGACGCCAACGAAATTATAACTCTAGAGCAAGAAACCATTGAAGCTATTAATGCGCTTCAGGAAGAGTTAGAAGCTAAAGGGTAATGTCTATCCGTTATTGGGTGGTCGTAATAATGACCACCTTCAGCTTTTCTATAGCCGCGCAAGAGCTGCCGGACTGGGTTTTCAAATCAGAAAATACCAACGGGCAACTAATAGCTGTTGGTAGCGGTTCGTCGAATTCTGAAGCGAAACGCGCCGCAATAGCAGAAATTATTGCTCAAGTCAGTCAGTCGGTGTCTGCTGAAAGCGTCTCTGTTTTTGAAAAGACGCCCGCAGAAACATCTCAATACTTTAAACAGTCGGTTATCAGTAGCACGCTTTCAATTGATGTGAATAAAGTGACTGTGACTAAGCAGTTTGTTGATAAAGCATCGGGCGTGAACTACGTGCAGGCGACTCTTAGTAAAGATGAGGTGGTTCGATTTCTTCAGGATGAGCTGACTTCCCTGGCAACGCTGAATTTTCCTGCTCAGTCATCCGCGGTTGATAAGGTGCTTTGGGCATTGAAGTATCGGGAGGCGAACAGCTACGGATTGAGGCTTGAAAGAGCCCTGACCGGTTTGGACGCAGCTAATGATGCGCTTAAAAATAAATTTCGAGACAATTTAAGTCATGTTGCTAAGGTATGGCAGCGTTACGGTGTTCGAGTGATTGCTGACAGCTCACTGCAACGTATTGCAGGAACCATTGATAAGCAACTCCCTTCCGCGTCAGAAACAGTTTTATGGTTACAGCTGAAGCCAAGCCATAAAACAAGACAGCACAAGGGCGCTTATCAACATAAATTGGATTTGAGCGCAGAGTTAACTCAGCCTAAGTCTCCTTTCAGAGTGTTTAGGCAAGAGCATATCTCTGTTGTCGGAACCGGCGTATCGGCGGATATGGCCAGAAACCATGCCCTAGAACAATTGCGTTCGATTTTAGATACCCCTATACAAAACTGGCTTTTTGAAAAAGGAAGTGAATTATGAAGTTAGTGACGAAACTCACTATCACAGCATTGGCTGTTGTATCTCTTAGTGCTTGTCAGACGCGTCAAGCTGACCAAACACAAACGGCGAAAGTATCGAACCGGGCGTCAAATGCCAGTGTTGCTCGTAGCGCTTATAATTTTGATGATCAGGATATTAAAGTTCCTGCGTACTTTGATACTCAAGGACTACAGAATTGTACTTTCAATCCAGCGACAGAGTCTGATGCTTGTCCGCTTAAGAAGCCAACTGTTCGCATGTACTTTGCGGGTACCGATGTTGGTGGAGAAGGTCAAGGCGTAGAAGCTCTGCGTCAGTATGATGACAAACAGTTATTATTTATGCTGGAAAACCAGTTTGCGGGTATTAACCGCTTTAGAATCATTACTCGTGACGACGATGTTATTTCTCAGGAAAAGCAAATTTTCATGGAGCAGCAGGGAGCTCAAGCTCTTGCGAAAAGAGCGGGCAGCCAGAAAGTGTTAAAACCCGATTTTATTGTCAAGCTCGATACGCTCCGTACAGTGAAAAGTGAAGGTTCAATTACTGGTTGGATGGATTACACATTAGAACTTACAACGGCGGTTTTGAATCCGTTTACACGCGAACTAATGTCTTATCCGAACTTAGGAAAAATTCGGGTTAAATCGGAAGACGTTCGCGAACGCAGTGAGCTGAAGTATGTGATGGTTAATAACCGTTATGAAACAGGCTTTCGTTACCACGATCCTGCGCACGTTAATGCGGTGATTAACGATATGACGTCTCGCGGTATTGATATTTTGCTGACGCGTATGCTTTCAGAAATGCCGGCAACGGCTCAGGTCCTAGGTATCAAAGGTAATCAAGTAAGTTTGGATCGCGGTCAGAATGCCGGTGTATTACCCAATGAGACCATGATTATTTTCCAATATGAAGCTGGCTTTGTTGAGCCAATTGGCGTGGCCAATGTGAATCCTTCTCGCAATAGTGCTATTGGTGAAATTGCGGTTTGGAAGAACAGCGATTTAGCGGATCGAATTGAGCGCTCGGCAGCGAATGGTATTTATCGTCCCTCAAATGGCACTAAGATTTTTGCGGTTTCCGTTGGCACCCCTTCAGGCTTTTTGGAGTCGCGCACATGAGAAAACTAGCACTTAGCTTTGGTGTGCTAGCCAGTGTAGCGTCATACAGTGCATTAGCTCAGATTTCTCTGAGCTCAATGCGCGGTATTGAAGCGGAAGCTTGCGCCTACGGGCGCGGAGCGCCGGCGATAGAATCGGCAAAAATGCATGCTCTGTCGCAAGTTGCACAGTTTCTGTCATCACCTAAGTTGCTAGCGCAACAGACGTCAAAGGAAGATATTGATACAGAGACATCGACCTGGATTAGAGA
Source organism: Idiomarina piscisalsi (assembly GCF_002211765.1). NCBI lineage: Bacteria > Pseudomonadati > Pseudomonadota > Gammaproteobacteria > Alteromonadales > Idiomarinaceae > Idiomarina > Idiomarina piscisalsi. The sequence continues at coordinate 712,898 of NZ_CP022133.1, forward strand.
GTTAAGTGACTTGCAGCAACAAGGTCTGAGCATTCAGCAAATGCCTGTTGATATTTCGTCCCCTCGTCTTCAGGGCAGTGATACCTGTGTCACTGTTCGCTTAAAAACAGGCAGCTTGCCAAAATCGAGCGGTCAAGCGGATGGCGGTGACTGGGATGCTGCAGCCGAGAATGTGTTAGTGACGGTTATAGGCGAAGGCTGGCCGGATAACGAAAACGGTCGTACAGCGCGCACCCAAGCAGAGATGGATGCATTAAAACGTGCAGTCTCACAAGTCGTTGGTATGTGGCTGACTCAGCAGAATACTCAGTTCTCAACGACCGAGGAGTCTTCGAGCGAGAGCGGTGATGAGTTCTCGGTGAACGAAGTGATTTCTCAACAATTGCATACAAGATCACAAGGGCTCGTTAAAGAGTGGTCTCTGCTTAACAGTCGAGAACTGCCTGATAACGGCATTGAAGTAACAATAAAAGCAGTGGTGGAAAAGCAACCTATTGCTCAGGCTGCGAAAGATGTGCTGACGGCTATAGGTTCACCGCGAGTGAATGTTCAAGCGCCTGAACCACTGAGTAGCTTGCTGAAAGACTGGCTTTCTGAGCAGGGCATTGAATATAGCCCTCACGCCAACTTGGTGATTAACGCTGACTCGATTCTTCGAGAACGGGGTGCCAATAGCCGACTGCAGCTCAGTGTCACAGTAGAGGATTTATCAGGACAGCAATACGGCCTTTGGCGAAATGAGCCAAGCTTATTATCGCTGCCGACAAGTGCTCAGGTCGAACATGACCTTATTGATGTGCACCTGGCGACTCCTGAGCAACAAAAGTCACTGCGGAAAACATTGAAAAAGTCATTTAATCAGGTCGTCGCTGAAGGTGGCATGGTGCGTGATATTTTCATACACACGCGCTACTTAGCTCAGCCTGATAAGTTATCTTCTATTTTGTCGACTTTAGGCGGCGTGAAAGACGTGGTGGTGAATAGTCAGGGTGACTATTACAGAGCCAGCTTGCGATATGCCGGAGCCACCGGTGAATTAGTCGCTGCTTTGCATCAGTCTATGCGACCGATAGCGGCTCAAAGCTTACCAAAAGCTCAAATAAACAATGAATTTACTATTCGGTTTGATTAAGGAAAATACATGATGAAACGTTCGCTTTTAAGTTTAGCTCTGTTGGCCGCGTTACCAACGTTCGCACAGGATTTTGATTTAACTGACATGACTCCGGCACGTCCGGGGCAAAATGTTGAGTCTGCTGATGTCGTAACGAAAGGTAATGTGGTAGTCGGAAAAGACGAGAAAACAGCGGTAAAAGCAGCGCACCAGCAGCTGGTCGACGAAAACCAGGACGGTATCCGGTTGGTGCAGGTAGGCAGTGGGACTGGTATTTTGTCTATTGGCAGCTCGAGCTATAACACCTATGACAATATGAATGCGACGTTGCTTTCTAAACGTGGCGCGTACAATCAAGCGGCGCTTATTGCGAAGAAGCAACTTATTGAAAATATGAACGGCATTGAGCAACTATGCGAGAATGCTGTGCAAACTTCAATGGATGTTATTGATACGGGCTCTGACTCCGTGGCTAATGAGTCAACCTCAATGATGGAAAACTGTGCCGAGTCAGTGTCGGGGTCTCTATCTGGCTACGTCACTTTTGATGTTTATGACAACGTTGATGACAAGACAGTTCGGGTTAGCCTAATTTCTACCCCTAAAACACGGGCTCAAATTCGTGATAGCCATGGCGCTGTTGCCGTAACGACGGACCCGAATGAAGTATTCAAACAGGTAGTCGCCGATATTAACAGCGGTGTTTTACCGCCGATGGGAGCCAAGATTTTAACGCACGCTGAAACAGGTGAAGTGATTCTAATGGGCTATGGCTCTGCAATAATCCGTGACAACAGTAATGCGCGTGTCGCACGAAAATTAAAAGACGCAGCTAAACGCCAATCACAAACACGTGCTCGCTCAGCTTTATTGGGTACTATGCAGGGAGATGAAGTTTACTGGCAAGGTAGTTTCAGTGAAGATCAGATAGAGTCCAATCAGCAGTTTGAGTACGGCGGGGACCCTCGTCTTGAAGATCCTACAACAGCGAAAAAGCTAGATAGTGAACGTACGGTCTTTCTGAACCAGATGAAAATGTCAGACGAATATGGCGCTGTAACCAAAGGTCAACTTCCTCCAGGCGTCAGTAACCGAAGCTTTACGAGCGAAGATGGTCACTGGATGTATACTGTTTCGGTTTACTCCCCGTCTTTAGAGGCTGTGTCACGCGAAGCTAAACGTGAGATGGAAGCCGGCGGTACAGCTAATCCAAGCAGCTCCGGCCGTAATATTCGGGTCTATGGTGGTCAAAATGGTCAAGCGGCGAACCCACAAGGCGCGTCAGGTAAAGTTTCGGAAGAAGATAACCTATGATGAAATGGTTCATTGCATCGCTGGGGCTTTTGTCCCAGCTTGCTTTAGCCTCAGAGCCGCCAGAGTTGAGTCGGTTTGAAAAGGAAGTATCAGGTAATGGAGCAAGAGTAAAAACCGACGCTGAGTTACCAAGTCAGGTATGGCAAAAGGCGTGTCGCAGTGCTCTTACTATGCCACTTCGTGAGAAAGTTAAAGAGCGTTTAAGTGAACGCGTTAGTGCTACTGTTCCAGACGAGGTTTCTTTCCTTCAGGCAAACATAGATGAGTTCAACTCATGGAATGATTCAGGGTGGCTTCATTGTACCGGTGAGTCTGAAATAAAAGATTGGTCGTTAAATATTGCCGGTCTGGCAGTAAGAGTGGCGTGGTTTTTAGCTCAAAATAAAAGGCTGGATGAGATAAAACCCTATCTTAGAGAAGCACTGTCACACACATACTCCTCAGCTGATGCAGTAGCATTAATTGCAAAGCTGGCGCCAGAATCGCAACGGTTAAACTATCTGGATGCAAACCTTAATAAAAATGCACTGACTTTGAATGCGGCGAAATACGCGGTGTCATCGATTTGGTTTTCTGATGGTCGTTGGCAGTCTGTTATTGACGTAACCAGCAGTTGCGACTCAGTAGAATGCCGTCAGTTAAAGCTGAATGCTGAAGAACAAAAGGAGCGGGAAGATGCTGAAAAAGCCGACGATTTATCTAGCTATTTTTAGTCTCAGTATTTTTAGTACGGTTGCACAGGATGATGCTGAATTTGAACGGTATCTTAGGGAGCAGCAGGCTGAGTTTCAAGAGTTTCAGAATAAGCGCGAGCAAGAGTTTCAAGCATTTGTCGAACGTTGGAAAAAGGCAGAGCAAGCGTATAAAAATGAAATTGCTGAAAAATGGGAGGACGCTAAATTACCCGATAAAAAACGTTGGGTGGAATATTCAGAAGATAAGAATCGTCGCACTATCGTTGATTATGAGAATAATACTATAACTGTCGAGGTATTGGGTGAAGCCGATGATAGCGATGTACTAGGCACTGCCAAATCTGAAATTAAGCGCCTGAATGAAACGTCAGCTGAAGAAGCGGCAGAATCCGACCCTATTATAATTAATGCTGGTATGGCAGTTAACAATCGTTCTCAGCGCCAACCGAGACGGTCTGAGTCATTGCTGGGCTATAATGTCGACGAACAAAAAATGTCTCCACAAAAAGTAAGACGCTCAGGTAATCGAGCGTCAGTGACGGTTAAGATGCCAGAGGCCGCAGTGTCTGAACGTGTTAAACGAGTGCTACCCGCAGCCGAAACTTATGCGCTTCAATGGGGACTCCCTACAGAGTTAGTTATTGCCGTTATTCACACTGAGTCTAGCTTTAACCCGTTAGCCCGCTCCCATATTCCCGCGTTTGGTTTAATGCAAATAGTGCCGACTTCGGCAGGAAAGGATATTACGCAATTTCTACATGGCCAACAGCGCTTATTAAGCCCGGAATATCTGTTCGATCCGAATCGGAATATTCAGGCCGGAAGTGTCTACTTTCATTTATTGCTAAATCGTTATTTTAAAAATGTTCGTAATAGCCAGTCTCGCTTTTACATGGCAATTGCCGCATATAATACGGGGCCGGGTAACGTAGCGCGGGCAATGGCCAATACAACGTCGCTAAAGAAAGCGAGTAAGGCAGCTAATCAAATGTCGCCTGCGCAGGTGTATCAGCATCTTATGACTTATTTGCCAGCAACTGAAACAAAGAACTATTTAACAAAAGTCACTGAGCGTGAAGCTCATTATCAACAAGCACTGGGTTTATAACTATGAAAAAACACATACTTACTATTGGCGTTTGCTGTGCGTTAGCTGCGTGTGCATCTCAGCCCAAGCAAACGGAAACACAAAGATCTTCAGCACAGGCTAATAGTCAAATGCAGGCTGTTACGGGTAACCCACAAGACTCTGCGCCAGGCTGGGTATTTCTTCCTAAATCTGATAAAGGGTTAGCGTCATCCGCTTGTGTTGATTGGTCAGGCAATATGTCCGTTGACAGGCCTCAGGCGGTTGCTGCAGCGCGTGCGGACATGGCACAGCAAATTAGCATAAAGGCTAGCGTGCTGGATAAGTTGTATAACAGAAAGCTGCAAGCTGAAGGCAAAAGTGATGTCGGCTCAACGTTTGAACAAGTCACTAAACAGGTTTCAAGTGAGACGTTGGAAGGCTCAACGCCTCAGGAAATTTCTCTAGCGCAAATTGATGGTAAAAAGTATCTGTGTGCTTTAGTTGTTAAAGAAGACACTCGAGAAACCTTTGATACCTTAGTTGAAGAGTCAAACCGTCAGCTTGATCCGCAATCTAAGGCGGCGCTCTATGAAGAGTTTCGTACTCAGAAAGCAATGAAAGAGCTGGAGAAAGAGCTGGAAAATCTATAAAAAGAGCCCCCGAGGGGGCTCCTACCTCTAGACTATTAATCAATAAGCTCTTTGTGAGTCACCGCAGAGATGATCTCAGCAAAAGTAGAAGGTAAATGAAAGACATTGACTGATTCGCCGGTTAATTCAGCTATCTTTAGTGAAGAAATGATTCCGTACACCTCCCCATCGCTGATGACGACAATAAAGTCTCTCCCGCTAGATTTTAATGTCGCTGCGGCGTCACCAATTCGTGACTTCTGAACATCTTTGAGGCTGACTTGTGGTAAAGCTGACAAAGGTGTCATTAGATCCTTTGCGGTTAACTCTTCCCAGAAAGTCTGAGTGCTTGTTGTCGTTTGGGTCGCTTTTCTCCCGTGAAGTTCTCTAAGGGCTAGTAACCCTATTATTTGAGAATTGCGGTTATGGATACAGGCATAGCGCTGAGACTGCTTACGCATACTCTTTTCCGCGTCCATAAGTGTTGTGCTTTCCGATAATTGCACTGGTGATGACACATCAAAGTCATCCATTACACGAAGTGCGTTGTCTGTCCAGCTTGCAGTCTCGTTATCTTGCGAGCGGCTATGAAGCATCGCTTTATCTTCATCTGAAGACCATTGAATCTCTTTAAATTCATTCATTGTGTTACTCCTTTAAAAAATAGGTTTTGTCTTTTTTAAAGGAGAAAAGGAGGCTCTCTCGGTCTATACCATTTTTTAGCTTCGACTGATGATATTAGGCGTAGTGATAGGGTTATTGCCGTGGGAAGATGTAAATAACTGTATGTCGGTGTGTCGACCAGTGCTTTGTCATACTCGTCGCCGTCTTGCGCTGATCCCGCTTCAAGTGATAGCTGGATTGATGCTGTAACGTTCAGCGTGTCTTTATGGGAGGAGACCCCAGGCGCATCAATCGATGACGGCAAGGAATAGGTAACCAGGCTGAAGACTATGATTAACAAGCACGCACAGAGTCTGCCTAATGCACAGACCGGCGATGATGTTCTGTTGTTTGGCGCGATTTGCTTCATATCATTAAGTACAGCCTTACTTCTATATTGATCCAAGTTAAAACATCTTGTGTCACTCAACAATCTATTTTTTGAATTAATTTAGGAGGCAAACGCTCAAAATACAAGCAAACACTGACAATGCCTTCCACAGCACGTATACTGTTGAGCATCGGTACTTTAACCGAACAACAGTAAATAGGATTCTATGTCAGATAATAAAACAATGCCCGAATACGAAGTCGAAATTCCAAGTCGCGAGCAGCTACTGCAGTTAGTGAAAGATAACCAGAAGCCTGTGCCTTTTGATGAGTTTATTCGCGTTTTTAAACTTGATGACGAGCGCCAGTCGATTGGTCTTAAGAGACGTTTGCGAGCCATGGAACGCGACGGGCAACTGATATACAGTAAAGCCAATGCGTATGGCCTACCTGAGCGTATGGATCTCATTAAAGGTCGTATTATTGGTCACAAGGACGGCTTTGGATTCTGCCAGCCAGACGAAGGTGGTCCGGATTTATTTATTCCTCACCATCAAATGTATTCTGTCCTTCATGGTGACCGCGTATTAGTCAAAAAAAGTGGTAAAGACAGTCGCGGTAAGACAGAAGGGCGAATTGTTCGGGTGACTGAGCCGCGTGACAGTAATATCGTTGGGCGCTATTTTATCGAACATGATCTTGGCATTGTCGTGCCGGATGATAATCGAATTAGCCAAGACATTTTAATTCCCGACGCCGACAAGAATGGCGCCCGCCATGGACAGCTTGTTGTCGTTGAAATTACACGTCGCCCCAGCCGCCGTACCAGCCCTATCGGGCGTGTTACTGAGGTATTGGGTGAGCACATGGCACCGGGCATGGAAATTGAAGTCGCCATTCGCGAGCATGACATTCCTAACGAGTGGCCTCAAGGGATTGATAATGAGCTGTCAAAGTACAGTGAAGAAGTGCCTAAAGAAGCTTATGAAGGTCGTGTGGACTTACGAGAGCTGCCATTAATTACCATCGATGGTGCGGACTCGCGTGACTTCGATGACGCGGTCTGCTGTATGCCTGAAGAAAAGGGCTGGCGTCTGTGGGTTGCGATAGCAGACGTGTCTTATTATGTCCGTCCTGATACAGCTTTGGACAAATCAGCGACTGAACGCGGTAATTCGGTTTACTTCCCGAATAACGTGATTCCGATGTTACCGGAGAAACTGTCAAATGGTCTTTGCTCACTGAACCCGGATGTTGACCGGCTATGCATGGTTGCAGAGATGGAGCTGGGCCCGAGAGGTAAGCTCAAAGCGTCCCAGTTTTACCCCGCGGTTATGAAAAGCCATGCAAGATTAACGTACGACAAAGTCAAGGATATCCTTGACGGTGACAAAGAGCTAAGAGAGCAGTATGGACCGGTTCTTGGCAACATAGAGGAATTACGAAAGCTGTATAATGCGTTAAGTGCGGCGCGAAAACGTCGTTCAGCTATTGAGTTTGATACTCAGGAAACACGCTTTATATTTAATGCTCAACGCAAGATTGAGCGTATTGAACCAGTTAAGCGTCACGTTGCACATAAGATAATTGAAGAATGCATGATTATGGCAAATGTGGCGGCCGCTCAGTTAATTGAATCGGACAAAGAAGTGGGGGCATTATTCCGCGTTCACGAAACACCGAGTGATGAACGTCTCACGAGTTTCAGAGCGTTTCTTGGCGAGCTTGGCTTGAATTTAGGCGGAGGCGAAGAACCGACTCCCAGAGACTATGCAAAGCTATTGGATGAAGTAAAAGACCGCCAGGATCACGAATTAATTGAAACCATGTTGTTGCGTTCTATGCAGCAAGCGGTCTATCAGCCTGAGAACAAAGGCCATTTCGGCTTGGCGCTGAAATGCTACGCGCATTTCACCTCACCGATTCGCCGATATCCGGATCTCATTTTGCATCGTGCGATTAAGTCGATATTGCGTAAGCAAAGCGGCAGTGAAGACGGTCTGGTGGGGGCTTGGGCCTACTCAGAAACTCAGTTAGACGAGCTCGGTGTGCATACATCGATGACTGAGCGCCGCGCGGATGATGCGACACGACAAGTTGATGAATGGTTGAAGTGTGAATTTATGCTCGACCATATTGGTATGGAGTTTGACGGTGTCATATCATCAGTGACGAACTTTGGCTTGTTTATCCGGTTGAGCGACTACCAAATTGACGGCCTGGTTCACATCAGTAATTTAGACAATGACTACTACCACTTTGACCAACAGAAGGGAATGTTGATCGGCGAGAACAGCCGCAGTGTGTTTCGTCTGGGTGACAGCGTAAAAGTTAAAGTTAAGGATGTGAACTTGGATGATCGTAAAATTGACTTAACGTTGCTGGAAGCAACCAGTCCAAGTGGTAAGAAGCGCGATATGCCAAAGAAAGGTTCGGGCAAACCGAAAGGTAATCGCTCGTCAAAAAGTAAGCGCGGAGGTCAGCGTAAAAAGACCTCTCGCAATAAGAACCGGAAATAATCAATGAGTCAGAAAGTTACTGTTTTTGGTTTGCATGCCGTTAAGGCAATTTTGAAGAATCATCCTGACCGTTTGGTTGAGCTATATGTTTCAAAAGAACGTCAGGATGACGCGGTGAAAGAGATCGTCAACGAGTGCTATGCCACTGGTATTCGACCACAATGGGTACCAAAGCAGGCTCTTGAGAAGCGGTCTGAGGGTGGCAACCATCAAGGAGTTGTGGCGACAGTACATTCTCCGCCGACATTGACAGAGCACGACTTGCTGCCTTTAATTGATAATTCAGAAACATCGTCGCTATTTTTAGTGCTTGATGGTGTCACTGACCCGCATAACCTTGGCGCATGCTTGAGAACGGCCGACGCAGCGGGCGTAACTGGCGTTATCGTGCCGAAAGACAAGTCCGCTCAAATTACACCAACGGTGCGAAAAGTGGCCTCTGGCGCTGCTGAGCATGTGCCTTTAATTGTGGTGACTAACTTAGCCCGAACTTTGCGCGACCTGCAAGAGCAGGGGGTTTGGGTGTACGGCACTGCCGGAGAGGCGACAAAGTCCGTTTACGATATCGACTTCAGAGGTTCGGTGGCTATAGTGATGGGCGCTGAAGGCAAAGGTATGCGCCGTATTACCCGTGAGACATGTGATGAGTTGATAGCTATTCCTCTGAGCGGCAGTGTCAGTAGTCTGAATGTGTCCGTTGCCAGTGGAGTTTGTTTGTTTGAAGTGGTGAGGCAGCGTAGTGGATCTTAAACGAAAGCTGATTCCTGTTGGCATCGCACTGGCGATGGTCGCGGTGTTGTTTATTAGCTGGACGCCTAACTGGGATAGCCCGGAATGGATGCGTTCAACGAAGCCTTTTGTTTCTTTTGATTTTAATTTAGACCGCGCAGATAGCCGAGCCGCAAAAGAACTGGTTATTGATATAAAAAATCGTTTACAAGTGCGGCATGAGTGGCATGTTGTTAAAGAAAAAGAGTCACAGTGGCAGGTACAGACAACAGTCACTGAAGATGCGACTCATGTTCAGTTAGACGCATCGGTCCTCAAAGAAGGAAAACCGGTTGATCACTTAATTGTCCGTGGCGAAAAAGCCGTTGCCAACGAATTAGCTGACCGACTTGTTTCTCTTCTGAGTTCCCGCATAGAAAAAGCCCATAAAGACGCCGACTGAGTTGCAGTTGGTGTTTTTTTTTGATAGTATCGCGCGGCTTAAATCAGCCATTGTATAAACTACTAGTTGAGTTCCTTGCTTCTACGTCAGTGCGGCTGAGCTGAACCGAGGCTATACGAACCAAAAGGAAACTGTAATGCGTCATTACGAAATCGTATTTATGGTCCACCCGGACCAAAGCGAGCAAGTACCTGGCATGATCGAACGCTACAGCGAAACGATCAAGCAAGGTGGTGGTCAGATCCATCGTCTAGAAGACTGGGGTCGTCGTCAATTGGCTTACCCAATCAACAAGCTGCACAAAGCGCACTATGTTCTTTTGAACATTGAAGCGTCAGCAGACGTTGTGGAAGAGCTTGAAACTGCATTCCGTTTTAACGATGCAGTATTACGCAACATGATCATGCGTAAGAAAGAAGCGATTACTGAACCTTCGCCGCTGACTAAGCCGAAGGAAGATCGCAAAGGTGACAGTGAAGCTGCGTAAAGCAAGCTGACCATACACTATGAATCGACTGCATTTAACCGGAACGTTAAGCAAAACTGCCAATCTGGAAACTAGCCCATCGGGTATAGAACATTTGCAGTTAGTGATTGAGCATCGGTCGATGCAACCCGAAGCGGGAATGAGTCGCCAGTCTTATGTGCGAATTCAAGTCGTTTTAAGTGGTGAAGGGTTACAACACTGGTTACAAAAATTGACGGTGGGTTGTGAAGTTCTGGCAGAAGGTTTTCTGCACAGACACGAAGACAGTAGCGGTACGCCGCGTCTTGTGCTTCACGCTCAGCATCTAGAATTGATTTAAGGAGACCATCATGGCTCGTTTTTTCCGTCGCCGTAAGTTCTGCCGCTTTAAAGCAGACGGCGTAAAAGAAATTGATTACAAAGACATCGCTACGCTTAAGAACTACATTACCGAGACCGGTAAAATCGTTCCTAGCCGTATTACTGGAACATCTGCTAAGTATCAGCGTCAGTTAGCGCGCGCAATTAAGCGTGCTCGTTATTTGTCACTGCTGCCTTATACTGATTCACATCAGTAAGCTAGCGCGGTTCGATTACCAAAAGTAGAGGTAGCGAGAAAATGAACATCATTTTATTAGACAAAATTGCTAACTTGGGAAGCCTTGGCGATCAAGTAAGCGTGAAATCTGGTTATGCACGTAACTTCCTTTTCCCTCAGGGAAAAGCAGTACCTGCAACTAAAAGCAACATCGAGCTGTTCGAACAACGCCGTGCTGAGTACGAAGCTAAATTAGCTGACGACTTAGCCGCTGCAGAAGCGCGCGCTGAAAAAGTCAACGCGTTAGATGCGGTTGTTATTGAATCGAAAGCGGGTGATGAAGGTAAATTATTTGGCTCAATCGGTACTCGCGACATTGCTGATGCAGTAACTTCTGCTGGCGTTGAAGTGAAGAAGAGCGAAGTATTAATGCCTCACGGAACTATCCGTGAAGTAGGCGAATTTGACATCGAATTGCACTTGCATGCTGATGTATTCGCAAATATCACTCTGAAAGTTGTTGCTGCTGAGTAATATCAGCCAATAAACGACTTGAAAAGCTGCCTTCGGGCAGCTTTTTTTTTGCCAATCAAAAATCTCATGTAAACCTTTCTGGTTCGGCAAACGTCTAAACCCTAAATAATAATAGAAGCGACGGAGACAACAGTGCAATCAGACCCCGATGAGCAGGACATCATTGAGGCAATAAATGGTGATGTTAGCGCGTTCAAGCGACTGTATGAGCGACATTTAAACCATGTTTATGGGCTGGTGTTCCGTTTGTGTGGCGACCGCGTAATGGCTGATGACTTAACTCAGGAAGTATTTGTACAGCTGTGGGAGAAGCTGAGCAGCTTCCGCTTCGAGTCAAAATTTAGTACATGGTTGTACAGTGTCACGAGTCATATTTGCCTGAGTGAGTTACGTCGGCAAAAACGATGGTTTCAACGCTTTAAAAACTCGTCAAAAGACAGCGTAGAGCCATCGGATAAAGGTGATGCCGACTTGAGTCGATTGGATACACTGTTATTCAGGTTGCCGGAGCAGGCACGTCAGGTGTTTGTGTTACACGCGTTAGAAGGTGCGCCGCATCAACAAATTGCGAATGTTCTGGGAATTGCCTTAGGAACGAGTAAGGCTCAGTTTCACCGTGCCAGAAAAAGTCTTGAGGAGTGGCTGGAAAATGAGTAACAACAACCAGAAAACGACGTTAGAAAGCTTAATAGAGCAAATGAATGGTAAGGCTCCGGGACCACAGAAAGACTTATGGCCAGGTGTTGAGTCGCGCATTCAGTTAAAAAGGAATGTGACGAAGCCCGTGCGAGCATTCTGGTATGGAGCCGTTGCTGCAAGCTTAGCCATTCTGACTTTTCTGGGTGGCTGGCAATTGAGTGTTAATGAGCTTAATCAACCGACATCGGCATTGTATAAAATTGCGCAGAAGATAAACAATGACCAGAAACAACAGGTAGCGCAACTTAGAACAGGCTATCAGCAAGCCGGTTATCAGTATGACGACAGTCAACTGCTAAGTGAGCTAGACGAGTTGGAAATGGCCCGAGACGAAATAACACGCGCTTTAAAAAACAGTCGTTCTGAACCAGAGTTGCTGGATTTACTTATTTGGGTCAATCAACAGGAACTGAACTTGATAAATCAGTCGTATCAACCGAAAACAAAACAACTTCAGGAAATTTAACCAGGAGAATGTCATGAAAACGTTCATTACTTTACTGAGTAGTGCTTTGCTTTTAATAACGTCATCGGCTTTAGCACAAGATGCCGTCGATAAGGAATTGGCGGTGTCACCAACCAGCCGGCTGTCTATCGATAATATGCGCGGGAAACTGGAATTGCTCACTTCTGACAGCGATACCGTCAGAGTGGTAGGAACTCTTGATGAAGACGCCGAAGATTTCATTTTCGAACAGCGTGGTAACACCGTTTATATTGAAGTAAAAACGCCTCAAAATAAGGGGTTCAGTTTTTCTTCCTCGAGCTCTGAAGGCTCTGACTTAAAAGTTTACGCGCCGGACTCAATGGATATCGATATTAAAGGCGTTTCTATGGATGTTACCGCGGCAGGTTTTACAAATGACTTTGACGTACGCTTGGTGAGTGGCAACATTGTTATTCATAACATTAGCGGGCCAGCTCATCTAAAAACGGTCAGCGGTGATATTACCGCAAAAAATATGAGTGGCAATGGCAGTTTTGAAACGGTTAGCGGCGACATTACCGATACTGACAATAAATCCACTGAAGGTTCATACCAAGCAGTTAGCGGCGATATAACGGTGGAGTCGAACCGTCTTTCTGAGGTGACGTTGCAGACCGTGTCCGGGGATATTAATGCCACCTTAGGCGTCTTGAATAAGACGAAAATGACGACAGTCAGTGGCGATGCTCAGTTAATTGCTGAACTGGCTGAATCAGCTCGGGTTGAGGCCAAGTCTGTCAGTGGCGACGTTGATTTTGGTTGGAGAGGTGATTTGCATGCTAACTTCTCAATTAAATCGAATGCGGGCGGAAAGATAAAAAACCGTCTAACGGATGACAAAGTAGAAAAAGCAGAATGGGGCCCGTCTTCGGCGTTAGAGTTTAAAGTTGGTAATGCGACCTCCGACGTTACGGCAACGACTGTTAGCGGAGAAATAACGTTAAGCAAAGAGTAGCTTAGAGCGCAAACGAGCTTTCTAATTAAGAGGGGATTTTGTATAGTACTCCCCTCTTTTTTATTTCCTATCTTAGGTTTTTCGATGGCAGAGACAGCAAAGAAACGAGACGCATCCGTTGAAGCATTGCGCTCAGCACCGCATTCAATTGAGGCGGAGCAGTCGGTTTTAGGCGGGCTTATGCTCGACAACGACGCATGGGATCGTGTTTCCGGAAGTATTATTGCTGATGATTTCTACCATCGTGCTCACCGGCTAATATTTAAAGCGATGAACGAGTTGGCTCAGCGCAGTCAACCAATGGACTTGGTTACGGTCTCTGAGCTATTGGAAAGCGGTGGTGAACTAGAGCAGGTTGGTGGTTTTGCCTATCTTGGTGAAATTGCCAAGAACACACCTAGTGCCGCAAATATACTAGCTTACGCAAATATTGTGAGAGAACGGGCCATTGTCCGGGACATGATAGGCGCCGCTAATGAAATCGTTGAAGCGGGCTATGATAACCAGGGGCGAACCAGCGCGCAGTTATTAGACGAAGCTGAGACCAAAGTTTTGCAGATTGCTGAAAAACGTGTCAGCTCCAGTGAAGGGCCCCAGGGTATTAATCAAATTCTGGAGCGAACCGTTAGCAAAATAGAGCAGCTGAGTAAGCTTAAGAATAACAATGGCGTTACCGGTGTATCGACTGGCTTCACAGATCTAGATCAAATGACAGCCGGTTTGCAGCCTTCAGACTTAGTCATTGTTGCTGCGCGACCCTCAATGGGTAAAACCACCTTTGCAATGAACCTAGCTGAAAACATAGCGCTTAATGATGACAAACCGGTCTTAGTTTTTAGCTTAGAAATGCCAGCTGAACAGCTGATGATGCGTATGCTGGCGTCGTTAAGCCGTGTCGATCAGAATAAGGTTCGAACTGGCAAACTAGAAGATGATGACTGGGCTCGAATCGCATCCGTGATGAACATGCTAAATGACAGAAATAATATCTATATCGATGACTCGTCGGGTCTTACGCCGAACGAGGTTCGTTCTCGTGCGAGACGGGTTTATCGAGAGCATAAAGGTATTTCGATGATTATGGTGGATTACCTTCAGTTAATGACGGTGCCCGGGATGTCTGAAAACCGAACGTTGGAAATTGCGGAGATATCACGTTCATTAAAGTCGCTTGCTAAAGAACTTAAGGTTCCGGTCGTTGCGCTTTCGCAGCTAAACCGTTCACTTGAGCAACGCTCAGATAAACGCCCCGTGAATTCGGACTTGCGTGAGTCAGGCTCAATAGAACAGGACGCGGACGTGATCATGTTTATTTACCGGGACGAAGTTTATCATCCGGACTCAGCTGAAAAAGGAATGGCCGAGATTATTATCGGTAAACAACGTAACGGACCTATTGGTAAGGTAGACTTGAAGTTTCACGGGCACTTATCCCGATTTGATAATTATGCCCGTGCAGCAGACGACGACCGTTACTAGCCGCCGGTTTCAATCACTTGATTTTGTCGAAGCAAATCTCGATGTAGGCTTTGCCCGCAACGTGGTTGAACGGCATTATAAGCTTAGAGCCTTCTGACTTGTGCGAAATGGTATGGTCTTTCCCTGACACAACGATTGGGGTGGCCATATCAAAGTCGTAACCGTTTTCGCCTAACGTCTTCTTGGCGCCCCCGTAACCATATTGGTAATTTCACCAACCATGTCACAGACATCTTCGTTAATGCTATCAGGTAATTCACCAAGCATTTTATTCATAATTTCACAAGCAAGGTTCTCTTCAAAAGAAATAGAAAATGATCCTTTTACTTGAGGGCCTACCATGCCGATAATCCCGGATACATCGCCACGAGCATACTCGTCCTTCTTTAACTGAGCCTTGCCCGGTTTCAATTCCATTTGTGCCATCATCGACAAGACATTTTGCAACGCTTGAAGAAATGGGTTTACAAACTCGGCATTCATTATTTAATCCTTACTCTCTTTCTGGCAGTTGATAATATCAGTTCTGTTTTCATCCGTTAATATCAGACTGCGGTTTCCGTATTCATCAACAATGTTAATGGTGTTGACTTGTGCGGAAAAAGTGTCGAATAACAGGGTATTAGAAACCTCCCAACCGCATAAATTTTTTTGCGCAGGAAGCTCTTGGTAGACCCATATTTTCTGATAGTCAGCCTCAAAACCAACCCATGTCAGCTCCACCTTTTTGCCATCGACATTTTTGACTGAGAAATTATCGGTAACCCAGCGCTTTAATACCGCTTCTGCATTCTCTTTATCAAGGCTAAACCGTTCGCCCGCGAGCTTGCTTAACGCATGTTGAACATCATGTAACGTATATTGGTGAACAAACTCTACGGCACCTGTATTTAGGTTACTGCTTATTTCAGTCAGTCCAAAAAAATAACGGTGTGCCAACGCCGGAAGCGTCAGCACAACAACTAGTAAAGCAATAAAGACTTTAGCTTTCATCATCAGACTTCAACTTTTCGTCGTAACGCTCCATCAAACTGTCTTTACGGTCATCGCGCTTAAACAGTTCAATTCTTGACGGAATGGCACGAGCAGGCCAGTAGTTATTCGTTGTATCAACATCAGCGGTTTCCCAGTTAGGGTCAACAACAACCTGAGTTAGGGTTTTATCGCGTATTAATAACTTACTGACTTCCTCTGGTGAACGGCGCCATATTTCTGCTGGAATGCGAACGTGCTCTTTGCTTCCGTCCTCATAGTGCAGATCGAGCAGAATTGGCATGACTAAACCGCCGTGGTTTGAAAAGTCGAGCACATAGAAATTACTGCCATTTTTGAGCATTTCTTTTTGCTCATCACTTAAACCTTTTAACAGTTCATTGTATTCATTTCTGTCGGCATTAGTGACGGTGAACTCGTCATGCTCATTATAGAAGTCGGCTAAGTGAGGTTGTTGATGTATTTTATAATTAACGTCAGCGTTACGCTTAGTGGTTAACGACGTCGGCTCCTGTTCTTTTTGCTGTTGCTGCCAAGCTTTCTCTATCTCTGGATCTTTCGTGTTTACGGTTAGCAAGTGCACGTTGTCCAATGCAATATCGACATGATCAGTAGAGTAGAACCAGCCTCTCCAAAACCAGTCCAGATCAACACCAGAGGCATCCTCAAGTGTGCGGAATAAATCTTCTGGTGTAGGGCGTTTAAACTTCCAGCGGTAGGCATATTCGCGGAAAGCGAAGTCGAACAGTTCTCGTCCAACAATGGTTTCACGCAAAATATTAAGTGCGGTTGCAGGTTTACCATAGGCGTTGTTGCCGAACTGAAGGATAGACTCTGAATTCGTCATAATCGGCATTTGGTTTGCGCTTGCCATATAACTCGTTATGTTTCTAGGTTCACCGCGCCATGATGGATAGTCCTTTTCCCATTTTTGCTCGGCTAAGAACTGTAGATAGGTATTAATACCTTCGTCCATCCATGTCCACTGACGCTCGTCAGTGTTAACGATCATTGGGAAGTAAATATGGCCAATCTCGTGGATGATGACTGAAATCAGACCGTACTTTGTGCGCTCCGAGTAGTACTTATTGCCAGTGTCTTCATCTACATAAGGACGAGGCCCATTGAAAGTGATCATTGGGTATTCCATACCACCAACAGGCCCGTTCACAGATATAGCGACAGGGTATGGATAGTCGAAGCTATAGTCGTTGTAGTGCTCAATGGTGTGAAGAATTGAGGCCGTTGAATAGCGTTCCCAAAGTGGATTACCTTCTTCTGGATAAAATGACATTGCTAAAACATCAGTGTCATTTTTCTTATAGCCCTGCGCATCCCAAATAAATTTGCGAGAAGAAGCCCAGGCAAAGTCACGCACTTTGTCCGCTTCGAAGATCCAGGTTTTGGTATCGTCTGTGCCTTCTTTTTCGTTCTCCAGGGCTTCTTCTTGAGTCACAATTTTTACAGGCTTATCTGAGCCTCTCGCTAACTCAAGACGCTGACGCTGGGTTGATGTTAATACCTCTTTGGGGTTTTGCAGTACGCCAGTTGACGCAACAATGTGATCGGCGGGAACCGTAATTTCAACGCGGTAGTCACCAAACTCTAAAGCAAACTCACCATTACCAATGAATTGTTTATTCTGCCAACCCTCAACATCGTAGTAAGCGGCCATGCGAGGGAACCACTGGGCCATTTCATACAGGTAATTACCATCGTCTTCGAAGTATTCGTAACCGCCACGACCGCCGAGTACGTCCGCTTCAATAATGTTGAAAGCCCAATTGATATTAAAAGTAACGCTTTCACCACTTTTTAGTGGCTCATCTAAGTCCAAACGCAGCATTGTGTCGTTGACATAATGAGCCAGCGGATCACCGTTGTCATAGCTAATTTCTGTCAGCTCATAACCGGCTGGAAAACTCTCCTGTGTCATCATGCTTTCCATGCGGGAAAAGCTGATGCGCTCCGGCTTGCTGGTGCTGTCTGATTGAGGACCTATGGAGTCTTTTCGGAACCGGTTTTGATCCAATTGAACCCACAGGTAGCGTAAGGTATCAGGGGAATTATTGGTGTAAGTAATAGTACTTTGTGCGGTAATGCTTTGGTTTTCATCATCCAGTTGCACCTTGATATGATAGTCAGCCTCTTGCTGCCAATACTCATGTCCCGGAGCGCCTGAAGCTGTTCGATAAACATTAGGGCTGCGAAACTTGTCGTCATTGAGTTGACGAAACTTGTCTTCAAACGCCTGGGCATGGCTTGCTTGGCTGGCAGCCAATAAAACCGTTGCGGTTAACGCATAATTATATAACTTCATAGTAAAGACCTGTTTAGTTTTTATTCTAATGGCATTTCGTGCACAAGCCATGTGCTTCAATGGTTTGCTGTTCAACCTTAAAACCTTGAGCTTCCGCTTGGTGCTTTAGCTCGTCGTAAACTCCTTCCGATTGAATTTCCTGGACATCGCCGCAGGAATCACAAATAAGCATTTGTACAGGGTGTTGATGATCGAAATGAGTACACAGCACAAAGCTGTTAGAAGAGGTTATTTTATGAACAAAGCCTTGTTCCTGGAGAAAGTCCAGTGCCCTGTAAATAGTAGGCGGCTTGGCGTTTGGCATCACTTCCCGAAGCTCATCGAGTAAGTCATAAGCGCCAATTGATCCAGAGTGTTCAGCTAAAATAGCGAAAACCTCACGTCGGGCGGTGGTTAGCCTTGCTCCTCGTTTTTGACAAAGAACTTCAGCTTTTCGAATTAGTCGTTGTGCTTCTTGACGAGTCATTAGCCTGAATATTTAAAAAAAGTTAACGCCATTGTAGTGAGTTTTGTCGTTAAGTGAAAGGCTTTTGCTACAAGCTGTAAGAGGCTTGAGACATCTCAATTTCGATGCTGATAAACACACATCTTTACGGTAGAATGTTGCGCTTCGTAACGTAGTAACAAATAAGGAATATAAGTAGTGGCAACAGCGTACAATTACCGATTATCCGTAGCCCCTATGCTGGATTGGACCGATCGCCACTGCCGGTACTTTCATCGTTTGCTGACGAAGGAAACGCTGCTTTATACCGAAATGGTTACTACTGGTGCCATTATTCATGGTCGTCAGGACTTTCTGGCATATAACGAAGAAGAACATCCGGTCGCTTTGCAATTAGGGGGCTCTCAGCCGGCAGACATGGCACAGTGTGCTGCTTTGGCTCAGGAGCGCGGTTATGATGAAATTAATATCAATGTCGGATGTCCGTCGGATCGTGTTCAAAATGGTAGCTTTGGGGCGTGTTTAATGGCAGAGCCGAAGGTCGTTGCAGAATGCGTGAAAGCAATGAAGCAAGCGGTCGACATTCCTGTAACGGTCAAAACTCGGTTAGGTATCGATGAGCACGACAACGATGACTTTCTGTATGCGTTTACTGATGCGGTTGTAGAAGCCGGGGCAGATCAACTCACCTTGCATGCTCGAAAAGCTTGGCTTCAGGGGTTAAGTCCGAAAGAGAATAGAGACATTCCGGAACTACAATATGACCGGGTGTATAAAGCACAGGAACGCTATAACAGTTTACCGGTGGCAATTAATGGCGGTATCACAACTGCCGAAGCGATAACTGAACATTTGCAACATATGCATGGCGTTATGGTAGGCAGGGCCGCCTATCAGAACCCTTGGTTGCTAACGACGTTCGATGCGCTTATTGGTAAACAAGCGCATTCATTGACGCGAGAAGACGTAGTCCACACGATGATCCCATATGTGAATCAGCACATAGCCAATGGCGGTAGAGCATGGCATGTGGTTAGACATATGCTGGGTCTGTTTCAGGGACTTCCGGGTGGTAAACGCTGGCGTCAGTATCTGAGCGTTAAAGGGCCTAAAGCGCAAAGTGGAGAATCACTTTTAAACGGCGCGTTAGATTTCAAAAATGATCATAAAAAGACGATGAGCGAGTTAATGAAGTAAATCGCTCACACCTTTATAAAAAACTCACCAAAAAGTGGTCTATTTCACCACTGAAAGTTAACGTGATTTGCATGAGGAAACAATAAAACCTATATTTTTCATGGGTTTAAAGTTTTGGCACAACCTTTGAATTACTTATAGCGACTTAACTAACGCAATGACTAATTCAAAGGAGAAAATCATGAAAGCGTTAATTATCGGTGCAGTCAGCGGTGTTATGTTGTTCAGTTCATCTGCTTTTGCTTCAGACAAGCAAGAAACATCTCTTTCGGAAGAAATACAAGCCCAAGTCACGCAAATGACAATTGAAGGTCTTCAGTTGATTAAGGAAACCGCAGTGTCATCTATGCAAGAGTGGGCCTCAGAAGCGCTTTCTTTCGAGGTAGCTGCTGCAGAGCCAGCTAAAAGTGAGCAGCCAGAAGATACTAAAGCTAAGCAAGTCCAATAAGGTGACATATGATTATCTTTGAGCCTTGGTGGGTTGGCTGGCTGGCAGCTCCAGTAATAGGGACGTTAGTTATCGGAGCTGCAATGGGATTGAGCGCATCAATGATGCGACAAGGGTAGACTTTTGCTAATCTGCGTATATCTCTAAAAACAATAACGAGGAATACGCATGTTAAAGTCATTACTTGCCGCATCCGTTTTGGTTGCTGTAACGGGTTGTGCAACCGCCAGCCAATCATCATCTAACGAACAAGAAACACAATATCAGGCTTCTGAAAAAGCAATTGATTTGGCGCATGAGTATTTACTTATCGATACTCATATTGATGTTCCGTATCGTATCCGTGACAAGTGGGACGATGTATCTGTTGCAACTGAAGACGGTGACTTCGACTACCCACGAGCGGTAGAAGGTGGGCTCGATGCGCCATTTATGTCCATTTATATACCGGCATCTTATGAAGAAAGTGGCGGCAGTATTCAGTTGGCGCATGAACTAATAGACGGTATGGAAGCTTTGGTCGCTCGTGCGCCGGACAAGTTTGCCATGGCATACAGCACAGAAGATATTCGCGAAAACAAAGAAAAAGGCTTAATGTCGATAGCGCTCGGAATGGAGAACGGAACCCCTATCGAAGGGGATCTCGATAACCTACACATGTTTTACGAGCGCGGTATTCGCTATATTACTCTAGCGCACTCGTTATCAAATCATATTTCTGACTCGTCTTATGATATTCGCCGTAAATGGAACGGTCTCAGTCCTTTCGGAAAAAAGCTGGTAAAGGAAATGAATAAAGTCGGCGTCATGGTCGATGTGTCTCACATCTCTGATGATGCATTCTATCAGGCGGTTGAAATTAGTGAGGTACCCGTCATTGCTTCTCATTCATCGTTACGTAAGTACACGCCAGGCTTCGAACGAAATATGAGCGACGATATGCTAAAAGCTTTGGCTGAGAACGAAGGGGTCATTCAAATTAACTTTGGCTCTTCATTTTTGGCGAAGCAGGCGAATCGTTACCGCGATATGATGAAAAAGCGCATCAACGCAGTAAAAGAGCAATTCGGAGAAGACAGTGAGGAAGCAAAGCGCCGCATCGCCGAAATTGAAGCAAATAACCCGTATCCGTTTGCTACACTGGAAACTGTCTTAGACCATATCGATCATGTAAAAGAGCTCATCGGCGTCGAACATATTGGTATTGGTTCAGACTATGATGGCGTTGGAGATTCCTTACCGGTTGGGCTAAAGGATGTTTCCGATTACCCAAACCTGGTTCAGGGATTGCTCGACCGAGGTTACTCTGAAAAAGAAATCCAGATGATTCTGGGCGAAAACTTAATGCGTGTCTGGAAGGCTGTCGAAGACTACGCCGAGGCACACTAATTAAGAGCTTTTAAGCCTTGACAAAAGGCCGTGAATCCGTATAATTCGCGGCCACTCCATAAATTTTCAGCGCAAGCTTTTTATTTATTGGGGTTCGACAACAGTCCCGATTGGGGACTGAACGGTTGACGTAGAATATCGCACCCCCGGTATGTGCCAGGGAGGTTGCGATTTTCTGTGCTCTTTTTTAAATGCTCTTTTTATTGAGGCTTTGATTTATTTATGGCTAATCAAAGAATTCGGATTCGTTTGAAAGCGTTCGATCACCGTCTGATCGACCAGTCAACTGCAGAGATCGTAGAAACTGCAAAACGCACTGGTGCTCAGGTACGTGGTCCTATCCCACTGCCAACACGGAAAGAACGCTTCACCGTGCTGATTTCTCCACACGTGAATAAAGACGCGCGTGACCAGTACGAAATCCGCACCCACAAGCGTCTGATTGACATCATGGACCCAACTGACAAAACCGTAGACGCGCTTATGCGTTTAGATTTGGCAGCTGGTGTTGATGTACAAATCAGCTTGGGTTAAGTGGGCAGTAATAGGATTACACACGAGAGGTTTTAACAATGGCTATAGGTCTAGTCGGTCGTAAAGTAGGAATGACGCGTGTCTTCCAGGAAGACGGCGCTTCTGTTCCTGTTACTGTGATCGAAGTGCTGGCGAACCGTGTGACTCAGGTTAAATCTGAGGACACAGACGGTTATCGTGCCCTTCAAGTGACCACAGGCGAGAAGAAAGCAAGCCGTGTAACCAAGCCTTTAGCAGGTCATTACGCTAAAGCTGGTACAGAGGCAGGTCGTGGTCTTTGGGAATTCCGCCTGGAAAATGGCGAAGGCGAAGACTACGCAGTTGGTGCAGAGCTGACTGTTGAAGTTTTGGCAGAAGTTAAGAAAGTAGACGTTACTGGTACCTCTAAAGGTAAAGGTTTTGCTGGTGCTGTTAAGCGCTGGAATTTCCGTACGCAAGACGCTACTCACGGTAACTCATTGGCTCACCGTGCACCGGGTTCAATCGGTCAAAACCAGTCGCCTGGTAAGGTATTCAAAGGCAAGAAAATGGCTGGCCAAATGGGTAATGAACAAGTCACTACGCAATCACTTGAACTTGTTCGAGTCGATGCAGAGCGTAACCTTTTATTAATCAAAGGTGCGGTACCGGGAGCTACCGGTGGTGATGTTATCGTTAAACCTGCGGTCAAGGCATAACGTCTGAGGAGAATAGTGATGGAATTAACATTGAAAGACGCAAAAGGCGCTCTTGAGGTTTCCGAAGCTACCTTTGGACGTGAGTTTAATGAAGCCCTTGTCCATCAAGTAGTTGTAGCATACGCTGCAGGTGCTCGTCAGGGCACTAAAGCTCAGAAGACTCGTTCTGAAGTAGCAGGTGGCGGTAAGAAACCTTGGCGTCAAAAAGGGACTGGTCGTGCTCGTGCGGGTACTATCCGTAGTCCAATTTGGCGTTCTGGTGGTGCAACGTTTGCGGCTAAACCGCAAAACCACAGCCAGAAAGTTAACAAGAAAATGTACCGTGGTGCGATTAAAAGCATCCTTTCTGAACTCATTCGCCAAGAGCGTTTGGTTGTTGTTGAAAAATTTGGTGTTGAAGAGCCAAAGACGAAGCAACTGGCTGCAAAGCTAAAAGAAATGGATATGAACGATGTGTTAATCGTAACCAAAGAAGTTGACGAGAACCTATTTTTAGCGTCTCGCAACTTGCATAAAGTAGACGTGCGTGACGTTCAGGGTATTGACCCTGTCAGTCTGATTGCTTTCGAAAAAGTATTGATGACTGCAGACGCCGTCAAGCAGCTTGAGGAGGTGTTATCATGATGCGCGAAGAACGTTTGCTTAATGTGATTGTAGCACCTCACGTTTCGGAAAAGTCGACAATGACTGCTGAAGACAACAACACGGTTGTATTCAAAGTAGCTGTTGATGCGACAAAAGCCGAAATCAAAGCAGCTGTCGAAAAACTTTTTGAAGTTGAAGTCAAAAACGTACGTACCGTCAACGTGAAGGGTAAAACCAAGCGTACCGGTTTCCGTTTCGGAAAACGTAGCGACTGGAAAAAAGCGTATGTTGCCTTGAAAGAAGGTGCTGACATTGACTTCGCTGGCGGCGCTGAGTAACAGGAGGAATAAACATGGCTGTAGTTAAAAGTAAGCCTACGTCTCCGGGTCAACGCCACAAGATAAAAGTCGTTGGTCAGGAACTGTATAAAGGCAAGCCTTACGCACCATTGCTGGAAAAGAACAGCAAATCTGGTGGTCGTAACAATAACGGTCGTATTACGGTTCGTCACATCGGCGGTGGTCACAAACACCACTACCGTATTGTCGACTTCAAACGTAATAAAGACGGCATTCCTGCAAAAGTGGAACGTATTGAATACGATCCGAACCGTTCAGCAAACATTGCTTTGGTTCTGTATGCAGACGGTGAACGCCGTTACATTTTAGCGCCTAAGAACTTGAACGTGGGTGACCGCATTCAATCTGGTTCAGATGCGCCTATCAAACCAGGTAACACGTTGCCAATGCGTAATATCCCAGTGGGTAGTGTTGTGCATGCTGTTGAGTTACAGCCTGGTAAAGGTGCGCAGATGGCTCGTTCAGCTGGTGCATATTGCCAAATTTTGGCGCGTGATGGTGCTTATGTAACCATTCGCCTGCGCTCTGGTGAAATGCGTCGTGTTCAAGCTGAAGGCCGCGCTACTCTTGGTGAAGTTGGTAACGCAGAACACATGCTGCGTCAATTGGGTAAAGCCGGTGCAAACCGCTGGCGTGGTATTCGTCCTACCGTACGTGGTGTGGCGATGAACCCAGTTGATCACCCACATGGTGGTGGTGAAGGCCGTACTTCTGGTGGTCGTCACCCTGTAAGTCCATGGGGCACGCCGACCAAGGGCTACAAAACCCGTAAGAACAAGCG
The DNA here is from genome assembly GCF_002211765.1 of Idiomarina piscisalsi. Classification (NCBI taxonomy): domain Bacteria; kingdom Pseudomonadati; phylum Pseudomonadota; class Gammaproteobacteria; order Alteromonadales; family Idiomarinaceae; genus Idiomarina; species Idiomarina piscisalsi. The sequence continues at coordinate 737,288 of NZ_CP022133.1, forward strand.
TACTGATAAATTTATCGTACGTCGTCGCAACAAATAAGAGTTGAGGATTAAACATGCCACGTTCTCTTAAAAAAGGTCCATTTATTGACCTTCACCTGCTAAATAAGGTGGAGAAAGCGTTGGAAGCCGGGGATAAAAAGCCAATTAAAACTTGGTCCCGTCGTTCAATGATCATCCCTGATATGATCGGTTTGACTATCGCTGTTCACAACGGTCGTCAACACGTTCCGGTTTTCGTCTCAGACGAAATGATCGGTCATAAACTGGGCGAATTCGCACCAACCCGTACTTATCGCGGCCATGCTGCTGATAAGAAAGCGAAGAAACGGTAAGAGGTAGAGAGTGATGGAAGCAATTGCTAAACACCAATTTGCCCGCGTTTCTGCTCAAAAGGGCCGTTTGGTCGCAGACCAAATCCGTGGACTTCCAGTAGAAAAAGCGCTGGATATCCTGGCATACAGCCCGAAAGCAGCTGCTGGCTTAATTAAGAAAGTTTTAGAGTCAGCAATCGCGAACGCGGAGCACAACGAAGGTGCGGACATCGATGAGCTGAAAGTTGCTAAGATCTTTTTAGACGAAGGTCCAACAATGAAGCGCATCAAGCCACGTGCGAAAGGCCGTGCCGATCGTATCTTTAAGCGCACCAGCCACATTACTGTGGTCGTGTCGGATAGCTAGGAGATAAATTATGGGTCAGAAAGTACATCCTAATGGTATTCGCCTAGGTATCTCCAGACCATGGAATGCAACCTGGTATGCGAATACAAATGAGTTTGCTGATAACCTACACAGTGACCATCAGGTACGTAAGTTCCTGACAAAAGAACTGCGTAACGCATCAGTGTCTCGTATCGTAATTGAACGCCCAGCTAAGAGTGTTCGTGTGACTATTCACACTGCGCGTCCTGGCGTTGTTATCGGTAAGAAAGGTGAAGACGTAGAAAAGCTGCGTAAAGAAGTTCAGAAATTGACTGGCGCGCCGTCGCAAATCAATATCTCTGAAGTACGTAAGCCTGAACTGGATTCACAGCTTGTTGCTGACAACATTGCTGGTCAGTTAGAGCGTCGAGTTATGTTCCGTCGTGCAATGAAGCGTGCTGTACAGAACGCTATTCGCTTAGGTGCTAAAGGTATCAAAGTTGAAGTTAGCGGTCGTTTAGGCGGCGCAGAAATCGCACGTACTGAGTGGTATCGTGAAGGTCGTGTACCTCTGCACACATTACGTGCGGATATTGATTACTCGACTTCAGAAGCGAACACCACTTACGGTATCATCGGTGTGAAGGTCTGGATTTTCCGTGGCGAGGTTTTAGGTGGCCTGCCAACAGAAGAAAAGCCAGCTCCTAAGCGCGGCAAAAACCGTAAGTAAGGAGAGACGATATGTTACAACCTAAGCGTACAAAATTCCGTAAGGTTCACACAGGCCGCAACCGTGGTCTGGCGCAGTCTGGTAACAAAGTCAGCTTCGGTTCATACGGTTTAAAAGCAACTGACCGTGGTCGTATGACTGCACGTCAAATCGAAGCCGGCCGTCGTGCAATGACTCGTCACGTTAAGCGTCAGGGTAAAATCTGGATCCGCGTATTCCCAGACAAACCTATTACCAAGAAGCCTTTAGAAGTTCGTATGGGTAAAGGTAAAGGTAACGTTGAATACTGGGTTGCTCAGATTCAACCAGGTCGCGTTCTGTATGAAATGGACGGTGTTCCTGAAGAGTTGGCACGTGAAGCGTTCCGCTTAGCGGCACGTAAACTGCCTTTCAAAACAACCTTTGTGACTCGGACGGTAATGTGATGAAAGCAAGTGAACTGAAAGAAAAAACCGTTGAGCAGCTGCAAGAAGAATTGCTGAACCTACGTCGTGAGCAGTTTAATCTGCGCATGCAGGCGGCAACTGGTCAGCTGAATCAGACTCACATGATGAAACAAGTGCGTCGCAATATCGCACGTGTTAAAACCATCTTAAATGAGAAGGCAGGTGCGTAATGGCTGAAGAAAAACGTGTTCGTACTCTGCAAGGCAAAGTTGTCAGCGATAAGATGGATAAAACCATCACTGTAGCTGTTGAACGTCGTGTAAAGCACCCGGTATACGGGAAGTACATCACGCGTACAACTAAGGTACACGCGCATGACGAAGACAACCAAGTTAAACAGGGCGATACCGTGATTGTTCGCGAATGTCGTCCTCTGTCTAAGAACAAATCTTGGACATTGGTTGAAATTGTAGAGCGTGCAACTGTTGTCTAAACGCAGATAACGAAGTAGAAAATAAAAAGGCCTCCCTTGCGGAGGCCTTTTTTTTGATCTAAACCTTTACTTAGTAAGTACAAATATCTGAATTTAAAATAGAATTATTTCAGATAAATAGCGTAGTTATTACGCCTTACCTGTAAGGAGACATCTATGTCTAAAAGTCTTTTCTTAGCGGCAACTATGCTTGCTGCGTCTCCGGTGCTTGCCGCTCCGCAAGATGGAGGCTCCGTCAAAGATGAAATTCAAGCACTAAAAGAGCGTCTCGCTGAGCTTGAAAAACGTTTGGCAGAAAAGGAGCAGGAGGAAAAAGAAAAACTCGTTGTTGTTGAAAAGCGCGAAGTGAATAAAGATACAGCAGCAAAAGAGACAACAAACACCCGTACCGTCGCCTATGATACAGGCGTTCAAGCTCGCTTAGACAAACTTGAGAAAAAAACGGAAGAGAATGAAAACTGGCCGATTAAAATTCATGGCGCAGTGCGTTTCCAATACGAATATAACGACTATAACTCAGGCAATGAAAATCGTGGCGGAGACTTAGATTTTGATATCTTCCGTCTTAACTTCGACGGCGAAATTGGTGACGTGATTTTATCTGCTGAGTACCGCTGGTTCCATTATATGGATGTGGTTAAACATGCGTGGTTCGGTTACAACTTCACTGACAACTGGCAAGGTCAGGTGGGTGTGGTGAAAGTACCTTTCGGCAATATGCCTTATAACTCCCACAGTTATTTCTTTAACTCTACCTTTTACGTTGGTTTAGAAGACGAGCACGACAACGGTGTTCGTTTACGCTACCGTAGCGACGACTGGCACTTTGATATTGCTTATCATAAGTCAGACGAGCAAGGCGGTGTTGATGGCTCTACCAGCGACCGCACAGCTCGTTATAACTATGACACGGTCGGTATTCGTGCACCGGGGCAAGGCGCTTATGACACGCCGGCGTTGCCAATCGGTGAGAGCAATAGTTATGCATTACGCGGCGCACGTATTTTTACCTTTAGTGATGACCATAATTTAGAACTTGGTTTATCAGCGCAAGGTAACAATTATTACTCCGGGAGCGCGGCGGATGGCTTCTCTGCGTTACAGCAATTCGAAAACCAAAACGTGGGTAATCGGTTTGCGTGGGGCGCGCACGGTAACTACAACAACGGTCCATGGAATGTTCAACTTCAATATGCGGACTATGAGTATGACCTAGACGTTGAGAATACGGGCGTTTATATGGGAGCTTATGCTTACTACGACGCGATTCCAACCGAGGCAAAAATCTACACAGGTAACGTAGCCTACACCTTGCCTGTAGAAATTGGTCCAATTACCAGCCTGACATTCTATAATGACCACAGCATCATTACTGATAAAGCTGGTTATCAAGACGATACCTGGATGAATGTCTTAGGTGTAGCTGTCGCAGCCGGCGGTGGTTTTTATACTTATGTCGACTTCGTTAGAGCAAAAAACCAACCGTTTATTGGCGGCAATATAGCGACAGATGGTGGTGAGGTTAATAACCGTTTTAATATTAACTTTGGTTATTATTTCTAAACCGAACTGACGTTTTAAGATATCAAAAACCGACTCTTAAGAGTCGGTTTTTTCATGCTCGTAAGCATCACCTTCTTTACGATAATCTCTCGTTTTATGAAACATCTGGAGCTCTGTGTGTAACGCTGCCTTGGCCATGATGTGTGCACTAATCGGTGCGGTTAAGAATAGAAAAATCGCAATAAGTAGCTCACTCAAAGACAGTCCGTTTTGTAAGCTCATGACAATGATAGTGGCGATAACAATACCACCAATACCTAAGGTCGTATTTTTTGTTGGTGCATGAAGTCGCGTAAAAAAGTCAGGCAGAACCGCAAGCCCTAAAGAGCCGATAAACGCAAAAACAGCGCCCAGTAGAATAAAGAAGCCGACTAGCCACTGACTCCATACGGGTAATTCGTTTAACGCATCCATAATATGAACCCTTTATTCTATAAGATCGCCGCGCAAGAGAAACTTACCTGCGGCAATAGTGCCCACAAAGCCAAACATCGCGATGAGCAGTGCGGCTTCGAAATAGGTTTGAGTGTTTTGATACAGACCCAGCAATAAAAGCAACGCCAGAGAATTTATGTAGATAGTATCTAACGCTAAAATCCGGTCGGGAAGATCAGGGCCTTTAATGAGACGCCAGAAATTCATCAGGATTGCCAGGCTAAACAGCAAAAACGCAATTTGCAGTAAGGTACCTAACATTGGAATATCTCCTTTAATCGGCGCTCGTAGCGGTGACGAATTACTTTAATCACCTCGTTGGGGTCTTCCTCCGAGAATGCGTGTACCAAAATACCTTTTCTCCCGCGAGTGATTTCACAAGAAACGGTACCCGGCGTCAGCGTTATGGTACTTGCCAGAATGGTTACCGGCAGTTCTTCTTTCATATCCAGCGGGAAAACGAAAAATGCGGGTGTAATAGAGCGTCTTTTGCCGACAATTAGCGCCGCAACTTTAAAGTTCGCAATAATAATGTCGTAGAGCAAAATGAAGAAATAGATAACGGCTAGGTGCGGCTTTTTTACTCTAACAAAGCTTGGCCAGGCTGGCTTGAACAAAATAGGAATAAGCAGGGCGAAGATAAGCCCCAACAATACCACCCCAGCACTGATAGAATTAAACAATAAAAGCCAAATAACCAGCAAAAAAAGGCTTAACATGGGGGCCGGTAACAGTTTATTCATCTGACACCTCCGGTGATCCTAAAACCCAGTTTGGGTAGTCTTCCGTACGCTCAAGTTGCTCAGCTACTGATTGAGTGTACTGTTGTATTGGGTTTGCAAATACAGTCATCAATAATGACAGCAATAATAGACTGGCAATTGAGGCTCTCTTACCCAACGCCGCCGATTGATCGGACGGTTTTCCCGATAGCGTGTGCCAAATCATTTTACTGCCTGCCCGAGTAACGGCCACCAGCATAATGAAAGTGGCGCCTATAATAGCAGCCCATAACCAAAAGTTATGTCCGTTCGCATTGGCCGATTCCAGAATCATTAATTTACTCACAAAACCGGAGAGGGGGGGAAGTCCAATGATGGCAACGGCCGACACAAGGAACATGACTGCATAGGTCGAGTGGTTCGCCATCTTTTTGCCCGATACAATGCGGGAAGCGGTCTTCCCCCTTTCAAATGCCATAACATCGGCGAGAAGGAACAGTGCCCCTGTTATAAATGTTGAATGAATCAAATAAAACAGTGCAGCGCCGGTTGTCTGAGTGGAGAACAGGCTGTAAGCCGTCAATATGGTTCCCACAGAAATAACAACCAAGTAGGCAACCATTAAGCGAAGGTCACGAGCGGCTAATATACCAACGGCGCCTGCGAGCATAGTTAATAAACCCATTACCCACAACCAGTCGTGGGCGATAAGGGCGAGCTCATTGGCGTCGGCACCGAATATCAATGTATAGACACGAATGATTGAGTAAATCCCAACCTTCGTCATTATTGCGAATAGAGCCGCAACGACGCCGCTGGTTGTCGAGTATGCTTGCGGTAGCCAAAAATGAAGTGGCAGTAACGCAGCCTTTAACCCAAACACGATGAGCAACATAAGCGCACCGGCTTTTGCGAGCACCGCCTGATCGCCACTCAACGCCTGTATTTTAACGGCCATATCAGCCATGTTCAAAGTGCCGGTGACACCGTATAAGGTTCCTACGCTTATCAAGAAAAGAGCGGAACCCAATAGGTTCAGTAAGACATAGTGAAGGGTCGCTCTTACTCTAAACTTACCTCCGCCGTGCATAAGCAGAGCGTAGGAAGATATGAGCAGAACCTCGAAGAAAACAAACAGGTTAAATAAGTCACCTGTGGCGAAAGCACCCATTATGCCCATTATCTGAAACTGAAAGAGCGCATGGAAGTGGGAGCCCAGATTGTCTTCAGAGTAGCAGCCATATACAAGTACAGGAAGCGCAAGTATGGCAGTAAGCAGCATCATCATGGCGCTAAGCTTATCGACCATAAGAACAATGCCAAAAGGGGCTTCCCAATTACCCAATAAGTAGACCAGCATTTCTTGAGAGTTAACTTCAATAACGAGGAATGTGCTCGCGACCAGTGTCAGAATACTCGCAGCAAGGCCAATTGCCCGTCTTTTGGGCTGCGGCCGGTCACCCCATGGCAACAACTGCAATAGTGCTGTAAATAGTGGAATAAGAATTGGAAGTATCGCTAGGTGTTGATGCCACATCAGCGGTTATCCTCCGAGTTGCTGTCACTGACTTCATCTGTGCCGACTTCGCCTCGAGTTCTTACGGCAAGAATGATGGAATAAGCAGTCATTGCGAAACCGATGACAATGGCTGTTAGTACTAGCGCTTGTGGCAAAGGGTCAGCATAACTGTCACTGGTGCCAAGTATTGGTGCACCATCTATCGTTAAGCGGCCAGTCGAAAATAAGAATAAATTAACCGCATAAGACAGCATCGTGATTCCAACGACCACCGGAAAAGAACGTCCTCTGAGAATAAGAAAGACGCTACAGGCTGTAAGGATACCGACGGTGACTGAATATAACGTTTCCATTAGTTGCCCTCGTGAGTTGGACGATGGCGTGTCGTCATTTTGCCGAAATTACTTAAAATCATCATGGTGGCGCCAATAACCGTCAGGAATACGCCTAAGTCGAACAGGAGTGCTGTAGCAAACTCCCATTTACCGACAACAGGCCAGTCCAAGTATGTAAACCAGCTAGTGAGGAACGGTTTATTGAACAGCCAACTTCCCAGGCCGGTGAGTGCTGCTGTCATGACCCCAATAGACATGAGCGATTGATAATTAATATTGAATCTTTCTTTAACCCAATCAACGCCATTTGCAACATACTGAAGAATCATTGCAGATGCGGCAATAAGCCCGGCAATAAATCCTCCTCCGGGTAAGTTATGGCCACGCAGGAATATATAAACAGCAACGACCATTGCCATCGGTAAGATTAAGTTGGCGACGTTCGTTAGCATTAATGGATGTTTAATCCGGTGCCATGGTCGGCCGTCAACATCACTTGAAGGCATAAACGGCTTAAGTTTGTTAAGTAATTTGTGTATGCCGGCTGCGGCGATAGCTAAGACGGTTATCTCACCAAGCGTATCAAAGCCACGAAAGTCGACGAGAATAACGTTGACAACATTAGTGCCACCGCCGCCGGTTTTTGCGTTAGCAATAAAGAAGTCGGAAATTGACTCTGCTGGAGACGTTAAAATTGCGAAGTTTAACGTGGCAACGATACCGCCGATAAAGCTAGCAATGATGATATCGCGAAAAACCCGGTGACCGCTTGATGCTCTATTCGTTTTTTGTGGCATAAAAAAGAGCGCCAGTATCATCAGAATGATGCTCACAACCTCAACGACTAACTGGGTCATAGCCAGATCGGGCGCTGAGAAGTGAGCGAATGCTAAGGAAACCATTAACCCCACAACAGAGAGCATCATAAGCATAACAAAACGATTCCGATGCAGTGTAGCCGTTCCGAAAGCGGCTCCGATTAACACGATGGCGCCAACCATCGAAACGGTATCTATCGGTTGTTGAGGTGAGCTTCCCGTAAGGGCACTAATATCAATAAGCGAAGGCAGTAATATGACAATGACGCTGATTAAAACAAACGCCATATATCGTTGCAGAGAGCCCGTATCCAATTTGTCAAACAGTTGCGATGAAGCATCACTGGCTTTTTGAACGATTCGTTCAAAGTTATGTTTTGCGTCCTGACCATCAAACTGTCTATTGAAAGTAAATAACTGGTCTCTGGCAATGTAAATTAGTATCCCTGCAACAACCGCTATTGCACTCATTAACAGAGGAATATTAAACCCATGCCATAATGAGAGCTTGACGTTTGTTTGAGTGTTTGTGACAGCGGTCACTGCGGAATTTAGCAGCTCCGACACTATTGGCATTGGCGCGAGGCCTATAGCAATACAAAGCAGCGCTAATAATGCAACCGGTGCAGACATCATGCGTGGCGGGTCATGTGGCTTTTTAGGCAGTTCCTTATATTCACCGTTAAAAAACACATCGTGAATAAAGCGAATTGAATAGGCTACGGAAAGGGCAGCCCCCACAGTGGCAAGCACCGGTACAAACCAGGATAAGCCCCCAAACAAGTGCTGTTGGGCAGCTTGATCAAGGAAAAGTTCTTTTGACATAAAACCGTTAAAGGGTGGGATACCAGCCATCGATGCCGCCACTACCATCGCGAGGGTTGCTGTAATTGGCATCAGACCCATCAACCCCTGAAGTTTGCGCATATCACGAGTGCCAGACTCATGATCGATAATACCGGCTGTCATGAATAGGGCGGCCTTAAAGCACGCGTGATTAATGATATGGAACATAGCGGCTATAACTGCTGCTTGTGAGCCAACGCCTAACAGCATGCAAATCAAACCGAGGTGACTGACTGTTGAAAATGCTAATAGCCCTTTCAAATCATGCTTCAATAGAGCGAAGTAAGCACCGACTAACATGGTGATTAAGCCGGTGACCGTCACAATGGTCAACCAAAGCTCTGTTCCTGCCATGACCGGATGGAATCGGGCCAATAGGAATATTCCCGCCTTTACCATGGTAGCAGAGTGTAAGTACGCACTGACCGGTGTAGGTGCTGCCATTGCGTGTGGCAACCAGAACTGGAATGGAAACTGCGCTGACTTGGTGAAAGCCCCAAGCAATAAAAGGACAAGCGCTGCGGTGTAATACTCGTGGTTCTTTATAACGTCTGCCGATGCGACGATATCGTCAAATTGATAGCTTCCCGCGATGTTCCCGATAATCAGTAAACCAGCTAGCAAAGCCAGCCCGCCTGCGCCTGTTGTTGCTAATGCCATACGAGCCCCGCGCCGGGCATCGCTGCTGTGAAACCAATAGCCGATAAGGAGAAATGAAGAAATACTGGTCAGCTCCCAAAACGCCCACATAAGTAAAATATTGTCTGCCATGACAATGCCGAGCATTGAAGCCATAAAAAGGAGTAAGCAGGCATAGAACCTTGAGTCGTCGTCTTCGTAAGATAGGTAATAGTGGGCATAACCAATAATAAGGACACCGATACCTAGTATCAACGAACAAAATAAAAGAGAGAGACCGTCGAGGCGAATAGCAAAGTCGAGACCAATAGACGGTAGCCACTCAATAAAATGTTTAGGAATGTTGCCGGACAGTGTTTGTGGCGCATAGCTTAATAAGATAGCTATGCCAGTTAGCGGTATCAGGAGTGTGACGCCGGTTTTTATCAGTCGTGGCGTTTGTTTTAGTAATAAAGGTAATAACGCACCAAACAGTGGCGCCATGATGATAATGAGTAAATTCATAGGCTCATCCGTTGTCTCATTGCTAACGCTTTTGTAGCCACTAACTAAATGAAAATTAACTGTAAACGATGTACGAATTTACCATTGTAACGGATGACTGCCAATATAATCTCAACTGTTATAATCCGTTATTCATCCTGTCTTACGAAAAAAAGTGAGATTGCCCTACCACATCCAAATTTTATCTGTTACAATTCGCCGCCCTTTTTATAAGGGAAAAACCAAAGGCAGCACGACCCGAGAGGGTCTGTTTTTTTAACTAAGCGGGGCACTGAAATGATCCAAATGCAAACTACCCTGGACGTTGCCGATAACTCCGGCGCGCGCAGCGTACAATGTATTAAGGTTCTAGGTGGTTCGCACCGTCGCTACGCAAACATCGGCGATATCATCAAAGTTACTGTTAAGGAAGCAATTCCGCGCGGTAAGGTGAAAAAAGGTGATGTTGTGAATGCGGTGGTCGTTCGCACCAGAAAAGGCGTCCGTCGTCAAGACGGGTCGGTCATCCGTTTTGACCGCAACGCGGCTGTGTTGTTGAACAGCAACCAACAGCCCATTGGCACTCGTATCTTCGGTCCGGTAACTCGTGAGCTGCGTTCAGAGCAGTTTATGAAGATTATCTCGCTGGCACCAGAAGTACTATAAGGAGTCAATTATGGCGGCAAAAATTAAACGTGATGACGAAGTAGTCGTCCTGGCAGGTAAGGACAAGGGCAAGCAAGGCAAAGTCCTGAAAGTTCTTACTGATAAAGATCGCGTTATCGTCGAAGGCGTTAACGTAGTCAAGAAGCATCAGAAGCCAAATCCGGCTTTAGGTGAGTCTGGCGGCATCGTAGAACAAGAAGCACCTATTCATGTTTCTAACGTTGCGATCTTTAATCCAGAGACAGGTAAAGCAGATCGTGTTGGTTTTCGTGTTGAAGACGGCAAAAAAGTCCGTTTCTTCAAATCGAACAACGCAATCATTTAATTTAAACTTGGAGTTTTACGATGGCGAAACTGCATGATTTTTATAGAGAATCGGTAGTTCCTGGACTGATGAAAGAGTTCAGCTACAACAGCGTCATGCAAGTCCCTCGGATTGAAAAAATCACCCTTAACATGGGTGTTGGTGAAGCTCTGGCTGACAAAAAAGTACTTGATAATGCAGTCGCAGACTTAGAGGCCATTTCTGGTCAAAAGCCTGTTCGTACTGTTGCACGCAAGTCTGTCGCCGGTTTCAAAATCCGTGAAGGCTTCCCGATTGGCTGTAAAGTAACTCTGCGCGGCGAGCGCATGTGGGACTTTTTGCAACGTTTAATCTCGATTGCAATCCCACGTATCCGTGACTTCCGTGGCCTCAACCCTAAATCGTTTGACGGTCGTGGTAACTACAGCATGGGTGTTCGTGAGCAGATCATCTTTCCGGAAATCGACTATGACAAAGTCGACAAGGTACGTGGTCTGGATATCACCATTACCACTAATGCTGGCACAGATGACGAAGCTCGTGCTTTGCTAGCTGCCTTTAACTTCCCGTTCAGAAAGTAAGGTGTAGAGTTATGGCAAAACAGTCAATGAAAGCGCGTGACGTGAAGCGAGCTAAAATCGCTTCAAAATACGCAGAAAAACGCAACGCACTGAAAGCGGTCATTAATGACGTAAATGCATCAGACGAAGAGCGTTGGGAAGCAGTTCTGAAATTGCAGAAGCTCCCACGTGATGCCAGTCCGTCACGTCAACGTAACCGTTGTCGTATTACTGGTCGTCCTCATGGTTTCCTTCGTAAATTCGGCATGAGCCGTATTAAGGTCCGTGAGATGGCGATGCGCGGTGAAATTCCTGGCTTGAAAAAAGCTAGCTGGTAAGCCACGAATCACGGGAGAAAGCAAATATGAGCATGCAAGATCCAATTGCGGATATGTTCACACGCATTCGCAACGCTCAAGGTGCTAATAAAGTAACGGTTAAAATGCCGTCTTCTAAGCAGAAAGTGGCGATTGCTCAAGTTCTGAAAGAAGAAGGTTTTATTACGGGTTACAGCGCTGAGAGCACTGCTAAACCTGAGCTTGAAATCGAATTGAAGTATTTCGAAGGCAAGCCAGTAATTGAATCAATCGAGCGCGTTAGTCGCCCTGGTTTGCGTATCTATAAGAAGCGCAACGAGCTGCCTAACGTAATGGGTGGCCTTGGCATCGCAGTTGTTTCGACGTCAAAAGGCCTGATGACCGATCGTGCCGCTCGCCAAGCTGGTCTTGGTGGCGAGATCATTGGTTACGTAGCGTAATTAGGAGGTAGGAAATGTCACGTGTTGCTAAAGCACCTATTGAAATTCCTGCTGGCGTTGAAGTTACGCTAAATGGCCAGGAAGTCACGATTAAAGGTGCTCAAGGCTCACTGAGTCGTGTTGTAAACGATGCAGTTGAACTGGTAAAAGAAGACAGCGAATTACGCACAAACCCTCGTGAGGGTGTCGCTAATTCAACGGCTCAAGCTGGTACAGCTCGCGCATTGTTACAAAACATGGTGGTCGGAGTCACTAAAGGATTCGAACGTAAGTTACAGTTGATGGGTGTTGGTTACCGTGCGCAAGCACAAGGTAAAAAACTGAACCTAACTCTGGGCTTCTCGCATCCTGTGGAGTTCGAAATTCCAGAAGGAATTACTATCGAAACTCCGACTCAGACTGAAGTCGTCGTTAAAGGTGCAGATAAGCAGTTAGTCGGTCAAGTTGCCGCTAACATTCGCGCATACCGTAAGCCAGAGCCTTACAAAGGTAAAGGTGTACGTTATGCTGACGAGCAAGTGCGCCGTAAAGAAGCCAAGAAAAAGTAGGGTAATACGATGGACAAGAAAGCAGCTCGCTTACGTCGTGCTACTCGCGCACGTAAACAAATTGAAGAGTTGGGTGCAAATCGCCTGGTCGTTCACCGTACACCACGGCACATTTACGCACAGTTGATCGCACCTAACGGTTCTGAAGTGCTGGCAGCCGCATCGACTGCAGAGAAAAGTGTTCGCGAAGGGCTTAAATCTACGGGTAACGTAGACGCAGCTAAAGTCGTGGGCAAAACTATCGCTGAACGAGCGATTGAAAAAGGCGTTAAAAGCGTTTCTTTCGATCGTAGTGGTTTCAAATACCACGGTCGCGTAGCAGCTTTGGCTGACGCAGCTCGTGAAGCCGGACTTCAGTTCTAGGAGACGAACATGGCAAATGTAGAAGCTCAAAATGGTGAACTGATTGAAAAGTTGATTACAGTTAATCGTGTAGCAAAAGTTGTTAAAGGTGGTCGTATCTTTAGCTTTACTGCACTGACTGTAGTTGGCGACGGTAAAGGTAAAGTCGGTTTTGGTTATGGTAAAGCGCGTGAAGTTCCTGCCGCTATTCAAAAAGCAATGGAAAAAGCACGTCGCAACATGGTTACCGTTCAACTGAAAGGCGAAACTTTACAGCATCCTGTTAAAGGACGTCACTCAGGTTCACAGGTATACATGCAGCCTGCGTCAGAAGGTACAGGTATCATCGCCGGTGGTGCGATGCGTGCGGTACTAGAAGTTGCAGGTGTTCATAACGTGCTGTCAAAAGCATATGGTTCAACCAACCCAATCAACGTTGTTCGTGCCACTATTAAGGCGCTGAACGACATGAAGTCGCCTGAACAAGTAGCGGCTAAGCGTGGATTGCGCGTTGAAGAGATACTGGGGTAGTGAACAATGGCGAAAAAGACAATCAAAGTAACACAGACGCGTAGCTCTATCGGTCGTTTACCGAAGCATAAAGCTACACTACGTGGCTTGGGTCTCCGCCGCATTGGTCACACAGTAGAGTTGGAAGACACTGCTGCAGTCCGCGGTATGGTGAACCAAGTAAATTATATGATTAAGGTGGAGGGATAAATGATGGAATTAAATAATCTTTCTCCCGCACCTGGTGCAAAAAGCAGCAAGAAGCGCGTTGGGCGCGGTATTGGATCAGGTCTGGGTAAAACCGGTGGTCGTGGTCACAAAGGGCAGAAATCTCGCTCTGGTGGCAGCGTGAAGCCAGGTTTCGAAGGCGGTCAAATGCCAATCCAGCGTCGTCTGCCTAAATTTGGTTTCACTTCTCGCAAGGCTATGACCACTGCAGAATTGAACTTGGCAGAGATCGCGAAAGTCGAAGGTGACGTTGTTGATTTAGCAACGTTAAAAGCTGCAGGCTTGATTCGTAAGAACATTTTGGCTGCTAAAGTCATTAAGTCTGGCGAAATCAGTCGTAAAGTGACTGTTAAAGGTCTGAAAGTCACCAAAGGCGCTCGCGAAGCTATTGAAGCTGCTGGCGGAAAAATCGAAGGATAGAGCAAATGGCTAAACCAGGATTGGAATCAAATCGAGCGCAAGGTGGCTTGTCGGAACTTAAGCGTCGCCTGTTGTTTGTGTTAGGAGCGATTATCGTTTTCCGAGCGGGCTCCTTTGTGCCTATTCCTGGTATTGATGCCGCTGTACTCGCTCAGTTGTTCGAACAGCAAAAAGACACCATCGTTGCCATGTTTAACATGTTCAGCGGTGGTGCTTTAGAACGTGCGTCAGTATTCGCATTGGGTATCATGCCGTATATTTCGGCCTCTATTATTATGCAGCTGGCTAGTGTGGTTCACCCGCGCTTAGCTGAAATTAAGAAAGAGGGCGAGTCTGGTCGTCGTAAGATTAACCAATATACGCGTTGGGGTACTTTGATACTGGCAACGTTTCAGTCGATAGGTATAGCCACTGGCTTACCTAATTTAATGCCTGGGTTAGTTATCGACCCTGGCTTCGGCTTTTACTTTACTGCTGTTGTTAGCTTGGTTACAGGGACAATGTTCTTAATGTGGCTAGGTGAACAAATCACTGAGAGAGGTATTGGTAACGGTATCTCTATCCTGATATTTGTGGGTATTGTAGCAGGGTTGCCCTCGGCTATTGGTCAAACATTTGAGCAAGCACGCCAAGGCGACTTGCACTTGCTGTTATTGCTATTGATTGGGGTTGTTGTTGTAGCAGTCACTTACTTTGTTGTTTTCGTAGAACGCGGTCAACGTCGTATCGTCGTTAACTACGCAAAGCGTCAACAAGGTCGTAAAGTATTTGCTGCCCAAAGCACGCACTTGCCTTTGAAAGTAAATATGGCTGGTGTTATTCCTCCAATCTTTGCATCGAGTATTATTTTGTTTCCGGGAACTATCGCTACCTGGTTCGGTTCAGGTGAAGGTGTTGTCGCCGACTTTTTACAACAAGTGTCGATGACATTGTCTCCCGGTCAGCCGCTTTATGTGTTATTGTACGCGGCTGCAATTATTTTCTTCTGTTTCTTCTATACTGCGTTGGTATTTAACCCGCGCGAAACAGCTGACAACTTGAAGAAATCCGGCGCTTTCATCCCAGGCATACGCCCGGGTGAGCAAACGTCGCGTTACATTGACAAAGTAATGACTCGTTTGACCTTAGCAGGTGCTCTGTACATTACCTTTGTCTGTTTGGTTCCTGAGTTTATGATGATTGCTTGGAACGTTCAGTTCTACTTCGGCGGTACATCGTTATTGATTATCGTGGTTGTCATCATGGACTTTATGGCACAGGTACAGACTCATATGATGTCTCATCAATATGATTCTGTGCTTAAAAAAGCTAATCTTAAAGGCTACGGTCGATAAGGTTAGGTAGAACGGAGAGTAGCAATGAAAGTTCGTGCTTCCGTGAAGAAAATCTGTCGTAATTGTAAAATCATCAAGCGTAACGGTGTAGTTCGCGTTATTTGCTCTGATGCGAAACACAAACAACGACAAGGTTGATTCGAAGGAAAGGTCGGCGGCTTAATAGTCGCCGCCTTGAAGTATTTGCAATTCGGCAATCGGTTGAGTATCCTAACGGGCTTTTCAACTGATGCCTACAAATTAAAGGAGACGTGTTAGTGGCCCGTATCGCTGGCATTAACGTTCCTGACAATAAACATGCAGTTATTGCCTTAACTGCTATCTATGGTATTGGGCGTACTCGCTCGCAGCAAATTTTAGCTGCAACGGGTATCGCTGAAGATACTACGATTGGTTCATTGTCAGAAGACAAACTGGACGCGCTTCGTGACGCAGTGTCGAAATTCGCAGTCGAAGGTGACTTGCGTCGTGAAGTATCTATGAACATTAAACGTTTGATGGACCTCGGGTGTTTCCGTGGACTTCGTCATCGTCGCAGCCTTCCTCTACGTGGACAGCGCACTAAAACAAATGCGCGCACCCGTAAAGGACCGCGCAAACCAATTAAGAAATAGGGGGATTGAGTAATGGCTAAAACACCAACTCGTTCTCGCAAGCGCGTTAAAAAGCAAGTCGCCGATGGCATGGCTCACGTGCATGCATCTTTCAACAACACCATCATCACCATTACTGATCGCCAGGGTAACGCACTAGCGTGGGCTACCGCAGGTGGATCGGGTTTCCGTGGTTCACGGAAATCAACGCCGTTCGCAGCACAGGTTGCAGCAGAACGAGCAGGTGAAATGGCGAAGGAATACGGACTGAAAAACCTGGAAGTATTTGTGAATGGTCCAGGCCCAGGTCGTGAATCATCGATTCGTGCCCTGAACGCCGTTGGTTACAAAATCACAAATATTACCGATGTGACACCGATTCCTCACAACGGTTGTCGTCCGCCTAAGAAACGTCGCGTTTAAGGCGTGAATCGATAGTTGGAGAAAGATCATGGCAAGATATTTGGGTCCTAAGCTCAAGCTGAGCCGTCGCGAAGGAACAGACTTGTTCCTTAAAAGCGGCGTTCGCGCAATCGATTCTAAATGTAAGATCGAAACTGCACCAGGACAACACGGCGCGCGTCGCGGCCGTTTGTCAGACTACGGTGTTCAGTTGCGTGAGAAACAGAAAGTTCGTCGTATGTACGGCGTTCTGGAAAAGCAATTTCGTAACTACTATAAAGAAGCAGCTCGACTTAAAGGCAATACTGGTGAGAACCTGTTGCAATTGCTAGAACAGCGCTTAGATAACGTAGTTTATCGTATGGGTTTCGCGTCAACACGCGCTGAAGCTCGTCAATTGGTTAGTCACAAAGCAGTTGTTGTGAATGGCCAGGTAGTGAATATTCCATCGTTCAAGGTTCGTCCTGAAGATGTCGTTTCTGTTCGCGAAAAAGCGAAAAAGCAGGCACGTATCGGAGCAGCACTGGAACTTGCAGAACAACGTGAGAAGCCAGTCTGGATAGAAGTAGACAACAACAAAATGGAAGGTCAATTTAAACGTCTTCCAGAACGTAGTGACTTGTCTGCTGAAATAAACGAACAGTTGATCGTAGAGCTTTACTCTAAGTAAGGCTTAAGCATAGAGAGAGGACACAATGCAGGGTTCTGTTACCGAATTCCTAAAGCCGAGGTTAGTCGACATCGAGCAAATTAGCCCGACTCATGCCAAGGTTACACTGGAGCCTCTGGAACGCGGCTTTGGTTATACACTGGGTAATGCGTTACGTCGCATTTTACTATCGTCAATGCCAGGTTGCGCAGTGACTGAAGTTGAAATCGACGGCGTGCTGCATGAATACAGCAGTAAAGAGGGTGTTCAAGAAGATGTCATCGAAATTTTGTTGAACCTGAAGGGGCTGGCTGTCAGCGTTGAAGGTAAAGACGAAGCTACGTTGACCTTGAATAAATCCGGAGCAGGTCCTGTAACAGCAGGCGATTTCACTCACGATGGTGATGTAGAAATTGTTAATCCAGAGCACGTTATTTGTCACTTAACCGGTGACTATGAGCTTAACATGCGTGTTAAGGTCGAGCGTGGTCGCGGATACGTTCCTGCGGCATCACGTCAGTCAGCTGACGATGATGAGCGTCCAATCGGTCGTCTATTAGTAGACGCTTCGTTCAGCCCAGTAGAGCGCATCGCATATTCTGTTGACGCAGCTCGGGTTGAACAGCGTACTGACTTAGACAAGCTGGTTATCGAAATGGAAACCAATGGTACGTTGGATCCAGAAGAAGCGATTAGACGTTCTGCCACAATTTTAGCAGAGCAGCTAGACGCTTTCGTTGAACTTCGAGACATCAGCGAGCCGGAACAAAAAGAAGAGAAGCCGGAGTTTGATCCGATTCTTCTTCGTCCGGTCGACGACTTGGAATTGACTGTTCGGTCTGCGAACTGCTTGAAGGCAGAAGCGATTCAGTACATTGGTGACTTAGTACAACGTACCGAGGTTGAGTTGTTGAAAACACCTAACCTAGGTAAAAAGTCGTTAACTGAGATTAAAGATGTGTTGGCATCACGTGGCTTGTCTCTGGGTATGCGCCTGGAGAATTGGCCACCAGCTAGCTTAATTGAGAACGACTAAGGTCACCTTAGTAATAGATTTACTGAGAAGGGTATAGGTATGCGCCATCGTAAGAGTGGTCGTCAACTAAATCGAAACAGTAGCCATCGTCAGGCGATGTTCCGTAACATGGCAAGTTCGCTAGTTCGCCATGAAATTATCAAAACGACGTTGCCAAAAGCTAAAGAGCTACGTCGCGTGGTAGAGCCATTGATTACATTGGCAAAACAAGACAGCGTCGCTAATCGTCGATTAGCTTTCGCTCGTACACGTGACAAAGAAATCGTTGGTAAACTGTTTAATGAATTAGGCCCGCGTTATGAAGAGCGCGCTGGTGGTTACACTCGCATTATGAAGTGTGGCTTCCGAGCGGGTGATAACGCACCTATGGCTTACATTGAGTTAGTTGATAGACCAGAAGTGGAAGAAGTTGAAGAAGTAGTTGAAGAAACTGCCGAGTAAACTCATTAAAAAGGCCAGCTTAAAGCTGGCCTTTTTCTTTTTAATTCGTTTTAAAAAGCTTGTAGCTACTTATTATTATAGATTGCGGTTAATTCCCCTTTATCCAAGTGTCCTTTTTCAACAAGCCATTGTAACTTTTCCTGTTCAAGTCCAGAGCTTTTCGCTTCCAAAGCAAGTAATCGCCATTGTTCCTTAGAGATAGACGTTTTATCGTCATTATTTCCTAAGCTATTAAAAAAGTTCTTAATACCTTCCAGGACATAGTCAGCAGATTCAGGTAATAATCTCAGTGTACCTATAACTGATGAGAGTAAGTTTTCTGATGAACTCTCGTGAGCCGTTCTTATTATTGATTCTGAATAAGAAGGATAATTTTGGAGAGTTAGGGTTATTAAACTGTCGGCTTTTTCCGGTGAATGTTTCATAGCCAAGGGTAGAATATCATCAATATACGCCGGTTCTGTTTCGATCGCGGTTTGAACTATCATTTCCACACTCTCAGGAAAATATTCCAATGCTGTTTCGACTACGATATAGGTGACAGCCGGTTCAGCTTGAATAGCAGCTTTTATAATAGCCTTTTTCCGGTTTGGCTCAGTATCAAATGCAGCTGACACAATATAGGCGGCGTGTTCCGGGTAGTTATTAATGAGTATTCGTACCGTCCGCATTATCGATAAATTTTTATTAAGATGGTTTTCAATTATCGACGAATAGGTTTTTAAAAGCTTAGCTTCTTTTATTGTCGATGACTGTTCTGAATTAGGTTCGGCAATTGATAATGACGGAAAGCCGGTTAGGGATATCCCCATAATACTTAGCGCAAGAATATAGTTATAGTAGTTACGGCGCATAGCTAGTTATTCCCCTCCTAATCCACTAACACGTCTATCATTTGAATCATAAACGTAGCGATAGTTCAAATAATCATTAACATAAGAGATTAAAAAAACACCATTTATATCTTTTTTCCGGTTCATGTGAAAAAGATCTTGAAAGGTCCAAAAAGATCTCTATAATTCGCCGCCGTTGTCACGAGATACTCACTGAGTTGAGTCGGGCAACGGCGGTTTTGTCAGTCGGACAAAAAGTCCAGAAAAAGAGGTTGACGAAATCATCGGGAAGTGTAGAATACGCCTCCCTGCTTCGGAAGAAGCAACGCTCTTTAACAATACTATCAAGCCAAGCAAACTGTGTGGGCACTTGCAGAAGTTACGCAAAACAGAAATATGTATTGCAACTTTTGAATGAGTGTTCAGCTACATTAAGTAGCAAAACGCGTAATTCATTGAGTTGATTGAACTACTTTTAATTGAAGAGTTTGATCATGGCTCAGATTGAACGCTGGCGGCAGGCCTAACACATGCAAGTCGAGCGGTAACAGAGAGAAGCTTGCTTCTCTGCTGACGAGCGGCGGACGGGTGAGTAATACTTGGGAATTTGCCTTTAGGCGGGGGACAACCACTGGAAACGGTGGCTAATACCGCATAATGTCTACGGACCAAAGTGGGGGACCTTCGGGCCTCACACCTAAAGATGAGCCCAAGCGGGATTAGCTAGTTGGTGAGGTAAAGGCTCACCAAGGCGACGATCCCTAGCTGTTCTGAGAGGATGATCAGCCACACTGGGACTGAGACACGGCCCAGACTCCTACGGGAGGCAGCAGTGGGGAATATTGCACAATGGGCGCAAGCCTGATGCAGCCATGCCGCGTGTGTGAAGAAGGCCTTCGGGTTGTAAAGCACTTTCAGTGGTGAGGAAAGGGTGATAGTTAATAGCTATCACAGTTGACGTTAGCCACAGAAGAAGCACCGGCTAACTCCGTGCCAGCAGCCGCGGTAATACGGAGGGTGCAAGCGTTAATCGGAATTACTGGGCGTAAAGCGTACGTAGGCGGTGTGTTAAGCTAGATGTGAAAGCCCCGGGCTCAACCTGGGAATTGCATTTAGAACTGGCACGCTAGAGTCCTGAAGAGGGTGGTAGAATTTCCAGT
Organism: Idiomarina piscisalsi; assembly: GCF_002211765.1. Lineage (NCBI taxonomy): Bacteria > Pseudomonadati > Pseudomonadota > Gammaproteobacteria > Alteromonadales > Idiomarinaceae > Idiomarina > Idiomarina piscisalsi. Next base: position 757,679 of record NZ_CP022133.1, read on the forward strand.
GTAGCGGTGAAATGCGTAGATATTGGAAGGAATACCGGTGGCGAAGGCGGCCACCTGGTCAGAGACTGACGCTGAGGTACGAAAGCGTGGGGAGCAAACAGGATTAGATACCCTGGTAGTCCACGCCGTAAACGATGTCAACTAGTTGTTCGTGTCATTAAGACGTGAGTAACGCAGCTAACGCACTAAGTTGACCGCCTGGGGAGTACGGCCGCAAGGTTAAAACTCAAATGAATTGACGGGGGCCCGCACAAGCGGTGGAGCATGTGGTTTAATTCGATGCAACGCGAAGAACCTTACCATCCCTTGACATCCAGTGAATTTTCCAGAGATGGATTAGTGCCTTCGGGAACACTGAGACAGGTGCTGCATGGCTGTCGTCAGCTCGTGTTGTGAGATGTTGGGTTAAGTCCCGCAACGAGCGCAACCCTTATCCTTAGTTGCCAGCGGTTCGGCCGGGAACTCTGGGGAGACTGCCGGTGATAAACCGGAGGAAGGTGGGGACGACGTCAAGTCATCATGGCCCTTACGGGATGGGCTACACACGTGCTACAATGGCGCGTACAAAGGGCAGCGAACCTGCGAGGGTAAGCGAATCTCATAAAGCGCGTCGTAGTCCGGATTGGAGTCTGCAACTCGACTCCATGAAGTCGGAATCGCTAGTAATCGTGGATCAGAATGCCACGGTGAATACGTTCCCGGGCCTTGTACACACCGCCCGTCACACCATGGGAGTGGGCTGCACCAGAAGTGGTTAGTTTAACCTTCGGGAGAACGATCACCACGGTGTGGTTCATGACTGGGGTGAAGTCGTAACAAGGTAGCCGTAGGGGAACCTGCGGCTGGATCACCTCCTTACATTATTGCGAACGGACGTGAGTGCTCACACAGTTTGCAGGCTTGATATTAAAAGAGAAGAAACTGGGTCTGTAGCTCAGCTGGTTAGAGCGCACCCCTGATAAGGGTGAGGTCGGCAGTTCAAGTCTGCCCAGACCCACCATTTTGAGCGTCTGGGCTGCGTTGGAAAGCCACTTGCATAGCAGGCTATGCGTCGTGCCTTCCCGTCTTGCCAGTCACTCAAAACCCCTTGTCGGGGGTGGTCGAAAGCCCACAACGGGGCCATAGCTCAGCTGGGAGAGCGCCTGCCTTGCACGCAGGAGGTCAGCGGTTCGATCCCGCTTGGCTCCACCACTTCTTCTCTTGTAACCGTTAGCGTTAAGTGTTCTTGGTTAAGAATGTTTACCGGTAACTTTGTGTTACACGCTCTTTAACAACATGGAAAGCTGATTGTAAATAAAGTAAGAAATGCCACTCTACTTGAACAAACCGTAAGGTAGAGGCGTATCGAACTTGTGTACAGCGAGAACAAACAATCTTGGTCATGTATTCCAGACACCTTCGGGTTGTATGGTTAAGTGACTAAGCGTACACGGTGGATGCCTAGGCAGTTGGAGGCGATGAAGGACGTACTAACTTGCGATAAGCCATGACGAGGCAGTAAGAGCCACTTGAGTCATGGATTTCCGAATGGGGCAACCCACTGAGCTTGCTCAGTATCCGGCACTGAATAAAATAGGTGCCAGGAGGCGAACCCGGAGAACTGAAACATCTAAGTACCCGGAGGAAAAGAAATCAACCGAGATTTCCCTAGTAGCGGCGAGCGAACGGGAAGCAGCCCTTAAGCTTTACATGTGCTAACAGAATCTGTTGGGAAGCAGAGCCATAGACGGTGATAGCCCGGTATGTGAAGGTGCATGAAAAGTGAAAACGAGTAGGTCGGGACACGTGTTATCTTGACTGAATATGGGGGGACCATCCTCCAAGGCTAAATACTCCCAACTGACCGATAGTGAACCAGTACCGTGAGGGAAAGGCGAAAAGAACCCCGGCGAGGGGAGTGAAACAGAACCTGAAACCGTGTACGTACAAGCAGTAGGAGCGGACTTGTTCCGTGACTGCGTACCTTTTGTATAATGGGTCAGCGACTTATATTTTGTAGCAAGGTTAACCGTATAGGGTAGCCGTAGGGAAACCGAGTCTTAACTGGGCGTTGAGTTGCAGGGTATAGACCCGAAACCGGGCGATCTAACCATGAGCAGGTTGAAGATTGAGTAACATCAATTGGAGGACCGAACCCACTAATGTTGAAAAATTAGGGGATGACTTGTGGCTAGGAGTGAAAGGCTAATCAAGCCCGGAGATAGCTGGTTCTCCCCGAAATCTATTTAGGTAGAGCCTCGGACGAATACCATTGGGGGTAGAGCACTGTTTGGGCTAGGGGGTCATCCCGACTTACCAACCCCATGCAAACTCCGAATACCAATGAGTACTATCCGGGAGACACACGGCGGGTGCTAACGTCCGTCGTGGAGAGGGAAACAACCCAGACCGCCAGCTAAGGTCCCAAAGTTATGGCTCAGTGGGAAACGATGTGGGAAGGCACAGACAGCTAGGAGGTTGGCTTAGAAGCAGCCACCCTTTAAAGAAAGCGTAATAGCTCACTAGTCGAGTCGGCCTGCGCGGAAGATGTAACGGGGCTAAGCCATACACCGAAGCTGCGGCAGTAGTTTACTACTGGGTAGGGGAGCGTTCTGTAAGCGGATGAAGGTGAATCGAGAGGTTTGCTGGACGTATCAGAAGTGCGAATGCTGACATGAGTAACGATAATGCGGGTGAAAAACCCGCACGCCGGAAGACCAAGGTTTCCTATCCCATGCTAATCAGGGTAGGGTAAGTCGGCCCCTAAGGCGAGGCGGAAACGCGTAGTCGATGGGAAACAGGTTAATATTCCTGTACCGATGTTCATTGCGATGGGGGGACGGAGAAGGCTAGGCAAGCGCGGCGTTGGTTGTCCGCGTGAAAGTGCGTAGGCTGGTGACTTAGGCAAATCCGGGTCGCTAAGGCTGAGACACGAGACGAGCACCTACGGGTGTGAAGTTGCTGGTGCCCTGCTTCCGGGAAAAGCCTCTAAGCTTCAGATGAACATCGACCGTACCCGAAACCGACACAGGTGGTCAGGTAGAGAATACTAAGGCGCTTGAGAGAACTCGGGTGAAGGAACTAGGCAAAATAGTACCGTAACTTCGGGAGAAGGTACGCCGCTGGTGGTGATTGACTTCGCGTCATAAGCTGCTGGCGGTCGCAGTGACCAGGTGGCTGGGACTGTTTATTAAAAACACAGCACTCTGCTAACTCGAAAGAGGACGTATAGGGTGTGACACCTGCCCGGTGCCGGAAGGTTAATTGATGGGGTTAGCTTAGGCGAAGCTCTTGATCGAAGCCCCGGTAAACGGCGGCCGTAACTATAACGGTCCTAAGGTAGCGAAATTCCTTGTCGGGTAAGTTCCGACCTGCACGAATGGTGTAACCATGGCCACGCTGTCTCCACCCGAGACTCAGTGAAATTGAAATCGCAGTGAAGATGCTGTGTACCCGCGGCTAGACGGAAAGACCCCGTGAACCTTTACTACAGCTTGGCACTGAACATTGAACCTACATGTGTAGGATAGGTGGGAGGCTTAGAAGCACTGGCGCTAGTTGGTGTGGAGCCATCCTTGAAATACCACCCTTGTATGTTTGATGTTCTAACATAGGCCCCTTATCGGGGTTGTGGACAGTGCCTGGTGGGTAGTTTGACTGGGGCGGTCTCCTCCCAAAGAGTAACGGAGGAGCACGAAGGTTGGCTAAGTACGGTCGGACATCGTACGGTTAGTGCAATGGCAGAAGCCAGCTTAACTGCGAGACAGACACGTCGAGCAGATACGAAAGTAGGTCATAGTGATCCGGTGGTTCTGAATGGAAGGGCCATCGCTCAACGGATAAAAGGTACTCCGGGGATAACAGGCTGATACCGCCCAAGAGTTCATATCGACGGCGGTGTTTGGCACCTCGATGTCGGCTCATCACATCCTGGGGCTGAAGTCGGTCCCAAGGGTATGGCTGTTCGCCATTTAAAGTGGTACGCGAGCTGGGTTTAGAACGTCGTGAGACAGTTCGGTCCCTATCTGCCGTGGGCGTTTGAGAGTTGAGAGGAGCTGCTCCTAGTACGAGAGGACCGGAGTGGACGAACCTCTGGTGTTCGGGTTGTCACGCCAGTGGCACTGCCCGGTAGCTATGTTCGGAATCGATAACCGCTGAAAGCATCTAAGCGGGAAGCGAGCCTCGAGATAAGCTCTCACTAGCACTTAGAGTGCTCTGAAGGGTCGTTGAAGACTACGACGTTGATAGGCGGGGTGTGGAAGCGTAGTAATGCGTTGAGCTAACCCGTACTAATTGCCCGTGAGACTTAACCATACAACACCGAAGTTGTTTGAGACGTTACGCACAAGCGAGCGACTCTGCTAAGCGGCAAGAGAGTGGCAAATTAGTTAGAATCAGTTTTTTATGTTGTGACAGTTTATGTCTGGCGGCCATAGCGGTGTGGCACCACCTGAATCCATCCCGAACTCAGAAGTGAAACACACCAGCGCCGATGGTAGTGTGGGGTCTCCCCATGTGAGAGTAGGTCACCGCCAGACTTCAAATAAATAACCCCGGTGCAGATGCATCGGGGTTTTTTATTTCTGGTGGTGGCCTACTGAGAGTAGGGTGAAGCGGGTCCCCGGTAAAGCCAACAATTTGGCTTTACCCCGCTGAACAGGTTGAGCTCTGCGAAACCTTGTCCAGACTTCAAATCGAAGAAGCCCTCAGCTGACGCTGGGGGCTTTTTTTATGCCTGCTCCTCTGCCTCTCGGTAGCCTGAGGCGACCACCTCACCCGCAATGCTAAGCCAGCCCAATGGCTTGCTCATGCTGAAAACCTTAACCAACTCAATTAATGTAATGGCATTAAACCATAACTATTTCTCGATGGTGTATATCAGGTCTCCACCTTGACCTTCCGCATTAGAAACAGATTCGAAAATCAATTTGTCGGTAAGGCTATAACGTAAGATGAAAGTTGAGGTTGGCTCTATTAAACCGATTCCGTACTTAATATATAAGTCTGGGGATAAATGCTTGCCGATATACAAAGATGTGTCGTTAACATCACTGGTTCGTGAATCGAGAGAGACTTCGTCTAAGTCAAAAGTTTCTTTCAATCCATCGGTTAAAAACTCGGTACTACGGCCGCCTACCAATAAAGCGGCTTGGAGTTCCAGATTGTTCACGTCGCCTTGGCTGGTAGGTGGTTTTCCGAAAAGAAGGTAGGACAGTATTGTGCTATCACTCATTGGTGGTGTAGAAAATAGGCTAAGCTCGGGCTGCTCAATACTGCCAGTAACGCGTGCCCCTATTTCCTCAGGTGGTTTTTGATTACTTGTCGAGGAGCTGATATTTCTAGTAACCCTGAGGTTTAATGAAGGGCTGCTTAAAGGAACGTCGTTAAATAGCAAGTCACCGCGCTCTATCGTTAGTTTTTGTCCATAAATTTCATATTGCCCGGACGTGACACCTATAGTTCCGTTCCCTCTTGCCGGAGAGTTAGGTTGTTGAGTAATGTTAAGGCTTCCTTGAATCTGACCAGCAAAGCCAAGCGCCTTAACTCTTACGTTTTCTCCCAAAGAGACGGTTAAGTCAGTTTGGGTTTTGAATACAGACGTTTTTTTCTCTTCATTTTTCAACCGAACATCAGCAGATTCTGTTGTGGCTTGGTTAAGCTCTATGGGGGTTATGCGGGCTTTAGGGATATTTAATTTTCCATTTAAGCTTATCAGCTTTTTATCTAGGCTTACGGTTAGTTCCGGTGAGGCTTCTATAAGCAAATCCGGCGTATCGATAATAAGCAGATTGCTTCCATTAATGTCTAACTTGCCGAGCTGCTTAAATGCATCCAAGTGGCCAGTAATTTGCAATTTTCCGGAACCCACTTTTCCGTCAGCCTCCACCTTAAACTGACCTGAGTTTGCATCTGCTTGCAGAGTCCCAGTAACGTCGTTTAGCATGGTGCCAGATTGCAGCACCACTATCTGATTCGCATTGAGTTGAACTTTTCCCGATGCTAGAGGGGTATCCACTGTTCCATCTATTGCTATGCGAGCAGAAGCCTTTCCGTTACCAATACTGACTTGTGGAAGCAATAGGTTAGCCAACTCCAGGCTGTCTGAGTCAAAGTCTAAAGTGCCGGATAGCTTACTACCTGCTTCCAAGCTGCCTGTCTCGACGTAACCATTTAGGTTTAGTCCAAGCTCATTAGCTTGAGCGATTACATTGGCTTGTAATCCTTGCTCTTTAGTTTTCGCAACGAACTGTAATTTCTCTAAGGTTACGGTTTCTTCTGCAGTCGAAACTTTTGTGTTATTGGCATTTATTGATGCATTTAACTGGCTGAATGTCTTTGTTTCAATATCTACTGAACCTTCGATGTCGAGCTCCAGATCGCCTTGCAGTTTGTACAATGCCGAAGGTATGACTAAAGCTTGCAATGCATTTATAGGAGCAGATTGAGCGTTAGCTTTAAAAGACAGCCAGCTTTTATCTTTGTCTAACTGAATACATAAAGGGGAGCTGATCTCCGCATAACCAATGCACAGGTCGTGTATTCTAAAATTAGCGTTTTTAGAACTGAGTGTTAAATCGGTAGGCTGGGTTAAATAAACTTTCTTATAACCTGTTTGCTTTAATTCGGCGGAATCGAGCCCTATCGTAAACTCGGGTTGGTTTAACACACCATTAATGGTTCCGCGCGCTAAAGCAGTTCCTTGTAATTCTGATACCTGGCTTAATTGGTCAGATTGAAGCTCCCAGTTCAATGTTCGGCCTGAGCTCAATGCTCCGTTAATGTTAAACGATTGAGCTCCCCAATTTCCTTCCATGCTTTCGACAAATAGATAGGGGGCGGCGTAGCTCATTGAAACTTTGCTATTGACGTCATGACCTTCGTAAGTACCAGTCACATTGGCATTTAAAGAGATATCACGGCTCCAATCAATAGTTGCCTCTGCAGCTATCATGTTGTTATTTTGACTGAGCTTTAATGTGGTTAGATTGAGCGACTTGGAAGCAAGCTTAGCCTCACTGGTTAGCTTAAATGGTTGTGGTAACAAGCCGTTAATATCGCTCGATAAACGAGCGGATAAATTATCGATAGCTCCACTAACTGTTAATTTACCGCATTCACTAATAATATCGCTGGGTTTGTATAAAACAGTATCCCATTGCGAAGTGACATCAATAACAGGGACGGAATCAAGGTGAACAATACTTCCGCTAATGAGCAATTCACCACGAATATCGTTATCTGAACTCACGTTAAGAGAGTTAATTGTTAATGCATTAGACTCGTACGTTAAGCGTCCAGATATTGCTGCATTTCTTTGGTTTACGGTAACCGATAGGTCCGGACTAAGAATGGCGCTGTTTAAACTCCCTTCCCCTGCAACGGCTCCGTTAAACACAAGGCTCAGGTCTCCTAAGTCAAAAGCCTTTAACCATGGGGTAAGGTTGCTTTCATTCCATTGACTGGTAACAGACCAGCTCAGCGCTTTGGCTGGTTGATGCAGAGTAGCTTCAAGGGAAGCATTCAGACTGTCACTAAGTTTCGTCTCAGTGACGAGCTTTCTTATATCCCCTTTAAATAGGCTGTTGATAGTGAGAGCGGGATAATCCGGCGAATGCAGCTCAATTTTAGTATTCAGTGAGCTTTTAAAAGGATATGACAGTAACGACTGCCCTCGAACGGATGCTGTTACATACTGGTGCGAAATATCTAAGTTTCTCAGAGTGACTCGACCACGCGTGTTTGCTTTAGCAGAAAGATTTACATCAAGCTTTTGAGCTGGAGCCTCAAAGAAAAAGAATAACGTGTCAGACACTGTTAGCCTCTGAATATCAATGGATAACGGAAGTTCTATTTTTATCTCATTGAGAGCGTTTGCTTGGTTATCGTTGTTGGGGGTAGCCTCTGTAGAGCGTAACCGGACTTCGCCGTGATCACTCTTAATACGCTCTGCCGTAATAGAGCCTGATAATAACGCTAACGGCTGCCAATGGATTTTTAATGCTTCGGTTTGGTAAGCAAATGACTCGGACTCAACACGTAAGTTATTAAAGCTAAACTCGGTTAGTAGCTTGCCTCGAAACTGATCGTAACGAATATCTATTGGGGAGTAATGAATGGCCTTATCGACTACCCAACGGCTGCCCGTTTCGGTACCGAACAATGCGATCGCAACCGATGGTATTACAAAAAAAATGCCCAATATGATGCTTGCCAACCAACGATAAATCGTCATAGATCAGGCCCCAGGGTTAAGTGCAGTCTCCAAGGCTTATCGGGTTCATCAATTGCTTGAGCTAAGTCAAGCCGAATTGAGCCGATAGGCGATATCCAGCGCACACCAAAGCCAATACTTTGCTTTAATGGCTCATTAGGTTCGATCATCGCATTCCCGATGTCCGTAAACAGTGCAATCCGCCAGTGTTCCTTAAACCGATAGTCAATTTCAGCACTAGCTGTTGCTAAGTAACGACCCCCAATAACCGTTCCGGTTTCGTCCTCAGGACCGAGCTGTTCATAGGCATAACCACGAACACTGTGGTCGCCACCAGCGAAAAAGCGCAGTGATGGAGGCAGGGTATCGAAGTTATCAATATAGGTGGCGCCTATATCAGCACGCGTGAGTATTCTGACGCGCTCAGTTAACGGTACGACGGCTTTGAACCCCAGTTTCAAACTGGCCATGTTCGCGTCTGATAAAAGCGTATCATTTGCCGCTTTAAGCGTAGCATCAAAGCGAAATCCTTTATCAATATTCAAGCGCCCGTCGGCTGTCATGTAGGTCCAGCTCGATCGTGGAATAAGAAATTGACTGGTACCTTCTGTTTCACCAATCTGAAAGTCATCTCTTTGCCAGCTTAAGCCAAACTCATGTTGCCACTGATTCATTGTAACGGTACTGGACGCACCGATGCGGTATAAGCGGTTTTCTTGACCCTCATTATTTTTATCCGATACCTCTGCGTTAAATCGATAGTAGTCAGACTGCGGTTTTTTCCCGGGTACGATGTAGTTAGCACTAACACGGCTTTCAATTTGAGATACTTGAGTCAATCCCCGAAATTGGTGGCCATCTTCGTTGACCCAGCGCCTGTTTAGACTGGCACTCACTCGCGCTCCGGTATCGGTTCCATAACCGATACCATATTGATACTGGTTTCTGTAATTTGCGCTAGATTTTACCTCTATAGGCACCTGCAGATTTTCCGATTCATCCCACTGAGGACTGACTTGCACTTGAGAAAAGTAGCCACTGTCGAGTAACCCGACCTGCAAATTGCTGAGTTCCTGACTGGTGTAGCCTTCCCCTTGCTTAAATGGAACATATCGTTGCAGTAGTTCGTCATTGAGAATGTCTTGCTCAAAGTTAACAGCACCAAACTGATATCGCTGCCCAGACTCAAAAACAACATCGATATTAGCTGTATTCTGGTCGACATCAATAATGACGTCGTGTTTTTCAAATCGGGCATCGTGGTAACCGCGGCGGCTTGCTAGTGACAATAAGCGAGACTTTAATTCCTCATATTCTTGATGAATAAAGCGATGTTCAGGCTTTAGTTTGCTTCCATCTAACAAAGACTGAAAGCGAACATCGTCTTCAGCATCTCCTTTTATCGCCCATTTATTTGTGGCAATGCGCACTGGTTCATTTAAGACAATGTCGTAAGACGCTATCCACCCATCTTCAACACTTTCTAGTTGAGCATTCACTTCAACCTGATAATATCCATAAGGGCGCAATGCTTTTTGAATGTCGTTGGGCGCTTGTCGATGTAGATACTGGATTCGATAATCAGCGTAAGTGTTGCTGCCATTCAGTCGGGCTATCTGTAGTAGCGTCATGACATTGTCATACGCTTTACCTTCGACACCCGATACTCTTACTTCGACAGAAGCAAAAGTCAGACAACTGAAAAATAAGCTACCAGCAATTAGAATACAGCGAATGTAAAGCATTGACGTGTTTTACCATAAAAAAGATGACAACATAATCTCATTGTTTGAGACTCTGTGTCACCCATCGGGTTCAACTTGGAGACATTATGGCGATAGAAATTACAACAGCAGAGAAACGGCTATTACAAAAGGTTAGTATACCGCCACGACCACAGACTCTGTTAACTGTTAGTAGTGAAGCCAAAAAAGAGGAACCCGATGTATCTGTTATTGCTGATGCTATCGCATCGGATATGGGGATTGCTGCTGCGGTTCTACAAGTTGTGAACTCGGCTGCTTACCGGCGTGCAAAAGAAATTGACTCAATTCAGCAAGCGGTCATGACGCTGGGCTTTCGACGCGTCTTTCCGATTGTAAAAGCGGTTGCATTAAAGTCAGCGCTGAAGTCGGACTATGATCTCAATGAGTTTTGGCGTTATAACGAATGGGTGGCGAGTGCTTGTGTGATGGTTTCCGAAGCTGTCGGTAAGCCGGAGCTGCGTGATCATGCTTACATGCTTGGTCTGTTTCAGAGTTCTGGTATTCCCGTCATGTTGTCAGAGTTTGATGAAGAATATTCAGAACTATTGAATGCTTCAAGTAGCCAACCATGGCCTGAAATTATTGAACAAGAGCAGCGCAAGTTTAATACGACCCACACAACAATGGGTGCGTTACTCGCTCAGCAGTGGAAGCTCCCCAAAATTGTCGTCGAAGTTATTTATTACTTATTTGATGACAGCTCTGTTTTTTTAACATCGAGTGAGCTGTCGGAGCTTGCGTTGGATTTATTAGGCATATTAAAAATATCCCGTTATGCGATAGACCTGAGAACGCGTAGCCTGGCAGGGCAAGATGAATGGCAGTCAGTGCAGGACGGCGTACTGGAACACTTTCAAATCGATGAGTTTAAAGTGGAAGAAATTATTGAGCTAGTTCACGAAGAACTGTTCGATACCGATCATTAGTTTTGCTGGTTAAATTATCTGCAAACGAAAGAGTTAGAGCCAATAAGTACTTGTGCCGCGGTTTGTTGTCGGTATAATCCATGCCTCAAGAGTTAGGGGCGTAGTTCCAACTGGCAGAACAGCGGTCTCCAAAACCGACGGTTGGGGGTTCGAATCCCTCCGCCCCTGCCAACTCTTCACTAGTCTTATTTATTCTGCTCAATTACACTACATTCATATCTTTCAGTACTTACTTTGGTAATTCAGCTATACGGTAACTTTTATGAATGCTCAGTGGACTTCTCAGCAAATGCAGGCATTAGCCGCTATGAATATCCCACTTTGGGAAAAAGCGCCTGAGCCAAAAGGTCAATATTTTTATAAGCTGGGCTCTTATCATTTAGTTGGCGAGGCACAATTACCGGTTGAGTTACCGCAGTGGTTTAACGACTTTTGCTTATGTGTCGGTGAGCGACCGGTAGCGGTTAAAATAACTGAACTATCAGATAATTGCCTCAATTACGATACCTGGTTTGATAATCTACCAACGGCTGACTTTAAAAAAGCGCTTTGGCAACGTCTAAGCCATGCCTGACATAAAAATTCAATGCTTTACTCCTGACAGTCGCTCTTATGAAATCGAGCGGCTAGCTCACGCGCACCCATGGAGCTTATCGGTTTTTTGCCAAAGTCATGGGCCAGCTTACTATAATAGACAGTTAGTCGTTGACGAAGAAACAGTCGGTTATATTATTTGCCAGCAGGTACTGGACGAACTCACCATTTTTAATATCGCTATTGATCCAAAGCACCAGGGGCAGGGTTTTTCGCATTACTTAATGCAGGACACCTTAAACTATGCGGCGAACAACGGTATGTTGGTCTTCCTTGAAGTACGAGCATCTAATACACCAGCCATTAGCTTATATCAAACGTATGGGTTTAGAGAGTTGGCCAAACGAGCTGACTATTATAAAACCCGTAACGGTTACGAAGACGCTTTAGTCATGAAGTGGCAAAGCGAACAGAATTAGGAGAAGTTTATGCCATCGGAAAATCATGCACAGGCTTTACAGGTATTATCCTATGTCGATTTGACGTCTTTGAACAATGACGATGATAAAGCCACTATTGAATCACTCTGCACGAAGGTAGAAATTGGTAGCCAGTCGGTAGCCGCTATTTGTGTTTTTCCGGAATGGGTGGCGACAGCGAAAACTTACTTCGAAGAGCAGAGCCTCAACATTCCTATCGCAACCGTCACTAACTTTCCAGACGGAAGTACAAATATTGAGAGAGCTGTTTCGGAAACTGAGCGAGCTATAGCGGCAGGGGCGCGCGAAATTGATGTTGTCTTGCCATATAGAGCGCTGTTAAATGGCGATGAGAGCACGCCAGCTGAATTAGTCCGTGAGTGCAAGGACGTTTGCGGCGATGAAGTAATATTAAAAGTTATTATTGAATCGGGTGAGCTTAAAACACAGGATGCTATTGTGGCGGCAAGTGAAATTGCTATTGCCAATGGCGCTGATTTTATTAAAACCTCAACAGGCAAAGTGGACACTAACGCGACCTTATCGGCGGCTCAAACGATGCTGGGTGTTATTAAGGCGAGCGGCACCGACTGTGGTTTTAAAGCGGCTGGTGGTATACGCACGGTAGGAGAGGCTATGCAGTATATTAATCTGGCTGAAGAAATTATGGGGAAGGACTGGGTGACACCGAGTCATTTCCGAATTGGTGCAAGCAGCCTACTGAAGGATATCCAGGCGGTTGTGGATAATCACTAACCATGTATTTGCCTCAAGACAGTATTCGAAAAAAGCGTGATGCTCTTCAATTGACTGAGTGGGAGATTCACCAGTTCGTTAACGGCATTTGCGACGATAGCGTCAGTGAAGGGCAAATCGCAGCTCTGGCAATGGCTATTTATTTTAATGGCATGAATGCTGATGAAACAATAAGCCTGACTCAGGCTATGCGAGACTCCGGAGATGTTCTGAGTTGGCCGAAGTCAGAGTTTGATGGTCCTATTTTGGATAAGCACTCGACTGGCGGGATTGGTGATGTTGTCAGCTTAATGTTGGGACCTATTATTGCTGCTTGCGGCGGTTATGTGCCGATGATTTCGGGGCGTGGTTTAGGGCATACCGGCGGCACGTTAGACAAACTCGATTCGATACCGGGCTATCAATCGACACCGGATAATGACACGTTTAAAAACGTCGTGAAGAAAGCCGGCGTCGCCATTATCGGACAAACCGGTAACTTGGCGCCAGCCGACAGGCGATTTTATGCTACCCGGGATATAACGGCCACCGTTGAGTCGATTCCGCTAATTACTGCTTCCATTTTGTCAAAGAAGCTATCTGAAGGTCTTGACGGGTTGGTCATGGACGTAAAGTCGGGCAACGGTGCTTTCATGCCAAGTCATGCGCAATCGCTGGAGTTGGCCAGAAAAATTGTCAGCGTCGGCGGACAACTCGGTGTATCGACATCCGCGTTGGTGACCGATATGAATGAACCGTTAGCATCGACGGCAGGCAATGCGCTGGAAGTGAAACTGGCGGTTGATTATCTAACGGGGCGGCACCGAGATGCGCGGCTTCATGAGGTCACTCAGGCGTTGGCTGTTGAGTCACTTTTGTCCGGGGGGATAGCAAAAAGCCTGGACGATGCAAAACACCGGGTCATTAAAGCGTTGGATACAGGCTCTGCAGCTGAGCGATTCGCTGAAATGGTGCGGTTACTCAACGGTCCTGCGGATTTTATTGAGAGACCTGAACATTACTTATCTGAGGCAAAAATTATAGAGCCTGTTTATGCCCCGATAAACATTTGGACATGTACCTAAGCGAGTATGATACGAGGTCGATAGGCATGGCGGTAGTGCAGTTAGGAGGTGGTCGTCGTAAAGCGGATGATACATTAGATTTAAGTGTTGGTATTAAGCATATGACTCCGCTGGGAACTCAACTAAGTAAAGGGCGGCCGGTAGCCTGGATTTGCGGTAATGACAGATGCAAAGTCGACATAGCTAGAGAGATGTTTTTATCCGCTATGACATTTACTGAGACTGCACTGCCGCCGAACCCAGTAATTTACGAACGGCTGACAAGGTAACCTTTATGGCCAGAGCAATCGTGATTGTTTTAGATTCTTTAGGTATCGGAGCGGCTCCGGACGCTGGTAAATTTGGTGACTCAGGAGCCGATACGTTTGGTCATATCGCCGAAAAACGTAAGCAATCAGGCGCCGCATTCAGTATACCGAACTTGCTTAAGTTAGGGCTTGGTGAGGCTCACCGAGGCGCTGTTGGCCATTACGCAGATGGTATTCATGAATGTGAAACCGAAGGCGCATTTGCGTGGGCGGCAGAGGTGTCATCCGGTAAAGACACGCCGTCAGGTCATTGGGAGTTGATGGGGGTACCGGTCCACTTTGACTGGGGATACTTTACGGATAAAGAGAACAGCTTTCCAAAAGACTTACTGCAAAGGATTCAAGCGCAATCGGGTATACCGGGTATTTTGGGCAATTGTCATGCTTCTGGCACTGAAATTATTCAGCGGCTGGGTCAAAAGCATATTGAGACTGGCGCTCCCATATTTTACACCTCCGCAGACTCAGTGTTTCAAATAGCCGCACATGAAGAGTATTTTGGTCTTGAGCGCCTCTATAAACTGTGTGAGCAAGTGCGAGGGTTGCTGGACGACTATAATATTGGCCGTGTTATAGCGCGTCCGTTTGTCGGGGAAACGCCCGATGATTATGTCAGAACGGCTAATCGTAAAGATTACTCGGTATTGCCTCCTAAGCCGACGGTATTGAATAAATTAGAAAGTGCTGGGGGACAGGTCATTGGCATTGGTAAAATTTCAGATATCTTTGCACATAGCGGCATCAGTCAGTCGTTTAAAGGAAAAGACTTATCTGAGCTAATGGACAAAACGTTAAAAGCAATGGGTACCGCGGGTGACAATACCCTTATTTTCACCAATTTAGTCGATTTTGACACACTGTATGGGCACAGGCGAAACGCAGAAGGGTATGCGCAAGAACTTGAACATTTTGACCAATGGTTACCGAAAGTCATCAGCGCAATGAGAGAAGATGATTTGCTCGTGCTAACGGCGGATCATGGCTGTGACCCGACATGGCCGGGTAGTGATCATACTCGAGAGTATGTTCCGTTGCTGTTGTCGGGGAGAAAAGTAGCAGCTAAAAGTCATGGCGAGCGACAGAGCTTTGCCGACTTAGGTCAAACACTCTGCCGCTGGTTTCGGTTATCGCCTATGGACGAGGGCACAGCTATCGACATTTAGTCAATGCGATAGCGTTTTACGTTATCTTCAAGTTGGTGAGCAGTGTCTGTTAACTCGCGCATGTGTTCACCCGCTTGCTGAGTGCCGCTGGCAGTCTGCTTAGCGATATCGACAATTTTTGTCATGTTTTCGTTTATGGTTTCTGAAACCGACGTCTGCTCTTCTGCTGCCGTGGCAATTTGGGCATTTTGGCTATTAATTGTGTTAACGGCTTCAAGTACCTGAGCCAGCGCTGTTTCGACTTCTGCGGCCTCAGCAACACTGGTTTCACTGCCTTGCTTTATGGCTGACATCACTTCTGAGACCTGTTTACTGCCGCTTTGCAGCTGTTCAATCATACTCTCAATTTCATGAGTGCTGTCTTGCGTGCGCTTAGCCAGAGTGCGAACTTCGTCAGCAACAACCGCGAATCCACGGCCGGCTTCACCGGCACGGGCCGACTCAATAGCCGCGTTTAAAGCCAGTAAATTGGTTTGCTCAGCAATGGCACGAATAACATCCAATACCGAGCCAATTTCAGCAGAGTGCGCGTTCAACTTTTCTACTTCAGACGAGCCATCTTCTACTTTCTCAGCAAGGCCATGGATGACATTAACGGCCTTAGTTAACAGATGGTTAGCGGAGTGCACAAGCTCTTCTGCTTGCTCTGCAGCGCTTGATGCTTCACTTGCGCTGCGGGCAACTTCCTGTGACGCTGTCGCCAGTTCATTAATAGCGGTCGCAATCTGTTCGCTTTCTTCCTGCTGCTCGTTAACCCCATTACGCGCTTCGGTAAGTACACCGTCTAAACGCTGAGTCGAGTGAGTAACCGATGTCGCCGACGTCCGTATATTGGCGACCATATCAGAGACTTGGTCGGCAAAGTTATTAAATGCCTGGCCGAGCTCAGACATTTCGTCATTGCTGTCGGTATCTAAACGTTGGGTCAGGTCACCGTCGCCCTTAGCTATTTGATCCATTGCATTTAATGCCCGCTTCAACGGCCCTGTAATTCCTTTCACGACAAACAGGGCAAGGGCAGCGATGATAAGCAGCACAATAATGGATGCGATGATGGTACTCGCAGTGGACTCTGCTAAGGCATCGTCAACATTACCTTCAATAACTTGTGTTTGCTCTTGTAGACCTGCTGTCCAAAAGCCGGTACCAACAACCCAGCCCCACTCTGACAGCATATCCGCGTAACCTAATTTGGGATTGACCTGACCACTGGTGTTCTCCCAGTCGTATTCGACGAAACCACCGCCACTCTCTGCCGCTTCGATCAGCTCTTGGATGAGAAGAACGCCGTTTGGATCTTTAAAGTTGTATAAGTTCTTGCCTTCCAGTGACTGATTCACACCGTGCGCGATGCTGTTTCCTTTATCGTCATAAACAAAGACGTAACCGACGTCGCCGGAATCATCAAAGCGAAGCTGGCGCAAAATTTGTTTCGCACGCTCTTGGCGCTCTGGTAAAGAGCCTAATGAGTCGTCTTCAACCAAATGTTCAATTGAACTCATAGCCAATTGCAGATAGTTACGGACTTCCTCTCGGGCATCTTTTTGCATTTGTGACTTAAAGTCTGACACTGCGTTCTGCGCAACTTGTGTCGACTGCGACAAGTTGTACCAGGTCAGGAAAACGGCTATAAGCAGTGGTGGAATGAGTGCCAGAGAGAACACTTTCGCTTTAATGGTCAATCTCATAGTTTCGTAGCCTTGGTTATGACGTTAACTTGTCTAGTTTAGTACAAGCTAAACAACTTATCTGTTAGACGTTTGTGGAATCTTATTAAGTTGGTGTTAGTCATCCTTAATTTGTGTATCGGCAGCAGATAAGCGAAAATAAGGGCAATTAATTAATAACTGAAATTGAGTGCTGTTAATGTCTG
Organism: Idiomarina piscisalsi; assembly: GCF_002211765.1. NCBI lineage: Bacteria > Pseudomonadati > Pseudomonadota > Gammaproteobacteria > Alteromonadales > Idiomarinaceae > Idiomarina > Idiomarina piscisalsi. The sequence goes on from NZ_CP022133.1 coordinate 774,739, forward strand.
ACGCAAAGTTACACGAAGAAGTTGAAAAAAGACGTACATTCGCGATTATCTCTCACCCCGATGCGGGTAAAACGACCATTACGGAAAAAGTACTTCTGCACGGTCATCAAATTCAAAAAGCGGGCACAGTAAAGGGAAAGAAGTCCGGACAGCACGCAAAATCAGACTGGATGGAAATGGAGCAGGAGCGGGGTATTTCCGTCACGACTTCGGTTATGCAGTTTCCGTATAACGAGGCGCTGGTCAACCTTCTGGATACGCCAGGGCATGCCGACTTCTCCGAGGACACTTACCGAACGCTAACGGCGGTGGATTCTTGTTTAATGGTTATCGACGGTGCGAAGGGTGTTGAGGACCGAACCATTAAGCTGATGGAAGTCACTCGCTTAAGAGATACGCCTATTTTGACGTTTATGAACAAGCTTGACCGCGATATTCGCGACCCACTTGAGCTATTGGATGAAGTGGAAGATGTTCTGAAAATCATGTGTGCGCCGATCACCTGGCCAATCGGCTCAGGTAAAAACTTCAAAGGCGTTTACCATTTACTGCGTGACGAGGTCATTCTCTACAAAACCGGCCAAGGACACCGAATTCAGGAAGAAGACATTATAAAAGGTCTCGACAACCCTGAGCTCGATGAACGTCTAGGCGTGTGGGCTGAAGAATTGCGGGAACAAATTGAGCTGGTTGAGGGAGCATCGAATCCTTTTGACTTAGAAATGTTCTTAGCAGGCGAATTAACACCGGTGTTTTTCGGTACCGCACTTGGAAACTTCGGTGTTGATCATATGCTCGATGGGCTTGTGGACTGGGCGCCTAAACCGCAATCGCGCGAGACAGATGAGGGCAGCTTTGTCGAGGCTGATAATAAAAACTTTTCAGGGTTTATTTTTAAGATCCAGGCGAATATGGATCCGAAACACCGCGACCGAGTGGCGTTTTTGCGAATTGTGTCGGGTAAATATGAAAAAGGCATGAAAATGCGGCAAGTGCGAACCGGTAAAGATGTCAGAATCAGCGATGCACTGACCTTTCTGGCCGGCGACCGTTCGCATGTTGAGGAAGCGTTCCCAGGTGATATTATTGGTTTACATAACCACGGTACTATCCAAATAGGTGATACCTTCACCGCCGGTGAAGAGTTTAAATTTAGTGGCATTCCAAACTTTGCACCGGAGCTGTTCCGCCGTATTCGCTTGAAAGATCCGCTTAAGCAAAAGCAACTTCTAAAAGGTTTGGTTCAGCTGTCAGAGGAAGGTGCTGTGCAGGTATTTCGACCGCTTATTAGCAATGATCTTATTGTTGGGGCGGTAGGTGTGCTGCAGTTTGATGTTGTGGTTCATCGCTTGAAAACCGAATACAAAGTGGAAGCCATCTACGAGAACATTAATGTCGCTACAGCACGTTGGGTTATGTCGAAAGACGAGAAAAAGCTGGATGAATTCCGTCGAAAAGCAGAGTCGAATTTAGCGTTAGATGGCGGGGACAACCTGACCTACATAGCGCCGACCATGGTGAATTTAAGTTTGGCTGAAGAGCGCTACCCCGATATCACCTTTACCCATACGCGCGAGCATTAGCTTATTATGCGGCTCTTTGATACGCACTGCCACCTCGACTTTGATGCCTTTGATAAGGACAGAGAGGCGGTGCTGGAAAGAGCGAATGAAGCCGGCGTAGAAGGGTTTATGGTGCCAGGGGTGACACGAAACCAGTGGGAGAAGCTGACATCTTTAGCAAGTAAGAACACTAGTTGGTCTTATGCACTGGGTTTGCATCCCTGGTTTATTGAAGAGCACGACATCAGCGATATCGAAGCGCTTGAGCAGACGTTGGAGCAGCAAAAAGGGCAGGTAAAAGCGGTAGGAGAAATTGGTCTTGATAAAACCTTTCAGCACTATGACAAGCAACATACGCTTTTCATTCGCCAGCTTGAGCTGGCAAAGCAGTTGAAACTACCGGTTATTATTCACCACCGTAAAACGCTCGACCGTACTCATGCCGATATTAAGAAGTACGGGCCTGAGCGAGGTGTTATTCATGCGTTCAGCGGCAGCCACCAACAGGCGATGAAGTTTGTTGAACAAGGCTATAAGCTCGGCGTGGGGGGAGTGATCACTTACGACCGAGCACAAAAAACGAGGCAGGCTATCCAAGAAGTACCGATAGAAAGCCTGGTACTCGAAACCGATTCACCGGATATGCCGCTGTCTGGGTATCAAGGACAGAGAAATGAGCCTTATCGAGTGGCCCTTGTGTTAGATGCTTTAGCTGAATTAAAAAGCACTGATAAGGAGGCGCTGGCGTCACAGTTATGGAAAAACAGTGTCGAGTTGTTTAGTTAATACCTAGCGTAGCGCTTATTTCTGCCAGTAGCGGTCTCGTATTCGGTTAAAGCCCAGCATAATAAACACGCCCGCTAGCATGGCGAGTAATAGCAGTACTTTGCCCTGCTGCATTAATCCGTCGTGTGCCTGCCTGCTTTGGGCTAACAAAGTGCTTTTATCAAAAACGACCTGGATATAGCCGCTGATATGTTGCTCTTCGTTGATTTCTTCAATCAGTATCCAGGGATCCGCCTTTAAACTGGCCGCTGGCCAGTCGATGATAGACGTTGCCGCCCCTGAGGCGACCATATCTTCACCAAAACGATCGCGAATAACCGCAGATAACACATGAGGCTGACTGGTTATATAGTCAACCAGTTGCTGCAATTTGTCGGTTTCTTGCTGTTCAACCCAATGGTGTGCTTCGTGCTCAACTTGCTGCATTAGCAGCTCGGTAATTGACTGGGTTTGGTTAAAAAGTTGCTGCTGTGACTGAACACTGGCAATATTCCAGACGTTAATAATAATAAACAGCAAACCTGCCGCAGCACCCAGCCGCAAGGCGCGTTTGGTCGCAATGTGCATAAAAGCGCGAGTGGTATCCTTCAACAACCAGCTTTTAAGTGGTTGCCAGAGATTATTTTGTTGAGTACGCATAACACAGATTCAGGAGTTTTTGATTCATGAAGTATCCGTCTGGTTTAATCGTTTTCGATATGGATTCTACCTTAATTGGTATTGAGTGTATCGATGAAATTGCTCGACTCAATGATTGTTATACTAAAGTTGCAGAAATAACAAAAGCGGCGATGGAGGGAAAACTGGATTTCAGTGAGTCGCTACGCCAAAGGGTGGCTTGTCTTAAGGGCGTTAGTGAGTCGTCACTTCAGGCGCTATTTAACCCTATTCCTTTGCATCCAGGAGCAAAAGAATTGTTCTCCACCTTAAAAGAAAAAGGATGGCAGCGAGCTATTGTTTCAGGTGGCTTCACTTGGTTTGCCGACAGGCTTTCTGCTGAACTTCAGGCGGATGCCGTTATCGCGAACCAACTAGAAGTGAGTGACGGGCTTCTCACAGGACGCGTTTTGGGTGATATAGTCGATGCCAGCATCAAAGCGAGCTCCCTGCAGGCCTTAGCAAAAAAGTGGAATATTCCGATGTCTAAAACGGTTGCTGTCGGTGACGGGGCCAACGATGCTATGATGCTCGAACAGGCTGCCGTCGGTATTGCTTATCAGGCGAAACCGTCGTTAAAACGTATTGCGGATTATTGTATTGATGAACCTGACTTGCGCCAGGTTCTTTTCTGTTTAGAGAGTTCACAGCTTATCTAACCAGGAAACCAGTCGCTCTTCTTGTTCGTTAACGGAAGCCGAATCCGGCAGCGTAAAGCTGAGTAAGCTGGACGTAACATCGATAGTTTCGGCAACGCCGAAAATTTTCCATAGTTCTTCTTCTAAGTCTTCTGCTTTATAGGCTGCGTAGTAGCTCATGTACGCGAGTTCTGCCTGAATAAATTGGATATCCGGCTTGCCGGCTCTTGATAAATTGACAGCAATAGCTCGAAAGACCGAGTTCGGCAGACATTGATCAATAAAGCCATGGATATCGTCGGTCGCATGAGTTTCACACCATTGAGTCTGAACAATGTACTCTCCATTTTGACGATAAAGCCGAATAAGAAGCAGAAGTGATTCCGGAAACGCGTCACGCTCCATGGACTTAAGCTTAGGTTCAAACACCTCCGTTACTGAATGTCCTCGTAACAGCGGTTGTAAGTTAATAATAGTGTCGCGGCTACCCGGTAAACGTTTCAGAATACTTAACCAACCGGAGGTCCACGAAGAAACGCCAACCCGGCGAGTTGATAATGCTTTTTGTTTTGAGCGATTAAAAAACACCGGTACCGCGGCTGGCGCATAACAATATAAATTTCTTAAACATAACGGCAGACCGTTAACGGATGTGTTTTCGACTTGTAGCTTTAATACATCTCGTTGTTCACGTATCAGAAAGCGAATAAAGTCAGACCCCCGATGAGGATCCGCAGTTGTATCCGCTTTTAGCCTTAATGTCGTTCCTGCGCGGTCGGTTGATGCGACAAGGTAAGGCAGCTCGCTGAGTTTGGCTTTTTTATACGTTTTTAAAAAGCCGGTCATAGAAATATAAATGGTATCGCCCGCAGAGATACTAGCGGGAGTATCCATTTGTACCTGTAAGCCACTAATTGAGAGATCGATAATCATCGCATCTCTGACAAACTTCCCAGCTTTCACGCGGCAACGACTGCGGTAGTTAAAGCGTCGCTCTTTGCGCAGGTTAACGAACTCTAACCGCGCTTCTTTGGTTCTTAACGGTACCGCCGGCGGATGAGCAAAGGCCTTTAAAGAAGGCAGTTGCGACTTAGTAACTTCTCCAACGGTTAAGTCATTAACGTAAGCCGTAACATCGGAAACCGCCGCCAGGTATTTCAGCGGCTTAACAGCCTGTTTTACCTCAACTGAAGGAGGATTGATACGAAACGGAACTTTTATATGCTCCGGAACCGCTTGTGGTTGCCAGGCTAGTTCGCTATTGCAAGAACGAACGTCAACTTGAAACACTCGCCAGGAAGCTTTTTGACGACCAAAGGCAATATAAGTGTCCCAAAGCCCGGATCGCTTTAACTCATCGACGGTAGCTGAATAGTGATAAATTTTGCCTCGTGCTGTTATCGAAAAGCTCAAAATAATCAGCTGTGCCGTACCGGCTGACTCTAATTGTTCGAGAATCTGCTGACTGCGCCGCACATTAAATATTGAACCGAAACTAATTTGATTGAGCTCATTTAACCAGGTATCTAAAACAAACCGATTATTGTCTGTCGTTAACACATAGTCCGCAATGAGCCGTTTGTTTGCTTCTGAAAAGTAAACGGGTAATTGCCGCGTTCTCGGTAAGAAGAACTGCTCGTGTCCTTTATTAATGACGCTGTCATAGGTGTTATCAATATTAACGCGGTAACGTTTTTTGTAGCCATTAATGAAACGCTGGAAGAAACGGTCAAGTTCGTCGGAGCGAAACTCTGACGCTCGATTTAAATTAATGTACTGCTTTCCATCAACTTGCTGTACGCCAACGACGACATAGGGAATGCGCATTTCAGGGTCGACTGTGAACTCCTTGGCTAAGCCGACAAAAGACAGCTCGAGTTGTTCTTGTGCCTTAATGTCTCGTGGTTCGTCCAGCCTTATGCGCATACCGGTAATGGATATGTCGGCGGTAATCCCTTTAAACTGCTGCTTGCCAGCGTCGGTTAACAGAACATCTATGGTAAAATTCATGCGCTCTTCTGAGCGATACGGATAACGACCAAAATGGAAAGTTTCCGCTAAATAGGAATAGGGCTCGTTAGACTCATTTCTAAATGGCGACTGACCGCTTACCGGCTCAGCATTTTGAGACGCAAGGCTTTGTGCATAAGCTCGCTCTTCTTCCTGGGCACGACGGAGTTGATTATCGGCGTCAAGAATTTGTTCAAACGTGTCTTGAGTAAATACGCCTTTGTAGGTCTCCAGGCCTTTTTCAAAGATCTCGATAGCAACGCTGTCCAGCTGGTGCCGACGGCCTTGATGCTCATAAGGAAAGCATTTGTCATCGACTTGATTCCGTAAGTCAACCGTTCGACGACAAGGAGCGGCGAGTCGGTTAAGCTCCATTTTTAATTTGAAACGAGTGGGACCGTCCAGATCTTTGGTTAAGGCCTGGAAAATAGCGTCGAAATCAGAATCGTAAACAACGGGTTTCAACTGATCAATTAATTGGTCAAAATAAGAGTTTGGCATCAAGATCCATTTTTATTCGTTATTCTTGAATATTACCTCATATTAAAACGAGAAGCAGATTAATGGCAAAAGCAAAAACGGCATACGTGTGCAGCGACTGTGGAGCAGACTTCCCACGTTGGTTAGGGCAGTGCACAGAATGTAAAGCATGGAATACCTTAACCGAAGTTCGTCTGGCATCAAAACCAGCTTCTCCGGCAGTCGCGCGCCAGGGGTTTGCGGGAATGACTGAAAGCAAAGTGCAAACGCTTAATGAAGTGGACCTGCAGGAAGTGCCGCGTTTTAGCTCTGGCTTTAAAGAGTTTGATCGGGTGTTGGGCGGTGGGGTTGTACCGGGCTCGGCTATTTTAATTGGCGGCTCACCCGGAGCCGGGAAAAGTACTCTATTATTGCAAACGCTCTGCCAACTCGCTGAGAAAATGCCTGCATTATACGTGACCGGGGAAGAGTCGTTACAGCAGGTTGCCATGCGAGCACAGCGCCTGAACTTGCCGACTGATAAATTACGAATGTTGTCAGAAACCTCTGTGGAAACCATTTGCCAGCTGGCTGACAAAGAAAAACCAGCCATTATGGTTATCGACTCAATACAGGTAATGCACTTGGCGGACATTCAGTCGGCGCCAGGCAGCGTATCTCAAGTGCGGGAAGCGGCCGCTTACTTAACTCGTTACGCAAAGCAAAAGAATGTTGCCATTATTATGGTTGGTCATGTGACCAAAGAGGGCTCCTTGGCAGGGCCTAAGGTACTGGAGCACTGTATTGACTGTTCCGTTATTTTGGATGGCTCTTCAGATTCACGTTATCGAACGCTCCGAGGCACTAAAAACCGCTTCGGTGCGGTAAACGAGTTAGGCGTGTTTGCTATGACGGGAGGAGGCCTGAAAGAGGTATCAAACCCCTCCGCAATATTCTTACAGCGTGCTGAAGAACAAGGCAACGGCTCTGTGGTTATGGTGGTTTGGGAAGGTACTCGACCATTACTCGTTGAAATACAGGCACTCGTCGACTATTCCGCATTAGCAAATCCAAGGCGTGTAGCGGTGGGCTTAGAAGCAACGCGGTTGGCGTTATTGCTCGCTGTTTTGCATCGTCATGGCGGTTTGCAAGTGTCCGACCAGGATGTGTTCGTTAATGTGGTTGGTGGGGTAAAAGTGGCAGAAACCTCAGCCGATTTGGCGTTACTGCTGGCGATTGTATCGAGCTTTAAAGGCGATCCTTTGCCCAGGGAGTTGGTGGCTTTCGGTGAGGTCGGCTTAGCTGGCGAAATCCGTCCTGTGCCAAACGGGCTGGAGCGATTAAATGAAGCGGCCAAGCATGGCTTCAAAAAAGCCGTGGTGCCTATTGCCAATAAACCTAAAATGGCGCCGGAAGGTATGGAAGTTATTGGTGTGAAAAATCTACAGCAGGCGTTGGATGTTATTTAAATTTACTACCATAAGCGCTCTGCTGATTGCGTTGACAACCCTACCGGCTCAGGCTGAGAATAAAAAGCGCTGGGTTTCCCTCAACCAGTGTGTCGATATTGCGCTGGCGCGTTGGAGTGAACGCGGTGAGCTGGTCGGTATTACTAAATTGCATAAAGATAATGAACTGTCCGGTATCGAAAGGCACAACGGTACTCTGGAAAGCATTTTGTCCTTAAGACCAACGACGGTTTTTGCGACGGAGTTTAACCAGCGGAGGTTGATTGAGGCGTTGAAGGACTATGTGGATGTTGTCGTTTTGCCGCAACCCCGGAGCTGGGAGATTTATGAACAGTGGTTGTCTATTATGTCAGCTCAAACGGGGTATTCTGAAAAAGTAGACCAACATAAAACGAAGCTGCAAATTGCGCTTGATTCGCAAGCGGATAGCCGATCGGCAATTGTTATTATGCCGAATCAGTATAGCTGGGGAGAAGGTAGCTGGACGGATAGCATGTTTAGCCAAATGGGCTGGCAAAATCTCGCCTCTACAGCCGGCTATGACTTAGTATCGATCGACTTAGAACAGCTGATAAGCTGGCAGCCGGACACGGTCATTATGGAAGGTTTCGCCGATGACGCCAAGTCAGCTGACTTCGCTCTGGCCAATATTTGGCGGCATCATCCTGTAGTACGCAGATGGATGGAGGAACAAGACAAAGTCCATTTCATTCCCCATGAAACATCGTCATGCCCGGTCGTGAATGCAGCTGAGTACGTCGAAGCGCTTGGCCACAGGAGAGGCAACCGTGAGTAGGTTAATGAAATGGATGTTAGTGCTCACTACCGGGATTATAGCACTCTCGTTGTGGCACGCATCGCAAGGTAGTAGCGGAATCACGCTTTTGGACTGGTGGCATAGTGGCACTTTGTCGGTTTATCAAAAGACCATTTTAGTGGACATTCGATTGCCAAGGTTGGTACTTGCACTTGTCAACGGCGCAGCGCTTGGGCTGGCAGGGGCAGCCATGCAGTTGTTACTCAGAAACCCACTGGCAGAGCCTGGACTGACAGGTGTATCGTCTGGCGCAGCTTTAACAACGGTGGCTGTACTGTACTTTGGTCTGCTGCCCACGTTTTCCTGGTTGTTACCGTTTATTGCATTGGCTGGTGGCTTGGCCGCTATTATTGTCGTAGTGATGATGGCGGGAGGCTACGCCGACGTTAACCGGGTCATTTTAGCGGGGGTTGCGATTTCCTCATTGGCGGGTGCTGCAATGGCGCTGCTGTTGTATTTAGCCCCTAACCCATTTGCTTTTCAGGAATGGAGTCAGTGGACATTAGGAAGCCTGGCAAACAGAGGCTGGTCACACGTCATGTTGATGCTACCACTTGCCTTTGTCGGTGCAGTCTTGGTGTTGACTCAAACGCGTTTCTTAACCGCACTCACTTTTTCCGAAGAAACCGTTGTCAGTATGGGATATAGCTACCCGATAAGACGCAATCTGGTGTTGATTGCTGTGGCATTACTGACAGGAAGTAGCGTCGTTAGTGTTGGTATTATTGGTTTTGTGGGCCTGCTTGCACCCCATGTGGTAAGGCTCTTGGGACTTGACCACCCCAAACACGTTTTGTCTATGAGCGCGTTAACCGGAGCTTTGCTGGTGTTATCGATTGATATTTTTGTGCGCCTAATGAGTGTGGGGCGAGAGTTACCACTGGGGGTAGTTGCTGCGGTTATTGGGGCGCCCTTACTGATTTTTCTGCTGGTAAGGCAGAAAGCTCGGCATGCGGTAGGGTAAATACAGTGCTAACCATAGATAATGTGAGTTTGAAAGGGATTAATCGACCAAGGCTGAGCAACGTCGGGTTGTCTCTTGATAGCGGCAAATTAATCGGTTTGATAGGTCCCAATGGCGCAGGTAAAAGCTCTCTGCTAAAGGCAATAGCTGGGGTTGAAGCAGCTTCGGGAAAGCTTTTATGGAATAGACAGTCGCTATCCGCCATGAATGATAATGAAAGGGCAAATACGTTGTCGTATATGGCTCAAGACGATACCCCACAGTGGGATTTGACCATAGAAGATATTATCGATATTGGCCTTTTAAAGAAGCGACTTTCTCGCTCAGAGCGGCAGCGGCGTGTTGAAACAACAAGTGAAACACTTAATCTTTCTGAATTTACTGGTCACTCGATCCAACGGCTGTCGCGTGGTGAGTTACAGCGGGTTTTGCTGGCTAGGGCACTCGTTTCTGAGCCCGAGCTGTTACTTTGTGATGAGCCGACTAATGCTCTGGATATTTACCATCAACTGAATGTGTTGCAGCTACTTAAAAAACAAAGTGAGCAGGGTCGGTTAGTGATGATGGCCATTCACGATATCCCACAGGCGGCTGAGTATTGTGATGAATTAGTCTTGTTGGATAAAGGCCGGCTAGTTTGTCATGGACAACCCTTTGAGGTGTTAACCAAAGAGAATTTGGCGGCCACTTTCGGGATCCATGCGGACTGGATTTGCAATAAAAGGGGCGTAGCCTGGCAGCCTCGCCCCTTATAACGGCTGTTAGCCAATAGGCTTATATTTAATACGGTGTGGCTCCATCGCCTGCTCACCGAATTTGTCCTTCATATAAGCTTCGTAATCACTGTAGTTACCTTCGTAGAAGACCACTTCGCCTTCGTCACGGTAATCCAGAATGTGGGTAGCAATGCGGTCAAGGAACCAACGATCGTGCGAGATAACCATGACAGAGCCCGGGAACTCCAGAATGGCTTCCTCAAGTGCGCGCAAGGTTTCAACGTCCAAGTCGTTGGTTGGCTCATCGAGCAACAGAACGTTACCGCCGGCTTTTAACAGCTTAGCCAAATGCACCCGGTTACGTTCACCACCCGACAGTTCGCCAATGCGTTTTTGTTGGTCGGTACCGCGGAAGTTAAAGCGACCGACATAAGCGCGGCCATTCACTTCAAAGTTACCAATTTTCAGGATGTCATTACCGTCTGTAATTTCCTCAAAGACGGTTTTCTTGTCATCCATGTTGTCGCGGAACTGATCAACACTGGCCAGTTGCACAGTTTCACCCAATTCGATAGAGCCGCTGTCAGGCTTTTCTTCGCCGCTGATCATACGGAACAAGGTTGATTTACCCGCACCGTTAGGACCAATAATACCGACAATAGCGCCTTTAGGCACACTGAAGCTTAGATTGTCGATAAGCTGGCGCTTCTCGTAAGCTTTGCTAATACTATTAACTTCAATAACCTTGTCACCCAGGCGAGGACCAGGCGGAATAAACAATTCGTTGGTTTCGTTACGTTTCTGGTAGTCGCCACTTTGCAGCTCTTCAAAGCGGTTAAGACGCGCTTTGCTTTTCGCCTGGCGACCTTTCGGGTTAGTACGTACCCACTCAAGCTCTTGTTTAATCGTCCGCTGGCGAGCTTTCTCGGCACGTTCTTCCTGCTCCAGGCGTTTCTCTTTCTGTTCCAGCCAGGACGAGTAGTTACCCTCCCATGGAATACCATAGCCACGGTCAAGTTCAAGGATCCAACCGGCAACGTTATCAAGGAAATAACGGTCGTGGGTAATGGCAACGACGGTCCCTGTGTAATCGTGCAGGAAACGTTCGAGCCAAGCGACAGATTCCGCATCCAGGTGGTTGGTAGGCTCATCTAACAGCAGCATATCCGGCTTAGATAACAGCAAGCGACAAATAGCCACACGACGTCGCTCACCACCCGACAAGTTGCCGATTTTGGCATCCCATTCAGGAAGGCGTAAAGCATCTGCTGCGCGCTCCAGAATATTTTCAATGTTGTGACCGTCTTTGGCTTGCAATAATGCTTCCAACTCGCCTTGTTCTTTCGACAGTGCATCGAAATCAGCATTCTCATCAGCGTAGGCCGCGTAAATTTCATCGAGGCGAGCCAGCGCTTCTTTGACGTCTGTAACAGCCTCTTCAACCGTTTCTTTTACCGTTTTGCTTTCATCGAGCTCAGGCTCCTGCGGCAGGTAACCAATTTGAGTCCCTGATAATGCGCGAGCTTCGCCTTCGTACTCTGTATCAACACCCGCCATGATGCGGAGCAGGGTCGATTTACCGGCACCGTTGACACCCAAAACGCCAATTTTGGCCCCCGGAAAAAACGACAGAGAAATATCTTTTAAGATGGTTTTCTTAGGTGGCACAACTTTGCTCACCTGAGACATTGAATAGATATATTGCGCCATAGCGACGTAAAATCCTTCCTATCGACAAAAAAGTTACTGCATAGTTTACTGTTATTTACGAACATCCCCAAACTTTGTTGTGCTGAACTAGGCACTCATTTGTGTTTTAAGGTAAAATACCCCACAAATTAAGACCATTTAATGATTTGGAGAGCTGTAATGCTGAAATCTGAGATGAACATTGCCGACTTTGATGCGGACTTATGGCAAGCAATGCAAGGCGAAGTTGAGCGTCAGGAACAACATATTGAACTGATTGCATCAGAAAACTACACGAGTCCGCGAGTCATGCAGGCGCAAGGTTCTCAGTTAACCAACAAGTACGCAGAAGGCTATCCACATAAGCGCTATTATGGCGGTTGTGAGTTTGTCGATAAAGTCGAAGACTTAGCCATTGAGCGCGCCAAAGAGTTATTCGGTGCAAAATACGCAAACGTACAGCCACATTCTGGTTCGCAAGCAAATACAGCGGCATTTATGGCGCTGATGGAAGCCGGGGACACGTTCCTCGGTATGAGCCTGGCTCACGGTGGTCACTTAACTCACGGTTCTGGAGTTAACTTCTCAGGAAAGCTTTATAACGCCGTTTCGTATGGCCTGGACGAGTCCACTGGTGAAATTGACTATGCCGAAGTTGAAAAGCTGGCGCTGGAACACAAGCCGAAAGTGATTGTTGCCGGCTTCTCAGCCTATTCTGGTATCGTTGACTGGAAAAAATTCCGTGAAATTGCGGATAAAGTTGACGCCTACTTAATGGTCGATATGGCGCACGTAGCGGGCTTGATTGCCGCGGGGGAATACCCGAACCCAGTACCTTACGCGCACGTTGTTACGACGACCACGCATAAAACCCTGGCGGGCCCACGTGGTGGTTTGATTATTTCCGGTAGTGATGATGAAAAGCTACACAAGAAACTGAACAGCGCCGTATTCCCGGGTAACCAAGGTGGCCCACTCTGCCATGTTATTGCTGGTAAAGCGGTTGCATTCCAGGAAGCTTTGCAGCCGGAATTTAAAGAATATCAAAAGCAGGTATTAGTGAACGCCAACGCCATGGTAAAAACCATGCAGGCGCGCGGATATAAAATCGTATCAAATGGCACTCAGAACCACCTGTTCCTGGTTGACCTAATTGACAAAGACATTACCGGTAAAGACGCAGATGCGGCTTTAGGTGATGCATTTATTACGGTTAATAAGAATGCGGTTCCGAATGACCCACGTTCACCTTTTGTGACTTCTGGCTTGCGTTTAGGTACACCGGCAATTACTCGCCGTGGATTTAAAGAAGCGGAAGCTGAACAAGTTGCTAACTGGATTTGTGACGTTCTGGATGATATCTCGAACGAGAGCAAAATCAGCGAAGTTCGCGAACAAGTAAAAGCGTTATGCGCTAATTTTCCAGTATACGGATAATTACGCACTATCGTTACTCGAGTCGTAAAGCGCACTTAAAGGAGTCAGGCAATGCATTGTCCATTTTGTGGCACACAAGACACCAAGGTTATTGATTCGCGATTAGTTGCGGATGGCGCCTCGGTACGTCGCCGGCGTGAGTGTAATCATTGCAAGGAGCGTTTTACGACGTTTGAAACGGCTGAACTCATCATGCCTCGGGTTATTAAAACCGATGGCTCGAGAGAACCGTTCAATGAAGATAAGCTACGTAACGGGTTGTTAAGAGCACTTGAAAAGCGGCCAGTTAGTCTGGAGCTTATGGAACAGGCTATTAATAAAATTAAATCGAGTATCCGTGCGACGGGTGAGCGTGAAATAACCAGTAATTTTATTGGCGGATTGGTTATGGAAAACCTGAAACAAATCGACAAAGTGGCCTATGTAAGGTTTGCTTCCGTTTATCGCTCGTTCGAAGATATTCGAGAGTTTGGCGAAGAAATCGCTCGTCTGAATGATTAAACTGTCGCAGCTAAAAGTTGATCACGAAATGATGCATCGTGCCATTGAGTTGGCTCGGCGCGGTATTATGACAACGCGTCCTAACCCTGCTGTCGGTTGTGTGATAACCAAAGACAATAAAGTCATTGGTGAAGGCTGGCATCAGCGAGCCGGCGAACCGCACGCGGAAATTCATGCATTAAAGCAGGCCGGTGCTGACGCAAAAGGTGCAACGGCTTATGTGACTTTAGAGCCGTGCAGCCACATGGGACGCACGCCGCCCTGTGCGGACGCTTTAATTGAAGCGGGCATTGCGCGTGTTGTGGTCGCTATGCATGATCCGAACCCTCGGGTGAGTGGTAATGGCATTAAGCGTTTGCACGAAGCGGATATTGACGTGTTGGTTGGCGTGTTGGAAAAATCCGCGGAACAGCTGAACCCAGGGTTCTTGTCCAGAATGCGAGAAAACCGCCCTTTCATTACTGTCAAAATGGCCTCGTCGCTGGATGGAAAAACGGCGTTATCGGATGGCCGCAGCCAATGGATAACAGGTTCCCATGCGCGTGCCGATGTTCAGTATTGGCGAGCTCAGTCCGACGCGATCCTTACTGGTGCTGATACCATTTTAAAAGACGATCCCATGCTGACGGTTCGGCAGAGCCAGTGGCCAGCGACAAGGTCTTTACCTGAACCGTTAAAACAGCCGATACGTATTGTTATCGACAGCCAAAACCGAGTGACTGATGATGCTAAAATCTTTGAATCATCCGCACCGGTATGGTTAGTTAGATGCGAGCCGGGAAAACCGATCCGCCATGCCCATTGCCACGAGGTTATAATTGATAAAGCAGCCAGCGGAAAAGTTGAGCTGAGCGCTTTGATGACTGAGCTGGCTAAACGGGAAGTGAATCAAGTTTGGACTGAATGTGGTGCCTCTTTAGCAGCAGCACTTATAGAGGCGGGTTATTGTGACCGGCTAATAATGTATAGCTCAGGTCAGCTACTGGGCAACGCGGCGCGTTCACTCTTTGATATTGACGAACCGAATACTTTAGACAAAGCGATACGCTTTAAAATAACTGACAGGCGTCAGGTTGGTGATGACCAACGAGTTATCGCAGTACCCCAATTTATGACAGGAAAAGGTTAAGCGTTATGTCATTGCATAGCACAGAAGAGATTATAGAAGACATCCGTCAGGGAAAAATGGTTATCCTGATGGATGATGAAGATCGCGAAAATGAGGGTGACCTTATTATTGCTGCGGAATGCGCGACGCCAGAAGCGATTAACTTTATGGCGCGTTATGGCCGAGGACTTATCTGCTTAACCTTAACTGAAGAGCGTTGCCAGCAACTGAATTTACCGCTGATGGTGGACAAAAATAACGCGCCTTATGCAACAAACTTTACCGTTTCTATTGAAGCGGCAGAGGGCGTTACAACAGGAATTTCGGCAGCCGACCGCGCGAAAACAGTGTTGGATGCGGTGAAAAAAGATGCTAAGCCTGAAGATTTAGTCATGCCGGGACACATTTTTCCATTGAAAGCAAAATCGGGCGGTGTACTTAACCGCGCAGGTCATACCGAAGCGGGCTGCGACTTAGCGCGCTTAGCAGGGTTCGAACCTGCTTCTGTTATTGTAGAAGTGCTGAATGAAGACGGTACTATGGCACGCCGCCCAGATCTTGAGGCCTTCGCAAAACAGCATGATATTAAAGTTGGGACTATTGCCGATTTAATCGAATACCGCTCAACGCAGGAGAGAACGATTGAGCGAGTGGCCGAATGCTCCTTGCCAACCGCGTTTGGCGAATTTCACTTAGTGACGTATCAGGACACTATTGATAAACAGGTTCATCAGGCGCTTGTGCACGGTGACCTATCAGAAGATAAAGTGACCAACGTACGCGTGCACTTACAGGACACTTTCCATGACACTTTCCTGACGGATCGAGCTGCAAAACGCAGTTGGCCAATTCAGAAAGCAATGTCTTACATTGCCGAGAATGACGGTGTATTAGTGATTATTGGCCGCCAGCAAACGCCAGAAGATATTATTGCGCAGGTAAAAGAGTTTGAAGCACAAGACCATGGTGAGCATAAACCAACGGCGTCGGCTTCAAATGCGTCACGTAATGTGGGCTTAGGCTCGCAAATATTGGCGGATTTAAACATTCATAAAATGCGCTTGATGAGTTCGCCGAAGCGTTACTCAGCGTTATCCGGCTTTGGTTTAGAAGTGGTCGACTTTATTGAGGATAGATACTGATAAAGTCGCTCATTAGTTTTTCGTGAGCCGGCACTTTTAAGCCGGCTTTTTTCGCTCTTTTGATAATATAACCCGTCAGGTAGTCAATTTCTGTACGGCGATTATGACGTATATCTTGTCTCATTGAAGACTCGTTGTTTCGGGTTTCGCCAGCGACTCTTAGTATTTCCTCGTAAACACTCTTGGCATCTAAATTGACCTGTTCGACGCGAGCAACGCAGACCGCTTCGTCGACCAACGATTGAATAACTTCCTGCCACTCAGCTTTAAGCAGTTCGCCATTGTTACACTGATGAATGGCGGTTAATGGGTTTATTACGCAATTAATTAAAAGCTTTGACCAACGGCGGGTTTGAATATCGCTTTCAAAAAGAATGGGCTTAAAACTCTTTGCTAAAATTGCCTCGAAGTCTGCTTTATTTTCTTTCTGCTGCAGCCAGCTTCGACCTTTTCCTCGGTGCTCAATGACAATATGTGTTGGCTCTTGAGTAAGCTTCACCGCACCATGGGTGGTCACTAGGTGATAAATATTCAATGAGGTTAGTGAGTTAGGCAACTCAAGCATACCATTGTGACTCAGAATTATTGGCATGTCTTTGTCAAAGCCGGGAATTGCAGTGATACTTTCCAAAGCATTTACGACATCAAAGGCTTTTACTGCAACAATAAACACCGCGTCTTTGGCCAACTGACATTTCTGTGTCGGTAGAAAAGGTAATGTATAAGTGCTGTTTATTGTGCCTTCTTTTAAAGTTAATTGACCGTGCTTAGATTCTTTTTTGCGAGTTAAAGCCGAGCATTGCTGCTTAGCTTCAAGCAAATGGGAGGCGATGAGCCCGCTAATGGCACCAGGACCTAACACGTACCAATGATAGTCAGCTTGCATCTCTTGCTTCCTCAAGCTTTTTCAGCGGCTTACGAATAAACCAAAGGAAACAAAGGCTGGGAATGACCATTATCGCCGTTAAAACGAAAAATAGCGCCCAGTTGCCGTTCATCGCATCGACTAACACACCGCTGTACGACGCCAACACAGTTTTTCCCAGAGTCCCTAGTGACGCCATGAGTGCATACTGTGTTGCCGTGAATGTTCGGTTGCAAAGCAAGCTAATGAACGCAACAAAAGCCACAGTGGACCAGGCACTGGTAAAACCATCAATAAGAACGGCACTTAAGAACAAATTGGTGTTGGGACCGACTAATGCAATCCAGGAGAACATAAGATTTGAAGCGGACATGGCTAAACCACCAATAATCAGCCCTTTCACAATGCCAAGTCTTAGGTTAACAACGCTGCCTAACACTGCAAAAACAATAGTCACCCACCAGGTGACAAGTTTGGAATAGGTGCCAATTTCTGTGTTGGTAAAGCCAATTTCTTTATAAAACACAATAGACATGCGGCCTAAAAAGGCTTCACCAATTTTGAACAAGAAAATAAATGCCAAAAGTGACAACGCGAGTTTTATGCCGTTTCGTGTGAAAAACTCAGCAATGGGTGAAACAACGGTGTGCTTTATGCGCTCTTTGAAAAAGCTAAACCAATTCGATATAGGCTCAGCTGTCTCTGAAACGGCGGTATAAGTCGTGCGGCGAACAAGCAGTACAATAACGGCCAGAAACAGCATGACACAACCAAGACCGAAATAGGCGTGTTGCCAGTTCCAGTTAACGCCGTCGACGATAAAAAAGGGCAGTGCGCCTAAGCCGCTATAACCTGTCCACCAACCTGCCGTCGCCATGGCAGCTCCCGCACTTTGTAAACGACCTTCGCTCTCAGAGAATGATTCGATACGGTAAGCATCAATAGCAATGTCTTGCGTGGCTGAGCTTATGGCGATGGCTAATGCGGTTAAACCTGCGATGTGTAGATTGTCAGTGATATTTAGGCTAGCAAGCGCAAAGCAACCAGTAGCAATCAATAGCTGGCACAAAAATATCCAACTTCGACGTTGCCCCAACCACCTTGTTAGTAAGGGGAGTCTCACATTATCGATAAGTGGTGACCACAGAAAGTTAATCGAGTAAGCCCCAAAAACGGCGCCGAAATAACCGATAACAGAGCGAGTCAGTCCTTCCTCCTGAAGCCAGGCGGAAAGCGCTGAGCCAATCATCACCCAGGGAAACCCGCTGGCGATGCCGAGCACGAAAATAACCCAGACGCGCGACTGTTTATAAACATCCATGTCTTGCCAGAAGGGGATATGCTTTTCCATTAATTTTGAGGAACTATTTCAATTCGCTTTAAAACCGGCGGATTTTCAGGGACATCTCGCCAACCAGTTGCATCATCAAAGGGTTTTGACTCGAGCTTTGCCATTTTTTCCAGCACATCTAAGCCACCCACAATACGTCCAAAAACGGTATACCCCCAGTCGCCTTTGTCGGGATTTAAAGATGTATTGTCGTTGAGATTAAAGAAAAACTGACGAGTTGCTGTATGTGGACCTCGCTCTCGGGCCATTGCAATAGTACCGTATTCATTGAGCAGACCATTGCCTGACTCATTGACAACCTGTTCAAAAGTGGGTTTTCCCTGAAAGTCTTTATCATAGCCGCCGCCTTGAATGACAAAGTCAGGCACTAACCGATGAAAAATCGTGTCGTTGTACTGTGCCTTTTTGACATAACGAAAAAAGTTCTTGATAGTTAACGGCGCCGCTTCGCGATTCAATTCAACAGTGATATCTCCCATAGAAGTGATCATTCTCACTCTGGGAAATGGGTTGTCAGGTTGTATTTCGGCACAGGCGGGTGCAACAAAAGAAGCGGCCAGAAAACTGGCGAGTAAAATCCAAAACTTCATTAGTAAACCTCTCTCTCACTCAATCGGAGTTTAGGGTCGTTGGCAATATCGTTCAATACGTTATTTAAGAGATCACGGAACTGACGCTCAATAGTTGCCTGAGCAGGCTTCAGCGCGCCACTCGATTGTGCTTTGCCGGTATAAAAGTTGCTATAACGGCGGTTATCTCTAACGGCTTCCACTCGTATGCGGACATGATGTTCTAACTCGTATTTGAAAGCACTGACCTTTGCATCAATTAACGCTTTTTCTATCGACACATACCATTTTAAACCTTGTCCTTTTGGTGCATTTGCGGTTAAAGGCTTGAGCGACTCTTTAACGATGTCGGTCAACGGTTGCTGAGTTGGGGCAAATGTCGCTTTATCATCACCTTTTTTGTGTCGGTATAAATAGGAGTGAGTTCGCGTATCAATAACGTCCAGCTCGTTTACTTTTATTGAAAAAGTATCGTTTACCGGGGTTGTGCTAATAATAAGTGGATCCGGCTGGCTGGAACAGGCAGCTAAAATCGGAGCCAAAATAAGTACCAGAATTAAACGAAGCATAAGCATTATCCTTTTTCCTCAGATACATTCACCTGACAAATATTCGTGCTATGATACGAGCAATGACTGCTGTCTTGACGTAGCTTAGCACGCAGATAGCATTGACTGACAGAAGTAAAAGGTTTTGCCGTGACAAAATATGCAGAAATCACGGGTTGGGGAAAATGCCTTCCGCCGGCCGTTATGACAAACGATGATCTTGCCACTTTCCTGGAAACCTCCGATGAATGGATTGTTTCGAGGACCGGTATTTCAGAAAGGCGAGTTAGCCACGTGGGTACGTCGGAGCTGGCTACAGTGGCTGCACGCAACGCATTGGCTGCGGCTGATTTAGACCCTAATGAAATCGACTTGATCATTGTCGGAACGTGTACCGCAGACGAAATTATTCCGAATGTCGCTTCGGCGGTTCAGCAACGTCTTGGCGCAAAAAATGCGGCGGCGTTTGATTTGAACGCCGCATGCAGCAGCTTTTTATATGCCATGCATTTCGCGACTCAATCGATAAGAACGGGGGCGCACAGCAAAGTATTGTTGATAGGTGCAGAGTGCCTCACGCGTATTTTAGACTGGACAAAGCGTGAAAGCGCCGTGCTGTTTGGAGATGGAGCTGGTGCGATGGTGTTGGAAGCGTCAGACAATGAAGTTGGGTTGTTGGCAAGTCACGTTAGTTGTGACGCCGATGCGCGTGATGTGTTGAGTCTTGATTTTGGTCTCAATTTTGATCGATTCAACTTTGACGGCATTATGCAATTTGACTTTGTGGGTCAGGAAATTTTCAAACGAGCGGTTAAAGGTATGAGTGCCGCTGTTGAGAATGTTTTTGAACAAACCGGAATGACAACGGAAGACATCGATGCCCTTATACCGCATCAGGCAAACAAGCGGCTAATCGACTTCCTGGGCAAGATGTGTAAAGTGCCGAGTGAGAAAACGGTTATCAATATTCAAAAGTATGGCAACACCTCTTCCGCAACGCTTCCTATTGCGTTTGCGGAAGCGGCAGATAACGGCATTATCAAGCCCGGCGATAGCATTATGTCGGCGGTGTTTGGTGGTGGATTAACGTGCGGGGCTGGCCTTATTAAATGGGGGGAGCGCGTTACTCCTAAAAAGCCAAACCAAATGGAACTGCCAGCGGGCGATAAGACAGCGTTGGATATTATAGTACCAATGCATGAAGCAACCGCTAAGGCTTGGAAAAAGCGCCAACAATAAAGAGAGTAGGGCCAATGTCTGAACAGTCAGTGATAGTTAAAAAAGATAACGGTGTTGTTAGAATTCGCCTGAACCGTCCAGAAAAGAAAAATGCGTTTACGCAAGCAATGTATACCTTGTGTGAGAAAGCACTAAAAGAAGCTGATAGTGACAAATCAATTAATGCCGTTGTATTTGAGAGTGAAGGGGACAGCTTTTCTGCCGGTAATGACTTAAACGACTTTCTGGCGATAGAAAATCTCGATGAATCAGCGCCGCCATTCCGTTTTCTGCATACCCTGAACAAGGTGGAAGTACCTGTTGTTGCTGCAGTTAACGGTTTGGCCATCGGTATTGGAACCACTTTGTTACTTCACTGCGATATTGTTATCAGTAGTAATGAAGCGCTATACGCACTGCCGTTTGTACAATTGGGTCTTCTACCAGAAGCCGGTTCAAGTTTGTTGTTACCGCAAATTTGTGGTTATCAGAAAGCGGCAGAATTATTATTGCTAGGTGATAACTTCGATGCACAAACTGCGTTCGAGCTTGGTTTTGTGAATCATGTTGTTTCTGCCGAGCAGCTGGAAAGCAAAGTAGAAGAGGTGTTGAGTAAACTACGAGCTCAATCTGGGCAGTCTTTGCGGGTGTCGAAGAAATTACTTAAACACCCAATTGAATCAACGGCTGCACGAATAAGCCGTGAAGCTGAATATTTTGCTAAAGCGTTAAGCTCTCCCGAGGCAAAACAAGCGATTGCTCGTAAACTGCAGAAAAAGTAAGCGAAAGGCCATTGGTGGGTTGTTTACCCATGGCAAGTAAGTCATAATGCGCCTGCTTTGAATAAAGCGTCAATGGTGACTCTGCGGGTCCCCCCGCAACGCTAACCAGCGAACCCGGTCAGGCCCGGAAGGGAGCAGCCGTAGTTGGGGATGTGTGTGCCGGGGTGTGGCTGGTAGAGTCGCCACCCAATCCTTGTTATTTAAATGCTTTCATCTCTCTTTCTATTTTTCAAAAACTCTAAAGCTTCCGTAATAGCTTTGTGAACCTGCATTTCCATATCCAGTCTTTTTGACGGCGGAAGGAAAAAGGCCATATCGACCTCGTGACGAATATAGCGAGGCGGCAGTTGGTTCAACACCAAACAGCATAAGTCAGCTAGAAACTCTTGCTCGTATTGCTTATCGAGCTCTAGCTCCTCAACTCTGTCCGCAACTAATCGCTCATAATAATTGTGAATATCATCGTCAAATTTCATTTTCCGGACTCCTCAGCGCTGTGTCAGGTAGATACTGACTTTCAGTATAGACATAATATGCGGCTCTGAGTAATTGGGCGTGTCCCCGCACCAGTCGCTCCAGGTTTCGTTGATAACCTCCCCCAATGACCGCTGCGACAGGAATGCTATTTTGTCGACAAAATGAAAGCACCGTCATGTCACGCTGGAATAGGCCGTTCAAACTAATGTGAAAATGGCCTAGCTCATCTTTTGTGTAAATATCCACGCCAGCATCGTAAAGGATGATATCGGGCTTTACGCTTCTCGCAATCGAGGTAAGTGCATTCTGCAACGCCTGAAGGTAACTTTTATCAGTCGTTCCTTTGGGCAACGGAACATCTAAATCTGACAATGATTTTGAGAATGGAAAGTTCTTTTCACCATGAATAGAGCAAGTAAAGACCCGAGGGTCATTTTTGAAGATGGTCGCTGTACCGTCACCCTGATGCACGTCCGTGTCCAGCACAGCAATTTTTAAATTGGGATGTTGTAAAAGTAACTGATGACAGGCGATAGCCAAGTCGTTAATCAAGCAAAAACCGCTACCCCAATCTTGATGAGCATGGTGATACCCGCCCGAAAAATGAATAGCAATGGACGAGTCTAGTGCTATTTGTAAAGCCAAGGTCGTTCCGCCGGCTGATGTTAGAGAACGCGTAAGTAGCTGCTCTGACCAGGGAAAGCCAATTCTGCGCCATTCAGCTTTTTCAAAGCTGTTGGCTTTTAGCTTTTCAATATACGAAGCGCTGTGTGTCTGTTCAACTTGTTCCCAGGTTAGTGCTACAGGCGCCTTCCACTGACTTGCGTGTGCCCCCCGGCTAACGGCCCAATCATGCAATAAACGATATTTTTCAATAGGGTAGCGGTGCCGTTCAGGAAGTGACAGTTGGCTGTATATTGGAGAGTAGATGAAGGGAATATTAACCTTCGTCATAACGCTGAATCTGTCGCTCTAACTGATCAATTGCCATTTGGCAACGGTTTAATCGCTTTTGAGCGGCTTGAATTACGTCCTGCCCCCCCGTGCTTTGTGCATTTTCAAGGTTTTCAGTTAAGCGGCGCTCATAGCCTCTATAAGTTACTAATTGTTCATGAAGTTTTTGGTAATTATTGGCCTTCACTTCTCGCTGCTCTTCTCCCTTTTCCGGGAGCTTACCCGAACGCAGTGCAGTTGCTAGCGCTTCTACTTGAGCACAAAGCTTTTCGGCCACATAACGTTGCGATTCTTTCGATGTTGTTTGTAAGAGTTGAGCTAACAGACGCTCTGTTTCTTTAACGTAATCTAAAGCGACGGATGATCGCGTTTGGAACAGTGAAGGACTGAACCACTGCTCTGTGACTTTCTTTGAGCGGCGTCTATTGTCTTCGTCAATATGCAGGGCTTGTTCGGAAAACTCATTGAGCAACCGTTCAATATGTTGAATTGACGTTAAGTCATTTATTGGTCTCATAACCCCATAATAAAAGAATTTTTCTCTTATGACACGGTCAAATCAGAAAAAGAGGTTAAGCTATTAAACATAGGCTAAAAAATTACTTGTATAAAAAACGTTGAAATTTATAAGGCAGTGTTGTTCGTGGATCAAAAAGTGATACTATTCAAGACAGGAGTAGTAGCTAAAAAGAGGTATCGTTTACTTTTTTGAAGCTATGAAATGATTTGACGACAGGATGTTGTCTTAAAATCTGGAGATTGTACGAGTCCAGATCCGTGTTCTACAGTATAGAATTGAAACGATAGCTATAGCGCGGTTAACTCAGGTAACTTGGTTGACAGCGTATAGTCATCGTGGGAGTATTCTTGGTTATTGTCACTTTTGTCGACAATAACTATAAACCGTAGAACGAGATCTTTTCGTCATTCAAACAACTGGTGTTTCGCGCCTTAGGCGTTGAAGCGGAAGTTAAGTCAAATTGGTTGGGAACTATGACCAAAGTAATCAAAAGAACCAAACTCGCTGCAACCCTGATGGGTGTGATGGCGTTTGCTGGCACTGGCGTTGCCGCTGCACAGCAAGTCGATGTAGCTAAGCTACAAAACGAAGAGAAAAAGATTCTTAATGCGGCCGCTCAGTCTCAAGAGAAAGTAAACTCTCTGTTTGAGCAAAGCCAGGATCTTCTTATCGAGTATCGCTCAGTAATCTCTGAGTATGAGAACTTGAAAGTTTACAACGACCACGTTCAGCGCTTGGTTAATGACCAAGAAGCAACGCTAGCGTCTTTGCAAAAGCAAATTGACGGCATCGAGCGTACTAAGCAGGGCGTCGTTCCTCTTATGTATGAAATGATCGATGCGCTAGAGCAATTTGTGAAATTGGATATTCCAATTCACCGTGAAAAGCGTATGGAACGCGTTGAGCGTCTGCGCGACATCATGGACAGCGCTAACGTTTCAACGTCTGAGCAGTTCCGTCAAATCATTGAAGCGTACCAGACAGAAATGGACTACGGTTCAGGCTTGATCTCTTACCAGGGCAACTTGGAAGTAGACGGAGAGCAAGTGGCTGTTGATTATTTCCACATGGGTCGTGTTGCATTCCTGGCACAGTCTCTCGATTTGAGAAATGCTTGGATTTACAACAACGAAACTGATGAGTGGACTGCTTTGGAAGACGAGTTTATCCGTCCTCTGACCCAAGCGATTCGTATGTCACGTAAGCAAACAGCTTACGATCTGGTGAAACTTCCAGTATTCGCAGCGGAGAGTGCAGAATGAATAAATTAGTAAAATCGTTAATGATTGCAGCAGCAGTCACCCTTTCTGCCGGTACGACTCTCGCTGCACAAGCTCAGGATACATCTGACGCTAAGAACCTTGACGAGTTGTTACAGCTAGTTGAGAAAAACCGTGTTTCTTCTCGTGAATTAAATGCTGAGCGTGAGCGTGAATTCACAGCTGCGCGCGCTGACAAGCAAGCTATGCTAAACCGTGCTAAGCAACAGCTTGAAGACGAGAAAGCGCGAGGTAAACGTTTACAGAATGAATTCTCTGAAAACGAAGTCGCGTTAGCGAACAAAGAGCAGGAACTTGAGAACGCCAAAGGCACCTTAGGTGAAATGTTCGGTGTTGTTCGTGGTGCAGCAACCGAAACTATCGGTCGCATCGCAACGTCAATAGTTAGTGCTCAGTACCCAGGTCGTGAAGACGTTCTTCAGAGCTTGTCTGAAGCAAAAGAACTTCCGACTCTGGAAGAACTAGAAGAACTATGGCAAGCACTTCTTACTGAAATGGTTCAGTCTGGTAAAGTCGTTAAGTTTGATACTGAAGTGACTTTACTTGACGGTGGTACTGAGCAACGCGAAGTCGTTCGCTTAGGTACTTTTAACCTAATTTCTGGTGACCAATACTTGGTGTATAACGACACGACTGAACAAGTTCAGCCATTAGGTCGTCAACCAGAAGGTGGTGCGACAGGACAAGCACAAGAGTTCTTCAATACTGAAAGTGGTTATGAAGGTGTGTTCCTTGATCCATCTAAAGGTCAGATTCTTGGTCTGTTAACTCAAAAAGCAACGCTTTCTGAGCGCTATCACCAAGGTGGTACAGTTGGTTATGTTATTACCGTTGTACTGATTATTGGCTTATTAATCGCGCTTTATAAGTTAATTACGTTAACTGGCGCGGCAGGCAAAATCCGTTCTCAGCTTAAAAATCCTGAAAGCCCTAAAGACAGCAACGCTTTAGGTCGTATCCTGAAAGTGTATCAGGAGAACAAGAGTGCAGATCCTGAAAACTTAGAACTGAAATTGGACGAAGCGATTCTGCGTGAAACTCCGAAGATTGACAGCGGCGTAAACGTTATCAAGATCTTCGCAGCAATCGCACCACTGCTTGGTCTATTAGGTACAGTTGTTGGTATGATTGGTACGTTCCAGTCAATCACACTGTTTGGTACCGGTGATCCGAAGATCATGGCGGGCGATATTTCAATGGCGTTGGTAACAACGGCTATGGGTCTTATCGCGGCTATTCCATTGATTTTGGCTCACAGTATTGTGGCATCTCGCGCTAAGTCTATCGTTCACATTCTGGACGAGCAGGCAGCGGGAATCGTAGCTGCGCACTCGGAGAAGGAGTAACCCATGCTTTACCTGATGGAACTTTGGGAATCTATCAGGGATTTTCTGGCTACCGGTGGCGATGTCCTGTACATCGTCATGGGGGTGCTCTTTCTAATGTGGGTACTGATGATTGAGCGTTATTGGTACCTTACCGGCGCATTCCCTAAGCTTCGCAACGACATTATTGCGAAGTGGGATGCCCGTAAGGACACCACCTCATGGTACGCCCATAGAATCCGTGAAGCATGGATTTCCGAAGCGAACGATAAACTGAATGCTCGTATTCTGTTAATTAAAACTTGTGTTGCCTTATGTCCGCTGGTCGGACTGTTGGGAACCGTAACCGGTATGATTACGGTCTTCGAAATCATGGCAGTACAAGGGACGGGTAACCCTCGTCTAATGGCATCGGGTATTTCGATGGCAACTATCCCAACGATGGCGGGTATGGTTGCAGCTTTATCCGGCATGTTTTTCGCAACTCGACTGGAAAGTAAGGTTCGTCGTGCGAAAGAAGGCCTGGTTGACAGTTTGCCACATCACTAAGAGAGTAAAACTATGGCACGTAATCGTAATCGAGAAGAAGAAGATGCGTCTATCGATATGACGCCGATGCTCGACATCGTCTTCATCATGTTGATCTTCTTTATCGTAACGACTTCATTCGTTAAAGAAGCTGGTATTCAGGTAAATAAACCTGAAGCTAATCAGGCGAACAAGGAGCCTTCAGCAAACATCTTTATCGCAATTCGTGATACAGGCGAAATCTGGATGGATAAACGCCAAGTCGACGTTAAGCGCGTTGCAGCAAACTTAGAACGTATGCTAGCAGAGCAACCAACGGACTTAGTGGTTATTCAGGCCGATAAAGAAGCTGAACATGGTCGCGTCGTTGAAGTTATGGACCAAATTAAGGAAGCGGGTATCGATAAGATATCCATAGCAGCGGAGACTAACTAATATGGTGCGCTTTTTAGTATCTTTACTACTAGGTGCGGCCGTTACGTTTGCTTTCATGGCTTACTTAATCGGTGGGGGGCGAAAAGCAATGAAGCTCCGCCTCCAACACCGGTCATTGACATCGTAACGTCGCCACCTGAGTCTGACGTGCAAGAGCGTCGGCGTACTCCGCCGCCGCCACCGCCGCCACCTGAGCAGCCACCTGAGACTCCACAGTCTCAGCCTGATACTTCAGATTCCAGTCTGAATATGAATATGGGTTTTGATGTGGATGTTGGTGGAGCTGATACCGGGCTGTCTGGTCCAGGTGGAGGTTTGAGCAGCGATGGTGATGCAACGCCTATCGTTCGTATCGAACCACGCTACCCGCCTCAAGCGGCGCGTAATGGCACAGAAGGTTGGGTTCAATTGCGGTTCACTATCGATGAACAAGGTGGTGTGACTGACGTTGAAGTCATTGACTCTGAACCTCGTCGAGTATTTGACCGTGAAGCTCGTCGCGCATTGTTGCGCTGGAAGTACAAGCCGAAGGTTGTTGACGGCAAGCCGGTTCGTCAACCGGGAATGACTGTACAGCTCGATTTCACAATGGATGGGAACTAAGAAATGAATTATTTAACAAAAACATTTGTTAGTGCCCTGGCTTTTGTCGCGGCTATGTCGTTGACCATGGTCCAGGCTTCGGCTCAGGATCTTGGCTTCAGCATTCCGGATAAAGAGACCGTTGAGGCGCAGAAGAAAGCTCGAAAAAACCAAGCCGCTTCACAAAGTATTGGTCGCGCCATTATGGATGCGTTCGAGCTTTACGAAGAGGATAAAATCAAAGAAGCGATTGTAGTATTGGAAGAGCAAGAGCCAGATCCTGGTTACGATTCCGCGTATTTAGGTCGCTTCCTTGGTAATCTCTATGCTGCTGACGAGCGTATGTCAGACGCCTTGAGCGTTTTAAAAAGTGCGGTTGATCAAGATGTTCTCGGTTGGAGTGATCAGGCTGCAGCGATGAAACTTGTTGGTCAAATCAGCCTTCAGGAAGAAAAATACGAGCAGTCGATAGAGTACCTTCGTAACTGGGTTCAATTCACAGGCGAAAAAGATCCTCAAGTATTCTTGTATATGGCAAACGCCTATTACCAGATGAAAGAGTTCGCTAAAGTGATTCCTTTTGCCGAAGCCGCATTGCAGTATGGCGAACCAGATAAAAACGTGTATACGTTGATGATGGCGTCATATTATGAGCGTAAAATGTACTCGGATGCAATTAGGGTACTTGAGGAAGGCTTGAATAAGCTTCCTGAAGTGACTCAATGGTGGCCGCAGTTAGCTCAATTTTATATGCTCGAAGAAAACCTGCCTAAAGCGCTTCAAACTATCGAGATAGCTTATTTAGCGGGATACCTAGACAAAGAGAATCAGTTTAAAATGCTGGTTCAACTTTATGATAACGAAGGTATTCCTTATAAAGCAGCTACCACCATGGAAAAGCATGTGGAAGCAGGTGACATCGAGCAAACCGCTAAGAATTTCGCCACCATAGCGAACAGCTATCACCGAGCGAAAACTCTGGATAAAGCCGTTGAATGGTACCTTCGAGCAGCAGAAGCTGCAGAAGATGCGGATGACAAAGGTGAGTACTATCGTAAGCGCGGCAATATTATGTTGCTAAACGAACAGTACATTGCAGCAGCAGAACCTTTGAAAAAAGCATTGGATTATTTAGAAGGTCGTGACGAAGGTCGAGTTTATATGTCGTTAGCGGAAGCGTATTTCTACGGCGGTGATTACCGCCAGGCGATGAGATACGTTAATGAAGCGGCTAAATTCGACGGACAACGTCGCAGCGCTCGCAGCTGGAAAGGTTATATTCAATCAACTGCGAAACGTAAAGGCATTGAATTATAATTTAACCTGATAGCGTTAATTAGCAGAATAAAACCCGGCCTAATCAGGTCGGGTTTTTTATTGGTTGAACTGCTTTTATCAGCGCATAGGATCAAGTATGATCTGCCCCGACTTATTTAGGAGGTAGATGTCATGTCATCAGAGTCGTTCAAAGAGCCTGCTGGGTTCGGTTATTTGTTATTCGCTATTGTATTGTTTGTTATCGCAGGCTGCTTGCCACTAGTGCTGCGCTTAATACAAGTGTTATCTGCCTAATAGTCAAGCTGTAAAAGGCTTAAGGTGTAAGTGACAGTTATGTCCATTTCAATGCTTATTGTCGA
This sequence comes from Idiomarina piscisalsi, assembly GCF_002211765.1. Taxonomy (NCBI): domain Bacteria; kingdom Pseudomonadati; phylum Pseudomonadota; class Gammaproteobacteria; order Alteromonadales; family Idiomarinaceae; genus Idiomarina; species Idiomarina piscisalsi. The sequence continues at coordinate 803,765 of NZ_CP022133.1, forward strand.
AGACAAATATAATACGCTTCAGACAATTCGTAGAATGTTGGAGCCTTTGAAGCTCGATATTCAAACTGCTCAAGATGGCTTGGATGGCTTAAGTAAGGCCAAAAAAGACTACTACGATCTTATTCTTATTGATCATAAAATGCCGGTTATGGATGGTCTTTCGCTATTGAAGAATCTTCGAGAGCTGGAGAACTATCGCAATGCGCCGTTACTCTTTATGTCGACAGATTCATTAGTTGAAGTTGAACCAAAAGCGCTGGCGGCCGGTGCGACACAGTGTTTGTCAAAGCCACTGGATGCGGAGTATTTAATTGACTCTGTAAATAATTGGTCAGCAAAAGCGGTTGCATAAATAAAGAGCAAAGGTTTATGGAAGCAAGTCTAAAGGAAGTGAAAGATTCAATCGGCGCTATTCCGGATTATCCGAAGCCAGGTATTATCTTTCGGGATATTACTCCGTTACTGCAAAATCCAAGTGCGTTCAAAAGCAGCATTGAGGCTTTTAAAAAGCGTTACCAAGGGGAAAGAATTACCCAAATAGCGGCTATTGAAGCAAGAGGTTTTTTATTTGGTGCCGCACTTGCTTATGCACTAGATTGCGGTGTCACTCTCCTAAGAAAGCCTGGCAAGCTGCCGGGCAAAACGGTCTGCCAAAGTTATGAATTGGAGTACGGTAGTGATGAGCTTCATATTCACGAAAATGCCTTGTCAGCTAATGATAATGTGTTAATTATTGATGACTTACTGGCGACTGGTGGTACGGTTCTCGCTGCTGAGAAGCTGATTCGTTCAACTGGAGCGTCGGTAAAAGAGGTGGCGTTTGTCGTTTCATTAACTGAGCTTGGCGGTGAGGATAAATTGCGGCAAGCGGGTATTGCATGCTATACCTTGTGTCAATTCTGAAAACTTCAACCTGAGAGCCTTATGAGTTATCAAGTTCTGGCAAGAAAGTGGCGACCGTCCCAGTTTTCTGAGGTGGTTGGGCAACAGCATGTATTGAAACCATTAGAGCATGCACTGCTGAAGCAAAGGCTTCATCACGCTTACCTCTTTTCAGGAACTCGCGGCGTCGGAAAAACCACGATAGCACGAATTTTAGCCAAAGCATTGAACTGTGATACAGGTGTTACCTCAACCCCTTGCGGTCAATGCTCAGCTTGCCAGGAAATTGATCAAGGACGCTTTGTCGACTTGTTAGAAATCGATGCGGCGTCGCGTACGAAAGTAGAAGACACGAGAGAACTTCTTGATAACGTGCAGTACCGCCCGACGCGTGGGCGTTATAAAGTCTACCTTATTGACGAAGTTCACATGTTATCGCGCCACAGCTTCAACGCGTTATTGAAAACGCTCGAAGAACCGCCTGAGCATGTTAAGTTTTTGCTGGCGACAACTGATCCACAAAAGTTGCCGGTAACCGTACTGTCTCGCTGCTTACAATTCAATTTAAAGGCTTTGTCAAAGGAAGACATTGCTGGTCAGCTTAAACATGTTTTACAGCAGGAAGGTATTTCGGCGGATCCGGAATCGCTTTCTTTGCTGGCAAGATCCGCTAATGGCAGTATGCGCGACGCGCTCAGTCTAACCGATCAAGCTATTGCCCAGGGGCATGGTGAAGTGTTGTTAGACAGTGTCCGGCAAATGTTGGGAAATGTACCCACCGCCGATATTGCTGGCTTATTGAATGATGTATTGAATAATGACGCCGTTTCGTTAATGCAGCGCGTTGATAACATGGTCGCTGTGGTTCCTGATTTAAGCTCAGTATTGGTTGAAATGCAGAGCGTGTTGCATCAATTGGCCTTGATGCAACAACTGCCGGAATCGCAGCAAGCCTTCGATAATGTCGATACGCTTCAACCACTGCTGCGACAAATGCCCGCTGAGTTGATACAAGTATTCTATCGAATTGTGTTGGAAGGGCGCCGAGAGCAGCCGTATGCTGTGGATGCCAAAAGTGGTCTGGAAATGACGTTACTGCGTTTATTGGCGTTTCGTCCCAAAACGGTGAGCTCAAAGGATAACTCCTCCGACGAATCTCTTTTATCTGGAAAGCCTTTAGAAAAGGCGTCGTCAGACCTTACCGCGTCAAATGAACAAAACGAGATGAGCGCGCCGACAACGTCGCAGCCTCCAGTCGAGTCCGGTGCGGCACTAGATGTACAGCACAATAACGAAGTCAATGAAAGCTCCGCGAGCTTTTCACACAATGATGAGCTAGTAGACTCGTACCAACCACATGAAGAGCTAGGCAGTGAACTTTCGGATGTTGATACCTATCGACAACCACCTGAACCAGAGCAGAATGAGCAGCCCCTCTCTCAAACTGAGACTCCGGTATCCGGTTTAGATGATTTGCTGCAAATGCGGCAAGATTTAATGCAAAAAAAAAAGCCCGGTGAAGTAGCATCGAAAGGCACTTCTGAAGCGTCAAGCCATCAGGAGTCAACGGCTCAACCTAGAGCCGCAGCGGCAACACCTGAATCAAAGTGGGAATTAAACCGGGTAGAGACTTCTGAACGACCACACGACAATGCTGCGCGCAGTGATACGCCGCAGCCGGTGGTTACCGCAGAGCACAACTACGACTATCCGGAAATTACCGACGATATAAAAGAGGCGGCGGATATTGATAGCTGGAGCGCAATGATAGCGGGCATGGACATTTCTGGCTTGGCGCGACAGGTATTACTGAACTCGGAGTTACGGCAAAGTAGCGATGATAATTGGACGATTCTGGTTAATAGTGACCAACAGTCGTTGTTAAATAGCGCAACCGAACAGGCTGTAAGGGAGTCTTTGCTAGAAGTGTTGGGACAACATACGACGGTGTCTTTTTCGATAGGAACGCCGACGCAGCCTACGCCACTTATGTTGCAACAACGTATTAATGAATACAGACATAAGCGCGCTCTAGAACGCTTGGAAAAAGATAATGGCGTAATGGAGTTGAAAAAACGCTTTGGCGCACAAATTGATAAAGAATCGGTGCAAGCGCTTTAACGAATTAAATAAGAGATGAGGAAGTAAACATGTTTAAAGGCGGAATGGGAAATATGATGAAGCAGGCGCAGCAAATGCAAGAGCGCATGCAAAAAGCCCAGGAAGAAATCGCAACGATGGAAGTCACCGGCGAAGCTGGTGCTGGTATGGTAAAAGTCACAATGTTGGGCAACCACAACGTCAAACGCGTGAGCATTGATCCAAGCCTTATGGACGACGACCAGGAAATGCTGGAAGACTTAGTGGCAGCGGCGACGAACGATGCCGTGCGCCGTGTCGAAGAAACCAGTAAAGAACGTATGTCAGAAATTACCGGCGGTATGGGTTTACCTCCGGGCTTTAAAATGCCGTTTTAACGCGGAGCGACAGTAGTGAAGTTAAGCCCGGCTATCGAACAATTGGTGGAAAGCTTGAAGCGTTTACCTGGTGTTGGTCAGAAAACGGCGCAGCGTATGGCGTTTCACTTATTGGAAAGAGATAAACCGGGCGCATCAAACTTGTCTGACGCCTTAAAGCACGCGGTTGAAACTGTCGGACATTGTGAACGTTGCCGTACATTGACGGAAAACGAGCTTTGCCCTATTTGTCTGGACTCAAGCCGGAGTCAAAGTGGTGTGCTTTGCATCGTTGAAACGCCGGCCGATGTGTTAGCCATTGAGCAAACCTCCCAGTTTAAAGGTCGCTATTTTGTGTTAATGGGTCACTTATCGCCGCTCGATGGTGTTGGCCCCTCAGACATTGGCTTAGATAAGCTCGAAGAGCAGCTTCAATCCGACGATATCGAAGAAATTATACTGGCCACCAACCCTACCGTCGAAGGTGATGCGACAGCGCATTACATTGCAGACATGGCGGATCAGCATAACATTGACACGACTCGCATCGCTCACGGTGTTCCTGTAGGCGGTGAGCTGGGTTATGTTGACCAAACCACACTGGGTCACGCGTTTACCGGTCGAAAACAATTCTCTCGCTGACTTGAAAACCATAGTGTCATCCCCATTTTAAAACGTTAGGTATCACTGTACGTTTTAAACAGTAGGAGAAAACACTATGGCGGAAGCCGGTCAAATGGAAAAACACGGGTTTCAGACAGAAGTAAAACAGTTGCTTCATTTGATGATCCATTCTTTGTATTCCAATAAAGAAATTTTCTTGCGCGAATTGGTTTCCAACGCGTCTGATGCGGCGGATAAGCTGCGCTTTAAGGCGCTGAGTGACAACTCTTTATACGGCGACGACAATGAGCTGTTTGTCCGTATCTCGGTCGATAAGGAAGCTAAAACCGTTACTGTCAGTGACAACGGTATTGGCATGACGCGTGACGATGTTATGAATAACCTGGGCACTATCGCTAAGTCGGGAACAGCTGAGTTCTTTGGCCAGCTTTCTGGTGATCAGGCAAAAGATAGTCAGCTTATTGGTCAGTTTGGTGTCGGCTTCTACTCCGCATTTATTGTTGCAGATGAAGTGACCGTGCGCACTCGCTCAGCGTTAGGTAATGACACTGCGGGTGTTGAATGGCATTCGCGTGGCGAAGGGGAATTTGAAATTGCTGACATTGAAAAGGCACGTCGCGGCACGGATATCATCTTGCACCTGAAAGATGATGCCGAAGAATTCTTAGACGAGTACCGCCTGCGAGGCATTATTAATAAATACTCAGAGCACTTGAGCATTCCAGTGCAAATGTGGAAAGAACCGGTTGCTGAATCTGAAGACAGTGAAGGCAATAAAATTGAAGCGCAGCCCGGTGAATGGGAAACCATTAACTCAGGCAAGGCGCTCTGGACGCGTGATAAGTCAGAAATTACTGACGACGAATACAAAGAGTTTTACAAAACCGTTGCCCACGACTTTGACGAACCGCTGCTGTGGACGCATAACAAAGTCGAAGGTACCACGGAGTACACAAACTTGCTGTACATTCCGAAAAGAGCTCCATGGGATTTATGGAACCGCGAGCAGCAGCATGGCGTAAAGCTTTACGTTAAGCGCGTCTTCATTATGGACGACGCAGAGCAGTTAATGCCGACTTATCTGCGTTTTGTGCGCGGCTTGGTGGATTCAAACGACTTGCCGTTGAATGTGTCTCGCGAAATTCTTCAGGACAACAAAATTACTCGTTCTATGCGTAACGGCAGCACTAAAAAAGTGCTACAAATTCTGAAGAAACTAGCGAAAGACAACAAGGAAGAGTATCAGCAGTTCTGGGACACCTTCGGTAATGTCTTGAAAGAAGGTCCAGCAGAAGACCACAGTAATCGTGAGCGCATTGCTGAGCTACTGCGCTTTGCATCGACTCATAACGACAGTACTGCTCAGTCCGTTAGTCTTGATGACTACATTGAGCGCATGAAGGATGGTCAGGATAAGATTTTCTACATTGTGGCGGACAGCTATGAAGCGGCGAAAAATAATCCCGCATTGGAAATATTCCGCAAGAAAGGTATAGAAGTTCTGTTGCTCTCCGACCGTATTGATGAATGGCTCATGAGCCACTTAACTGAGTTTAAGGAAAAGCAGTTACAGTCGGTCACTCGAGGTGATTTGGATCTTGGTGAGCTCGACGACGAACAAGATAAGGCAGAGCAGGAAAAAGCCGAAGAAGCCTTTAAAGAAAGTCTTGAGCGTTTTGAGAAAGCGTTGGGGGGCAAAGTGAAAAAGGTTCGCGTAACGCACCGCTTAACGGACTCTCCGGCGTGTATCATCACTGACGAGCATGATATGAGCACACAAATGGCGAAGTTGATGGAAGCGGCAGGTCAGGCGGTACCCGAAACCAAGTACATTTTTGAAGTAAACCCTGAGCACGCTTTGGTTCAGAGAATGCTGGAAAAAGACGACGAAACCTTCAAAGAGTGGGCTGATGTATTACTCGATCAAGCAACACTCGCAGAGCGTGGAAATCTGAAAGATCCAGCCTCATTTGTGACGAAACTGAATAAGTTAATGCTTAACGCATAACCCTTCTGCTGCGGTCATACCATTGGCCGCAGCACTTCTCTGTGCTTGTAATACCTTGCCTGTCAGGGTAAAGTTCGGGGCAGACTTTTGAATCACGCAAAGAGGTTTCTTATGCGCATTATTTTATTGGGCGCTCCGGGGGCAGGCAAAGGCACGCAGGCTCAGTTCCTGATGAACACATTTGGCATTCCTCAAATTTCGACAGGTGACATGTTGCGTTCAGCAATTAAGTCGGGCTCGGAGTTAGGAAAAAAGGCCAAGCAGGTAATGGATGCTGGTCAGCTTGTTTCTGATGACATCATCATTGAACTGGTGAAAGAGCGTATCGCTGAGCCAGACTGCCAAAACGGCTTTTTGTTAGATGGCTTTCCTCGCACAATTCCGCAAGCTGATGCAATGCGCGATAACGGCATTGAGATCGACTACGTACTAGAATTTGATGTGCCGGATGAAGTGATCGTTGAGCGCATGAGCGGACGTCGCGTACACCCCGGCTCAGGCCGTGTTTATCACATTGAGCATAACCCGCCCAAAGAAGAGGGCAAGGACGATGAAACTGGCGAAGAGCTGGTTATTCGACCGGACGACCAAGAGCAAACGGTACGTAAACGCCTGTCGGTATACCATGAACAAACTGAACCACTGGTTGAGTATTACCAGAAATTGTCGGAAGAAGGCAAAACGGAGTATTACAAAATCGATGGCACACAGCCGGTTGAAAAAGTTAGCGACCAACTTGGTGAGCTACTAAAAAAATAAACACAAAGGCTCACTTAGTGGGCCTTTTTTGAATAAAGGGACGACAAAATGGATATTCGCATCACCGGTTTTTACGCTGGCTTACTGGCAGTACTTTATTTAATTTTGGCGGTTCGAATTGTTCGCTTACGCTGGAAGTATCGTGTTGGTATTGGTACCGGTGGAGAAGACGAGCTGAAAGTGGCGGTACGAGTCCACGGTAACTTTATTGAATATGTTCCGTTTATTCTTATTTTGCTTGGTATGGTTGAAGCTAATGGGACCTCAACTGAGCTGGTTCACGGAATTGGCATTGCTACGCTCATTGCCCGTATAAGCCATGCTATTGGTTTAACTAAGACAATAGGGCCAAGCATCTTTCGCACTATTGGTGTTCTGGGTACCTTCGCCGTTCTGTTATTCAGTGCGGGAATTTGTGTCGGTCAGTTCATTGGCTTTAGCTTGCTGTAGAGAAACAAAATGTCAGAGTTAGGTTCCGGAGTGTATGTTTTTGGTGAGAAGCACAACCCACCGGTATTGTTGCTTCACAGCTCACAAAGCGCGAGTTCTCAGTGGCGAGACTTAATTCAAAGGCTTAGCCCAACTCGTTTTGTTATTGCCGTTGACTTACTCGGTTATGGGAGAGCACCACAGCCTGAGGCTGTGGCAAACTTTCGCTTAGCAGACGAGGTCCCTCGGGTCGTCGAGGCGATTTCGGCCTTAAAAATAGATACTGCAATTGATGTGATTGGTCACTCTTACGGTGGTGCCTTGGCGTTGAAACTGGCTTTGGAGCAGCCTTTTACCATCTCAAAACTGGCGGTTTATGAGCCTGTGGCTTTCCATGTGTTAGCCGATGACTCGCCTGGAATGATTGAAATACAAGAAATCAGCCAGGCGATGCATGGCAAAGACGCTGAAGAGTGTACCCGCACCTTTGTCGATTACTGGAACCGTCCTGGCTACTTCGACGCTTTGCCGTTCAAAATACAAGCGTTGATGGTGAAGCAGGCAGCCAAGGTCGCACTGGACTTTGATGCGCTGCTTAACGAACCTAAGCGCCTGGACGATTATGCTGGTCTTGAGCAGCCGGTGTTGATGGTTCAGGGGGAGCATACTCGTCGGAGTGCTAAGGCAGTGGCGGATGCGCTCTCGACGGTTATTAGCCACCTGCGGCGTGAGTCCATTGCGGCTGGACACATGGGACCTCTGACGCATCCGGCAGAGGTGAATGAGAAGTTAGTACAATACATCAACAGCTAACGCCACACGTGCAATACAGCTTAAATTAGCGAGACACACCAACCGTGAAATCCTGGCAAGACAATAAAAGCGAAGTGATCAAACTGGCTCGACTTACTGGTCCAATACTTATCGCACAACTTACACAGATGCTGATGAGCGTTGTTGATACGGTAATGGCCGGTCGAAAAAGCGCGATTGATCTTGCCGCGGTATCCGTTGGCGGCAGTATTTTTGTACCGGCGACACTATTGGTTTTCGGTCTTGCTTTGGCGCTTGCACCCATTATTTCTCATTTCGACGGCTCCGGTGGTCATCGGAAAATGGCGAACATGCTGCAGCAGGGGTTTTATGCTTGTGCCATAGTCGGAGTTATTACCTTAGTAGGGATGTCTTCCGCGCCCTGGCTGCTCGACTTAATGGAAGTAGAGGATAAGTTCCGTCAAGTCACGCTCGATTACCTGTTTTATATTGCCTGGGGCATTCCCGGCTTTGTTATTTATGCCGTTCTGAGAAACTTTTGTGAGGGCATGTCGAATACCATGCCGTCGCTGATTATTGGCTTTATTGGGCTAATCATCAATATTCCGGCGAACTACATTTTCGTGTACGGCGAATTTGGCATGCCGGCACTTGGTGGTGCTGGCTGTGGTGTGGCAACAGCCCTTGTGCTTTGGGGAATGGCAATTTCCATGGCCATTTATACATTCGGAGCCAAGCGCTATAAAGAATTAAAGTTATTGCGCCGCTGGTACAAGCCGAGTTGGGATGACGTGACTTATGTTATTCGTCTGGGGTTTCCCATTTCAATGTCGCTGTTTTTTGAGGTGAGCTTATTTGCCGCGGTTGCGCTATTAATTGCTCCGTTAGGTCCTACTGTGGTCTCCGCCCACCAAATAGCCTTAAACATAAGTTCACTGGTTTATATGGTCCCGCTCAGTATTTCTATGGCGGTGACTTTACGTGTTGGTTTTGCACTAGGTGCCGGAAACCCGGATAACGCAATGCGAAACTTCAGAATTGCCCTATGGTTTGGCGGCGTCTTTGCAGCCGTTAACGGTCTTATTATGTACTTAGGTGGCAGCTTTCTGGCTAGCTTGTATACACCCAACACAGAAGTCATTAACTTAGCAGCGACCTTGATGGGGTTAGCTGCTATTTTCACCTTGTCTGACACCTTCCAGGTGGTCGCAATGGGCACTCTCAGAGGCTACAAGGACACGACACTGCCAATGATACTAGCGTTTATATCTTATTGGCCTTTTGGTTTAACCGTGGGCTATGTACTTGGCAGAACCGACTTAGTGGTGCCGGCAATGGGCGCCGCAGGTTTTTGGATAGGTTTTATTAGTGGCCTGAGTGTGGCGGCTGTACTGCTGTCTGTCAGGCTGAAGAAAGTATCAAAAGCCTACAAACGCCGCCACTTTCAGGAGCAGCTGAATAGCGCTTAAATAGCATTGCACTAATTATGGCGCTGTTTCAATACCTTAAGCACATCGCTCATCGATAAGTCGCTGGCGCTCAGTACCACCAATAAGTGATACAGCAGATCAGCACTTTCGTTGAGCAGTTCGTCTTTGTCGTTGGTTGCTGCTGCCAATGCCACTTCGACGCCTTCTTCGCCGACTTTCTGGGCGCAGCGTTTAATGCCTTTCTGGAAGAGGCTGGCAGTGTAACTTTCACCGGCATCGGCGCCTTTTCTTGAATTAATAACTCCCTCTAAGTGGTGTAAAAAAGACCCTGACGTGTCAGCAAAACAGCTCTGAGTGCCTAGGTGACAGGTTGGCCCATTTGGGGTTGCTTTAATTAGCAGTGCGTCACTGTCGCAGTCGGTATGAACCTCTTCCAACTCAAGAACATGCCCAGAGCTTTCACCCTTAGTCCATAAACGCTCTTTGCTGCGGCTGTAAAAAGTGACCTGACCTGACACTAATGTCTTTTCAAGTGCCTTGTCGTTCATGTAACCCAGCATCAGGACCTCGCCGGTCAGAACGTGCTGGACAACACAGGGAAGCAGGTTGTCCATTTTTGCCCAGTCAAGGCTGTTTAAATTTTGCTTGTCGACTCTCACTGTCACTCCTTAGGGTTCAATTGGACGCACGACAATGCCATTGTTGTGCATTGCGCTTTTCACATCGGCGATTGAAAATACGTTCTTATGAAAGACTGAAGCTGCCAGAGCTCCATCAACTTTGGCGTCATTAAAAACATCGACAAAATGCTGTATTTCACCAGCGCCACCAGAGGCGATTATGGGTACTGAACAGTAATCGCGTAAAGCGGCCAGTTGTTCAATATCGTATCCTTTGCGTACGCCGTCCTGATTCATGCAGTTTAAGACAATTTCACCGGCGCCCCGTTTAATCACTTCCTGTAACCAGTCTTTGGTTTGCCATGCCGATTTGCGTGACTTTTCCTCGTCGCCGGTAAATTGGTGCACCTCATAGGTACCGGTCTCTTCATTGAAGAAGCTGTCAATACCGATAACTATGCACTGTTGACCGAATTCTGCCACCAACGTGTCGATAAGTGACGGGTCCAGTAATGCAGGGGAGTTAATTGACAATTTATCAGCGCCTTTTGACAGCAGTTCTTGCGCTTGTGCCACTGAACGAATACCGCCGGCGACCGTAAACGGAATGTTAATTTCTTTGGCAACTCGCTCTACCCACGACTTATCCACCGTGCGCCCATCGGACGAAGCGGTAATGTCATAGAAAACCAACTCGTCGGCACCGCTCTCGGCGTAATGGCGAGCCAACGGAATAATGTCACCAATGACTTCGTGGTTGCGAAATTTAACGCCTTTAACGACCTGACCGTCACGAACGTCCAGGCAGGGAATTACTCGCTTTGCCAACATGCCAGTGCATCCTCCAGAGTGAATTGGTTGGTTAGCAGCGATTTCCCCAGAATCACAGAGTCGCAGTTAATGGCTTTTAACGCTTTTATATCGTCTAAACTGCTTACGCCACCCGACGCTTGCCACTGCACGTTTGGGTACTTACTTTTGTACTTTTGATACAGTTCGACGTTGCTGCCGCTGAGTGTGCCGTCCTTGCTAATGTCCGTGCACAATACGTGTTGGCAGCCTACTTCAAGGTATTGGTCTAAAACATCTTCCAGGGCCTTGCCTGAAGACTCTTGCCAGCCGTGCGTTGCCACTAACGCCTGACCGTTGGGTTGAATGTTGACATCCAGCGCCAGCACAATCTTTTCAGGACCGTAGGTTTTAAACCATTCGAGCACCTTCTCTGGTGAACTGACAGCGGTTGAGCCTATCACTACACGCGTAACGCCAACAGCCAACAGAGCGTCGATGTCTTCGGTGGTGCGAATACCGCCACCGACCTGACAACTCATACCTGACGCTTTGATCAGTTTTTCCAACAGCTTTGTTTGACGCTGCTTAGGATCCTTGGCGCCGTCTAAGTCCACTAAGTGAAGCCATTTTGCGCCAGCTTTAGCGTAGCTCTGAGCTTGTTCAACCGGTGAAAACTGATATTCAGTTTTCTGAGAAAAGTCACCTTGGTACAGTCGTACAACGGTGCCATTAATTAAGTCTAACGCAGGTATTAGCACAGCTTAGCCTCCAGAAACTCACGTAAAATTGATTCACCCACTTTGCCTGAGCGTTCTGGGTGAAATTGCGCGCCGAAGTAGTTGTTATGGCGAATCATGGATGCAAAGCGTTGACCGTACTCCGCTTCGGCAATGGTATATTCATCAACGGCAACCGCATAGCTGTGAACAAAGTAACAGTATTGTTCGGCAGACTTCAGAAGCGGATTATTATTGGTTGGCACCGACGTATTCCAGCCCATGTGCGGCAGCGGCAGTTCGCCAACCTCAAGCCGTTTAGTCAATGACGGAATTAACCCTAAGCACTCGACATCACCTTCTTCTGAATGCGATGTCATGAGTTGCATTCCCAAACAAATGCCGAGCACTGGCTGCTCGAGTGACTTAAGCAGGTCTACCAATTGTTTTCTTTGTAGGTTACGCATCGCCGCCGCAGCGGTTCCCACACCGGGCAAAATGACACGACCAGCGGCGCGAATCGCGTCTGCATCGTCGGTTACCGTGCATGAGTATCCCAACCGTTCTATAGCAAAACGAACTGACGTTAAATTCGCGCACTCAGTATCAACAATCACCACCCTCATGCCAGCATACCTTTACTCGATGGCAGTTGCTGGTCGCCGGTTTTAGCGACTGCCTGACGTAACGCGCGACCAAAGACTTTAAACAGGCTTTCTACCTGGTGGTGACTGTTGCCTTCGGTTGTTGAGAGGTGCAGGCTAATCGCCATAGCATCGGTCAACGAGCGGAAGAAATGTTCAACCATCTCTGTTGACAGTTCACCGACTTTGTCGCGACTAAAGTCCGCTTGCCACTTCAAGTAAGGGCGACCGGATAAATCAATCAAGCACTCTGCTTTACATTCGTCCATCGGCAGCGCGAAGCCAAAGCGACCAATACCACGTTTGTCGCCAAGCGCCGAACGCAAGGCCTGACCCAGTGCTAAAGCTGTATCCTCAATGGTGTGGTGATCATCAATGTGCAAGTCACCTTCGACCACTACGCTCATATTAATACCTGCGTGCGTAGCTATCTGCTCCAGCATGTGGTCAAAAAAGCCAATGCCGGTGCTGAATGTGCCGCGTGCAGAGCTGTCCAGATCAATGGCGATATTAATGTCAGTTTCATGAGTTTTACGAGACACTTTGGCGGTACGGGGACGGTCAACAATTTCGTGGACAATGTCGTCCCAGCTGTATTCTTCCCGGTTGTAGCGAATACCGCGAATGCCCATGCCTTGTGCCAGTTGTAAGTCAGTTTCTCTGTCGCCAATCACGAAAGAGTGAGCAAAGTCGACTTTGCCTTCCGTTAGATAGGGCTGCACAAGCCCCAGTTTAGGTTTACGACAGGCGCAGTTGTCTTCGTCAAAATGTGGGCAAATTAATACATCATCAAAACGAACCCCTTGAGACTCAAATACCGACATCATTAAATTGTGCGGAGCCTCAAAGGTGTCCGTCGGGAAACTCTCGGTACCCAGCCCGTCCTGGTTAGACACCATGACCAATCGGTACCCCGCATTTTGCAGCTTTAACAGTGCCGGTATCACACTCGGCTCAAAAACAAGCTTGTCGACACTGTCGAGCTGCTTATCGACGGGCGGCTCCTCAACCAACGTACCGTCGCGGTCAATAAAAAGTATGGATTGCTGTGTCATGAAAAATACCCTTTTAATCGTTGTGCCAGCTCGTCATTTTCTTCGCGGCTACCTACCGTTATTCTAATACAACCGTCTAACCCGAGCTGTTTAGATTGGTCCCGAATCAACACACCTTGTTGTTGCAGTGTACTGACAATGTCGGCCGCATTGGTTTGGGTGGTATCACAACGATACAGTAAAAAATTCGTTACGCTGTCAAACTCCAGCGTTAGTGGTAAATCACCGAGTAACTTCACAAGCCGTTCACGTTCGCCGATAAGTGTATCGACCTGCTGCTGCATACGCTCAATATTGTCCGGGCTCAGAGCCTGCGTTGCTATATTAATGGTAGGCTCCGGCAGCGGATAGGGCGCGAGTATCTTTTTCATTAGCTCAATAATGTCATCATTGGCGAGTAAAAAGCCGCAGCGAATGCCGGCAAGCGCAAAGGCTTTTGATAATGTTCTCAACACCACCAGGTTAGGGTAGGTTGTCAGCCAAGATGCTTTGCTGTCGTCATAACAGAATTCAATATAGGCCTCGTCAACCACAATAACTGTGTTGGGGCAGGCATCCAGCACTTGCTTAATGTCTGCTGCATTTAGCGTGTTCCCGAGGGGGTTGGACGGTGAACACAGAAACGCGACCTTACAACTCCTTGCCTGCGTGATCACCTGCTCAACATTGAGTTGGCCTTTTCGTTCCCCTGAATCTATTAGCGGCACCTCAATCGTATCGACGGCATAAGTTTTAGCCGATATCGCATACATACCGTAAGTCGGCGGGCAAATGAGAATACTGTCCTGACCGGGTTCGCAAAACGCACGAATTAACAATTCGATACCTTCATCAGAGCCACGAGTACTTAACACCTGATTAGGTTGCACACCAGCGTAGTCAGCATATGCTCTATTAAGCGTTTCTGACTGAAACTGTGGATATCGATTCAGAGCGGCATCGTCAAAGCCGTAACCGTTATCAAAAGGTGATTCATTGGCGTTCAGCCACACATTACCACCGCTCATACTGCGTCTGGCCGACGCATAAGGCGTCAGTGTTTTTAGGTGCTGGCGCTGAGACTGTTCCACTAATGACATTATTGGTCCTCCATGCGAATGGTGACAGCTTTAGCGTGTGCGTCGAGCCCCTCAACATTCGCCAGGGTTGTAATAGCTTCTGACAACGTCGCTAAGCCTTCGTAGGAGACTTCTTGTACGGTGTAACGGCGGTAAAAGTCCAATAGTCCCAAGCTACTGTAATTGCGCGCATAACCGTAGGTCGGTAATACGTGGTTAGTGCCTGTTGCGTAGTCACCACCAGACTCCGGTGTATAGTGCCCCACGAAAACAGAGCCCGCCCGGGTCAGTTTCGGCAGCAATGAGCGCGCATTGTCCGTTTGTATGGATAAGTGCTCTGGCGCATAGCGTTCGCTAATGGCTATTGCTTCATCTATCGTCTCGACAACCAGTAAACGGCTTTCGGCTAACGCCTGGGCTGCAATATCAGCACGTTGTAACTGCTGACACTGCTCAATGAGAGCTTGTTTCACCCTGTCTGCCAGTGTGCTTGATGGTGTGACCAGAATAACTTGTGAGTCAGGGCCGTGCTCGGCTTGAGACAACAGGTCGGCCGCAATATACGCCGGGTTAGCTGTGTCATCACCAATAACCAGTAATTCAGAAGGACCCGCGGGTAAGTCGATAGCACAGCCACTGGCGTCATTGCTCACTTGTTGCTTTGCTTCGGTGACAAAACTGTTGCCCGGGCCAAATACTTTATCGACAGGGGCGATGGACTCTGTACCATAAGCTAAGGCGGCAACTGCTTGAGCGCCGCCGCAGGTGTATATTTCTGTAATGCCACAACGGTTTGCAGCGTACAAGAGCGCATCTGGTAAGTCACCGCTTTTGTCCGGCGGACTGACCAACACAACGCGTTGACAGTCGGCTAGTTGAGCGGGCACGCCGAGCATGAGTGCAGTGGATGGCAAGGTCGCGCTACCCCCGGAATATAAAGCCCAACGGCATCTAGTGGCGCATAGCGAAGTTCACACTGAACACCATGTATGGTTTCAACAGCAAGGTTTTCAGGGACTTGTGCCTGGTGAAAACGACGAATCGTCCCGTAAGCGGTATCAATCGCCTCCGCCACTTTTTTGTCGAGACGTTTCACGGCTTGCTCTATACGCTGTTGCGATACACGCAATGAGGTCGCATCAGAAGAATCAAACTGTCGAGTGTAATTCAGCAGTGCACTGTCACCGTTGTCACGAATATCGGCAAGGATCTTTTTAACCGTTTGTTGCGTGTTTGTCGCTGTCGCCTGACGGGGACGCGAGAGCCGTTGCTCTTGTTCGTCGGCAGACAAGTCTGCCCAGCACTCAACGTTAATATTGAGGTTTTGCATAATTACCCCATCATTTTTTCAATTGGCAGAACAAGTATCGAGCTGCAACCTTTTGCTTTTAAATCTTCCATGGTTTCCCAGAACAGCTTTTCTGTGCTGACCATGTGCACAGCCACTTGTTTGTCAGTGTGACTGAGCGGCAAAATGGTCGGGGTTTCTGCACCCGGCAATAGTTCAACGACTTCCTCGAGCTTATCTTTGGGCGCGTGGAGCATAATGTATTTGCTTTCCTTCGCCATTTGCACGCCATCGATACGCGGCAGTAGCTGATCAATCGTTGCTTGTTTTTCATCAGATAATGTTTCTGAGTTTTGAATAAGCTGCGCCTGTGAACGGAATATCACTTCTTTCTCGACGAGACCGTTAGCTTCCAGTGTTGCCCCTGTTGATACCAGATCACAAATCGCATCGGCTAAACCTGCTCTCGGGGCGACTTCGACTGAGCCCGTCAACATGACAACTCGGGCATTAATGCCATTGTCTTTCAGATAACGTTTTAGAAGTTGAGGGTACGTTGTGGCAATTCGCATTCCGTCTAAGTCAGCTTGTGACTGGTAAGAGAGCTCACGCGGTACCGCAATGGACAAACGACACTGACCGAATTCCAGCGCTCTGAGTGGTTGAAATACTGCTGCTGTATCACTGGCTATGCGCTCAAGTCGCGCTTCTTCTAGCACGTTTTCGCCTACCAGACCTAGGTCGACAACACCGTCCATGACTAAGCCGGGAATGTCATCGTCACGCACCCGGAGTAAATCGATAGGATGACTGGTGCTATGGGCAATGAGGCGGGCTTCATTAATGCTAAACTTTACACCGCAGGCATTTAATAATGCCATTGACTCTTTACTCAGACGGCCAGATTTTTGTATCGCTATCGTTAAACGGTTAGTCATAATTACTCCTAAAAATTAAAAAACCTCCGAAAGTTGCCTTTCGGAGGTTGTATAGTCAATCGAAAGGCTAGCGCTTATTCGGCTAGCCAGAAACTCGCTCTCAGCTAGCCCATAAAATCCAATGATCTGCATGATGGTGATGAACGAATTTCATTTTGTTGACTCCAATGGTGTACGCTGTATTTCGTAAAGTTGTATAATACCTTAACAGGTTGATTTTGTAATGCAAGCGTAAATTTATTCCTTTACGGGTCGATAGTAGGTTAATATTTAATCGGTGGTTGTATAATCAAGACGGCAACGTCGGTAAAAAAAGCAAGGAAACAGCGGAGCACGCTCATGGCAAACTTTGATGCAATGGTGCCATTAATACCAAAGGATACCCGGGTACCGGTTGACCACTCTCAGGACCAAATGAGGGTTAATCAAATTGAGAAAACCAAAGAGCTTCAAGCGATTAGCGATGAGGAAAGCACTACTATTGATAATGATCCTAACCGAGAGAAGCAACGGCAACAGCAGTCTTCTGAACAGCAGCAGTCTGAACCCGAGGTGACTCAGGAAGAGTCAACAGAGGACAGTTTGGATAGCAATTCGGGTCATATAGACACCTACGCCTGACTCTTTTTCTATGTCATAATGCGCGCTAATTATCATTAACTAGCGCGAATTATGCCGACCGTTTCCTCCATTTTTCAGCCCGATGGTGAGCTGGCTTCAACAATAGACAACTTCCAGCCTCGTCCGTCGCAAACGACAATGGCACAAGCCATTGAAAAAACGCTGAAAAAGAAAAGCCAACTCGTTGTTGAAGCTGAGACCGGTACCGGCAAAACCTTTGCTTACCTTGCGCCTATTTTGCTTTCCAAAGGTAAGGCGATTGTCTCTACTGGCACGAAAAACCTGCAAGAACAGCTGTTTCACCGGGACTTGCCCGTATTACGAAAAAGGCTGGCGCCGCAAAAAGTGGTGGCCTTGCTGAAAGGGCGCTCGAATTACCTATGTTTGCATCGCCTGGAACAAGCGAAGCAGCAGGCGGGACAGCTCCCTAAAGAGATTCAGGACCAGCTCATTACAGTGACGCGTTGGTCAACGACAACTCGCAGCGGTGATATGGGTGAGCTGAATGTGCTTCCTGAAGGGGCGGCGGTTTTACCTCAGGTGACCAGTACGCAGGATAATTGTTTGGGGCGAGATTGCCCGGTTTACGATGACTGCCATTTAGTGCAAGCGCGGAAACAAGCTTTAGAAGCCGATGTTGTGGTGGTGAATCATCACTTGTTTTTTGCGGACATGGCGTTAAAAGATACTGGGTTTGGCGAGCTCATTCCGGCTGTTGATACTGTGGTATTTGATGAAGCCCACCAAATACCCGATATTGCCAGTCAGTACTTTGGTGAAACGGTGTCGACCCGTCAATTGAGTGAAATGTGTGAGGAAATTCAGCGCTTGTGCCTGACGGAATTAAAAGACTTGTCACAGGCCAGTGCGATGGCGCGAACGTTGCTGCAATCACTGCGCGACTTTCGGTTGTTGTTTCCTCATGATCCGATGCGCGGCAACTGGCGCGAATGGCGCAATAAAGAAGATATTGTCGAAGTGACGGATCGTCTCGACGAACGTTTAACCCTGCTTATTGATGTGCTAAAAACAGCGCAGGGTCGGAACAAGGATCTCGACAATTTATTAGAGAGAGCAGAGCAACATCGCATCATTTGGCGTCAGTTGATGGACGTTGAACGCACCGGTTACAGTTTTTGGTTCGAGACTACGCCACGACAAATTAGCTTGCACCAAACGCCATTAAGTGTGGCTAAAACCTTTGGTGGCTATATTAAGCGCAATAATATGAGTTGGGTGTTCACCTCGGCGACATTAGCCGTTAATGGCAACTTTGAGTTTTTTACACGTCGACTGGGTATTGAAGAAGCCGACACCCTGGTCCTTGAAAGCCCGTTTGACTTTAAAAAGCAGGCCACCTTATGCCTGCCTCGTTACTTACCGGACGCCAATGATCGCAATCGCCACGAAATGCTGACGGACATTGCCAAGCAATGTATAACGCATAACGATGGCGGAACGTTTTTATTATTTACTAGCCATCGAATGCTGCAACAAATGGCAGGAATTCTAAGAGAGCACGTCGACAATGAAATTTTGGTGCAGGGCGAGTCGAATAAGGGTGAGTTGTTAGAACGCTTCACCAAAGCCGGCAACGCTGTACTGTTAGGCACCTCGTCGTTCTGGGAAGGTGTGGATGTCAGAGGTAATGCGCTGCGTTGTGTGATTATTGATAAACTGCCGTTTGCATCGCCGGATGATCCTTTATTGAATGCTCGGGTGGAAGACGCACGCCTGCGAGGTGTGGATGCCTTTGGCACTATCCAACTTCCGCAAGCCGTTATTGCCCTAAAACAGGGGGCGGGGCGTCTTATTCGAGATAAGTACGACTCGGGTATTCTGGTGGTTTGCGATAACCGGCTGGTCACACGCCAGTATGGTAAGCAGTTTTTGGCCAGCCTACCAGCTATGAGTCGCACCCGTAGCTTAGATACTGCGCTTGAATTTCTGGCGCATAAAAGTTCTACAGAAGAGCAAAGTGTATGAAGTCGTTATTAGCTATAGATACATCAACTGAAAATTGTTCTGTCGCGCTTGTTCATGATGGCAAGTTGACAACCCGTGATATTGAAAGCCCCCGGGAGCACTCACAAAAGCTGCTGCCTTTTGTGGAAGAGGTGCTCGACAGTGCCGGCGTGTCTTTAGGCAATCTGGACGGGCTGGTGGTTGGCGCTGGCCCAGGTAGTTTTACAGGTGTGCGTATTGGCGTGTCTATGGCGCAGGGGCTAGCATTTAGCGCTGACTTACCCGTTTACCCCGTGTGCAGTTTGCAGGCACTGGCACAGCAAGCCATCCGCAAAAACGATGTCGCTGGTGTGGTCGCTTGTATTGATGCACGTATGGGAGAGGTGTATTACGCTCTGTATGCGAATGAGAACGGAGTTGCCCTGGCTCAGTCAGAGCCGGCTGTGGCCAAACCGGACACTAACCTTATTGATATAGGACGTCTGAAAGGTTGGGGAACGGCAGGCACTGGTTGGGATGCCTATGCCGATATTCTTGATGAACATCATGAACTAAAGCATAGCGATAATAGCCGGCTACCGTTGGCGGAGGATATGCTGACAGTAGTGAACGGTGCTGGTGTTGAACCGGTCCAGGCCGAGCAACTTGAGCCACTCTATGTGCGTAATGAAGTAACCTGGAAAAAGTTACCGGGTCGATAACTTGCTGAACGCTCAGGAACTCGCCATAATAGATCCTGTCTTACATAACAGATGAGCCCATATTGACGTGCAGATAAATCCGCAAACGGTACAGCCGCTAGGTAACCAGCAGCAGGCATCACAACAGACGGTGCAAAGAGACAACGAGCAGCAAAAAAATGCCGCCGTGTCTAATGCTGTGGAGTTACGGCAGGTCGTTCCGGACGCGAAACAAAGTCGCCGTCAGGCTGAGCGTTGGCAGTCTTTAAACACGGTGTATGATGAACCACCGCAGCGTTCACAAAAGGCATTGGGCGCTTATCAGGCGGTGGCTTTGAATGAAAAACGTGAAGAAGTTGCGTCAATGTTTGGTGTCGATGTTTATGCCTAAAGAGAGGTCTGTTATGAGATTAATGACATGTTTTTTACTCACCATCGGTTTAGCCGGTTGCGCGTCCGTTCCTACCGAACTGGAGACGCCTAACGAGGATGCGCTGGTTGAGTATAAGCAAGCGAAAGTGCAACAGGATAAAGTGGCTGGCCAGCCTGCGCGATGGGGTGGTGTTATTGCCGATGTACGCAATACGGAAGACAAGACTGTATTTGAAGTCGTGAGCTTTCCTCTCCAACGCTGGGGACGCCCTGAAGTGAGCGACGATAGCGATGGTCGTTTTTTAGCGGTTATTGATGGCTTTATCGATCCGGAAGTGTATAAAAAAGGCCGGGCAATTAGCTTTGTTGGCACCATAGGTAATACGCAACAAGGTAAAATTGATGAGTACACTTATGTTTATCCGGTAATCGAGGCGGATAATCACTATTTATGGAAGCCAAAAGCGCAGAAAAGTCACGTCGAAATAGACTATTCACCTCTGTGGTTCCGTCACAACTTTTACTCACCGTACTATCCTTACCGTTATCCAGTTCCGGTACGTGTACGAGTTGAGGACAACTCTGGTACTCCGGCAAAAGAACGTAATTAGTATTAATGAGTTTCCGGACAACGGTGGCGAAAGCGACACCCGTCAGCTATGAATTAGAGTGGGGCGTTGTCCGGGGCTTATGCTGGGGCGACTCGAAAAACATAAATACCATTGCGACCCATGGCTGGCTCGATAATTGTCACAGCTTCCTGCCTATAGCTGAACACTGGAATGATGATGACGCCGGTTTGGTTGCACTTGACTGGGCAGGGCACGGGCACAGTGATCACCGCCCGCTCGGAACCCACTATCACTTTATCGATTACGCCTACGACCTCTGGCAAATTCTTACTCATCATATTGGCAACCCTGTCACCTTATTAGGGCACTCGATGGGGGGCTTTGTCAGTAATGTGGTGTCGTCTCTTTGCCCTGAAAAAGTCGACAAACTGATATTGGTCGAGGCCTTCGGGTTGCTGGTTTCTGATGAAATGAACGCTCGGGAGCAATTGATAAAAGGCTTTGCCAGTCGTTATAAAAAACGAAGTGGTCGCTGGCGCGGTTATACGGAGATAGAAACAGCGATTGATGCACGCGCTGCTCAGGCTGACTTTTCCAGAGACTTAGTAGCGCTGCTGGTTGATAGAGGCTTGAATAAAACGTCCGACCATTCGTTTTCTTGGCGCGCCGACCCACGGGTTAAGTCTGTTTCACCTTACCGCTTGCACTCAACGGCGGTCGATGAACTTCTTCAGGGCTTGAACATGCCGGTGACCGTTGTAAGAGGAGATAACGGTCATGAAAATCTGTCTCGAGCTATTGAAAGGTGGCAGCATCACGTTGCTGATCTAAGCTTAATAACACTGAATGGTGGGCATCATGTTCACATGGAGCAACCAGAAAAAATAGCTGAGTTGCTAAAATCAAGCGGTTAGCAGCGCTGTATGACTAGGATTAACTGGTCGGATATGCGAAGATAAAGTGTTAACAAAATAAAATTTAAGAGTGAGAGGCAGAGCCTTTTATGGAAAAGATTTGGCTGAAAAACTATCCAGCGGGTGTTCCGGAAACTATTGACCCGGATCATTTTTCTTCGCTGGTTGATATTCTCGAACAGTCCATCGAGAAGTACGGCGAGAAAACCGCATTCGTAAATATGGACTCAGAGATGAGCTTCAAAGAATTGGGACTGAAATCTCGTGAATTCGCCGCCTACTTGCAAAGTCAGGGTTTGAAAAAAGGCGATGCGGTTGCGGTAATGATGCCAAACCTGTTGCAGTACCCTGTTGCTTTATTCGGTATTTTGCGCGCCGGCATGTCGGTGGTGAACGTAAACCCTTTATACACGCCACGCGAATTAAAGCATCAGCTGACTGACTCTCAGGCAAAAGCTCTGGTTATTTTAGAAAACTTTGCGCACACTTACGCTAAAATAAAAGACGAGGCACCGCTTGATGTGGTTGTGACCACTCAAATTGGTGACCAACTACCGTTTCCTAAGCGGTTTATCGTCAACTTTGTGGTTAAGCACATTAAACGAATGGTGCCGTCTCACAACCTTAAAAATACCATTAGCCTGAATCAGGCAATGGCAAAAGGTGCCCAGACAGAATATCAGCGGCCTGAAGTGACTGGTGACGATATTGCGTTTTTACAATACACCGGCGGAACCACTGGCGTAGCAAAAGGTGCTATGTTGTCTCATCGTAATATGGTTGCCAATTTAGAGCAGGTATCTGCATGCATCACGCCAATTATGAGCGATGGTGAAGAAGTGATTATTACTGCGCTGCCGCTGTACCATATTTTTGCATTAACGGCGAACTGCCTGACCTTTATAAAGCACGGCGGTAAAAACGTGCTAATTACTAACCCGCGCGACATGCCCAATTTTGTGAAAGAGTTGAATAAGTACCCGTTCTCAATGATTTCAGGGGTTAATACGTTATTTAACGGTCTGCTCAACACCAAAGGGTTTAAGGACGTTAACTTTTCTAACCTGAAAGTGGCGCTTGGCGGCGGTATGGCGGTACAAAAAGCCGTTGCGGAAGAATGGGAACGGGTCACTAAATCCCGCCTTCTGGAAGGCTACGGCCTTACCGAGTGCGCTCCGGTTGTTACGGTGAATCCTTATGATATTGAGCACTACACGGGCAGCATCGGCTTACCGGTTCCTAGTACCGATGTTCGTATTGTTGACCCTGAAACGCGCGAAGAAGTGCCAATGGGTGAGCCAGGTGAACTGGAAGTAAAAGGCCCCCAGGTTATGGTGGGCTATTTGAACCGCCCTGAAGATACGGCTGAATCTATTAAAGACGGTTGGTTTGCAACCGGCGATATGGCGACGGTTGACGACCGTGGTTACTTTAAAATTGTCGACCGTAAGAAAGATATGATTTTGGTGTCTGGTTTTAACGTCTATCCGAATGAAATTGAAGACGTGTTGGCAGATCATCCGAAAGTACTCGAGTCTGCGGCTATTGGCGTACCGCACGAGTCGTCAGGCGAGGTCGTTAAAGTGTTTATTGTGGCAAAAGATAAGTCGTTAACAGAAAGAGAAGTTATCGATTTCTCGCGCGAGAATATGACTGCTTATAAAGTGCCCAAGCTTGTCGAGTTTCGTGACGAGTTGCCGAAATCGAATGTTGGCAAAATTCTACGTAAAGAGCTGCGTGACGAGGAAAACTCTTGACGCAGCTTGAACTTCCGGAGTCGGTGCGTCAGTACCGGCTCATCTCTTCTACCGATGAATTAGCCGATTTCTGCTCTAAAGCTCGTCAGACGGGTTGGTTTGCAATCGACTCTGAGTTTGTGCGAGAACGGACTTTTTACGCGAATCTTGGACTGTTACAGATGCATGCTGGCGGTGACACGGTTATCGTGGATCCGCTGGCGGATATTAATTTAGCGCCAGTATGGTCGCTCATTTCTTCGGATAGCATTGAAACCGTCTTGCATGCCGGTGGCGAAGACATTGAGCTGTTTTTCTATGAAAGTGGCGGTGCTCAACCAAGCCGTGTGTTTGATAGCCAAATAGCTGCCGGGTTTTGTGGTATTGGTGAGTCCATGGGCTATGCTCGCTTAGTCAGCGATCTATTTGATAATGTGGAACTCGACAAAAGCCTCTCCCGCACAAACTGGTTAAAACGGCCTTTAAGCCCTGAACAACTGGATTACGCTGCCGCTGATGCCAGCTATCTGGCTGTTATGTATCCTTATTTGAAAGCACTTTGCGAAGAAAAGGGCTGTTTGGATATCGTCTACGAAGAATCGGTACTTCAGGTTCGTAAGCGAACGACTCGCATTCCTGACGATCTCTTATATTTGCAAGTGGGTAATGCCTGGCAACTCAATGATGAGCAGTTAGCGGTTTTACAAGAGTTGGCCAGTTGGCGATTCAACAAGGCTAGAAAGAAAAACATTCCATTAGGCTTTATCGCTAAAGACGGCGCATTGTTAGAACTGGCCAGACGCAAACCCAAATCACAAAGCGATCTAAATCACATTCGTGACTTACCGCCGTTATCAAAAAAGTATTCCGGCAATGAAATGATTACAGTCATTAGAAAAGCCGAAGAGCAGGCGACTTCTAAATCGCTGAAGCCCTTAAGCCGATTGGACGATATGCCGGGCTACAAGGAGACGTTTAAAGCGATAAAGCAAAAAGTCACCGAGCTCGCTGAGTCACTTGATGTGCCTGTATCATTAGTGGCATCACGAAAACAAATAAATGACCTGATTAATTTTTTCTGGCAATACTCGCCGCAGCAACAGGAACGTCTGCCGCAACCAGACTTACTGACGGGTTGGCGAAATGCGGCAATTGGGGCAGAATTACGGGCTATTGTTTCGTTATAGCTTCGGAGACACTTATGTTGTGCGATGTGTATCGCAGTTCCCGCAAAGCGGATACCTATATTTACCTTCCTCATGGTGAAGATTTCAGTGAATTACCGGATGCGCTTGTGCAAAGCTTTGGTAAAGCTGAAAAAATATTGACCATAAATTTAACCACTCGTGAACAATTGGCGCGCTTGAGCGTCAAAGAGTTAACTGAACGCCTTGATAACGATGGTTTTTATCTACAGCTTCCACCTAAGCAAGAGGACATTTCATGTTAAAAAAAATAGTTAGCCGTGCATTAATTGGAGTTTTGGCCTTGGTCAGCATGAGTGTCTCTGCGCAGGATGAGAATGTTGAGAAGAAGTTTTCTGACTACGTGGAAGCATTGAAAGACGAAGCCCGAAGTAATGACTATAGCGACGAGACCCTGGAAAAAGCGTTTGCTAATGTGAAGTATTATCAACGTGCGGTAGAGCTTGATAAAAACCAGCCAGAATTTAAATTGACGTTGGATACTTACTTGCCAAGAGCGGTTCCAGAGTGGAAAGCCAAAAAGGCGCAAGAAAAATATGAAGAGCATAAAGAGCTGCTTGAAAAAGTAGGCAAAGAATACGGTGTTCAGCCACGCTTTATTGTCGCGTTGTGGGGAATTGAAACAAACTTTGGCTCTTATACGGGCGGTTTCGACGTAATTTCCGCGTTGACCACGCTGGCGTTTGATGGACGGCGCGAAGCGTTTTTCAAAAAGCAACTATGGCACGCGTTAACGATTATCCAGGATGGGCATATTGCCCCGGAAAAAATGCAGGGCTCCTGGGCGGGCGCTATGGGGCAGACTCAGTTTATGCCAAGCTCGTTTATGAATTACGCGGTCGATTATGATGGTGATGGGCGTAAAGACATTTGGGGGAGCTATCCGGATGTGTTTGCTTCTGCCGCTAACTATTTGAGCTCGGTGGGCTGGCGCGACGATGTTACCTGGGGCCGCCAAGTGCAACTGCCAGAAGGGTTTGATGCTTCTCTGTCGGGACTGGACACGAAGAAAAAGCTAAGCGAATGGGCTGACTTAGGCGTGACGCGATATGATGGCTCAAAGCTTCCGCAGAGAGACGATATTACAGCATCTGTGGTCATTCCGGATGACAAAGAAGGGCGAGTGTATCTGGCTTATGCAAATTACGATGCGTTAATGCGTTGGAATCGCTCGCATTACTTTGTGGCTGCAGTGGGATACTTGTCCGATCGCATCCGCTTTCCTCGGTAGTTATCGAAGCTGCATATGGGCAGTTTAATGGCTTGGTACGAAAAACCATTGCAGGAGCTGACCACATCCGAGTGGGAAGCGCTTTGTGATGGTTGCGGCCAGTGTTGCGTCAACCAACTGATCGATGAGGAAGACAACCTCTACTCTACGGATGTCGCTTGTCAGTTGCTCGATACCGAGACAGCACGCTGTACCGATTATGCAAACCGAAGTCAGCGTGTGCCTGCCTGTGTTACGTTAACGCCGAAAAACATTGAAGATGTTTACTTCATGCCTGCGACTTGCGCGTATCGCTTGAGGGCGCAAGGACAACCTTTGCCCAAATGGCATCCGTTAAAGCATAACGGTAGCAAAGAGCCCATGAAAAAAGCCGGCTATTGTGTTGCCGGCCAATGCATCAGTGAACGGAAATACAGTGGCGATCTGGAGGACAGAATCGTTACCTGGCCGCTCAACTAAGATCTATTTATGGTAAAGCACTAAGCCTTTACGCTTTTTAAATAAGCCAATGAAGTGGGCTAGCGTGACAATAACACCTAAGAGCAGTAACCCACCAAATATCCATGTCATCCAGCCGGGCATTCCCATTCCAAGCCACTGCCAGTCAATATCACCGCATAAGCCTGGTGCAGCAAACAACCCAGGAAACCACTCATGTAGCGGCGCCCAGCTTGGAAAATTTGGCGCGCTTTCGCATACGGCGAAAAAGGCGTTCTTAGAAGTTTGTAAGTCCCAGTGGTCGTAAGCAATACGCAGCCCTTCAAAGCTGCTGTATAACCAACCAAATAGCCCTATCCAGCGTAGTAACGCGTAACTTGACCCGATGAGTCCGATAATGGCAGAAAGGGCAATGCCAACAACAGCCATGCGCTGATAAACACATTTAACGCAAGGCTCAAGACCTAATACAGCCTGAAAGTACAGTGCGGCTCCTAAAAGTGCGGCACACCCCAGAAAAAGAAGAAGCCAGGCAAACGGTTTGGTCGGCCACTGACCAATAGACAGCATCACTCTATTCCTTAAGAAAGTGTAAAAACGATGAAACCATACCCAAATGCTTCGTGAATGTCGATATAAAGGCAGAAGTTATCTTGTCCGACCTCGTATAAGGCTGCTAGAATCACTCTATCATTCAGCATTTGGGCGGGAAAATGATTATAAAAGCCAAAAGTCCGGCGGGATTTGCCGAAGAGTATATCGTTAAGTCTATTTGGAACGGGCATTTTGCGCCAGGAACCATTTTACCCGCAGAACGTGAATTATCGGAGCTAATTGGCGTTACTAGAACGACGTTACGGGAAGTTTTGCAACGCTTGGCTCGTGATGGTTGGTTGACCATTCAACATGGTAAGCCGACGAAAGTGAATAATTTCTGGGAAACTTCCGGGTTAAATATACTGGAAACCTTAGCGCGCCTTGATGAAGATGGCATGCCAGAATTGGTTGATCAACTCTTATCTGCCCGTACCAATATTAGTGCTATTTATATCCGCGCAGCCATTCGTCATAACCCAGGCCGCGTCATTGAGTTGATAGAAGCAGCGAAAGAGCTTGAGGACGATGAAAAGAGCTTCGCAGAGTTTGACTATCAGCTAAACCACGACTTAGCCATGGCTTCCGGAAACCCGATTTATGTATTGGTGTTAAACGGATTTAAAGGCCTGTATTCACGCATCGGTCAGTACTACTTTTCTTCACCTGAGGCCCGCCAACTGGCACGCGACTATTATGAAAATTTAGTGAACTGCGCTAAAGAGGGTGACTATAACGAGTCGGTAAACCTGGTGCGTCGCTATGGCTATGAATCAGCTGAAATATGGCACGGTTTACGAGGCGATATGCCCAATAACCTAGTCGAATAAAGCGCCGGAAAGGCGCTTTTTTTATGATCTTAATTTTTGCGTTGCTTAGCTATTTACAATTCTATAACCTATTAGCTGATACCGACCTAATAGCCAAAAGGAAGATAATAAAATGAAGGGAACAGTATTAGATTTTGACGAGGGCAACCGTAACGGCATTATCTCTGGTGAAGATGGTAACCGTTATACTCTTGATATTTCAGAGTGGAAAGGAACTCAGTTGCCAAAAGCGGGAACTAAAGTTGACTTTGCGGTTACCGGCGACAAAGCGGAGGCAGTCTATCCGGACTCCGTAACGGCAAATAGCAGTACGTCTTCGAAGAAAATTGCAGCGGCTGTATTGGCCTTTTTCTTAGGTGCTTTTGGTGCGCATAAATTCTACTTAGGGTATACCAAAGAAGGCGTCATTATGTTGCTGGTGTTCCTGTTTGGATTTATTCTTTTAGGCTTTCCGTCGATTATTATTGGCATTATTGCGTTCGTCGAATTTATTATTTATATCGTTAAGCCAGACGACGAGTTCGAGGAAACTTATGTACAGGGGCATCGTCCTTGGTTTTAAAAGGGCATTGTCCTTGGCTTTAAAATTGAATTTGAACAATAAAAAAGGCGCCAGAGGCGCCTTTTTGTTTTCTATCTGCAAAACTCGGAACTATTAACCTAAGTTTTTGTTCACAAAGTCCCAGTTTACCAGCTTCCAGAATGCTTCCAGGTAGTTAGGACGAGAGTTGCGATAATCGATGTAGTAGGCGTGTTCCCATACATCGACAGTTAATAGAGCTTCAACACCATCGTGTGCGACTGGAGTGTCTGCATCATCGGTGTTCAGGATATCAACAGAGCCGTCAGACTTTTTCACTAACCAAGTCCAACCTGAGCCAAAGTTACCTGCTGCGCTTGTGTTGAATTCTTCTTGGAACTTTTCGAAAGAACCCCATTTGTCATTGATAGCGTCAGCAATAGCGCCAGTTGGAGCGCCGCCGCCATTTGGGCTCAAACAGTTCCAGTAAAACGTGTGGTTCCAGACTTGAGCAGCGTTATTAAACAAACCACCTTTTTCTGACTTAATGATGTCTTCTAACGACTTGCTTTCAAGGTCAGTACCTTTGACGGCATCGTTCAGTTTGTTGACGTAAGTCGCGTGGTGCTTGCCATAGTGATACTCTAAAGTCTCTTCTGAGATATGAGGCGCTAATGCGTTTTTCTCATAAGGAAGAGCGGGTAGTTCAAATGCCATAGTCTCTCTCCGTAGTTTTTCTTTTAAGGCAACTTAGTATCTGGCGACACGTATTTATAATCGCCAGAAGACGAATTTTATTCTTGTATCTACGTTATATAGGGTTGGTTAGATTGCTTTTCAAGGAAATCTTTCAATTTAGGCAAATCTTTTCTGCTGTGCTAGAATACTTGAGTGTTTTAATCAACCATTATGTAGAGCAGAGGTGTTATGGAAACGGTTGACAGAATTAAGCAACAAATCGAAGAAAATCCCATTTTGTTATACATGAAAGGCTCGCCGAAACTGCCAAGCTGTGGCTTTTCGTCACAGGCATCACAGGCTCTTATGGGATGTGGTCAGGCGTTTGCTTATGTGGATATTTTGCAGAACCCAGACATTCGTGCGGAACTGCCAAAGTACGCAAACTGGCCAACCTTCCCACAGCTTTGGGTTGAAGGTGAATTAGTCGGTGGTTGTGATATTATCATTGAGATGTTCCAAAATGGTGAATTGCAGCAGCTGATTACAGAGGTAGCAGAACGCCACCCGGAACCGTCAGCAGAGTAAAATAGCTGAACAAATAGTAAGCAATCGGTCAAAAGTTTTGACAGAGCCCTTGTTTTTAACCTGGGCTATCCCCATTACCGATTGTGAAGGTTTCATTTACTTTAACTGAAATGGAGAGAATCAATGTCTGTATTAGTAGGTCGTAAAGCACCTGATTTTACTGCAGCAGCGGTACTTGGCTCAGGTGAAATTGTTGAAGATTTCAAATTGTCTGACCATATCAAAGGCAAAAAAGCAGTTATTTTCTTCTACCCATTGGACTTCACTTTCGTATGTCCTTCTGAGCTAATCGCTTTTGACAAGCGTTTAGAAGAATTCAATAAGCGTGGCGTAGAAGTTATCGGTGTTTCTATCGATTCTCAGTTCACGCACAACGCATGGCGTAACACCTCAACTGACGACGGTGGTATCGGTCAGGTGAAATACCCATTGGTTGCTGACGTACGTCACAGCATCTGTAAAGCGTATGACGTTGAGCACCCAGAAGCAGGCGTTGCGTTCCGTGGTTCATTCCTGATCGACGAAGACGGTATGGTTCGTCACCAAGTTGTTAACGACTTACCATTAGGTCGTAACATCGACGAAATGCTGCGTATGGTTGACGCATTGAACTTCCACCAGAAGCACGGTGAAGTTTGCCCAGCAGGTTGGGAAGAAGGTAAAGAAGGCATGAAAGACAACCCTGAAGGTGTTGCTTCTTACCTGTCTAAAAACGCTGACAAACTATAAGCGTTTAATGATAGTAAAAAAGTCGCTCCTCGGAGCGACTTTTTTGTTTTGTGTTTCTAAAGTTAGTCATTAGAAGCCAGTGGCCAGCCACCTAAATCTCTCCAACGGTTGACCATCCAGCAGAATAACTCCGCCGTACGCTCTGTGTCATAAAGAGCGGAGTGCGCTTGTTTCCCATCAAACTCAATTCCGGCAGCCTGGCAAGCTTTTATCAGTACCGTTTGCCCCAGTGTCAAAGCCGCTAATGACGTAGTGTCAAAGCTTACAAAGGGGTGAAACGGATTACGTTTTAAATTGGCTCGCTCAGCCGCAGCCATGACAAAACTATGGTCAAAATTCGAATTATGACCGACCAGAACTGAGCGCTGACAACCTGCTGCTTTTTGTGCTTTTCTAATGGGTTTAAACAGTTCGCGTAATGCTTCTGACTCTGCGACTGCGCCGCGCAGGGGGCTATCGGGATCAATGCCGTTAAAATCGATAGCCGCTTGTTCTATGTTGGCGCCTTCAAAAGGTTCGACGTTATAATGCACTGAATCAACCGGCTTTAACGTACCGTCGCTGTCAAAGTCCAGCAGTACCGCCGCTATTTCTAAAAGGGCGTCTGTTTTTGCGTTAAAACCCGCTGTTTCGACGTCAACAACGACCGGCATATAGCCACGAAACCGTTTCTTCATTAGCGACTCAGAAGTGTCAGACATAAAGACCTTTTCGTTATTTAAGTGGTTATCTCAATTGGGTCTATTATGCCAAAGATATATCGATAATGCTGAGAGAAACGCTAAAGCGCGGCGAATAAATGCCGATAAAAGCGTATTCGAACTTTGAACCGGAGTGCCTATGAAAAACTGGCCGATGTTAACTGCGGCTGCAGCTTCAGTGTTGCTGGCAACAAGCCAGGCAAACGCCAATGCAGTTAGGCATTACAGCGCTGATCTTGATAGCTCGTCGTGGCAGCTAAGTGAAGATACTCGGCTGGAATGTGCGTTAGAGCATGAAATTCCGCGCTACGGTAAAGTTCGCTTTCAAAGCGAAGCAAGTAAACAGCTCAACTTGCGTATGAAAATGGACATGAGAAAGTTGCCAGACAGCTATGGTGTTTCGGCGATTGAGTCTGTGCCACCTCGCTGGCGTCCGGGGAAGCAAGTTACCAAATTGGCTCTATGCAGCTTTATAAGCAGTTTAATGGCGAGTTACAAAAGCAATTAGCCTGGACACTGTTGAGCGAGCTGGAAAAAGGCCGGTATCCGACGTTTTTCTACGACGACTGGTATAACAACCGTGATCAGGTGGCTGTGTCGTTGTCCTCGGTGAATTTCCGTAATAAATACGATGACTTCTTAAGTTGTGTTAACGCGTTACTCCCGTTTAGCTTTGAAGATATTGCTTACACGGTGCTGAATCATGAAGATGGCAGTGAAAAACTGACCGTATCGTCACAGCGTAAGCTAAAGCAAATTAGCGATTATTTGAAAGTCGATAATGATCTTGAACTTGTCCTTGTCGATGCTTACACAGATTCGCTCGGTGCGCGGGGACCAAACCAGGAGCTGACAGAGCAGCGAGCCAAAGAAATACAGACGTTTTTTGTTGAGCGTGGTATAGCGGCTGATCGTATAAAAACGGTTGGTCACGGTGAGGATCGACCGATTAAGTCAAATGACAACGAGATTAACCGACAGTTAAACCGCCGGGTTATCGTACAGCTCGCAAAACCCTCAGGGATTGAGCTTTAACCGGCTCAATCGCTGGTTTTGTCTTTAAACTCGCATAAGTCTTCAATAATACACGAGCCGCAACGAGGTTTCCTGGCAATACAAGTGTAGCGACCGTGCAGAATAAGCCAGTGGTGTACGTCGACTTTGAATTCCTTTGGCACCACTTTTATCAGTTTTTCTTCCACTTCTTTCACGTTCTTCCCTGGTGCCAATTTGGTTCGATTAGAAACGCGGAAGATGTGAGTATCAACGGCAATGGTCGGCCAGCCGAACGCGGTATTTAAAACGACATTAGCCGTTTTACGTCCGACCCCCGGTAGAGCTTCCAGCGCGGCTCTGTCTTCCGGCACGTTACCACCGTACTGCTCCACCAGAATCTTACAGGTCTTGTAGGCATTCTCGGCTTTCGAGTTAAACAAACCAATGGTTTTTATGTACTCTTTTATCCCATCCACACCCAGTGCCAGCATGTCCTCAGCCGTTGGAGCGGCGGGAAATAGCTTACGTGTTGCTTTATTAACCCCGACATCGGTGGCCTGAGCAGACAATAGCACAGCAATAAGCAGCTGAAATGGTGTGTCGTACTCCAGCTCTGTGGTTGGGTTTGGGTTATTGTCGCGAAGACGGCTTAAAATTTCGTAGCGCTTAGTTTTATTCATAATTAATTATTACTGTTGTGCGGTTACACGGGCGCGGGTGACGGTTTTCTTCTCTGCTCGCTCTGCTTTTATGGCATCAATCCGGTTTTTCAAGGCAATGATAAAGCCCATGCCGATAAAGGCGCCTGGGGGTAATATAGCGAGCAGAAGCGGATAGTCAACGGTGAATAACTCAATTCGTAATTGGGCAGCCCAGTCCCCAAGTAGCAGCTCAGCACCGTCGAACAACGTCCCATTACCAATAATTTCACGCATAGCACCGAGCAGCATCAGTACCAATGCAAAACCGATGCCCATCATCAACCCGTCGAATGCCGCTTTCTGCCACGGGTTTTTAGACGCATAAGCTTCAGCACGGCCGATAATGGCGCAGTTTGTAACAATAAGCGGAATAAAAATACCGAGCGATTGGTACAGCTCGAATACATAAGCGTTCATGAGCAGTTGAATAACGGTCACAAAGGTAGCAATGACCATAACAAAGACTGGAATACGTATTTCCTGAGGCACGAAGCTACGCACCAGTGAAACGGTCACATTGGAACCAATAAGAACGAAGAGTGTGGCTAAGCCAAGTCCCATCGCATTGGTTACTGAGGCGGTGACCGCTAGCAACGGGCACAACCCCAGTAATTGTACCAGCGCTGGATTGTTGTCCCAAAGCCCTTGCCAAGTCAGTTCTTTGTATTCGTTCATTGTGCGGCCTCCTGACAGCGCTGAAGCTCAGCATTGAATAATGTGCCTGCGTTTTCTTCTAAATACAGTGTGGCTCGTTTAACAGCGCCAACCACGGCTCGTGGTGTAATGGTTGCTCCTGTGAACTGATCAAACATACCACCGTCACGTTTTACCGCCCAACGCTCATCGTCTTCGGATTTCACTCGCTTGCCAGAAAACGACGTAATCCAATCGTTTTTCTCTATTTCTATTTTGTCGCCGAGCCCCGGCGTTTCCTGATGTCGTAATGTTCTGACACCAAGTAGCTCCCCGGAGGGCTTTACAGCAACTAATAAGCGAATGGCACCTGAATAACCGTCGGGTGCAACAATTTCCGCGGCTAGTGCGCTGGGTTCATCATTAACCCAGGCCCGATACATCGGGTGCGGTTCGTTGCTGCCAAGAGCGGCATGAGTCAGCAGACGACAGGATGCATACAGATCGTTGTCGTGCATAGCGGGCGGAATAAGCTGATTCAAAGTGCGGAGCACCTGGGCTTGCTGTTGTTGTGCAATTTTATCTTTGGTCAGCACCTGTACGCCTACCACTAAAGCCGTAGCAATAACCGCAAAGGCGGCCAGTATAAGGCCGTTTTTCTGCATACTATTAATGGTCATTTGCGTTCTCCATGACCATAAACGGTTGGTCTTGTATAACGATCAATAATAGGCACACACATATTGGCTAATAGTACTGCAAAGGCAACACCATCAGGGTACCCACCCCAACTACGGATAATAAACACCAATACACCGATTAACATGCCGAAAATAAAACGGCCCCGGTTCGATGTAGCCGCAGACACTGGGTCGGTCGCAATGAAAAATGCGCCAAGCATGGTGGCGCCGCTCAGTGCGTGAACGATAGGGCCCGCCATTAAATCCGGTGCGAACAGATAAGCAAAGAAAGCCGGCACACACAATCCTGCGATGAGCCCGACAGGAATGTGCCAGCTGATAATACGTTGTTGTATGAGTAACAAGCCACCAACGAGAAAGCCGAGGTTAACCCATTGCCAGCCAGCACCTGCTAAAAAGCTAAACTGGGGCTTGGTATATACTTCGGTTAGTGTGAAACCCTGTGTTAAGCCTGTTTTTATGGCATCTAAAGGAGTTGCCATAGTAACGCCGTCAATACCGGCTCGCAGTTGTTCGACGCTGTAACCCGCCGGCGTATATTCAAACAGTATGGTGTGTAGCGTCTGCCAAAGCGTGAGTGAATGCTCACCTATTGTCGATGGCGGTAGCCAGTTGGTCATTTGTACCGGAAAAGATATCAGCAATAAAACGTAACCCGCCATCGCCGGATTAAACAAGTTTTGTCCCATGCCACCGTAGACGTGCTTCACAACAACAATAGCAAACAGCGTACCGATAACAATGATCCACCAAGGGGCTAACGGTGGAATACTGATGGCCAATAAAATAGCCGTAACCAAGGCTGTGTTATCGCGCAGAGCCGACATGGCAGGGCGGTCACGCGCAATAATGCAGGCAGATTCAGCGAGCAACGCCGTAATGACTGCCAGAATGATTTGAAACCAAACACCGAAGCCGAAGAAGTAACTTTGTATCAACACACCGGGCACCAGCGCGTAACACACCCAGCGCATCATGCTGCTAGTACTGTGTTGGCTGTGCCCATGAGGAGACGATGCTATTTTAAAACTCATGACTCATTTCCTTTTGCTGAGCTACTTTCTTCATCGGCTTTTTGCGCCTGGGCGGCTTTTTTAGCTTTAGCGCGAGCGATAGCGGCTGCAACTGCTGCCGATTTGCCGCCTGACTCCGGCTTTTCTTTAGTGTCCGAACCTGGCGTCTCGGCTTTTTCAGCCTGAGCCTTTTTACGCGCCTCGGCTGCTTTTCTATGACGTTCTAAGCGCTCCTCCTTCTCACGCTCTAAACGCTCTTGTCGAGCTTCAAAACGCTGACGCGCATGCTCAGCTTTGGCTTTTTCGCGAGCAATGTTGCGAATCTCTGCCTTCGCTTTACGGTAATAATGGACTAACGGAATTTCACTGGGGCAAACATAGGCACATGCGCCGCATTCTATGCAGTCAAATAGGTTCTGCTCGTCTAGCGCGTCATAGTCTTTGGCTTTGGCTAATAGTTGCAGTTGCTGAGGTTGTAGGGTTGCTGGGCATGCATCGGCGCAGGCACCGCAGCGAATGCAGGCAAGTTCAGGTCCCGGCGCAGGAAGCTCTTCCTCTGTCGGAGCCAAAATACAGTTAGTGGTTTTTATTACCGGAACTTCAATGCTCGGTAGTGTAAAACCCATCATTGGCCCACCCATAATCACGCGTTGTTTGGTCTCGGCCGTAAACTCTGACTCTTTCAACAAGTGCTCAATGGGAGTCCCCAACAATGCCCAGACATTGCGTTTCTTCGCGATAGCGTCGCCGGTCATCGTCACAACACGCTCCAGCAATGGTTCACCGTGAATAATAGCGCGTTTGACGGCATAAGCAGTGCCAACATTTTGCATTAAGAAACCGATATCCATTGGCAACTTGCCACTGGGAACCTGCTCACCGGTGAGAAGTTCAATAAGCTGCTTTTCGCCGCCAGAAGGGTATTTGGTTGGTACAACCTTCAATGCTATTTGTGAATCGTCCCCAATAGCAGCGCGAATAGCATCAATAGCCTTAGGCTTATTATTTTCTATGGCAAAAAGCACAGAGTCACAGTGGGTGATGTACTGTAGAATTTTCACACCCGCGATTATGTCTTCAGCGTACTCCTGCATTAAGCCATCATCAGCGGCAATATAAGGTTCGCACTCAACGCCATTAATAATCAGGTGACGTAGAGGCTTTTGCTGTGCCAGTTTTTGTGCGGTTGGGAAACCTGCCCCACCCAAACCTGCGATGCCAGCTTGCTGAATCAGTTCAAGCAAGCGAGAAACTTCAACTTCCCGGTAATCCGGAATGGCGTGTTTATTGCCCCACCGATCTTCGCCGTCGGGCCTTATGACGATGGTAAGTTCGGGTAGCCCTGAGGCATGTGCCGTTGGGCGTTCTTCAATCGCATGAATAACACCGGACGTCGGAGCATGCAGCGGTAGCCCCAGGCTTAAACTGGCTTCGGTTAGCTGCTGGCCTTTATCAACGCTCTGACCAGGCTCAACCAGTAAATTACCCGATGGACCAATGTGCTGACGTACTGGCAGTATTAACTCGTCAGGTAAAGGTAGTGAGCGTATTGGTTTGTTGCACGCTGGCGTTTTTCTCTCCGGTGGGTGTATGCCGCCAGGGAAATGTCCGGAGACGTTGCTCGATACATAAATGGTGTTGCTATCTGAATGGCTCATTCAACCACCTTCACCGGAATGCTGTTCTTTTTGATGTTTTCTTTAACGGTATCGAGATCCCATTGCCAAGTTTCCGGGCTAGCCTTCACGGCGACCATGTCGATGCAGTCGACTGGGCAAGGTTCAACACATAGGTCGCAACCTGTGCATTCGTGTTCGATAACGGTGTGCATTTGTTTGGCGGCACCTAGAATCGCGTCGACCGGGCAAGCTTGAATACACTTGGTGCAGCCAATGCATTCGTCTTCACGAATGACGGCCACTTTTTTTACGTCCTCTTCACCGTGGGCTGAGTCTAACGGTTTCGCCTCGACGCCCATTAAATCGGCTAACTGTTTTATGGTCGCCTCGCCACCGGGAGGGCACTTATTAATATCGTCACCGTTTGCAATGGCTTCTGCGTATGGACGACAGCCGGGGTAGCCGCATTGACCACATTGGGTTTGCGGCAGAACTTCGTCAATTTGGTCAACGATAGGATCACTTTCTACCTTAAACTTAACAGCAGCAAAGCCAAGAATGACGCCGAATATCAGCGCTAGAATGCCAAGTGTAATTACCGCTCCCAATACACTCATTTAACTACTCACTAATCCGCTGAAGCCCATAAAGGCAAGAGACATAAGGCCCGCTGTTATCATTGCAACCGCAGAGCCTTTAAACGTGACCGGTACGTCGGCTGCAGCCAGGCGCTCACGCAACGCTGAGAAAAGAATAAGAACCAGCGAGAAACCAATGGCAGCGCCCAGCCCATAAACAATAGACTGAACAAAGTTATGCTGTTCATTAATATTCAACAAAGCCACGCCCAATACCGCGCAGTTAGTTGTGATGAGTGGCAAAAATATACCCAGCAAACGGTATAAAGTCGGGCTGGTTTTATGCACCACCATTTCAGTGAACTGAACCACCACCGCAATCACCAAAATAAAGCTCAACGTTTGCAGTGACATAAGCCCTAATGGCTCGAGTAAGTACTCATTCACCAAATAACTGCAAACCGACGCCAGAGTTAATACGAAAGTCGTTGCAGCGGACATACCAATAGCGGTGTCGAGTTTATTGGACACACCCATAAATGGGCACAAGCCAAGAAACTTAACGAGCACAAAGTTATTTACCAATACTGTGCCAATTAATAGCAGCAAATAGTCGGTCATTGAGCAGTCCGCAACAGTGAAAAATAAAGAGGGCATATTATCGGTGTTTTGTGGTTTATAAACAACCGCCTTTGGGCGGGGTTTATCGGTGAATATCGGTAAATTGTCACTTTATTGTCACGCTAACGCATAAAAAGCGTCATAAATGGCTGGCAAAGTGACTGCAACTGGGGCTAAAACGGTATAAAAGCCATGGTACTGCTCAGTTATTTACAGCGTTTCGATACCTACTGTTATTGTTTGTTTTCAGGGATACGAGCGCGTCCAGTTGCCGGACGATTCGCGGTCTGGGTTTCGCGTTCAGGTGATGGCTATGCCTACTTTGCTATCGCGCTGAGCAGCGTATTACTCCATGACTCTGGAACGGCGTATTTCAAGCACTTATTGCTCGCTTTTCTCATTGAACTGCCCATTTACTGGTTATTAAAAAGC
The DNA here is from genome assembly GCF_002211765.1 of Idiomarina piscisalsi. Classification (NCBI taxonomy): domain Bacteria; kingdom Pseudomonadati; phylum Pseudomonadota; class Gammaproteobacteria; order Alteromonadales; family Idiomarinaceae; genus Idiomarina; species Idiomarina piscisalsi. Next base: position 841,906 of record NZ_CP022133.1, read on the forward strand.
AGCTTCAAACGACGCCGACCCAGCGACTTAGGCTTATCACTCGCCGCGTTGATTGTCGCTTCCGATAAATTCAGCTTTCCATCCGGGCACACCGCAGCCGCCTTTATATTTGCCGGGATAACCGGGCTGCACTTTCCCGACTTTGGCTTTCTTTGCTACGTGTGGGCCTCAGCCATTGGTTTCTCAAGAGTCATTGTGGGTGTGCATTTTCCTTCGGATATTGTAGCCGGTGCTTTGCTTGCTATGTTTATTTGGGAGCTTGTGCTATGAGAATTCTTTACGGCATTCAGGGAACAGGGAACGGACACCTGTCCAGAAGCCATACTCTGGCAGGTTACTTAAAACAACAGCCTATTGATGTTGACTACCTGATTTCCGGACGCCGAAATACCGGGTTATTTGATATGGATGTTTTTGGTGCCTATCAGAGCTTTGATGGCTTGTCTTTTGTGACTGAAAATGGGGCGTTAAAACGTCGGAAAACCATCTCTTCGAATAATTGGAAGCAGTTTTATCAGGATGTTAAGGCGTTGGATGTGACATCGTACGACGTGGTTATTACTGACTATGAGCCTATTAGTGCCTGGGCAGCAAAACGCGCAGGAGTTCGCTGTATTGGCTTAGGGCGTCAGTACGCATTTCTTGAACCCGATCTTTATAAAACACTGAGTTTGTGGCAACGACAAATTATTAAGCAATTTGCACCTTGTACCACAGCTGTTGGCATGCATTGGGTAGAGTGCGGCAATGCAATACCTCCAGTCGTTAAAGAGTCTGATGACAGTTTTGAGGGCGGTTTAGCGCAACGAATTGTCGTGTACTTGCCGTTTGAAGATCCTGAAGTGATCATTAATGCGCTTTACCCTCTGGATGATTATGAGTTCTCAGTCTTTCATCCGAAGTTAACGCGGTGCAGCTATGGGCATATTGAGTGCTTTGCGCCGTCCAGGCAGCAGTTTTCAGATCACTTTAGCCGGGCTTCAGCGGTTATCTCAAATGCCGGCTTTGAAACGAGTTGTGAAGCGTTAAGAGAAGGGAAGGCGCTCATCATTAAGCCGCTGGTTGGTCAATTTGAGCAACAGAAAAATGCTGAAATATTAGCGCGAAAAGGGCTGGCGACGGTTTTGACAAGCGTGAGTTGCATTGCTATTGAGCACGCGCTAAAGAGCCGTCAAAGCACCCACATACAATGGCCTAACGTTGCTAAACATTTGGCAAATTGGATAACTGACGGTGCAAAGGAGTCGGTTCGGGATTTAAGTAAAAGACTATGGGGGATTTAGCGAACCTTAGCAGAAAGAGTTCTTAGAAACTTGGCTCCCCAGGTTGGATTCGAACCAACGACACATGGATTAACAGTCCACCGCTCTAACCAACTGAGCTACTGGGGAATAGATAAGTTCTGTAAACGTTGCATTGGCTCCCCAGGTTGGATTCGAACCAACGACACATGGATTAACAGTCCACCGCTCTAACCAACTGAGCTACTGGGGAACAACGTTTAACGGCTGCGAATATTAAAGCTACTGTCTTAGACTGTCAACTGTTCCATCAAGGTTTTTTAGGGAAATGGGCTCGTCTGCTGAAAAACTCAACAATTTAGGAAAATGGTCCAAATTGTTCGAAACAACTGCCTATACCTCGCTGTTAACAATGTCAAGCTTTGGTCATAATCGCGATTATAACATTAGATATAAGTTGATCGCTGATGTGATTATCCACAGATCACTGAATTGCCCGTTGGTTAAAGGCTGTAGGATCTTATCCACGGAATCTGTGGATAACCCTGTGTTTAACTCTGTTAAATAATACGGTTTACGCGGTGTTGAGCGCCATTTTCGGAGTGGTCAAAAATTGCCTAAATAAAAATATATTTATATAAATCATATACTTATAAAATATCGATGAACATTTGTTCAGTTTGCTGGATTGTTCGACAAGCAATGCGTACAGAATCAGCAACTTGTGTATTTCTTAGTTAAATTGATCGAAAATTGGTCCTGTTTACCATCAATTTTTTGCGGTTTTTCTCTTGACTTCCTGTAAGTCACTTAAAGAAAAGGCGCGGAAAGGATCGTAGTGAATTTTGTTAATTTGTAATAAAAGCGTCAAATGAAAATAAGTGAGAAATTTAACAGATAGGGATAAATAAAGTCAGAAAAGAGAAGGGTTTTGGCACTTAGAATATTGTTTAGCACCAAAACCCTATTTTTTATAAGTTTTCTGCAAACGCTCTAATGCGCTTGACCGCTTCTTTTAGCGTATTGAGGTCTGTCGCAAATGACAACCGGCAATAGCCATCAGCACCAAAGGCGGAGCCTGGCACTAGTGCAACATTAGCATCGGAGAGTAATTTTTCACAAAACGAGACGTCGTCAGCGGTTCCGGCTTTTTTCATCAGTTTTTCGATGTGTGCAAACGCATAAAACGTACCATCGCCTGGTACACAATCGATACCGTCAATTGCATTTAAGGCGTCGACTAAATAATCGTGACGTTCTTTAAACGCGGTCACCATTGTCTTTATGCAACTTTGATCACCGTCGAGAGCGGCGGCCGCGGCGTATTGACTGATACTGGCTGGGTTCGACGTGCTTTGCGATTGCATTTTTTTCATCGCAGCTATAATTGGCGCCGGGCCTGCAGCGTAGCCAATTCGCCAACCTGTCATGGCATAGGCTTTGGATACGCCGGTAAGAATTACCGTACGATCTTTAAGATCGGGGGCAACCATAGGTAAATTAGCAAAAGCTGAGTCAGACCAGAGAATATGTTCATACATATCATCGGTTGCGATAAGCACATTCGGATAGTCACGCAATACGTCTGCTAACGCTATTAACTCGTCTGCCGTGTAGGCAGTGCCCGCTGGATTTGACGGACTGTTAATAAACATTAGGCGCGTTTTGTCTGTCAGTGCGGCACGTAATTGCTCGGCCGTGATCTTAAAACGCTGATCAATGCCCGCCTGTACAATAACGGGCTCAGCGCCTACCAGCTTGGTCATATCTGGGTAAGACACCCAGTAAGGCGCAGGAATAACGACTTCGTCGCCGGGGTTCAGCCAAGCACTGAGTAGGTTATAGATGCTGTGCTTACCGCCCGATGAAACAATAATTTCGTTACGTTGGTAGCTTAACTGATTGTCCCGCTCTAACTTTCTAATAACGGCATCTTTTAGCTCAACAATACCATCGACCGCGGTATATTTTGTCTTACCGTCTTTAATGGCCTGAATGGCTGCGTCTTTAACAAATTCTGGCGTATCAAAATCAGGTTCACCCACACCCAGACCAATAACGTCTTTGCCTTGCTGGCGAAGTTCATTTGCCTTTTGAGTTACCGCTAAAGTCGGTGATGGTTGAATCGAGTTGATACGGTCGGAGAGTTGATAATCCACGTTCAGATCCTGTTTTTCAGATAGAGGAGAATTGCCCAATACTATACGGATTAGGGCGGTTAAAGTCTATTCTCCGTAGCCACAAACAGCGGTCTGAGTTACACTACTGGGCTACTTAACTGAGGAGGATTAGAATGGCAGCTGCCGACGCATCTCGAAGTCTTATCAGCGCGCCGGTAGGACAGAAGCTTTGGGAAATGACCTGGCCTGTTATTTTCGGTGTGGCCACCCTTATCAGCTTCAATGTTGTCGACACTTTCTTTATCAGTTTATTGGGCACCGACCCATTAGCGGCTGTTAGCTTTACCTTTCCCGTCACCTTTACTGTCGTCAGCCTGGCCATTGGTCTGGGCATTGGTACATCCGCTGTTATTGCCCGAAAGTATGGCTCTGATCGACCCGATGAAGCCCATTTTGACGGTTTCTCGGCACTCTCTGTTTCTGCGTTGCTGGTTGCTGCGCTGGCAGTCATTGGTTATGTGTTGATGGAGCCTATTTTCAGTCTGCTGCAAGCTCAAACCAGACTGATGCCGCTTATTCGGGAGTATATGACGCTGTGGTTCTTTGGTTGCGTTATGTTAGTTACGCCAATGGTAGGAAACGCGGTTTTACGGGCGGCAGGCGATACCCGAACGCCCTCATTAATTATGGCCTCAGGCGGTCTGGCAAATGCCATCTTTGATCCGATTTTAATCTTCGGCTGGGGGCCAATACCAGCGATGGGCGTTGAAGGAGCCGCATTAGCCAGCGTTATATCGTGGTTTAGCGGAGTATTCTTAGTTTTCTGGCTGTTGCGTCGTAATAAGTTGGTGTCTTTTACGCCGGCTAATGGGTTGAGTTTTGTAGCCGCATGGGTGAAGTCCGCAAGAGAGGTTTTAAAAATTGGCATGCCCGCCGCCGGTGCGAATATGCTCACCCCACTGGCTATGTCGGTCATGACAGCGATTGTTGCCGCTTATGGTGCGCCTGCCGTCGCCGCCTTTGGAGTTGGGTCGCGTTTAGAATCACTGGCGAGCGTTATTATATTGGCTTTATCGATGTCACTACCGCCGTTAATCAGCCAAAACTATGGAGCTGACAGAATTGATCGGGTGCAGCAGGCGTATCGTACCGCATTAAAGTCAGTGCTGATTATCCAGGCTGTTATTTACCTGTTGATGTTGGCGACAGCGCATTGGATAGCGATGGCTTTTGCCGAAGAAAAGGCGGTGGCCGACATTGTTAAGCTGTTTATTTATATTATGCCGTTGGGTTATGGACTACAGGGCGTCATTATTCTTACGAACTCGAGCTTTAATGCAGTTCACAAGCCGATGAATGCGTTGTGGCTGAGCATTATTCGCTTGTTTGTATTGTTCGTACCATTGTCCTATTTAGGCAGTTTACTAGCGGATTTAACCGGTCTCTTTATTGGCGGCGTTGTGGCAAACCTGCTAACGGCAACCATTGCCTATGTATGGTTTTCAAAAGAACTCAGGAGGGAGCATGGCTAAGTCATTTCAGTTGGTTTCTAAATATAAACCAGCCGGCGACCAGCCGAAAGCCATTGATAGTTTGCTCGACAACCTGGATGCAGGCTTAGCTCATCAAGTCTTACTGGGGGTTACTGGCTCGGGAAAAACCTTCACTATGGCGAATGTCATTGAGCGTTCGCAGCGGCCCACATTGATACTGGCGCACAATAAAACCCTAGCAGCTCAGCTTTATGGTGAGATGAAAGAATACTTCCCGAACAACGCAGTGGAGTACTTCGTTTCTTACTATGATTACTATCAACCAGAAGCTTACGTCCCAACGACCGATACCTTTATTGAAAAAGATGCCTCCATTAATGACCATATAGAACAAATGCGCTTGTCGGCGACTAAAGCGTTGATGGAACGCCGGGATGTTGTCCTGGTGGCGTCAGTGTCGGCCATTTATGGTTTGGGTGACCCTGAGTCATACATGAAAATGATGCTGCATTTGCGTCGCGGCGACATTATTGACCAGCGCGATATTTTGCGTCGTTTAGCTCAGCTCCAGTACAAGCGAAATGATGCCGCTTTTGAGCGTGGTACGTATCGCGTTCGTGGTGAAGTGATTGACATTTTTCCGGCCGAATCGGAAGAAATGGCGGTACGTGTTGAGTTGTTTGACAACGAAGTTGACAGAATCAGCTTCTTCGAGCCATTGACCGGGCAAGTCACAGAGAAGGACGTCGCCCGTGCAACCATTTACCCCAAAACACACTATGTAACGCCGCGTGAAGTGCTTGTCAAAGCGATTGATAAGATTAAAGACGAACTGAAAGAGCGTCGTGATATATTACTGAAGCAAAATAAGCTGATAGAAGAGCAACGTATTAATCAACGAACTCAGTTTGATATTGAAATGATGCTAGAGCTCGGCTACTGCTCGGGCATTGAAAACTACTCCCGTTACTTGTCTGGACGCGCGCCGGGCGAGCCGCCCCCGACATTGATGGATTACCTACCGGACGATGCCTTACTTATTATTGATGAGTCTCACGTAACAGTGTCGCAAGTTGGCGCTATGTACAAAGGGGACCGCTCACGTAAAGAAAACCTGGTGGAATACGGGTTCCGTTTACCGTCTGCGTTGGATAACCGTCCGTTAAAATTTGATGAGTTTGAAGCGATAGCACCGCAAACTATCTATGTTTCAGCAACGCCTGGTAAGTACGAACTCGAACGAAGCAGTAACGAGGTGGTTGAGCAGGTCGTTAGACCGACAGGGCTGGTCGATCCAACGATTGAAGTACGGCCGGTAGCGACGCAGGTTGATGACTTGATGTCAGAGATACGTTTACGCACAGAGCAGGGTGAACGCGTATTAGCAACCACATTGACCAAGAAAATGGCGGAAGATTTATCCGATTATTTGGATGAGCACGGTATTAAAGTTCGCTACTTGCACTCGGATATTGATACTGTCGAACGTATGGAAATTATTCGCGATTTACGGTTAGGCGAGTTCGATGTTCTGGTCGGAATTAACTTGTTGCGTGAAGGTTTGGATATGCCGGAAGTGTCGCTGGTGGCTATTCTTGATGCTGATAAAGAAGGTTTCTTACGTTCAGATCGTTCTCTGATTCAGACGATAGGCCGAGCGGCGCGTAACGTGAATGGTAAAGCGATTTTGTACGGTGACCGCATTACCGGCTCAATGCAGCGGGCGATTGATGAAACCGAGCGCCGCCGTGAAAAGCAGATTGCGTTTAACAAAGAGCATGGCATCACGCCGAAGGGGTTGAATAAGAAAATTACCGATGTCATGGATTTGGGGCAGGGCAGTGCGTCTGCTCGTAAGAGTAAAGCGGACAAAGCTCTGGCGGAGGTCGCGTCAGGCTATGATGCCCGCACCGTTGTTATTAAAGACACAAAATCGTTATTAAAAGAAATTGAGAACAAAGAGAAGCAAATGTATCAAGCCGCGCAGGATCTCGAGTTTGAGAAAGCCGGGCAGTTGCGAGATGACATTGCACAGTTGCGAGAACAGCTAAAACGCGCCGTATAATTTGCTAGTAAGCGCATTGATGGTAGCGAACAGCTTTATCGGTTTTATCTGTTAGATACAAACCTCCCAATCGACCAGAATAGAGTAAAAGTCATGCGGGAGGAATTTATGAAAGACGCAGCGAAAACCGTTTCATTTGGTATTATGCACTTCGCTATTGCATTTAGTGTGGTGTGGTTGATGACAGGCGATGTGGTTCTTGGAGGTGCAGTGGCGCTGATAGAACCGTTAGTGAATACAGTAGGTTATTATTTCCATGAAAAAATCTGGCAGCGCACAGATAAGCGCCGGACAGCAACTGTACGAGAAAGCACGTTACTTGGATAAAGAGGGCAGAGCGAGCTTCCCGCTCTCGCTCCTGCTTGTCATTCTGTTTCAAATGCGCGGTTATGTGGCTGGCATTATTTCCATCACTTTCGCGGAAGACCGCACTCGACTTCTCAAACTCTTCTATACCAACACCGAGCAGTTTGGTGTCATGTTATTGGTGGGCTTACCCGCTTTAGTTGTGCTTTTAGCAACCGCTTTTGCGGCTGAAGACGACCGCAACTGGGCAAATGCTGTCATGCGATTTGCCCAGCCGTTATTGATGCTTTCTTTACTGGTTGATGCAGTGCTCATTGGCTGGCTTTTTGTCGAGAGTTACGGCGCGTTTTCGTTTGGACGTGCCGCTATCGTATTTGGCTGGTTTATTTGTATTTGGTATTTATTAAACTCTCGCCGCTGGCGCTTTTACCGCTCCCACCTAAGTAACATTTAGAAAACAATAAAAGATTGATTTCATTAAGATAAAGCTCTTTAATGGTGACTCGTTAACGAACAAGTTGTTATATGGGCTTTTTAAATCGTTTTTTCTTATTTTATAAAGAAGGGAACTCGGATAGTAATGTTCCTTACTGGAGAGTTAGCGCATTAAGAATTATTCTTTTTTCCGGAATGATTCTCTGTCTCGCTGTTTTTCTTAACAGTTTTAGTGACGCAGTCGACGCAAACTTGGCCCATATTTTGGTAATAACGTCTTCATTTCTCATTGCGATGCTTGGCTTATTATGGCTTAGCAGCGGCTACTATCGTTTTTGTGCCCATTTATTATTGTTAACGATAGTTGGAGCCAGTACGGCTTGTAATCTTTTTTTAGCAGACCCCGGGTTAGCTCAAATCGGTTCTATGCTGATGTATGCTTGCCCTTTAATTGCCTTGATGCTCATAAGCGGCCGCGTTGCGTTATTTTATGGCGTGATTAATATCATCCCATTTCTTCTTATTTCGAATAATATTAACCTCGCTTTTTTTGCGCAACCTGAAGTTCAGTTTCCTAACGTGACTTGGTACATCTCGGGAACCATGTTTGTCTTTTTTAACGTGTGTATACCGTTAGCATTTGGGAGAACCATAGTCGCAGCTAAAAGGTTGAATGATCAGGTTATACAAGTTAACGAGGGGTTAAAAAACAAAAACATTTTATATCGCGTTTTTTTTGCCGAATCACGACGCCCTAAAATCGTTGCTGATTGTGACGGAATAATTATTGATTTTAACAGAAGAGCAAAAGAAGTATTTTTTCTTAATGAGAACTTAAAAAGCAGCGATGTTTCTATTAGAGAGCTTTTCTCTGAGCTGAGTGAGGAAAGCTTAAACTCAGGTCACCAAATTATTTCGCACGAGAATACTTATCAGCGAGTAGCTAAGCTATTGATACCTGATGCTCAGTCTTATGTGTATGAATTTGTAGACTGTACTCAAGAAAAGCGCTTACAAGGCCATTTAACGGAGTTAGAAAACCAAAATAAGCGACTTAGATATATCGATTCGCAAACAAACTTACCGAACAAAGAGTGGTTTGAACTACAGTGCAGTAAACTCATAACAAAGTCAGGGAGAGACTTTTACGTTGTCGTTGCTCAAAGTGAAAGCACGGATTACCTTCGTTTAAAACATGGAGATGATGTCGTTAAGCAATTTTTAGTATCCAGTTACAACAGGCTAAAGAAAAATTCACTTAACCCCTGTTTAATTGCGAGTATCTCACTCAATCAATTAGTTTTCATACTGCCAGGTAAGCTCAGTCATAATCTGAGTAATATTCTTTCAGAGTTAAAAGATACCTTAGACAGAGAATACGTTTCACAGGGAGTGCGATCTCAACAATCCTTCAAATTTGGAGTGGCTAGCTTTCCAGAGCACAGCAAGCTTTCCGGTGAGTTAGTCTCGTTTGCTAATGAGTCGCTTAAGTTTATTTCAAACAATCAAGTTTTTAGTCTTTACGATGCTGAAAATTCGGAAGACTTTGTTGAGCAACATGAAATTTCTATTCTTTTAGACGAAGCAATATCGCAGAGTGAATTGGATGTCCACTTTCAACCAAAAGTTGACAGTAGCGGAAAGTGCGTAGGGTTAGAGGCTTTGGCACGCTGGAATAGCCAGCTTTTGGGGCATGTTTCACCCGCTAAGTTTATCCCTATCGCAGAAAAGTACAGAATGATCAGCCGACTAACTGATCTCGTTGTGCAAAAAGTTTGTGCGGTTATTGCTAGCTGGCGGGAACAAGATATGCCTTTACCCACTGTCGCGATAAACATTTCGTTCCTTGATTTCTCCCAACCTGATTTTATATCGAAGCTTGTAAAACATTTGGCTGACTTCTCTGTGAAGCCTACCCAAATAGAACTAGAGCTGACAGAGTCGTGCTTAGAGTCTGATGTCGTTGACTCTCTAAATATTATTGAAGAGCTGCAATCATGGGGATTTAAAGTCTCTGTTGATGATTTTGGGGTTGGTTACTCGAGTATTACGCGCTTGGCTTATTATCCAATTAAAAAGCTAAAGCTCGATCGCACTCTGATTCGTCAAATTCACCTGTCTAATCGCCAATATAATTTAGTAAAAGGAATTCACAGGATTTGTGAAGAGTTAGATATAAATTGTGTTGTTGAAGGTGTTGAAATGCAGGAACAGCTAAACTCATTGGTCAAGATTGGATTTTCTGAATTTCAGGGATTCTATTTCTCTAAGCCACTGAGCAAAGCCTCTTATGAACAGCAGCTTAGAGAGAATAATGGTGTTTTTGTTTCGTCTTCTACGCCTAGTCGGCTTTGACTACTCTCGAACGAGAGTTCATTGTCGTTAGCACCGTTAGTGGCACCACAATCAACATAGAGCCGATGTAAAAGCGCATATCGGGTTGCTCGGCAAAGAACACAACACCGAAAAATACCGCTCCGAGTAGCCCTGTGTATTCTGCGCTGGTGACTTGGTTACTGTCCGCTGCACGGTAGGCATAAACGCAGGTTGCCGCATAAATCATTGAAAATAAACTCGAGCCCACCGCAATTAACAGGACATTCCAGTCAAAAGGCGCAAACTCAATCAGCGCTAGAATCAGAGCGGTTGGAATACCTAACAAATTTGTCAGGTATAAAGTGTCGATAATACCGTGTTGCGTCGGTAGTTTCTTAATAAGCAAGTTGTTAAGAGCCAGCGTGGTCGCCACCACTAGTGCCGCTAAGGCAAAGATATTGGCGCCGCTCGGGTTCAATATAACCATGACGCCCACCATGCCTAAAGCGGCTGTTGCCAAAGAAATAATGGTCACTCTTTCTTTAAATAACAGGCGTGCAAAAACGACCGTAATTAATGGCGCTGCGTAAAAAATCGCGTTAGCGGTTGCCAGCGGTAGCGTCGTTAAAGAGACCACCATAAAGACTGTACCCACTAAAAATATGTGCGCGCGGGTTGCGTGCCAACGCAGGTTTTTAGGCAATAAGGGTCTGCGAAAATAAAGAATGACCGGCAATAAGATAAGCGTTGCGCTGAGCTGCCGGAACAGCACAAATTGAAATGGTGCCTCGAAACCATCAAGCAGTTTAATGAGAGAGTCAGACAGAATGACCACGTTATTGCCAAGAACCAAAAGCAATACCGCTAATATCAGGGAACGATCCATACCAACACCTCCGTTAAATTGCTTGAAAGTGTGAGCATTGTACGAAACACTTTATATAAAATATAATGATATTAAATAATCATTATATGAGATATTTAGATAGTGAGTGTTCCGTTCCGAGCGATACATTACTTTGTTGAAGTGGCCCGTTTACAGAGTTTTTCCAGGGCTGCTGAGCAGTTGCATGTCTCTCAAAGTGCAGTCAGTCATCAGGTTAAATTATTAGAGTCCTATTTGGATAAACCACTGTTTGTCCGCAAAGGCCGCACCGTTATGCTTACCGCGGTTGGACAGAGCTATTTCCAAGAAGTGGTTGGTGCGCTGGAGTTAGTCGAAAGCGCAACACGCAACGTGAAAGAAAATGACACGCGGCAAGTACGCTTGGCCATTCATGGATCATTGGCTGTTAAATGGTTAATTCCAGCACTTGATGACTTCAGAGAGCGGTACCCAAATATTGATTTAACCTTGCAAATGCTGACTCAGGATGGTCAGTTCGATAGTCAGTGGGCGGACTGTTTTATTACCACACAACCGCCGGGTACGGGGTACCAACGCTATCATTTGTACGATGAAACACTGAAACCTTACTGTTCTAAGTCGGTTTGGACCGAAGCGCATCGCATTACCGAGCCTGTTGAATTGGCTCGTTTTCCTTTGCTTTCAGCAATTTCTGCTTTCGCAAACGGTAAGCCTGGCACGGATTGGCAGCGCTGGTTTGAAAAAGTGTCATCGCGCCTTCCTAAAACCGCCAGAGTGCATCATTTTAGTCATTTATTGTTAGCGGCTGAAGCGGCTAAGTACGGACAAGGCATTGCGCTTTTAAATGAGTTTATGACCACCGAAGAAGAGCGGAAAAATAGTCTCTTTGAATTGCCTTTCCATAGTATTCGTACAGATGACAGCTTCTATTTTGTCTATCCGTCATCAACCGCAAAAAGTCCGGGGCTAGAAGCCTTGGGGGATTGGTTAGTAACCTTGTGCAGAAATCGTTAGGAGATAGAAGCGTGCGCCAGGCACGCTCTATTGCTTAATTTCTAACCAATCGACCTTGCTTGTCGCGGAAGCCGCCAACCAGAATAACGATAAAGTCGATAAGCGTCCAAAGACCTAGGAAACCCAGGGTCAGAAGCATTAAAATGCCGGTGCCTACCTTGCCAACGACAAAGCGGTGAATACCTAAACTACCCAGGAAAAAGCAAACAATCGCCAAAACAACGCGACTGTGCGGACTGACTTCTGCAGGATCCATAAAAAACTCCAATTGTTGTTGTTATATCCTAAGGTGCTAATTAACGAGGAATTAACACCTTAATAATATGCAGCTAGGAGCTCTTTGATTCAAGAGTTTTAATTTAGCATCCAATCAGCTATGGCTTGGCAGTGAACTTCGGTGGTATCAAATAGTGGTAGTGCAGAGTGTTCCTGCTGCACGAGTAAGCCGATTTCGGTGCAGCCCAAAATAACACCTTGTGCGCCTTTAGCTGACAGGTCATCAATAACTTTTAGATACTGTTTCCGTGCATCATCGGTAAATTGACCGTGACAAAGCTCTTTAAAAATGATGCTGTCTACAGTTTTGCTGTCATCCTCTTTGGGTATTAAAACCCTTATATCTCGCTGTTTAAGACGTTCTTTATAAAATGGCTGTTGCATAGTAAAACGAGTGCCTAAAAGTCCAGCTCGTTCAATTTCATTCTTTTTAAGATGGTTGGCCAGAGCATCAACAATATGGATAAGCGGAATGGAAACGGCTGCCTCAATTTCAGGGGCGACTTTGTGCATCGTGTTGGTTGCAATAACAATACAGTCAGCTCCAGCCTTTTCAAGTTGTCGGGCTTTCGTCACTAGAGCGCTTCCGGCAGCCTCCCAGTCACCTCTGCTCTGCATTTCTTCAATAGGCGCAAAGTTGACACTGGCAAGCAAAATTTCAGCACTATGCAGACCGCCTAACCGCTCATTAATTAATTGATTTAAACGGCGATAATAAGTACTGGTGGACTCCCAGCTCATACCGCCAATAATGCCGACTGTTTTCATCGATACCTCCGCCAGTGTGCACGTAAAAATAGCCTACAATAACGATGGTGTGAAGTTAATAAATGACCTAGACAGAATTTATTTAGGTTATGTTTAAACCCCAATCGTCATAAGCCGCTTTTGCCAGTTCTTCACGGAACTTCGGGTCGGCAATATGAATCAGCTCTCGCGCCCGCTCACTCATGCTCTTAGCGCGTAAGTTAGCCACGCCATGCTCAGTGACAATGTAATGCACGTGGGCGCGGGTGGTGACCACGCCGGCGCCCGGCGCAAGTAATGAACTAATGCGTGATACGGTTCCTCCACAGGCCGTTGAGGGCAGAGCAATCACTGAGCGCCCGCCTTCCGATAAGCTGGCGCCGCGCACAAAATCCATTTGCCCGCCTACGCCGGAGTATATCTTGGTACCAATAGAATCGGCGCAGACTTGTCCGCTTAGGTCGACCTGCAAAGCACTGTTTATCGACATAACTTGTTTATTCTGGCGAATAACCGAGGTGTCATTGGTGTACTCAACATCGAGGAAAAACACTTCCTGGTTATCATCAACAAAGTCATAAAGTGCCTGAGTGCCCATCGCAAAAGTGGTGACGATGCGTCCCCGGTGCTTACGCTTACGGCTATTGTTTATGACGCCACGCTCAACTAAGGGCAATACCCCGTCAGAGAACATTTCGGTGTGAATGCCCAAGTCTTTATGATGATGCAGACACGCTAGTGTCGCATCGGGTATGGCGCCAATGCCCATTTGCAGACAGTCACCGTCGTCAATGAGACCGGCAACGCGCTCACCAATTTTTTGTGTAACAGGGTTTTGTGGCGGTTGTTGATGCAGTGGAATAGGGGCGGTTTCCTCAAAGTAACGATCAAACCGTTTCAATGAAACCAATGCGTCACCGTGTGTGCGAGGCATATTGGGGTTTATCCAGGCAATGACTTTCTTCGCAACTTGTAATGCGGCTCGGGTTGCTTCGACGGATATTCCTAAACTGCAATTGCCGTGTTTATCCGGTGGCGACACTTGAACGATAGTGGCATCTAGCGGCTGCTCACCTGAGCGGAATAACTTAGGAATTTCAGACAGGAAAATAGGGACATAGTCGGCTAGCCCTTGATTCACGGCTTGACGAGTTGAAGCGCCAACGAAAAAAGCGCGCTGGCGAAGGTGTCCTTTAAGCTCCGGGTCGCAAAGTATTTCGCTGTATTCCGTGTGCAGCTGCAGTAGTGTTAGGTCTTTTCGTTGTTTTGCGACTTCTTTCAGACCTTCCAGTAATTTATAGGGTGTGGCCGCCATCGACTGACACCAAATAACATCACCATCGTTAATAATCGAGAGCGCTTCTGCAGCTGAATTAACTTTCATTACGGCTTCCTTTTTAGCGAGAAGTATTGAGCGAGATCAGAAGTATAACCGCTTTGCGTGTGAGGGTATTTACCCAGTAAGTGATACTTATTTTGCCTGTCATACAGTTGTCATAAAAAGTTCATATCATTAACAAAATTGATCATTGCGGAATTATTGACCACTGTCTATTATTCCGCCACTTTTATTGTTGGGTGTTTGCTATGTCAATTCGTAATAAGCTTCTTTCTGTTGGTTTGATCGCCACAGCGGCCTTTATTTTGTTGCTTGCCTTAATGATGCTTTTCCAGTCACAAGTGAGTGAATTACATCGTGCGAGTGAACTTCGAGAGTCCGTACACAATAGCTTGCTGCAATTGCGCCGTGCGGAAAAAGACTTTCTGTTACGAATGGATAAGAGCTACTCAGAGAAGTTAGCTCAACAAGCTGCCATAACTGACAATCGGCTTGAGCAGCTTAATGCTCTGGTTGATGATGAAGCTTCCTCTCAACTGATTGGACAGTTAGAAAGCCAGGTAGAACGTTATAGCAAAAGCTTTGAGCGTTTGGTCAACGCATTTCAGCAGCGCGGGTTAAATGAAAATAGCGGCGCTTATGGCGCGCTGCGCTCAGCAACTCATGAGTTAGAAGAAGCGATTGATACGGCCGGTCGGACTGAGCTTTTGGTTACTTTGTTGCAGGTTCGTCGTAGCGAAAAGGACTTTATGTTGCGTTTTGACGACAAGTATCTCGGCCGGGTAGAGGGCTTGCTGGACGAATTAAAAAGAGAGTTATCTGCAACGCCTGAACTTGCGGAAAAAGTCGATGCGTACCGCCGTGACTTTGGTCGTTATGCAGCACTTTCAAAAGAAATAGGGCTGGATGAAGAGTCTGGAATAAAGGGCGAGGTCAGAACTATTGCCAGCAATATGGAAGCGTCGCTTGAGCAGTTAGATAAAGAGCTGAGCGAATTGCTCGCCTCTCGTCAGGCAACCATGAAGTGGGTACCTGTCGTTGTATTTGCTGTTATCGCACTCATTGTTATTGCAATGCTGTTCTGGGTGATACGTTCCATTAATCAGCCGCTGACCCAATTGCGTGAAGACATGCAAAGGGTTCAGACGAGTAATGACCTGACGTTGTCCTCGGAGAAGTTCCGTGATGACGAGCTTGGCGATTTAGTTGATAGCTTTAATGAACTGCTAAGTTATTTCCGCAGTGTTATTCAGCAAATAAACCAGTCTGTCGAAACGGTGAATAGCCTGACACAGCAAGTGTCTGATACGGTGACCCATACGTCTCAAAACTTGGATATGCAGTCGCATGAAGTGGATCAGGTCGCTGCTGCTATTAATGAAATGGGTAGCACGGCGCATACTATAGCGAATGATGCGGAAGATACCGCTGAGCAGGTGAACAGTCTTTCTGAACAGGCGAAACATGGTAGTACCTCGGTGCAGGCCGGCGTTGAGAAAGTGCGTTATTTAGCAGAACGGTTGAACAGTAGCGTAACGGAAGCGAATACGTTGGCAGAGCGCAGTGCCTCTATTACACAAATTGTGACGGTGATTAATGGTATTGCTGAACAAACCAACTTATTGGCGCTTAATGCGGCTATTGAAGCTGCCCGCGCAGGTGAGCAGGGGCGCGGGTTTGCCGTGGTGGCGGATGAAGTCCGTACACTGGCTTCCCGTACTCAGAAGTCTATTGGTGAGATAGAGTCAATTACTAGTCAACTGAACCAGCAAACTCAGATTATTGTGAATACCCTGCAAGAGTGTAATGAGCTGGGTGAAGAGAGTGCGCAGCACTCTACTGAATCCGATGAGCTATTCAACCGCATTCATACTGAACTGGTTAAAATTAACGACCGTTCGGCCTCTATTGCTACTGCGGTTGAGGAGCAGTCTGCAGTTGTCGACGAAACCGCAAGAAATATTACCCGGGTTCGGGATGCCGGTGTGGAAGCGGCAAATGATGCACAGTCGAACGCTGACGCAGTCACTCAGGTTCGTCAACAAACTGAGCAGCTGCGTCAGGCGGTTATAAAATTTACCGTATGATATGACGTATCACGCGGTCAGGTATTTCGCATGGAAGCGAAGCTGAGCTTCGATAAATGACGAGATGAAGTAATAGCTGTGGTCATAACCGTCGTGTAAATGAACCGTACCGCCGCCGTTAACTTCGCTAATGGCGTCTTTTAAGTTCTCCGGTTTTAACTGTTCTTCTAAAAATCCGTCAGCTAAGCCCTGATCAACTCGAATGGGGAGTGTCTGACCTTTAGATTTGATGATCTCAACGGCGTCGTATCGCTTCCATTGTTCGCGATCATCGCCCAAATACGCGCTAAAGGCTTTTTCACCCCATGGGCATTGTGTTGGGTTGGTAATCGGCGAGAATGCAGAAATACTGGTGTAGCGGTCACTGTTACGTAAACCGATAACCAAGGCTCCGTGACCGCCCATGGAATGACCCGCGATAGCGCGCTTGCCATTAACTGGCAGCTCCGCTTCAACTAGTTCCGGCAGCTCTTTCACAATGTAGTCATACATTTGATAGTTTGACTTCCACGGCTCTTCGGTCGCGTTGACGTAAAAGCCAGCGCCTAAACCTAAGTCATAAGCGCCGTCGGCATCGTCGGCGACATCGTCTCCACGCGGGCTGGTATCGGGAATAATCAACGCGATACCCAGCTCTGTTGCGACACGCTGCGCCCCGGCTTTAGTGGAAAAGTTTTCATCAGTGCAGGTTAGCCCCGATAAAAAATAGACCGCCGGCACTTCCGTTTTTTCTGAGCGCAATGGCAAAAAGACACTGAACTGCATAGCGCAGTTCAGTACTTCAGAGTCATGTTCAAAGCGTAACTGACGGCCGCCAAAACAGCGGGTTTCGCTAACTTGTTTCATTACAGACTCCATTAATAATGAATAACTGAACGAATTGATTTGCCTTCGTGCATTAAATCGAACGCTTTATTAATGTCTTCTAATGGCATGGTATGAGTAATAAAGGTGTCTAAGTCAAACTTACCGTCCATGTATTGTTTAACATAGTCAGGCAGTTCGGTACGACCTTTCACGCCCCCAAAAGCACTGCCGCGCCATACGCGACCTGTCACCAACTGGAACGGACGGGTAGAAATTTCTTCACCGGCGCCGGCAACACCAATAATAACGGATTCGCCCCAGCCTTTGTGACAGCATTCAAGTGCGGCGCGCATAACATCAACGTTACCAATGCACTCAAACGAGAAATCGACACCGCCATCGGTCATATCAACGATGACTTCCTGAATCGGTTTGTCGTATTCGGTTGGGTTCACAAAGTCAGTCGCGCCCAACTCTTGAGCAATCGCTTTTTTGTCATCGTTCACGTCAATAGCAATAATGCGCGAGGCTTTAGCTTGCACAGCGCCAATAATAACGGCCAGACCAATACCGCCCAGACCAAATACGGCAACGGTATCGCCTTCCTGAACCTTGGCTGTGTTTTTAACCGCACCCATGCCGGTAGTAACGCCACAACCCAATAAGCAGACCTTTTCTAATGGTGCTTCTTTAGGAATTTTAGCCAGTGAAATTTCAGGTAGAACGGTATATTCAGAGAAGGTCGAGGTTCCCATGTAGTGATAAATGGTCTCGCCGTCTTTTGAGAAACGGCTGGTACCGTCCGGCATTAACCCCTTACCCTGAGTGGCACGAACCGCCTGACACAGATTGGTTTTACCCGAGGTACAGAACTTACATTCACCACATTCTGCTGTGTATAAAGGAATGACATGGTCACCGACTTCAACTGAAGTGACGCCTTCGCCGACAGACTCAACAATGCCGCCGCCTTCGTGGCCTAATACTGATGGGAAAATACCTTCCGGATCTTTACCCGACAAAGTGTAGGCATCAGTATGGCAGACACCGGTTGCAATGATGCGAACGCGCACTTCGCCTTTTTTCGGTGGTGCAACATCAATAACTTCTTCTTTGAGTGGCTCGCCCGGACCCCAGGCAACCATTGCGCGAGACTTAATTGTTTCCATGATGCGTCCTTTTCCTGTCAACTTGGTAAATGAATTACGTAAAATCTTAGCGTAAGTTTAACTTTTTCTCATAAGCAGGTAATCTTATGTTTTTACAAATTACTTTTTCATATATGAAATAATGGGTTGAAATGAAGCTTTGGCAGGGTATTAGTGAGTTCGCAGCCGTCGCAGAAAAACAAAGTTTTACGGCGGCAGCTAAGCAGTTGGGACTGTCTGTCGCGCAGGTCAGTCGGAATATTGCGGCGTTGGAAAGCCGATTGCAGATGCAGCTTCTGTATCGTTCAACTCGGAGTGTCAGTCTGACAGAGGAGGGCAAACTCTACTTACCGCATTGTCAGCATTTGGTCGCCAGTCTCCGGGATGCCGATCAAGCCATTCAGCAACGCACACAACAGCCACAAGGATTAATTCGCATTACCGCACCTGTCTATTATGGCGAACGCTTTATCGCCCCGCTATTGAATGATTTTCTGCAAATTTATCAGGATTGTCGGCTTGATTTGCAATTGAGCAACGAGCAGGTCGACCTAATTGAAGGCAGTTATGATGTGGCGATACGCTTAGGGCAACTGGGGAACCCAAGATTAAGGGCGCGTAAGTTGGGGACTCGTCGTCACTATGTTGTGGGCGCACCGAGTTATTTTAAAAGCTTTGGGGAGCCTGAAACGATAAATGAACTGGAAGCCCATCGTTGTTTTACGGGCACGGTTAAACAGTGGCGTTTTGAGGTAGAAGGGCGTTCTGAGACTTTCCGACCTGAGCTTTACCTGCATTGTAACAACGGTTTGGCGCTTAGAGACGCAGCGATAAAAGGCTTAGGCTTAGCAATGCTGCCGGACTACTACGTGACAGAGGCATTGGAAACCGGTCAACTGAAAGAGGTTTTGGGACAATTTCGACAAGAAGACGACGGTATTTGGGCCCTGTATCCCGAAAACAGGCAAGTGATTCCGAAAGTCAGAGTTTTGTTAGATTATTTGCTTGAAAATCTTAAATAAGCGGGAGTAAAAAAGTGGTGGTTGCTACTGGGCTCGAACCAGTGACCCTCGCCTTGTAAGGGCGATGCTCTCCCAACTGAGCTAAGCAACCATCCTGAAGGTCTGCAACTAAGGGGAAGAAGAGAAGTGGTGGTTGCTACTGGGCTCGAACCAGTGACCCTCGCCTTGTAAGGGCGATGCTCTCCCAACTGAGCTAAGCAACCATTCTCACTGTGACACTTCTGCGTCGTTGCGAGGAGGCATTATAGGGATCAGATAAAAACTGTCAAATAAAAATTGCGAACTTTGTGCTGTTTGCTGACATTTTAATCATTTCGATTAGCAGATGCGCTGAGCGCTCAGTCTTGATAAACTTGCCGCCATTATTTTGACCGGTTTAAATGAAAGGAAAAAACATGAGTGTGGTAACGCGTTTTGCTCCCAGTCCAACAGGTTATTTGCATGTCGGTGGTGCTCGTACCGCTTTATATTCTTGGTTAGTTGCCAAGGCACAAGGCGGTGAGTTCGTATTACGTATTGAAGACACCGACCGTGAGCGCTCAACACAGCCTGCTATTGATGCAATTTTAGAAGGCATGGAATGGCTAGGGTTAAACTGGGATCGTGGTCCTTATTATCAAACTCAACGTTTTGACCGCTACAAAGAGCTTATTGATAAGCTTTTGGAAGAAGATAAAGCTTACAAGTGCTATTGTTCTGCCGAGCGCTTGGAAAAAATGCGTGAAGAGCAAATGGCAGCCGGTGAAAAGCCTCGCTACGACGGTCATTGCCGTGATAACCCTAACGTTGGCGGTGACAAATACGTTATTCGTTTTCGTAACCCGCAAGAAGGTAGCGTGGTTTTCGATGATCACATTCGCGGGCGTATTGAATTTGCGAATACTGAGCTGGATGATTTGATCATTGCCCGAACCGATGGCACGCCGACCTATAACTTCTGTGTTGTCGTAGATGACTGGGACATGGATATTACGCATGTTGTTCGTGGTGAAGACCACATTAACAACACACCGCGCCAGATTAATATCTTAAAAGCATTAGGAGCGCCCGTACCGCATTACGCACACGTTTCCATGATTTTAGGTGACGACGGTAAGAAGCTTTCTAAACGTCACGGCGCGGTCAGTGTCATGCAATACCGTGATGACGGCTATGTACCTGAAGCGGTCGTTAACTATTTGGCACGCCTGGGCTGGTCTCACGGTGATCAGGAAATATTCAGTCGCGAAGAACTCATTGAATACTTCAAACTGGATGATGTGAATAAAGCAGCATCTGCCTTTAATACCGAAAAGCTGAATTGGCTAAATCAGCACTATATGAAAACACTGCCGGCTGAAGAAGTGGCGCCACAACTGCAGTGGCAGTTTGACCAAATTGGCGTGGATACCAGCAGCGGCCCTGCTCTTGAAAAAGTGGTTGGTTTGCAAGCGGATCGGGTGAAAACCTTGAAAGAAATGGCTGCTATTAGCCGCTATTTCTTTGAGTCAGTAGAAGAGTTTGACGAAAAAGCGGCGAAGAAGCATTTACGTCCGGTGGCGAAAGAACCACTACTGAAAGCAAAAGAACTGCTTGGAGCAGTGAACGACTGGAGTGCTGATACGATTCAGGCCGCAATTAATCAAACGGCCGCTGATTTGGATGTCGGAATGGGCAAAGTAGGTATGCCTTTAAGGGTAGCCGCTACCGGTGGAGGTAACTCTCCTTCGTTAGGTGAAACTCTGGAATTAATACCCCAAAAAACCGTTTTGGCGCGAATTGACCTTGCTTTAGAATTTATAGCTCAGCGTGAGAGTGCGTAACATTGCGTTAAAACGGCTTCAGGATACATCATGCCAGACATTAAGCATTTGATTGAAAACAATAAAGCGTGGGCGGAAGAGCAGATCCAAAGGGATCCTGACTTCTTTAAACGTTTGGTAGGGCAGCAAGCTCCAGAGTACTTATGGATTGGTTGCTCTGACAGTCGAGTGCCGGCGAATCAGATTGTAGGTATGGATCCTGGCGAGTTGTTTGTTCACAGGAATGTGGCAAACCAGGTTATTCAGACAGACTTTAACTGCCTGTCTGTGATTCAGTTTGCGATAGAAACCCTCAAAGTACGTCATGTGTTGGTCGTGGGTCATTATGGCTGTGGCGGTGTCAAAGCCGCCATGGAGTCAAAACCTCATGGTTTGGTTGACCATTGGCTGTATCCGATTCGCGACGTGTACCGGGAGCATGCCGATGAAATAGCGGCTCTGGAAGACTCTCAAAAAGTTGATCGTCTGTGCGAATTGAATGTCATAGAGCAGGTAAAAAACCTGGCTAAAACAAATGTTGTTCAGGAAGCCTGGGATAGAGAACAACCTCTTACGTTACATGGTTGGGTTTATCGTTTGGATAACGGTTTAGTGAATGACATGAATGTGTCTGTTTCAAGTCGGGAAGGGTTGGAAGAGGTGTATCATGTTTATCACCAAAAACTGCCGGCCGGCCTGAAAAAATAGTTTTTGATGAATAACTGAACAAACTGCCATAAAAACAGCCAAACAGTCTTATTTTTTCAAAAAATAGTTGACACATTAGCGCCGCTCGAAATAGAATGCGCCCCGCTGTCAAGGCAGTCTGTGATTGCCAGGTGCGGGGCTATAGCTCAGCTGGGAGAGCGCTTGCATGGCATGCAAGAGGTCAGCGGTTCGATCCCGCTTAGCTCCACCACGTTGTTTTCGGTAGAGCACCGACAGTAGTAAAAGTATTTGGTTGCGTCCCCTTCGTCTAGAGGCCTAGGACACCGCCCTTTCACGGCGGTAACAGGGGTTCGAATCCCCTAGGGGACGCCAGTCAAATACCGTGATGCAAAGTGATTATTGCGTCCCCTTCGTCTAGAGGCCTAGGACACCGCCCTTTCACGGCGGTAACAGGGGTTCGAATCCCCTAGGGGACGCCATCTCTTTTAAGAGAGTCACAGCTCACATCAAACAGTCCAGGGTCCCCTTCGTCTAGAGGCCTAGGACACCGCCCTTTCACGGCGGTAACAGGGGTTCGAATCCCCTAGGGGACGCCATTTTTCAGGACAATACATTAACCGCCCGAAGGCGGTTTTTTTGTGCCTTTATTTTGCCAATTCGAGTAAATAGGGCTCTAAAAAGTCAGCGATTTTTGGCTGGGCTTCCGCGGTGGGGTGAATGCCATCGTTCTGCACATAGTCTGGGTTAGTCGCTATTTTCTCCATAAAGAACGGCACGAGTTTAACGCCTTCTTCTTTCGCAACCTCCTCAAAAACTTGTCGAAACTGTTCGGCGAATCTCTGACCATAGTTGGGTGGCACCATAACCTGGCTCAACGCTACTTTAACGTCTTGTTCCTTTGCTTTATCGATCATTTGTTTCAAGTTTGACCGAACTGTGTTGAGGTCAAAGCCTCTAAGTCCATCGTTGCCGCCAAGCTCTATAAATAATGCGTCGGGTTGGTGACGCTCTAAAACGCCTTCTAAGCGGCTCAAACCACCACGAGTGGTTTCGCCACTAATACTGGCGTTTATGATGTTAATATCGGGGTGAGAGCTGTTCCAGCGACGGTCAAGTTCGGCCACCCAGGTTTGCTCCTGTGAAAGGCCGTAACCAGCGCTTAGGCTGTCACCTAAAACGACAAGTGAGACATTTGCGGAAACACTGCGTATAACTAACAACAGTGATAAAAATAGACATGTTTTCAAAAGGAAGTTTTTCATTTTATGCTCATTCAAGCTCAACAACTGGAAAAAACCGTAGACACCTCTGAGGGGCCATTACAGATTCTGCAGCCAATTAACGTCAGTATCAATGCTGGCGAGACTGTTGCCATTGTCGGCGCGTCAGGCTCCGGTAAATCGACGTTATTGTCGCTGCTTGCGGGATTAGACCTCGCATCCTCCGGAGAGGTTCTTATAGAAAACGAAAAACTCAGCGAATTGGATGAAGAGCAGCGCGCGAAAGTTCGTGCTGACAAAGTTGGCTTTATCTTTCAGTCGTTCCTATTGGTGCCAAGTTTAAGTGCGCTGGAAAACGTCATGCTACCGGCTGAATTGGCCGGTCATAAAGGCGCAGAGAAAGAAGCCCGAGAACTATTAGCCAAAGTCGGGCTGGAAGATCGCTGGCACCATTATCCGAACCAGTTGTCAGGCGGTGAACAACAGCGTGTTGCTATTGCGCGTGCATTTGTCGGTCAGCCAAAAATTTTGTTTGCCGATGAACCTACTGGCAATCTTGATGCTAAAACCGGTGGTAAGGTCGAAGAATTATTATTCAACCTCAACAAAGACTACGGCACAACGTTGATTATGGTGACACACGATCAACAGTTGGCGAAGCGCTGTCAGCGCGTGCTGCAAATGGAAGCAGGGCAGTTATCGGAGGCAGCACAGGATGTGGCATAAAATTTCGTTTCGTTTGCTTAAGCAGGAGCTGAAACGAGGTGAGCTGACAATTATGGCGCTGGCGATTATTTTGTCGGTGACCGCCGTGTTGTCTCTTTCTATTTTCAGTGACCGTCTACAAGCCGGACTCACGGAGCGCAGCAGTGAGTTCTTGGCCGCGGATCGTGTTTTGAGCTCTCGTCGTGACATACCTCAGGAATGGCTTGACCAAGCCGGACAAATGGAGCTGCAAACGGCCTGGAAAGTTGTATTCAACTCCATGGCGTTCTCTGGTGAGAGCATGACCCTGGTGGACGTCAAAGCAGTCAGCGACGGTTATCCGTTACGGGGGGAACTGGAAATTGCAGACCAGCCGTTTGGGCAAGGGTATGTGGCTGAAGGACTGCCTGCTGAAGGCGAGGCTTGGGTGGCATCACAACTGTTTCAAGCTTTACAGCTGGATATTGGTGACTCGATTGAGGTGGGCAACAGCAGTTTTAAAGTGACTAAGGTCGTCACTTACGAGCCTGATGTCGGTTTTTCGGTCTTTACCGACAGCCCCAATGTTATTATTCGTCATTCTCAACTCGATGAAACAGGGCTCATTCAACCGGGCAGCCGAGTGCGTTTTAACGTGTTAATGGCCGGTAAATCAGACGCTATTGATGCGTACGAAGACTGGCTGCTACCTCGACTTAATGACGATACGCACAGCTGGCGTAGTATTGAAGATGGTGACAGCCCGTTGTCACGTTCATTAAACCGTGCTGAGCGCTTCATGATGTTGGCAAGCCTATTAGGCGTGGTATTAGCTGCTACCGCTGTTGCTGTGGCTGCGCAACGTTATTGTCAGCGAAACTACGACGTGGTCGCTATTTTTAAAACCTTAGGGGCTGACAAAAAGCAAATACGGCGTATTTTCATTCTGCACTTGTTGTTATTAACCGCAGTGAGTGTCGCTATTGGTATGCTGCTGGGCTGGGCTATTCAGTACTTTGTGATTGAGTGGGTCTCTCAAAAGCTTGATGCAACCTTGCCGCAATCTGGCTGGCAACCATACGCACTGGCGGCAGCAACTGGTGTTATCAGTGCGGTTATGTTTACCTTGTATCCGCTGTTCCGCTTGGTGGCGATACCGCCGTTGCGTGTGCTGCACCGTCAGTTAACCGCGGGTAACGCCATTCGTTGGCTGCAATGGGTACTAAGTGGTGGCACCATTTATGCGTTGTTGGTGATTTACAGTCAGCAATGGTGGTTATCGACCGCCTTGTTTGCCGGTGGCGCCGTTGCCGCTGTTATCCTGCTAGGGTTGGGTCGTTTGTTTATTTCAGCCAGCCGCAAGGCCGGTATGCAGGCGGGGAGTAGCTGGCGCCTGGCTATGGCGGGTCTGCAACGTCGGGCGGCGCAAAACAGCGTGCAAATGCTGAGCTTCTCAACAGCCATTATGTTGCTGTTATTAGTGATTGTTTTACGCAACGACCTACTGGAAGACTGGAAACGACAGTTACCAGCAGACGCTCCGAACTACTTTGCCATTAATATTGCTCAGGACAATGTTGATGATATGCAGGCAATGTTTGAGCGCGAAAATATTCCG
This sequence comes from Idiomarina piscisalsi, assembly GCF_002211765.1. Classification (NCBI taxonomy): domain Bacteria; kingdom Pseudomonadati; phylum Pseudomonadota; class Gammaproteobacteria; order Alteromonadales; family Idiomarinaceae; genus Idiomarina; species Idiomarina piscisalsi. The sequence goes on from NZ_CP022133.1 coordinate 867,162, forward strand.
TCGACTGATCTCTACCCGATTGTTCCGGGTCGTTTAACTCACATTAATGGTGAAAAGCTACGTGATGAAGTCACCAAGGAGGACCGTGATGACGAAGACGCAGAAGGGCGTGAAGGGATTGGTCGGGAGCTGTCGCTGACATGGCGCGATACCCTACCTCCTAACAACGAGTTAACCGCCGGTCAGTGGTGGGGCGATGACGCAAAACCTCAGGTGTCTGTTGAGCTGAATGTGTCAGAGCGACTGGATATTAAAGTGGGTGATGAACTACGCTTTAATTTAGGGGGGCAGGAGTTCACTGTGCCGGTGACCAGTTTACGAAAAGCCGACTGGAATACGCTGCAGCCGAACTTTTACATGATATTCAACACCTCGACATTGGAAGACTTTCCGGCGACCTATATCACCAGTTTTAGGTTAGGCGAAGAACGTAAGAGTGAGCTTTATGAACTCTTTAAGCCTTTCCCACAAACGTCGTTGATTGATCTGGATGCGATGATTGATCAGATACGAGAGGTGATTGGGCAAGTTAGTCTGGCGATAGTGTTTGTGTTGGTTCTCGTGATAATCGCAGGTTCACTGGTCTTGGTCGCACAGGTTCAGGCGAGCATGGAAGAACGGCAGAAAGAACTTGTGATTCTGCGGACGCTGGGTGCGCCTGGTAAATTATTGAGTCGTAGCATTACTTACGAGTTTTTGGTGTTGGGTGCTATTAGCGGATTAATAGCCACACTGGCGATGGAAATATCCTTGTTCATATTGCAAAACCAAGTATTTAACATGACGCCGGTAATCCACTGGAAGTTATGGCTTGTAGGACCGCTTTGCGGCGCTTTGGTGGTGGCTATTTTAGGTCGCTTGTCGTGTTATCGCTTAATTAAACGCAATACGGCGCAGCTTATCCGCAAGCTTGCGTAAGTTTGCGCCAGCAGTGATTGATTCAGGAGGTGGCTGATGAATATTTTGATGACAGGTGGTACTGGCTTAATTGGCTCTGCGTTTATTCGCAAATACCGAAGTGATCATAAGTTCACGGTCACTACGCGTAATAAAGAGCGGGCCAGAAAGCTGTTGGGCGACGATGTTACCTTATTGTCCTCAGTGGACGAGGTGGCGGATATCGGCCAATTTGATTCGGTCATCAATTTGCAGGGCGAGGGTATTGCCGACAAGCGCTGGAGCGATTCCCGCAAACAGGCGTTAAAAGACAGCCGCTGGCAGGTTACCGAAAAGCTGGCGGCTATGATCAAAGCGGCCGAAAAGCCTCCTAAGGTATTTCTGAGCGGCTCTGCTATTGGTTATTATGGCCCGCGTGACGCTCAGCCCGTCAATGAGAGCGATGGCCCTAAGCGTACTGATTTCGCAGTGACCTTATGCCAAGAATGGGAGCGTCGGGCTCTAGCTGCAGAAAAAGTAACCCGGGTGGTTCTGCTGCGCACCGGTGTGGTTTTAGCAAAGGGCGAGGGCGCTTTGGCGAAAATGATCACCCCCTATAAGTTTGGTTTAGGTGGCCCTTTGGGCGATGGGAAGCAAATGATGTCCTGGATACAGCTTGAGGATATGGTTCGGGCCATCCAGTATTTACTGGAGCACGACAATTTGTCGGGCCCTGTTAACATGACTTCTCCGGGACCCGTTACGAATGAAGCTTTTAGCCGGACTTTGGCGTCGGTACTGAATAAACCGCACTTCATGAGAGTACCCGCATTTGTGCTTAAAGTTGGCTTGGGTGAAATGTCGTCGATGTTGCTTAAAGGGCAAGCTGTGGTGCCAGACAAACTGCGGAACCATGGCTTTGAATTCAAGTATCCAACTGTGCGTGAAGCTTTTCTGGTGAGTGTGTAAATCTTTACGGTGCCTTTTTATTTCCTTAACGGACAGGGTCTTCAGAACCCGTTAAGATTAAGGAATGAAAGCAAAAAACACACACTCCGTTAAAAATCTTATGTTAGGCGTCAGTTTATCCGTACTGGCGCTTAGTGGTTGTAGCGCCATTCCGGCCAAGAGTCCCGGTAACTTAATTGGTAAACAGGAGTCAGGAAAGGCGTCTTATTACGCCATGAAATACCAATTCAGAACCACAGCTAGCGGTGAGCGGTATAACCATTTCGCAGACACCGCCGCTCACAGAACCTTGCCATTTGGTACCAAAGTTCGAGTCACCAATATCGCTAATAGCAAAAGCGTTGTGGTTAAAATTAATGATCGAGGCCCCTTTATTGACGGCAGAATCATCGACCTATCGCGCTCTGCGTTTGGCGAAATCGCTGATTTGGATGCCGGGATTATTGAAGTGAGCACTGAAGTTATTCGATAAGCTTCACGGTTTTTACCAACCGATAATACGTTGCCAGGTGTTATGTGAACCATTACTCATTAGTACATGGTAAAGCGGATGCATGGCGGCGGTTGCACAGGCGTGGTTGGGCAATATGCGCAACTGCGAACCAACGGGAAAGTTGTCTAATTGGTAAACGTCGTTTAATTCGATAACGCCGTGCTCTTGTGAGGTGCTGTTAACGCATAAGCCAGTTAAAATAGAACCATCTGTTTTACAGACTTGTCCATAGCCAAAATCCATACTCTGGCTTGCAGTACCGCGATCTCGGGACAGTGCCATCCAGCCGCTGTCAGTCAGTACCCAGCCTTTCTCTTTGTTGTGTCCGATAACGGTTGTCACCACTGACATGGCGATGTCAGAAAAGTCGCACACGCCGATATTTTTCATGACTAAGTCAAAAGTCGTGTAAACGCCGGCGCGAACCTCGGCAATATCACTAAAGTCTTCTCCGTAATGCGCGGTTGGTGTTGAGCCGACGCTGGTTATTGAACAATGAATGCCAGATGCTTCTAGTCGGCTTTTGGCATTGCGAACCGCATCACACTCTCGTTTAGCGAATGCTTTTAAAGCGTCTGCGGTATGACAATTGTATGAGCCACCGGCATGGGTCATGAGTCCGGTAAAGTGTCGACCAAGTTGCTGCGCAATATCAATAAGCTCCGGCGCTTCGGGCTTAATACCGCCGCGATGATCATCACTGTCTATTTCAATGAAAACGGAAAAGTCCTGTTGGTGTTTTTGTGCAAAGTCACTTACTGCCTTTGCCTGCGCCATATTATCGAGCAGAACATGTAGGTTAATACCGCGCTTACGCAGTTGAGCGACGCGCTCCAATTTTGCCGGTGCAATGCCTACGGCGTAAAGCAAGTCGGTGTAGCCAGCGTTTGCGTAGGCTTCCGCTTCTGCCAATGTTGACACTGTGGCGGGTCTGATTTTATCCGCGAGTAAGTAACCGGCAGCCTCTAACGTGCGCAACGTCTTCAGGTGAGGGCGTAAGTGACTACCCAGTGATTCAATGCGGTTTTTCAAATGCGCGATATTGCGTTTTAGAATGGCTTCATCAATCAGCAAATAAGGCGTATCGAGGGTATCTATCCACTGAGGTACTGTCATTTAATCATCCTGCTTGTTAAGCGCTTAAGAGTTCTGCATAGCGGCTTATGTCGACATTGCCACCGCTAATGATAACGCCAACACGTTTGCCTTGCAGCTCATCTTTAAGCTGCTCCACCGCAGCGAAACCGAGGCACCCCGTGGGTTCAACAACCATCTTCATTCGTTCGGCGAAAAACCGCATTGACTCAACTAAGCTTGAATCGCTGACGGTTAGAATATCGTCGACATTATTTTGAATGATAGGGAAGGTATACTCGCCTAAATACTGTGTTTGAGCGCCGTCAGCGATGGTTTTGGGTGTTTCAATACGGACAATTTCCCCTTTACGGAACGACTGCTGACCGTCGTTTCCGGCTTCGGGTTCGACACCGTAAACCTTGCAGTCAGGTGCGAAGTGGCGCGCCGCTAACGCACAGCCGGACAGCAACCCGCCGCCACCTAAACATACAAATAGCGCGTCAAGCTCCCCGGTTTCCTCAAACAGCTCTTTTGCGGCAGTGCCTTGCCCTGACAAAATATGCGGGTGGTCGTAAGGCGGTATGAGCGTATAACCGTGCTTCTCAGCGAGCTCTCTGCCGATTTGTTCGCGATTTTCGGTATAGCGGTCGTAGTGAATTATGTTGGCACCGTAGCCTCGGGTTGCGTTCACTTTCGCCTTTGGCGCGTCTTCGGGCATGATGATGGTTGCTTTAATATCGAGCAACTGAGCTGCTAAGGCTATCGCTTGTGCGTGATTCCCCGAGGAAAATGCAATGACACCGGCTTTCTTCTGCGCTTCATCAAACTGCAGTAGCGCATTCATGGCGCCGCGAAATTTAAACGCGCCCATGCGTTGGAAATTTTCGCACTTAAAGAAGAGTTCAGCGCCCAACTTTTCGTTCGCTGTGCGTGACGTCAAAACGGGAGTTTTATGGGCGTATGGGCGAATACGCTCAGCGGCGGCAGCGACGTCATCAAAACTAGGTAGTGGCAGCAAAACTCCTCCTTTAAAGTACGTTCAAGAAGCCGTAAAGCAGTCCGGGAACGATGGCCAAAGTCATGTAAACGGCGTATTTATAATGCAGCTTTATGCCGGCAACAGATGCAAACATAATGCCTTTCAGTAGGGTGTTACTGGCGCAGGCCAGGATGATACCCATAACAGCCACTTCCGGAGACAGTTCATTCTGAGCCGATCGGGAAAGCGATAACGTAATAGCGTCGACGTCCATTAAGCCTGAAATAATAGCCAGGCTGTAGATACCCGCGTCGCCAAACCACTGCTTCATGGCCTCTGACAATAACAAGATAACGGCCAAAAGCACGCCAAACTGTATGGCGGTACCTAACTGTAACGGATTATTAATAGTGATATCAGAGGCATTTGAGGGAGCCTTCTGCTTTTGCTGGCGGTATATCATCACCATCACGACCAGCGCCCCTAAAAACATGAGCGTAATCGAGGGCCAGAGTATTCCCAGAAGTTGATGATTGACAACAAAGACTTCTATCAGCACTCGCGGAAACATAATGCTGCAAGCCAGTAACATGCCGCTCACATAAATAGCGGTGTGAGAGTTTCTTTTAGCGAAGCGGGCCATGGTCAGAGTAACGGCGGTGGACGACGCAAAGCCTCCTGCAATAGCGGTAATGAGCGTGCCTCTCTTTTCGCCGAGCAGTTGGGTAAATAAGTAACCAATAAATGACAGCCCGGAGATTAACACCACCATCCACCATAGCCAGTAAGGGTTTAGCGCTTGCCATGGACCGTACCCTTCGTCGGGCAGCAGCGGTAGCACCACCACGGAAATAAGCAGTAAGGTAATGCCAGAATAAAAGGCCTTAGGAGAAATGCGTTTGAGTAATTTATGTAAGTTTTTCTTATGGCCCAAAAGCGCAACGACGACAGCTCCGCAGCTTAGAGCCGGTAGCGGATCGCCAGAAGCGGCCCAAATAGCTAACGCGAAGGTCAGCAACATAGAAAACTCAGTGGTAATACCGGCATCGTCTGAAAGCTTGCTGTGGCTAATGTATGACGCAGCAATAAGAATGGCGACTACAACAAAGCCGGTAATAATCAGCCAGACACCCCACTGCTGAGCTAGTATTGCGAATACGCCGCCACTTAAACCAATAAGGCTAAACGTGCGCACCCCAGCAACGCGAGCACCTTCTTCGCTGTCACGACCCGACCAACCTCGCTCAATGCCTATCATCAAACCTAAAGCAAGCGCTGCCAGTAATGAAAGTGCCATTTCCATTTGATAATGCACGGTCTAAGAATCCCTGATTATTTCGTCAATACAAAGACTTTAATTGACCTACAGGGCGTCTAGCAAGCTTTTACGCCAAAGCGACTCTTTAAATTGACTGCGGAAGAAGTTGAAGTGACCAATGCCTTTGCTGTCAGTCATGTCGGGGGTTAAGTCCGTTAACGACTTTTCGGCATTTGGGTAGTGACTCAGTAAACTCTCAATATTTGAGCGCTGGAGTAGCTCGTCGTCGGTAATATGGAATGCGCGAATAGGTGCTGAAAAGTGGTTGTAACGCTCTTGTTGTTCGGCGGAGATGTTGTCAAATAGATAATCTTTGCTGCGGCACCAACGGCTCCATTGCATCATGGCTGGCGCAGGCATATCACCCACCATGTTCAAGCGTTTACCGGGGAAGTAGCCGGCTATGGGCGTACTGATGGGAGCGGCAAAATACCACAACAACCAAGATGTCCAGCGAACTTGTTTGCTAGCCTTTAACCAGTAACCCGTGCCACTGGCAATTGTGACCATTTTGTCGATACAGTCACTGTTTGGAGCCAGACCAACAATTTGACCGCCCAGGCTATGCGCCAGCCATATTAACGGCTCACCTTGCTGGCAGGACTGGGCGTAGTCGAGCACTGACTTAATATCTAACTCAGCCCATTCAATAATGTCAGACTTGATCTGTTTTAATGGTTTATCGACGGACTGACCAATGCCGTAGTAGTCGAAAGTAATAACCCGATAGCCCTGCTCACTCAGCCAACGCGCAATGGGTTGGTAGAAACGTTGTTTTACGCCAAGGGCGGCAGCTATGACGACAGTGGCTTTAATTTTGGTTTGTGGCTCGAACCTTACACAGTGTAAGTAGCGATTATTGTCCGTGAGCTCGATACTCTTCATGTTTTTCGACATAACGACAATAGCGGGTTAGTTTGGAAGCGCAGCGATATAGGGCTTTACCGAAGCTTGTTTATAAACACCGGCTTCCCAATAAGGATCGTCATTTGCCCATTGCTCAGCGTCTTGCAGGGTGTCGAACTCAGCAATCACCACAGAGCCAGTATAACCCAGCACCCCCGGGTCAAGTTCGGCTATCGCCGGACATGGCCCCGCGACCAGTAAACGCCCGTCGTTTTGCAATGCTTTGAGTCGCTCAAGGTGAGCAGGGCGCGCTCGTTTACGTGCTTCCAGTGAGTCCGGGTGATCTTCTGCAAAAATAACGAACCACATTATTGCGTGTTCTCCTCTTCACTGGCATGACGGTACATATAAAGGCCGGTGCCAATAGTAAAGACTAATGTAATGCCTAAAATACCGAAAACCTTAAAGTTTACCCAAGCTTCCTGACTCCAAAACTCTGCGATATATAAGTTAAGCGCTGCTAACGCCAGGCAGAACACTATCCAAGCGTAGGTTAACTTTAACCAGGCGGCATCTGGCAATTGAATGTCTTTACCCATCATAGACTGTATCGGACTGCGTTTTTTCCAAAACAAGCCGCCCAAGAGCAACAGTGCGATGGCGACATAGACAACCGACACTTTCATTTTAATAAACCAGTCATCACGTAGGAGTAGAGTGACTGCGCCGAACACCATAACAACAGCCAACAAAACCCAGTGTCGGGTGGTTAGTGGCTGCCGGAGAAGTTTCAGGCCAAGCAACTGAACCACTGTCCCTGCCATTAAAACACCGGTTGCGACATAAATGTCCGCCATTTTGTAGAACACAAAAAAGGCGATTATCGGTATATATTCTAATAACAGGGCCATTGATTACTCCGGTTTTCTTTACTTCAGCGATGTGGCGGCTTTCATGCTTTGGGTAAACGCTTTTAAGTCCGCTATCTGTTGCGCGTTATTGTCGAGGTTTTTCTCAATAAGCGCAACCACAGCTGAGCCGCTAATGGCACCATCGGCTCCCGCAGCCAGAGCTTTTTCGACGTGCTCAGGTTGTGATATTCCGAAGCCGAGCAAAATAGGAGGCGCTCCGGCATTTTTTAACTTGTCGATAAGCTCTGAAGCAGGGACTTGCATTTGTGTCTCTACGCCGGTAACCCCGGAGCGACTCAGTAAATACACATAGCCTGAGCACTGCTTTGCAATGGTTTGCAGTAATGTGTCGCTGGCATCGGGTGGGGCAATAAAGACAGCCTCAATGCCAACTTCCTGAGCTATTTCCGCAAACCGTTTCGCTTCTTTGGTTGGAACATCGGCAATAAGTACTGAATCGACGCCAACATCTTTCATTTGTTGGTAAAACTCGCGAACGCCTTTAGCGTATATCAAATTCGCATAAACCAGTAAACCTATGGGTATTTGCGGTGAATAATCGCGAACAGCCTTTAAAATCTTCAAAATACCACTAAAGTTAGTGCCTGCTTCCAGCGCGCGTAAGTTGGCACGCTGAATCACTGGTCCGTCGGCGACAGGATCGGAAAATGGCAAACCTAACTCCAACGCGTCAGCGCCACCATCAATGAGCGCCTTTATCACTTCCAGACTTTGCTCAGGTGTTGGGTCGCCAAGCGTGACAAAAGGAACAAAAGCGCCTTGATTATCGGCTTTTAATTGTGCAAAACAAGTTTCATAACGGCTCATTGCTGTCCCTCCGTGGTTTTTTCCTGGGCATTAAAAATACGACGAACATGATCGATGTCTTTGTCACCACGACCCGATAAATTAATAAGCAGAATTTCAGGAGCGTCAGGCTCTGCGGCGCGTTTTAATGCATAAGCTAATGCATGCGCCGACTCCAGCGCTGGAATAATACCTTCATGACGCGACAATAGTTTAAAAGCCTCTAAGGCTTCTTCATCCGTCACCGACTCATAGCGAGCGCGGCCAATGGCTTTCAAGTGTGCGTGCTGCGGACCAACGCCCGGATAGTCGAGACCGGCTGAAACGGAATACGATTCTTCAATTTGCCCTTCGGTGTCCTGCATTAGGAACGACAGGCATCCGTGTAAGATTCCGGGTTTTCCTGCAGTAAGCGTCGCACCATGATGCGTGGTTTCGACACCTTTACCCGCAGGCTCAACACCGACTAAGTCAACACCTTCCTCATCAATGAAGTCTGCAAACATACCAATCGCATTGGAGCCACCGCCAACACAGGCAATGACTTCATCCGGTAAGCGTCCGGCCTGTTCTTTAATCTGAGCCTTCGCTTCTTCACCTATCATACGATGGAATTCACGCACAATGGTCGGGAAAGGGTGTGCACCGGCTGCGGTGCCTAACAAATAATGAGTATTGGGGTAACTGGCCGTCCAGTCGCGTAAGGCTTCGTTTACCGCATCTTTTAAAGTGCCGCTGCCGGTATCGACGGACACAACTTTTGCGCCCATTAACTCCATACGAAAGACATTGGGTTGCTGGCGCTCGGCGTCCTTCTTCCCCATGTAAATTATGCACTCTAAATCGAGCAGGGCGCAGGCAAGGGCCGTCGCAGTACCGTGCTGACCGGCGCCGGTTTCCGCAATAATACGGGTTTTACCCATGCGCTTAGCCAGTAATGCCTGCCCCAGCACCTGGTTGGTTTTGTGGGCTCCGCCGTGAAGTAAGTCTTCACGTTTTAAATAAATTTTGGTGTTGTTTGGGCTCTCCAGCGGCAAATTACGGCATAGGCTCAGCGGTGTTGGTCTGCCAAGGTAGTTTTTCAGTAACCCCCGAAACTCCGCCTGAAACTCGTCATCTTGCTGGGCGTCAATAAAAGCTTGCTCGAGCTGTTCAAGCGCCGGTAATAAGATTTCAGGAACGAACTGGCCGCCGAAATCGCCAAAATAAGCGGGTAATGACTGACTCATACAGCCTCCTGTTGAATGCGTTTAGAAACTTGTTGCTCTGAAAATCGTCCATAATGGCGAACTTTCATGAATGTTTGCGATACCTTCTGGCTATTTTTAATGCCCGGCGTCCATTCCACGCGAGAGTTCATATCGACACCTGCAAAGCCAAGTGTTAATGCTTCATCAATACTTTCAGGACCAATACCGCCTGCCAGTAGGCAGCGCTGGCGCTGCTGGCGCGTTAAACTCGCTAATAATGACCAGTCAAATGTCTGGCCACTACCGCCTTTGCGGTTGTCCAGTACAAAGCCATCGACGGGTAAGTCAGGTAATTGGGCTGGTGTCTCAATAGCCAGTGCCTTCCATATTTTTACAGCACTAAGGCCTTGTTCACGCAGTTGCTGGCGCAGCTGCACGATGTAATCGATGTCTTCGTGTCCATGCAATTGAATCACTGACAGACCGACCTTAAAAACAACGTCAATTATTTTCTGCAAGGCGGTGTCAGCAAATACGCCAACGTAATTCAGGCCGTTGACTTCAGAAGTTATTTGCTGAGCCTGGTCGACATTAATATAACGAGCGGAATGCTCGACAAATATCAAGCCGCCGTAGGCTGCGCCTTGTGAGCGTGCGTTAATGGCATCTTCTGCGCGCGTTAAACCACAAACTTTGTTTTGCCCAAAAAGCAGCTTGCGACAGGCTAAATCGACATTGGGTTGTGCGCTCAAGGCACTGCCGACTAAAAAGCCATTAACGTAAGGAGCAACCCGGCGAATGTCGGCATGTGTTGAAAAGCCTGATTCCGCGACTAGCAGCGCACCCTGCGGTGCTAACGGCGATAACTCTGCGCTGCGGTTCGGGTCAATGCTTAAGTCGGTTAAATCGCGGTGGTTAATGCCAATAATCTTGGCGTCCAACCGCGCTGCGCGCTGCATTTCCTGTTCGTTAGCGACTTCAGTCAGTACGTCCATGTTCAGCGACTCTGCAACGTCACGAAGCGCGATGTATTGTTCGTCATTGAGCACTGACAGCATCAGCAAAATAGCGTCCGCGCCAAAGTAGCGAGCACGGTAAACCTGTTCTTCATCAATAAAGAAGTCTTTGCACAGCACTGGCTGCTTTACCTGCTGAAGTACGGCGGTCAGGTAATCCAAACGCCCCTGAAAAAACTCGGGCTCAGTCAGAACAGAAATGGCCGCTGCGTAGGGGGCGTAGCTCTTTGCCAGCTCAGGAGCGTCAAAATCGGCACGAATGAGACCTTTTGACGGTGACGCCTTTTTGCATTCAAGAATAAAGCCCGTTTGCTCGCCGCTCAAAGCTTCATATAAGCTTCTGTCGCTGGGGCTTAGTTGAGGCTTTATCTCACTCAGTGGCATAAGCTCAGACTGAACTTTGTTTTGCTCAACTTTGCGTTCCACAATGGTTTTCAGTACGTTTTTTTGCAGTGATATCGCATTAGACATGATACGTCTCCTGAGCGTCCTGAACACGGCGTAAGTGCAGCAGCGCCTGTCCTGTGTCCAAATGTTCCAGCGTCGCCGCAGTAGCTGCTTTCATATCGTTATATTGTCCGCTTAAATACAGCAAGGCGGCCACATTCATGGCAACTGAGTGGCGCTGAGCCGGACTGCCTCCGCCGGCCAAAATATCTTCGAGTATGCGTGCGTTAAAATCGGCATCTCCGCCTCTTAATTCGTTCAGTGGCGCAGACGGAACACCAAAGTCAGCTGGCTCGACCTGATATTCGTTAAGTTCACCGTCGCGTAGCTCAATAACTCGGGTCGGCCCGTGTAAAGCCAGTTCGTCCAGACCACTGCCGTGGACAACCATAGCACGCTTTACGCCTAATCTTTGTAGGGTTTCAGCCATTGGTTGTACCCATTCATCGCTGTACACGCCCAGAAGTTGTGCGTCAGGGCGTGCCGGATTCACTAGCGGCCCAATTAAATTAAACAGCGTGCGTGTTTTTAAGGTTTGTCTTACCGGCATCGCGTGTTTAATACCCGGGTGATAGTGTGGCGCAAACAGAAAGCAAAAACCGTTATCAGCCAGTTGCGAAGAAGCGTCAGACGGGTCTAAGTTGACGCGCAGTTTTAACGACTCTAAAACGTCTGCCGAACCTGAGCGCGAGGACACGCTACGATTACCGTGTTTGGCAACCGCAAGACCCATACTAGCTGCCACCAAAGCGGCGGTCGTCGAGATATTCATCGTGTTACTGCCGTCGCCGCCGGTACCGCAGCTGTCAATAACCGTTGTGTCCGGTCGTATAAAAGGTTTAGCGGCGGAGAGTATGGCCTCCGCAGCCCCAGCTAATTCTGCAGGTGTCTCCCCGCGCATTTTCATTGCTATCAAAGCAGCGGTGACTTGAGTGTCGTTGAGCTCGCCTTTAATCAGGCGCTGGAAAAACTCACGGGTTTGATCTTGTGTCAGAGATTCACCGGACATCAGAGTTTGTAGGGCCTTCATGGCTGTGCTCCTTTCAATAAATAGTGAATGCTGTTACTAAGTAATTGTTTTCCCTTTGGCGTTAGCAGCGACTCGGGGTGGAATTGAAAACCAATAGCGTCGCTGTTGCCGTGACTATCAAGAAATTCTGCCGCCATGGGAATACTGCCTTCGGGACCGTTAATTTGAGCAATGATTTTTACGCTTTCTGGCAGATCGTAACCACTTAACGAATGATAACGAGCGACAACGCATTGGTTGTTGTCAGTCGCATTAGTAAATACGGCGTGTTGTAGGGTAGTGATAATAGCCGTCTTGCCATGAACAATTTCGCCACAGGTATCGACTCGACCACCCGCGTTTTCAACCAGTGCCTGAAAGCCCAGACAAATACCCAGCATTGGGATACGACCGCTGCAAAAACGAATAATGTCCATTAAGTTACCGGCATTAGCGGGATGTCCCGGTCCCGGCGACAGACAGACCAGTTGCTGTCCCTGATACTTGTCTAGTTGTCTTATGACGTCTTCAGCAGCCAGTTGATTACGATAGACCACCAGCGGATAACCCAGTTGCCTTAGTTCATCAACTAGGTTGTAAGAAAACGAGTCAACGTTATCAATGAGTACAATACGAGCCGGTTGCGTCATGATTGCACTCCTTGTTGAACGTTATTTTGCTGACCTGAATGCGCCTGTTGAATCGCTAAAATAACCGCTTTGGCTTTGCCTTCCGTTTCGGCAACTTCGCTGTCAGGGTTTGAATCGTGGACGACACCAGCGCCAGCCTGAACTATCGCTTCACCGTTTTTAACGAAGGCTGAGCGAATGACTATGCAGGTATCCATGTCGCCATTTCCGGCCAAATAGCCAACCGCACCGCCGTAACTGCCGCGACGCTGCTTTTCTACCTGACGAATTAACGTCGCGGCGCTGACTTTGGGAGCGCCGACCAAAGTGCCCATATTCATGCAAGCTCGGTAAGCGTGCAAAGCGTCGCAGTCGTCTCTTAACTTCGCCACAACGCGTGATACTAAATGCATGACCTGTGAATAACGGTCCACTTGCAGTAAGTCGGCAACATAACGGCTGCCGGTTTCACTAATACGCGCCAGATCGTTACGAGCTAAGTCCACCAACATCAAATGTTCAGCCAGCTCTTTTTGGTCAAGTCTTAATTCTAACTCCATGCGGCTGTCTAAGTCTGGGTTAATACTGCCGTCGGCATTTTTTCCCCGTGGGCGCGTACCGGCGATAGGGTAGAGCTCGACTTGGTTCGAATCTTTTTGGTACTTAAGGGCTGACTCTGGTGAAGCGCCGAACAGAGAGAAGTCCGGGTGGCTCATGAAAAACATATAAGGTGACGGGTTGTTTTTCTTTAGCTGATTATAGGCGGCCAGAGGCTCCGGGCAGGGCATTTTAAATCGGCGTGATGGCACTACCTGGAAAATATCTCCAGCGACGATGTTCTTTTTCAGTTGGGTAACAATGGAAGCAAACTCATCGGCCGAAGGTGTTGCGGTTACTTCGACGTCAACCGGCAGTGGGTTGGGTGTTATTGCCGGTAACTGGCAGCGCGCCGCTAGTTCACCAACGCGCTGACTCATGGTCTGGTAACGTTTATCATGGTCTTTGCCCCCAAACACACTGCCAAGCAGTTCGGTGGTTTGCGCTTGATGATCAATAATGAGCAGTGTTTCAGCTAAATAAAAAACGTAATCGGGGCAGTCGTTCTCACCTTCTTCAACCTGTGGTAATGGCTCGTAGCTGGCAACAAAGTCATAGGCAAAGGCACCGCCAAGAAACACTGAAAATGGGTGCTGCTGAGCTGTGTCGTTTGCTTTGATTAATTGCTGCTGAAGAATGCGTAATGGCTCCATATTGCTGATTTGACGCAACCGGGAATCCTCATCTACCGGTACGTCCCCTTGTGAGGAGGCATTAACGGTGAAGTCCGCGACTAAGCCGTTATCAAGCGTGGTAACCGTTGCAAACCCATCGAGCTTTTTCTGAATCCACGGAAGCAGGGCGTTACCATTGTCTGTCAGCGCCTGAATAGTTACTTGCTGCTCGTTACAGGTAAGCTGCAACGCGGCATCTATCAGCAGTAAGCTTTTGACTTGTTGCTTAGTGCCAATATCAGCCGAATCCAGCAATAAATGAGCCCCATTGGGATGGCAGGTATTTTGATAAACCTGCAGCGGCTCTGCTTGATAAGGCAGTGACACTCTCAGTGTCTCTAAATTGCCGTCTTGTTCAGTTGTCAGGTTGTCCACCTCAGACCTCGTGTTTTCTTGTTGATTTTTAAACCTGCTCCAGTGAAACGGCAATAAAAAACCCGCTCAAAGGAGCGGGTTTCTCAAAGTGAAGCTATTTACGTTACACGCACAACTACACCACCCGCTCGTTCGGGAAGTGCCACCACCAATGTTGGGTTGTTGTGCGTAAAAACATAAGTTGTATAGCTCTCTTAATTCGCGTTAATGCTGACAAACTAACGCTTGTGAGAGAGTCTGTCAACAGTTGTTTTGACTTGTGTATGCAAATAATTACTTATATTCAGCCGGCTGACCTTTAGAGTCAGACTGACGAATAAACTCACGCAAGTCGTCATTGGCTTTCTCCAGGTCGGCACGACGTAAGTACATCATGTGACCACTGCGATAGCCTTTAAAGTCAATACGATCACTCATTTGCGTGCTCGGATCTAAGTGCCACATATTGTACTTCGCATCGAAGTAGTTAGTCGCACCGTCAAAGTAACCTGACTGAATCAGTACATTCAGGTAAGGGTTTTGAGCCATCGCCTGACGTAACTGCTTACCGGTGTTGTTATTTGAGCGATCCCACGGGTGAACCGGGCCGAACATGTTGTATTTGATGTCGGTCTCAAAGTTGAGCTCTTCACTTAAGTAATAGTTAATTGCTGGGGTGAATGAGTGTAACCATGACGTGAGCTCAGCGTTGTAGTCAGGGCGGTCACCAGCACGCTTCTCGTCCAGGCCTAAATAGCGCGAGTCAAGACGGCCAATTGTACGGTCGCGGTCACGCAGTAGCTCTTTCCAGAAGTACCAGGTGCTTGGCGCTAGGTTATTATCCAGTACCGCTTGTTTCGATAAACCAGAATAATAGGCTACACGCTCAGCCATTTGTTCGCGGGCTTCACCAGTTAGCATAGCGCCTTTCGCTAGTGCAGGTAGGTACTGCTCAAGGGCGAAGCGCTCCACTTCCGGAAGCATTTCTTCCAGGTCTTTGTTTTGCAAAGCGTCTGGCAGTGCATCGTGATACCAGGCCGCTGCTGCAAAATAAGGCAGTTGGTTAGCTTGTTTTACCGGGCCGTCGCGGTCAATGCCGATATCTGTCGGTGAAACCAGAATCACGCCGTTGAGGTACATCCACTGGCTGTTTTGCAGCTCCAGTGCAAGACCAGACACGCGTGTTGTACCGTAGCTTTCACCAATCAAATACTTTGGTGAGCGCCAGCGATCCATGCGAGACGTGAAAGTGTTCATCCATTCGGCTAAATACTTAATGTCGGCATTAACGCCGAAGAACATGTCTTTTTGCTTCTCGCGAGACGGCATTTCGCCTTTTTCATTGGGCAGAACGCGCGAGTAACCAGTATTGACCGGGTTAATGAAAACAATGTCAGCGACGTCGAGAATGGAGTGGGGGTTGTCTTGTACGCCGTAAGGCTGCACCGGATAGCCTTCGTCGCTTAGGTTTAAGACTTTGGGGCCCGTGTAGGCGATGTGCATCCAGACTGACGCAGATCCGGGGCCACCATTGAACGAGTAAACAATTGGACGTGATTCACGGTTGTCGACGTCCTGGCGCTCATAATACGTATAGAATAATGAAGCCGTTGGGTTACCTTCCTCGTCCCATACAGGCTGAGTGCCTGCAGTGGCGGTGTAGTCAACAGTTTCGCCATTAATTTCAACGCTATGTTCGGTAACGACCTCGGTGTCGACCGGCAGCATGCGTTTATGGTTGGTTGAGCTTTCTTCGGCAACAACAGGTGCTGATACTACCGAGCAACCCATCAGTGACAAAGAGGCAATTAAAGCAAGACTCTTTCGCATGAGATTGTTCTCCGTTTTTATAATGTTGTCTCAGATTAACAAATAATTACTTTAAAGAGTCAAAGGTTATGCGATTATTGGGTTTATTCCTGCGACTGGACTCTAGTATTGAGTCTCGTTTTTTAAAAGAGTGGGTTTTTAGAGATTAACAATGATGAAAAACAAACTAGTGGCTGCGGGGTGTGGCCTTTTATTGTCACTGAGCAGCATAGCGGCGTCTGCCAAAAGCCTGTCCGACGCAATGAAAGATGGCTTACAAACGATGGCATCAGAGCAGTTAAACGCTGATTTAGACGTCGGTGAATTACAGGTCAATTCATTGACGGATGGTCTGACGGCGAACAAAGTACGCTTGGCGACTCGTGTTGATGAATTGTCAGAGCCGGAGAATCAGCTATTGCTAGCGAAACAGCTTGTTCTAACAGGAAACTGGCAGGCGTTAGGCAGTCGTCGTGTCGATATCTCTAAAATCGCGGTGTCCGACGCGCAGCTAACCGTTTCTTATTATGGTACCGGGCGCTCAAATTTGCATGAGTTTTTAAAGCAAATGAGTGGTATGAAGGTGCAAAAAATCAACTCAGTGCCGCTTCGCTGGCAAGTTGATGAATGGATGATGGACAATGTCACTATTAATTTGTTTGATAAAGGTGAGCCGATTCTCAGTGTTCACGTGGATGAATTGGCGTTAACCGACTTACAGTCAATGCAAGACCCTGATGCCCAGGTGAAAGAGCTTCTCTGGCCAATTCTCGAGCAAGTGATTGAACAAGTGCGTAGGGGCAACTCAAGCTTGCAGGTAGACAGTATGGCGCTTTCCAGGTTTTTATTGCGTGAAGCTATGGCGTTCTAAACTTGAGTTAAACGGGTTTACGAAGTACAGTTAGGAAAAATTAAACACCCGTTTAAAATAAGAGGTTGGAGTGGCAAATTCATACCCAAATTTACTAAAACCCCTGGATCTTGGCTTTACAACGTTAAAGAATCGAGTCTTGATGGGGTCAATGCATACTGGCCTGGAAGAAGAAAAAAATGGCTTTAGTAAATTAGCCAGCTTTTATGAAGAGCGCGCTAAAGGTGGTGTCGGGCTGATTGTCACCGGCGGTATTAGTCCAAACTTCCGTGGTCGGCTGGCGCCTTTTGGCAGTGAAATGTCCAAGCCCTGGCACGTGGGAAAACACCGTCAGGTGACCGATGCCGTTCATAAGTATGGCAGTAAAATCTGTCTGCAACTTCTACACGCGGGTCGTTACAGCTACCATCCGTTTTCGTTAGCGCCGAGCGCGATAAAAGCACCTATCAATCCGTTCAAACCTAAAGCCATGTCTGAACGGCAAATTCTCAAAACCATTAAACACTATGCCCGTGGTGCTAAGTTAGCTCAGAAAGCTGGTTATGATGGTGTTGAAATTATGGGATCAGAAGGTTATCTGATTAACCAGTTTTTGTGTCCAAGAACGAATAAACGCACGGACGGTTGGGGCGGTAGTTTTGAAAACCGCATGCGTTTCCCATTAGAAATTGTTAAAGCCGTGCGCGCGGCAGTGGGCGAAAAGTCGATTATTATTTTCCGCTTGTCGATGCTGGATTTGGTGGAAGATGGTCACCAACTGGACGAAGTATTAAAACTAGGAAAGCTGCTGGAACAGGCTGGTGTGACTATTATTAATACGGGTATTGGTTGGCACGAAGCGCGTGTGCCGACCATTGTCACCTCAGTGCCACGAGGCGCCTTCAGCTGGATAACCGAGCGTGTGCGCAGAGAACTTTCTGTGCCAGTGGTTGCGGTTAACCGTATTAATACGCCGGAAATTGCCGAGCATATATTAGAAAGCAACCAGGCCGACATGGTTTCGATGGCGAGGCCGTTACTGGCTGACCCCGAGTTTGTGAAGAAAGCTGAACAAGGTCAGTCTGAGCGCATTAATACCTGTATCGCCTGTAATCAGGCTTGTCTGGACCATGTATTTGAGAATAAAAGAGCGTCCTGCTTAGTTAACCCAAGAGCGTGCTATGAGCAGGAGTTGGTGATGAAGCCCGCTGACAAGAAAAAGCGCTTGGCTGTTATTGGCTCAGGGCCTGCGGGCTTAGCTTTTGCTTGCAATGCGGCCGAGCGGGGGCATCAGGTTGACTTATACGATAAGTCGGAAGAAATTGGCGGTCAGTTTAACTACGCTAAGCAAATTCCGGGTAAAGAAGAGTTTTACGAAACGCTGCGTTACTTCAAACACCGTATTGAAGACACTGATGTGCAGCTTAAGTTAGGTCAGGAGCAAAGTTGTGAAGGCTTGCTGGCAGAGCAATACGACGATGTGATTCTGGCAACCGGCGTCAGCCCGCGTAAGGTTGATATTCCGGGTGTTGATTTGCCGCATGTGCTGGGTTACTTAGATGTGCTGCGTGATCACAAAGCCGTCGGTAAAAAAGTAGCCGTTATTGGTGCCGGCGGTATTGGTTTTGATGTGTCTGAATACTTAACGACGGAAAAATCACTGACGCTGGATGAAAAAGAGTGGTCTGAGCGCTGGGGTATAGACAAAGACTACAGTGACCGCGGCGGCTTAAAACCTCAGCAGCCTGAACCAAGTCCGCGCCAGGTGTGGCTGTTGCAACGTAAAGAAAGCAAGGTTGGTAAAGGCTTAGGTAAAACCTCTGGCTGGGTGCATCGTAACGAATTGAAGAGCAAGTCCGTGAATATGTGGAACGGTGTGACTTATCATCGCATTGTGCCGGAAGGCATTGAAATAGAGCGCAATGGCGAAAAGCAGTTGTTGGAAGTTGATAATATCGTTATTTGTGCCGGTCAGGTGCCTCAGCGTGAACTTCACGACGCACTGGAAGCGGCTGGTCAGTCAGTGCATTTAATTGGTGGCGCTGATGTTGCGGCCGAGTTGGATGCGAAGCGCGCCATTCGCCAGGGAACCGAGTTGGCAGCAAGGATTTAATGACTTTATACGACCTGCATTGTCATAGTACGCATTCAGACGGCTCTTTGTCGGTCAAAGAGCTACTGCACCGTGCCTGTGAGTACAACGTCGATGTACTGGCGTTAACCGACCATGACTGCATTGAAGGGATTGCTGAGGCGAAAGCACTGATCGAAAAAGAACAGCTGCCGCTTCGGTTTATCAACGGCGTGGAAATTAGCTGCCGTTGGGAAAGTTTTGAAATTCATATTGTTGGTTTGAACTTTGACCCCGACAACGAACATTTAAAAGGTTTGCTGGCGCAGCAACAACAGCGTCGCTATGACCGCTTTGCTGCCATTTTAGAAAAGCTGGAAAAGCGTGGTGTCATGTTGTCTGCTGAGGAATGTCAGGTTGACGGCATGCCAACACGCAAACACATAGCCGATACCCTGGTCGAAAAAGGCATTGTCAGTCATCCGCAAAAAGCGTTTGATCATTACCTTGGAAAGGGCAACAGCGCTTACGTGACGCCGCAGTGGTGTGATATTCCTGAGGCTATTGAATCCATTCATAAGGCGGGTGGCCAGGCAATTCTGGCGCATCCTCATGCGTACAAAATGTCGAATAAATGGCTGCGTCGTTTGCTGATAGAAGGCAAAGAATGGGGTCTTGACGGTATGGAAGTCAGCCTGAGCCAGCAGTCACCGGGACACCGTGATGCACTGGCTAAAATGAGTCAGGAATATGGGTTAAAAGCGTCTCAGGGCTCTGACTTTCATTACCCGGGTAATTGGCGTGAGCTCGGTAAAAACCTTTGTCTGCCAGCCGACTGTGTGCCAATATGGGAGCATTGGTCACACTAGAAAAGGTTGGGGGAGTTCATGAGTCAATTTTTTGAAGTTCATCCGGAAAATCCTCAGGCGCGTTTAATTCAACAAGCCGTACAAATTATTCGCCAGAGTGGAGTTGTGGTTTATCCAACCGACTCAGGCTACGCGATTGGCTGCCAAATTGGTGACAAATCCGCCGCTGATCGTATTTGCCGTATTCGTGATATCGATAAAGAACACAACTTTACGTTGATGTGCCGTGACCTCTCGGAATTATCAACTTATGCCCGTGTCGACAACGATGCATTCCGGTTACTGAAAAACAACACGCCGGGACCATACACCTTCATTTTAAAAGGCACGAAAGAGGTGCCCAAGCGTCTGTTGAACCCAAAACGGAAAACCATTGGTATTCGTGTACCAACCAACCGCATTGCAATGGCGCTTTTAGAAGAGCTAAATGAGCCGTTAATGTCGACCAGCCTTATTCTCGGAGATGGGGAACTGGCTGAGTCTGACCCTGAAGAAATTCGCGATAAACTTGAGAAATTAGTCGACTTAATTGTTGATGGCGGTCACTTAGGGGAACAACCGACTACGGTTGTTGATCTGTCAGAAGGAGCGCCGGTGATACGTCGTGAAGGCTCTGGTGAGACAGAACCATTTGATTTTTAAGGCGAATTAAATGGCTGAACAACAGTCGTTACCACTGGGGTTTGTTCGTGGCGAGCCGGTTATTGAAAAACCGGAAGATCTCTACATTCCTCCTGACGCACTGGAAGTGATTTTAGACTCATTCAGTGGCCCTATGGACTTGCTGTTGTACTTAATTCGCAAGCAAAAGCTCGATATTGTTGATATGCCCATTCTGACGATTACCCGACAGTACGTCGAGTACGTAGAAATGATGAAAGAACTGAAGCTGGAACTGGCGGCTGACTATTTGGTGATGGCGGCGATATTAGCGGAAATTAAAAGCCGGTTGCTGTTGCCGAAACCACCGCAGGAAGACGATGAAGAGGAAGACCCGCGAGCAGAGCTGGTACGGCGCTTAAAAGAGTATGAGGCGATACGCGAAGGGGCGGAGCATATTGAAGGACAGCCGCAGGTCGGCCGGGATATTCTATTAAGCGAAGTGGCAACGGATGCGCGCGAGCATGTGACAACCCCACCACCAGAAGTGACCATCGAAGACTTAACGCTTGCGTTTAGCCGGGTGTTGCAGCAGGTTGAGCTCAATGCACATCATCATATTCAACGTGAGCAGCTGTCGACCCGTCAGCGGATGAGTCAGGTTATAGAGCTGTTGTCAGAGAAAAAGTACGTTGCCTTCAGTCAGTTGTTTAAACGTTCAGAGGGACGTGCGGGCGCAGTGGTCAGTTTTTTAGCAATTTTAGAACTTGTGAAGGAATCAATGATAGAATTGTCACAAGTTGAACCCATGAGTGATATTCGTATCAGTTTGAGAAATCGTCAGCAGGATGAATCCGTTACAGCTTAAGCAACTTATAGAAGCGGCGTTGTTTGCCCACCCACAGCCATTATCGGCGGAGCAGCTTCATCAATTGTTGTTGAGTGAAGGCGAAGCTTCTTTGACTACGGTGAAAGGCTTACTGAAAGAACTGCAAACCGATTACCAGGAGCGTGGTATTGAGTTAATCAAAGTCGCCTCTGGTTACCGATTCCAGACACGTGCAGAATTGGGACAACGCTTAGCGTCGTTATGGCAGGAAAAACCACAGAAGTATTCTCAGGCCTTGTTGGAAACGCTGGCACTGATTGTCTACAGGCAGCCCATTACGCGTGGTGAAATCGAACAAATTCGTGGCGTCAGTGTCAGTAGTAATATTATTAAGACACTACAGGAACGAAACTGGATAAAAGTGGTGGGCCACAAAGAAGTGCCGGGACGTCCACAACTGTATGCCAGTACAAAAGAGTTTTTAGATGATTTTAATTTAAGCGATTTATCCGAATTACCGGATATCGATACGCTTGATGAAGACGATGAACGTACCGCTGAGACAGCGATTAACGAGAGAGAACAGTAAGAATGACCGAAAAGTTACAAAAGGTATTAGCCCGCTCAGGACATGGCTCGAGACGAGAAATTGAAGCCAAAATTGCGGCTGGACGCATTCGTGTCAACGGAATGGTCGCACAGCTGGGCGAGCGAGTTGATGCAGACGCAAAAGTTCGTATCGATGGTCATGAAGTTGAAATAAAGCCTGAAGAAGAGGTTATCTGCCGGGTTTTGATGTACCACAAGCCCGAAGGCGAATTGTGTACGCGCAAAGATCCGGAAGGGCGTCCTACGGTATATGACCGCTTACCGCGCATGAGCGGCGCACGTTGGGTTGCCGTTGGCAGGTTGGATGTTAATACGTCGGGCTTACTGTTATTTACTACCGATGGTGAATTAGCTAATCGGTTAATGCATCCTAGTCAGCAGGTTGAGCGCGAATACGCCGTACGTATTTTCGGTGAAGTCGACGATAAAATGATGAGTCGTCTTAAAAAGGGCGTACAGTTAGAAGACGGCCCTGCGCACTTTAATTCGATAAAGCCTGCCGGTGGTGATGGCATGAACCGTTGGTTCCACGTAACCATTAGCGAAGGTCGTAATCGTGAAGTGCGCCGTTTGTGGGAATCACAGGAAGTGCAGGTGAGCCGCCTTATTCGTGTTCGTTACGGTGATATTCCGCTTGAGCAGGGATTACCACAAGGTGGCTGGTCGGAAATGCCGCTGGAGCAGGTGAATGTGTTGAGGAAGCAAGTGAAATTGCCGCCTGAAGAGCGTTCATTTATCGATCCGCGGCACCAGGAGTCCAGACAGCGAAAATTTGCCAAAATACGCCGGGCAACAGCAAAACATCGTCAACATAAGAAGACGGATAAGCGTCGCAAATAATGAAGGGCTCTGCAAAGCGTTGGTTGGCAGATTTTTCTGGTGATCAACGTTTACTCTTAGCCTGGCCTTATCGTAAAGACGTTTGGCGAGATAATGCGGTGCCTGCTCGCGACGTTATTGCTGAGTTAGTACGCCTGGTCAGTCACTATACCCCTGTCACATTACTGGTTCACCCGGACTACCTGCATTCTATACCAACTGGGCTGAATGAATATTGTTCTATTACCGTCGAGGCATACGACGATATTTGGCTACGTGATACGCTGCCGCTATGGCTTTATCAGAATGAAGAAACGTCCGGTTGTGTCTTTCAATTTGATGGCTGGGGCGGCGTGCAGTCAGTGGTGCAGTTTGATAAAAGCTTAGCGCTGCAAGTTTCCTCAAAACTAAGGCGCCCGTTATCGACACAAGCGCTGATTAGCGAAGGCGGGGCTTTTACGCATAATGGCCAGGGTACTTGGTTGGTTGGCTTGTCCAGCATCATGCAGCGTAATGTTAGCATCTCGAAAGAAGCGATTAAGAGTAAGTTAACCGACTGCTTCTCAGGCGAATCCCTGTATTTCTTTGAAGGGGCACTGGTAGCCGATGAAACCCATGGTCATATGGATAATATGGCGTTGTTTCTTAATGAAAGCACCCTTATCTATGCTACAACCAGCAACAGTAGACACCCTGACTATAAGACTTGTATGCGAATAGCGGAGTTTGTCAAACAGCTGCCGGACTCTATTCGGAAGGTGCCGGTTCCGTTACCTAAACCTCAGCGACCGACTGCCGCCGAGCGCGGCGATCTGGAACAGCTCCAAACCAGTTTAAATAGAACCGAAGAGGTTCCTTTACTATGCAGTTATATTAATGTGCTTCAGACAGACTCTGTTGTGATCGTGCCGGAATTTGACTTACCTTCAGACGTTGAAGCACTGTCGGCAATACGAAAAGCGGTTGGTGATAAACCGGTATTGAGTGCACCGGCTCGGGAATTAGTGCTTGGTGGTGGTGGATTGCACTGCATTAGTCACAATCTTGCGGGCTTACGCAATGACCAAACGTTGGCGCCCTGATTTTTTCGCCTCATAAAGCACATCATCAGCACGCTTGTATAGATCATCAAAGGAGTCACCGGACTGCGCTTCAGTAAAGCCCATACTAAAGGTGATTTGATAGTCCTCTGGGACTCCTTCAATCGGATCGCTATTCAGCCCCTCCTGGAGCCGGTTGAAGATTCGTTCGGCGTCTTCTTTGGAGGCATCAAGGAAGAGCAGTAACCACTCCTCACCGCCTAAGCGACCAAAACCATCTTGTTCACGAAGACTGTCTTCTGCAACTTCAGCAAAGCGCTGAAGAACATGGTCACCCGCATCGTGGCCAAATTTATCGTTGATACTTTTAAAGTAGTCAAAATCAATAACGGCTAGAGCAAGGCTGCGATTTTGAGTATGAGACTGCTCTAGTTCATTTTTGCAGCGCTGTACAATGGCTCTTCGGTTAGGGGCTTGGGTTAAGTCATCTTTGAGCGCAAGTGCGGCGAAATTTTTATGCGCTCGCCACTGTTGTATAAGGAACGCTGAAATCACAACAACTAACAATATTGCGGAAATAATTATCCAAACAAGTAAATAATAGGAGGTTTTTTGCTCCTGCAATGCGAGTTGCTGCAATTGGTTCTCTTTTTGGAGTAATTGATTCGTTGTTTCCTGCTCTTTAATTTCGAGGCGAACTAAAATCTCCTGTACTTGCTTGTCCTGACGACTTTTTTGCACCGCTTTCATTTCATCAACGGAACGTTTGTAGTGCTCGAGAGCTTGCTGAAACTGCTCGGTTTGCTCATAGTAAAGAGACCATTGGCTTTCAATGCGTTGGCTGAGTTCTTGGCTATCGAGTGTATTGATAAGTGATGTTGCTGCTTGTAATTCTTGTTTGGCGCTTTTCAACTGTTTAGTTGCTAAATACACCGAAATTTTACTTAGGCGGGTCTCTGCTTCCATTGGGTGAGCACCAGCCGCTTTGAATTGGGGTAATGCTTGTTCAAAGTTTTCAATAGCACGTTCGTAATGCTGCTCTTCTAATTCCAGTGTACCGAGCCTGAACATGGCGTAAGCCACCCCTAGCTCATCGTCAATTTCATGACTTATGGCGAGCGCTTTCTCAAAGTGCTCTTTTGCTTTTGGAAATGTACCTGCTTGCTGATAAATTCGGGCAAGGTTGTATTGAAGAACAGAAACATCCCATTGGCCTAAATGTTTTTTGCTTATTTCAAGCGCATCTTTTGTGTGCTCGATAGCAATATCATAAGCGCCCACATCGGTGTAAATAATACCAATAAGCGAGTGGAACTCGACTTGTAGCTTGGGAATTGAGCTATTGGCGTCTCGGTTAAGTTCTTCGAGAATCTCTAGAGCCTGAGCAATGTCGCCCGCATTTTGCATGACCTGAGCGTGGAGAATTTCTGCTTCAATGAATAAGTCTTCATTCCCGGACGCTTTTGCGTGCTCAATGGCATAAATTACGCTGGCGTTAGCTTGCTGCAATTGACCTCGTTGGAGGTGGTACCAGGTTTGGTTAATACGAAGGAGAGCGGAGGCAATGTTGGAGTCTGCCAGTTTGGCGAAGCGCAAACCTTCTTTTACTGTCTCAATGAGCTTAGTTTCATTACCTGAATAACGATAAGCCTCTGATTGCAGAGCATAGGCTAGTGCGAGTTTCTCAAATTGACGATTCTGGTCATATTGGTTTATCCACTGGTTTGTTTTCGTTATCCACTCATTTGGATTACTGCTTGCGTCAATGCGCTGCTGTTGCCACTCTTGCGCAAAGAGTGGCAACGACAGTAACAACAATACGACGTAGGTGAACCGCAACTTAGAAACCAATAGATACTTTTCTGTTAATAGAATGTTTTAAGCATTCTACCCGACTGAGTGATCGACGCAATTGGTTAGTTGCTTTTATTTTGTACGTTTTTGACAGAAAAAACGACCTCAACGGATGCCTCTATTGTTTGTTGACCTGGTAGCGACACCTTGTCCGAGCGAACGCTGGCTTCAGCCATTTGCATCATAAAAGGGCGTGAAATTGAGCGTTCGGTAATACTTAACGTTCCGGTGAGAGCAAGACCCGCGGTTTCAGCCAGCTGTTCCGATTTCATTTGTGCCTGTTTATAGGCCTGAATGAGTGCTTGTTGATAAAGCGCCTGTTGGTTACTAATTTCAAACTGAATTTGTCCAACCCGGGTGACCCCCCGCGACAATGCTAAATCAATGATATTGTCATAGTTTTCGGGGTTACGGAGAGTGACCTTTATTTCTCGTCGCACGATAAAGCCACTTTGTTTGGTTTTACCGTCAGAGTCTTGTTCGTATTGAGGATATATTTGCAGCTGATAAGACTGAATGTCTTTTTCAGCTATGTCTTTTTTTATTAAATCGTTTAACAGGCGCTCAGTGGTGTTGTCGACCACCGTCTTTTGTGAGCTGAGCTTATTGCCACGCTCTTCAACCCAAAAGGTCACTCGCATTAAATCGGGCACCGCACTGACACTGCCATTGCCGGTCGCTGTGATGCGTTGCTCTGCTGCTTGTGTGACTTGGTGGAATCCGGCTGTAAGAACTAACAGACAAACCGAAAGAACGCTTGATTTTAAGTAACTCTTGGTCATGATTAGTGTCCCTGTATAGAATTCCCATAACGCTTAGCTATGGAGTATAGGTCATGGGTGAAAGTTCAGAAGAATATGATGAAAACGCACTGCGAGACTCGGTATTTCGCCTGTTAGGTCGTCGTGAACAAAGCTATCAGGAGCTGCGAAGAAAGCTAATTCAAAAGCGCTGGCCCACTAAAATGGTGGACGAGATATTGGCGGACTTTAAAGAAAAAGGCTGGCAAAGCGACGAACGGTTTGCTGAGATTTTTATACGTGAAAAGGTGTCTCAAAAACAAGGACGGCTTAAAATTCTGGCGCAAGCTACCCAGCAAAAAGGGTTGTCGATAGAACTTGTCGAGCGGTTATTGGAAGAAATGGAAATAGACTGGTTTAATTTGTGCTCAGAATTGAAGGAGCGTCGTTTTGGCGATGAACCACCGAAAGATCAAAAGCAATGGATGAAACAAGTCCGCTTTCTGCAGCAACGAGGCTTTAACTCAGAGCAAATATTCGCGTGTGTCGATCGACCAGAAAGCTAGGCTGAGCAATGACTTCGTGATAATCTAACAGGATATTAGTAATTAAACCCACAGTCTTTTGAAAAAGCGAGTAGGACAAACTATGAGCATGAACAGTGCCCAAATTCGTGAAACATTTCTCAGTTATTTTGCGAAGCGAGGACACGAAAGAGTGCCTTCGGCATCAATGATACCGGGCAATGACCCAACGTTGTTATTTACTAACGCGGGTATGGTGCCGTTTAAAGATGTATTTTTGGGAACCGATAAGCGCCGTTACGACAAAGCGACTTCGGCACAACGTTGTCTGCGTGCCGGAGGTAAACATAATGATCTGGAAAACGTCGGTTATACCGCACGTCATCATACTTTTTTTGAGATGATGGGGAACTTTAGCTTTGGCGACTACTTTAAAAAGCAAGCGATTGAATACGCGTGGGACTTTCTCACCAGTGAGTTGAAACTACCGGCTGAAAAGCTGTGGGTGACGGTTTTTACAGAAGACGATGAAGCTTACGATATCTGGGCAAAAGATATTGGTGTACCGGAAGATCGCATCTCTCGCATTGGTGAGAAAGATAATTTCTGGTCGATGGGTGATACTGGCCCTTGTGGTCCATGCTCGGAAGTATTTTACGACCATGGCCCGGATGTTTGGGGGGGGCCTCCGGGGACGCCGGAAGAAGACGGTGACCGCTACATTGAAATTTGGAATTTGGTTTTCATGCAGTACAACCGTCAGGCTGACGGTACGCTTGAGCCGTTGCCAAACCCTTCAATAGACACGGGCATGGGGTTAGAGCGTATTTCTGCCATTATGCAGAATGTGCACAGTAACTACGAAATTGATCTGTTTCAGGCTCTCATTCAATCAGCAGCGAAAATTATTGGTACGGACGATTTAGATAATAAATCACTGCGTGTTATTGCGGACCATATCCGTTCATGTTCGTTCTTAATCGCCGATGGTGTCATGCCTTCAAATGAAGGACGTGGCTATGTCTTGCGCCGTATTATTCGCCGAGCAGTGCGACACGGTCACTTACTGGGTGCGAAAGCAACGTTTTTCTTCCAGCTGGTTGATGAGCTTGTTAACCAGATGGGGGACGCGTATCCGGAACTGGTAGAAAAACAGGCCGTTATTAAAGATGCATTAGAGCGTGAAGAGCAGCAATTTGCCCGCACGCTTGAGCGCGGTCTGGCAATACTGTCTGATGAGATCCGGCAGATTGATGGCACCGTTATTCCGGGTGACGTGGTCTTTAAGCTTTACGACACTTATGGCTTCCCGGTTGACTTAACCGCTGACATTGCGCGTGAGCAAGAGTTAACCGTTGATGAGGCAGGCTTTGAAAACGCCATGGCAGAACAAAGACAAAGAGCACAGCAAGCTTCTCAGTTCGGCATGGACTATAACGAGCAAATTAAGTCTGAGCATAAAACAGCGTTCACAGGCTACGAACAAATAGATGGCGATTCTAAGGTCGTTGAACTGTTCAAAGAAGGAAAACCTGTTAAGAGCTTAGAAGCTGGAGAAAGTGGCATTATTGTGCTGTCAGAAACACCGTTTTATGCAGAAAGCGGCGGCCAAACAGGCGATACCGGTAAATTGGTTGCGAATGGTGGTGTGTTTGAAGTGACGGATACGCAGTATATTGGCAAAGCGATTGGGCATCATGGTAAAGCGTTATCGACTATTCAACTCAATGATTCGGTAAAAGCTGAAATTGATGCTGAGCGCCGTGAAAATATTAAGCGGAATCACTCGGCGACGCACTTAGTGCATGCCGCACTGCGAAATCTGTTAGGGGAGCATGTTACTCAGAAGGGGTCCTTGGTTGAAGCAGATAAAATGCGCTTTGACTTTTCGCACTTTGAGCCGGTTTCAACCGAGCAAATTGCTCAAATTGAGCGTGAGGTGAATGCGCAAATCCGCGCTAACTTGTCGCTTGAAACTCAGTTAATGGACATTGAAGAAGCAAAAGCCGCTGGCGCAATGGCTTTGTTTGGTGAAAAATACGATGAGCAGGTTCGTGTCGTGCGTATGGGCGACTTCTCAATGGAGTTGTGTGGCGGTACGCATGTTCGTTCTACTGGTGATATCGGTCTATTCCGTATTATTTCAGAAAGCGGCATTGCGTCTGGTGTTCGTCGTATTGAAGTGGTAACCGGCGAAGCCGCAGTGCGTTATACTCAAGGACAGCAGGCGCTACTGAACCAAGTTGCTGGAGAAGTTAAAGCCAAACCAGACAATTTAATTGAGAAAGTTCAGCAGTTACTGCAGAAACAACGTGAATTAGAGCGTCAGAATGATCAGCTGCAGAAGAAGCTCGCCTCTCAGGCTGGAGGTGGTTTGGTGTCACAAGCCGTTGAAATTGGCGGTGTCAAAGTGATTATTGCTGAACTTGATCAAGCAGACCCTAAATCGCTGCGTGAATTAGTTGATGACCTGAAGAACCAAATTGGTTCTGGTGTCGTATTACTAGGAACTGCGAATGGCTCAAAAGTGAGTTTGATTGCCGGGGTAACTGGCGATTTAACGGCTAAAGTCAAAGCAGGGGATTTAGTCAATCAAGCCGCAAATGTGGTTGGTGGTAAGGGTGGTGGTCGACCCGATATGGCGCAAGCCGGAGGCTCACTGCCTGAACATTTAAATGAAGCCTTGGCTACGGCAACAACCTGGTTAGAGCAGCATTTATCGTAACTTAGATTTATGAGTTTCGTTATAGTGTAATCGCTATCATTATTGGTAGACTGCTTACATCAATTCAGGGAAACGTTCGATTGTTGCGGTAACATCGGGACAGTATTGAAGGAGCAATTATGCTAATTTTGACACGCCGTGTAGGTGAGACACTAATGATAGGTGATGATGTTTCGGTCACTGTCCTTGGCGTAAAAGGGAACCAAGTACGTATTGGTGTAAATGCCCCGAAGGATGTTTCCGTCCATCGAGAAGAAATTTACATGCGCATTCAGTCTGAAAAAGACGATGAACATGACGAGAAAGAATGATTAGAAAAAACCGGCTTTTGCCGGTTTTTTTATACTTTCTGCTTAATTTGTGGAAAAATCCAACGAGATGGTCAATTATCCCACACTTGAACCATTGTTTTTAAAAAACCAATTGACATTATTGCCAACATCGCTAGAATTCACGCCACAACGATTTGGAGAGGTGGCCGAGTGGCTGAAGGCGCTCCCCTGCTAAGGGAGTATAGGGTTTGTAGCCCTATCGAGGGTTCGAATCCCTCCCTCTCCGCCATTCGTTAAGTGAAAATTAGCGCCCGTAGCTCAACTGGATAGAGTACCTGGCTACGAACCAGGCGGTTAGAGGTTCGACTCCTCTCGGGCGCGCCATTTTCACATAAAAACACTTCAGGCAATGCGCCCGTAGCTCAACTGGATAGAGTACCTGGCTACGAACCAGGCGGTTAGAGGTTCGACTCCTCTCGGGCGCGCCATTTCTTTTGCTTACCCTTATCATCTACTTTCTTATTTCTTTTGCTATTTCGCTTATTTAGCTCTTGAATACCGATTATTTCGCACTGCAAATTCTTGCGCGACTTGCTACCATAGTATTTAATAAATTTATAACAATTTGCAGTCGTTCCGAGGTGTCTTTTGCAAGAACTACTTACCCAAGCAGCTCAGCTCATGCTCGTTGGTATGGGTGCTGTCATTGTCTTTTTATGCATATTAGTTGTCTGTATGGCCGTCATGAAATGGTTGATACCGACGCCTTCTCTAGCACCACAGACACCGAGTCAAACTCGCTCTGACGCTTCCGCAGGGAAGTCACCGACATTGGTTGCAGCAGTATCAGCTGCCGTACATCAATATCGTCAGCGCCATTCGGCCGCAGAAAACAAGGAGATGTCTAAATGAGTAAGCCTTTGCTGTTAACTGAGCTTGTTTTAAGAGATGCTCACCAGTCTTTATTAGCGACCAGAATGCGCTTAGATGACATGTTACCAATAGCGGAAAAGCTGGATAAAGTCGGTTATTGGTCAATGGAGTCCTGGGGCGGAGCAACCTTTGACTCTTGTATTCGGTATTTAGGCGAAGATCCGTGGGAACGTATTAGAGAGCTCAGCAAAGCAATGCCGAACACGCGCCAGCAAATGCTGCTACGCGGGCAGAATTTACTAGGTTATCGCCACTATGCCGATGACGTTGTTCGCCGTTTTGTAGAACGAGCAAAAGAAAATGGTGTGGATGTCTTTCGTATCTTTGATGCAATGAACGACGTTCGCAACTTAAAAACAGCGATAAAAGCAGCGAAGGATGTTGAAGGGCATGCCCAGGGTACCTTGGCTTACACCGTCAGTCCTGTGCATACGTTGGATAAGTGGGTTGAGATGGCGCAAGAGCTTGAAGACTTGGGCTGTGATTCGTTATTCATTAAAGACATGGCCGGCTTACTGCGACCGAATGATGCTTACGATTTAGTCAATGCGTTGAAAGAAAAGACGGACCTACCCATTTCTATGCAATGTCATGCAACGACGGGTTTGAGTGTGGCGACTTATCAGAAAGCCATTGATGCAGGTATTGATATGCTCGATACTGCTATTTCGTCGATGAGCATGACCTATGGTCACTCACCAACGGAAACATTGGTGGCAATGACCGAAGGCACGGATAGAGATACAGGCTTGTCACTACCCGATTTAGCGGAAATTGCTTCATACTTCCGCGATGTTCGTAAGAAGTACGCTCAGTTTGAAGGCTCTCTGAAAGGCGTGGATGCTAGAATTCTGTTAGCTCAGGTGCCTGGCGGTATGCTGACGAACATGGAAAATCAGCTGAAAGAGCAGGGCGCCATTGATAAGTTTGATGAGGTATTAGAAGAGATACCTAAAGTCCGTGAAGATCTTGGTTTTATTCCATTGGTGACACCAACTTCTCAAATTGTGGGAACACAGGCGGTACTTAACGTATTGAGCGGTGAGCGTTATGCCAATATTTCAAAAGAGACTGCAGCGGTTCTGAAAGGCGAGTACGGTGCGACAGCGGCAGAAGTGAATAAAGATCTGCAAAAACGTGTGTTAGATGGTAATGAGCCTATTACCTGTCGTCCGGCTGACTTAATTGACGATGAAATGGACGCGCTGACTGAAGAGCTCAAGAAAACGGCGAAAGAACAGGACATTCGTCTAGCTGATAATGTCGAAGATGACGTATTGACCTACGCGCTGTTCCCACAAATCGGTCTTAAGTTCCTGAAAAACCGCGACAACCCGGATGCCTTTGAGCCAGCCCCGAAAGAGCCTGGTGAAAGTTCATCTGAAGGAGAGCAAGCGCAGCCCGCTCCGGCACAATCAAGTGGCGGTGTCGAGCTTTATGATGTGGAAGTCGACGGTCAGAAGTTCAGTGTAAAAGTGGGCCCTTCTGGTCAGGTTGACTCAGTAGAAGCGCAAAGTTCAGGTAACAAACAGTCAGCGTCGGCATCCCCAAGTGATGGTGCAAGCGGCGGTGAAGGAACAACGATTAAAGCGCCGTTAGCGGGAAATATTTTCAAAGTCGTTGCAAAGGAAGGCAGTCAGGTTAAAGCCGGAGATGTCGTTCTGGTCATGGAAGCAATGAAAATGGAAACCGATATTAAAGCGGAAAATGACGGCACCGTGAACGCGATTCATGTAAAAGAAGGCGATGCGGTAACAGTGGGCGATAGCTTAGTAACGGTGGGTTAACATGGATAAGTTAATGACTTTGTGGGAAACCACCGGTATTTCCGCAATGACGCTGGGCCAGTTCAGCATGATATTGGTCGGCGGGTTATTGTTGTACTTAGCGATATCGAAAAAATTTGAGCCGTTACTGCTATTGCCAATCGGCTTTGGCGCGATACTGGCCAACATTCCGCTGGCTGGGTTTACTGAGCCGGGCGGAGTGTTGTATTACGTCTATTCGGTCGGTATTGACACTGGCGTGTTTCCATTGCTGATTTTTATGGGGGTCGGAGCATTAACAGACTTTGGTCCGTTGTTGGCAAACCCTAAGATGCTGTTTCTGGGCGGTGCTGCTCAGTTTGGTATTTTCGCAACATTGTTTGGAGCCATTGCTTTGAACATTGTTCCGGGCATTGAGTTTTCAATGTCAGATGCGGCTGCTATTTCAATTATCGGTGGTGCTGACGGGCCCACTGCAATATTTCTGGCGTCAAAATTAGCTCCGGATTTATTAGGTGCCATTGCGGTTGCAGCGTACTCTTACATGGCGTTGGTGCCTATTATTCAGCCACCAATTATGAAGCTGCTTACTACTGAAGAAGAGCGCCAGGTTAAAATGGAGCAGTTACGACCCGTCGCACGTCGTGAAAAGCTGTTTTTCCCGCTTATCGCAATTACCTTAACATTATTATTTCTACCGTCGGCAACGCCGTTGGTTGGCATGTTCTGTTTAGGTAACTTAATGCGTGAATCAGGAGTTGTTGAGCGGCTTACTAAGACAACCCAAAATGAGCTGATTAACATCGTGACTATCTTCTTAGGCTTAGCCGTAGGCTCAAAGCTTCAGGCGGATCAGTTTCTAAGCTTCCAGACATTGGGTATTTTATTACTTGGTGCAATTGCTTTTGCGATAGGTACGGCAAGTGGGGTGCTTATGGCGAAGTTAATGGCGAAGTTTAGTAAAGATCCTATCAACCCGCTTATTGGTGCGGCAGGTGTTTCTGCAGTTCCCATGGCTGCGCGTGTTGTGAATAAGGTGGGCTTGGACTCGAATCAACAGAACTTCCTGTTAATGCACGCTATGGGGCCTAATGTGGCCGGTGTGCTGGGGTCAGCTGTGGCTGCCGGCATACTGCTTGCGCTGGTTTAGTCCAGCTGCTCCCTAATGACTAACGCCCTGTAATAAACATCATCGCCGTGTAAAAAGCGGCGATGACTGCGCTTATAACGGCGATATAGACAAATCCTTTGTACCCTTGCTTAATCGTCCAGCCATTCGTCTTAAGGTATAGCAACCAAAGCAGACTGAGCAGCAGGGGGATTAGAAAAAAGTAACGTATCATAATTAACCTTACGATTGATGCTGCTGAATAGTTTCTAGATCTTGTGCTGCCTGGTGTGCGAAACGCAAGCGTTTTTCAAGTTCGGTTATTTGGTCAGCGACTTTGTCAATTTCACCTTCCGCCATAAAAGACTCTAAATCAGCGGCTTTATTTTTAAGTTGCGTAAAGCCTAAGTTAGCTGCTGCGCCTTTCAATGAGTGAAAATAACGTTTGGCGCTGTCATGTTGGCCGCGCGTGATAAAGTCCGACACCTTGGTCGCACTACCTTGATAGCTCTCGTAAAGCTGCTCCACCAGTTTTAAATACAATTCAACGTTGTACTGTAGTCGAGCGAGGGCAGACTCAAAATCAATCCCTTTGACTTGTGGTATTTTTATTGGCGTATTGGCAGTAGGTTCCGGTTGCTCATCTACAGATCCAGTATCGTTGGCGTTCTCATCCGAATAGTCACCGGGAACTGCCCATTTCGAAATGGCTTTTAGTAGCACTTTCTCGTCAATGGGTTTAGGTATATGGCCTTGCATACCCGCCGCCAGCGAACGCTCTTCATCGCCGCTCATTGCATTGGCTGTCATGGCCAGAATGGGCAGTTGTTTGTATGTGAATTCAGTTCGAATCTGTTGTGCGGCTTTAAGTCCATCCATTACTGGCATCTGAATATCCATAAGTACGATGGCGTAATTTTTTTTGCGCACCGCCTCTACAGCAAGCTGACCGTTCTCTGCTATATCAACCTGAAACTTATGACTGCTGAGTATCTCACGTGCTACCTGTTGGTTAATTTCGTTGTCTTCCACAACCAATACGGGCGCGCCAATCAGATTATCAGGAATACTACCGGATGGTTCCGGGCTGATTTCTTCGTCAATATCCCGGTGCAGAAGTGTTGAGGTTAAACTGCGTCCGAGTGTCGATGCAGTAAATGGCTTCGATAAAATATCGTTTACACCCGCACGTTTGGCTTTTTCCGACAGTTCTTCAGCGTAATAGCCGGTAGCTAACGTTAGCTTAGGACGTATATCGGCATCGTAAGTCTGAGTTATTTTCTCGCACAATTGCAAACCGTCCATACCCGGCAGTCGCCAGTCAACGAGCAGTAACTCGTATGGGTTGCCTTCCTGAACGGATTCGTCAAAGACTTTAAGCGCTTGCTCGGCAGTGCGGCACACCTTGACGTCAACTTTATAACTGCGCAGCATTTCATAAAGCATTTCGCGAGTACTCAAATTGTCATCAACCGCCAAAATTCGTTTGTCGGTTAAGTGCTTGAGCAGATATTCGTGGTGGCTGTTGTCTTGCTCGCGCTGCACCGGCAGCTGTATCTCGATATAGAAAGTCGATCCTTGTTCAACGGCACTTGTCACACCGATATCACCTCCCATCAAGAGAATGAGTCGACGGGATATCGCAAGACCAAGCCCGGTGCCACCATACTTGCGTGTGGTTGAGGTATCGGCCTGAGTAAACTCTTTAAATAAATTGGCTCGTTGTTCTTCGTCCATGCCAATACCGGTATCGGTGACTGAAATACGCAGCAGAACGTCGTTGTCTGAGCTGTCGAGCAAGTTAACTGCGACATTGATTTCGCCGTCTTCGGTGAACTTTATGGCGTTGCTAATGAGGTTCACAAGTACCTGGTTTAAGCGCAGTGGATCACCAATCAGCTTGGTGGGAATATTGGCCGGTAAATTAATAATGAACTCGAGATCTTTGTCGTAGGCGCGATAGGCAAACATGTCGGCTAACGACGTCAGTACGTCTTGCAAATCAAACGGTATTTCTTCAACGGTCAGTTTACCGGCATCAATTTTTGAAAAGTCGAGGATGTCATTAATCACACCTAACAACGCTTGCGAGGACGAGTCGATGACCTTGATGTAGCGTTTCTGCTTCTGATTCAACTCCGTTTTAAGGCACAAGTTAGCCATACCGACAATGGCATTAATCGGTGTGCGAATTTCATGACTCATATTAGCAAGAAATTCGCCCTTAGAGCGGTTCGCATTTTCTGCGGTTTCTTTGGCTTTTTCCATTTCCTCGGCAACCGATTTAATGCCGGAAATGTCGTAGTAGCTGCCTAAAATACCAATGATGTTACCGTCGTCATCGTGCAGCGGTACACTGGAATGCTCAACCCAACGACTCCCCTGAGCAAGGGTTAACTCCAACTCTTCGTTGGTTGAGGGGTGTTGCTCTGCAAAGGTCTTCTGGTCTTTCTTCCGGAGAGTTAAGTTATTGGCGAGTATCGGAATATCACTATCGGACTTCCCGGTAATTGCGTCTGGCGCAAGACCCAAGTCTTTAGCAAAAGCCTCGTTGCCACCGAGTAAATTTAGCTCAGAATCGCGCCAGTAAACTCGAGTCGGCAAGTCATTAAAAACTTGTTCAAAAAGCTGCATTGAATCAGATGACAAAAACGGCTGGCGGAAAGGCGCGGTTAACGCGTTACGGCGTGACCACCACCAAATAGCAATGCCTATAATTAAGCTGAACGTTATCATTGCGACCAGAACGGTGTCGCTCCAGGGGGAGGGCAGCAGCGCGTAAAGCACAAGGCTTGATACTTGCAGAACAACAAAAATCAGCTGTAAAAACGTCCAGAATGAGCTCATGGTAATCCATAACCGAAAGAGGGTTGTATACGTGCGTTAGTCTGCCATGTTGATGGTGAATCGCCAAGCAATATCAGGAAAATTACCACCTCTATCATGGACGTTTAAAGTATTTACCAGTAAGCTTAGCAGCAGAAAATAATCCGTTTTTGTCAGTGGAGTAGTCTCTTGCAAGCCACATTTCAATCAGTTGTAGAAACGCTTAAGCAAAGTGATAAGCCGAATGTTTGGCAGGGAATAAAACGTGGTATCGAGCGCGAAGCCTTGCGTATTAATGAAAATGGCACGCTCGCAACGACCGATCACCCAGGTAAGTTAGGCCGTACCTTGACTCACCCAACCATCACAACAGACTATTCTGAGAACCTTCTGGAGTTTATTACACCAGTAGCAACGGATATTGATACCACATTAAAGCAATTACGTGATATTCACCGGGTCACTTATAACGCTATCGGAGAAGAACTGTTATGGCCGATGAGTATGCCGTGCTATCTGGGCTCCGATAAGGACATTCGTATTGCTAAATATGGAGACTCTCACTCCGGGCGAATGAAAAGTTTATACCGGCGAGGGTTAACTTACCGCTACGGAGCGACCATGCAAGTCATTGCTGGTGTTCATTATAACTTCTCAGTATCCGATGAGATGTGGGATCAGCTCGCGCAAATGGACGGCGAAGTGAATGACAGTGATTATCGCAGTAAAAGATATTTCGGTTTAATTCGTAACTTCAAACGCATTGCCTGGGTTATTCCCTACTTGTTTGGTGCATCGCCGGCATTGTGTAAGTCGTTTTTTACCCAGACCAATAATGAAGAGTTGTTGAACAAGTGGGACTTTGACACGGTTGGTAAAGGAACGGTGTTTTTGCCTTATGGTACGTCTTTGCGCATGAGTGATTTGGGCTACACCAATAAAGAGCAGGCGACGTTAAAAATTACCTATAACTCTTTGGGAGAGTACGTAGAAGGTTTGCGTAAAGCAATAACGACCCAGTCTCAGCAGTTTTCGAAAATAGGTGTAAAAGTCGACGACGAATACCGTCAATTAAACGACAATATTTTGCAGATAGAAAATGAGTTTTACTCGCCAATTCGGCCCAAGCAGATTGCCCGGGATGGCGAAACGCCAAGTCAAGCGTTAGAGCGTGGTGGGGTTGAGTACATTGAAATAAGAGCGCTGGATGTGAATCCATTTAGCGACGTGGGGATTACCGCTCAACAAATGCGCTTCCTCGATTTGTTATTACTGCACTGTTTGTTGCAGCCAAGTGACGAGATGACTTGGGAGCAGCAACAACAAGCGGATAAGAATTTTACCAAAGTGGTTATGCAAGGCCGTAACCCACGCTTAAGTCTGGCGCATAATGGTATCGACAGACTAATGGCTGACTGGCTTGAAGAGCTGTTTGCCGATTTTTCACTGTTGGCAAAAACGCTGGACAACTCGAGTCATTCGAAGGACTATCAGAATGATCTGGCGGACTTGTACGAATGGGTGTTAAACCCGGAGCGAACACTTTCCGGGCAAATCATGCATCAGCTAAAGTCTGAAAACTGGGACAACAGCCGCATAGGCATGCTTTTAGCGAAGCAATATCGTCAGCAAATGATAAGTTCTGGTCTTGAGTTATACAGTCAGAATGACTTTAGTGAATGGGCCCAGAGGTCAGAAACTGCATTCAATGATCGATATGAACAAGACAATAAGGTCGACTTTGACACTTTTTTAATGAATTATTTTGAAAATGCGAAGCAGCCGGGTCGTTAGCTGTTTTATATGACGCATAAAAAAACGCAGCCAATGTTGGCTGCGTCAAATAAAACGTTCAGGGGATGAACAAATACGTTAACTCTCAATGTGTTCATATATTCAGAGTAACCTATTTGAAGAAAGTTCAATGAAAATACATTTTTTTAAGCCAATGAATCGAATCACTTTTACAGCAGCGGCTTTTGCTGTTCTGTTAAGTGGTTGTGCAACCCCGCCCCCTGAAAATCCAGAGAACATTTGTGCTATTTTTGAAGAGCATCGCGATTGGTACGACGCCGCCGAAGACGCCCGCGAACGTTGGGGCGTCCCTATCCATGTTCCTATGGCTATGATGTATCAGGAAAGCTCGTTTAAGCATGATGCGTTGCCGCCCAGAGATTATTTATTAGGCTTCATTCCATGGGGACGGGTCAGTTCCGCTTACGGGTATTCGCAAGCAAAAACCATGACTTGGGAAGACTATCAACGAGAAACAGGCAACAGTTGGGCAAGTCGCTCTTCATTTGAAGATGCAATCGATTTTATGGGTTGGTTTATCTATAAAACGTATCAAGTCAATGGCGTTTCAAAGTGGGACGCCTACGGACAATACCTGAATTATCATGAGGGGTGGGGCGGCTATCAACGGAAAAGTTACTTGAAAAAGCCGTGGCTTGTTCGCGTATCAAAAATTGTTAAGCGCCGCTCATTAACCTATGCGACGCAGCTCAAGACTTGTGAAGAAGATTTGCAAAAAGGTTGGTTGTGGCGTCTTTTCTTTGGTTAGTCATTTTGGGCTTCTGTCGGTGTCTTGTAGAGCTCAGGCAGAACGCGAGCTTGTTTAATCATAGTATCTCCGACTTCAACCAGCTCTACCGGGTAGCCGCCAAGGCGCAGACATAAGCGCGAGTCAGGTATATCGCCAAACTGTTCGATGATAAGACCGCTGAGTGTTTTCGGACCGTCCGTTGGGAAGTCCCAATCCATTTCTTTATTCAGTTCGCGCAAGTTTGCTGACCCGTCTACGACGTAAACACCGTCGCTTTCTTGAGTCACCGACTCGCTCGGCGCCGGTGCCATGGTCGTTGTGAAGTCACCGACAATTTCTTCCAGAATATCTTCCAGCGTTACCAGGCCTTGAATATCGCCGTACTCATCAACTACCAGCCCTATGCGCTCTTTACTACGCTGAAATTTTAATAGTTGGACATTGAGTGGCGTGCCTTCTGGAATAAAGTAAATATCCCGTGCGGCGCGCACTAATATAGACTTGTCTGCGTTAAATTGGTTTTTTGTCATTAGCCGCATGACATCGCGGGCATGCAGGAAACCGACGGCATCGTCTATTTCGTTACGGTAAAGCAATACCCTGGTGTGTTGGCCATTAGACAATTGCTTGACGATAGACTTCCACTCATCATTAATGTCGATGCCGATAATTTCATTACGTGGCACCATCACGTCTTCTACGGTGACCTTTTCTAAGTCGAGTATGCTGACTAACATTTCCTGGTGAGAAGTGGGTATTAAATTTCCGGCTTCATTAACCACTGTCCGAAGCTCTTCGGTACTGAGTGCATCAGCCATACCTGACTGCTTAGGATTGACTCCGAGAAGTTTCATAAATGAGTTGGTTATCGCATTGACACCAATGACCACCGGATACATGACTTTGAGAAGTGGTAGCAAGATCAATGAGCTTGGAAAAGAGATCTCTTCCGGGTGCAGCGCGGCGATCGTTTTCGGGGTAACTTCTGAGAATATGAGGATGATGAGAGTCAGTCCGAAAGTAGCGACGACAATACCGGCGTCACCAAACCAACGCAAACAGATAATAGTGGCTATCGCTGAGGCACCAATGTTGACTAAATTGTTGCCAATAAGAATAAGACCAATGAGCCTATCGGGGCGATCTAATAAATGCTGGACGCGCTTGGCTCCGCGGTGATTACTTTGCACCAGATGTCTTAGGCGATATCGGTTAATCGACATCATCCCGGTTTCAGAGCCTGAAAAGTAAGCGGATAAAAATATCAGTACGGCTAAAATAACGAGCAACAGGCTCGTTGATATCTCGTCCAACGGTTATTTCCTTACGTTAAATTAGAAGGTGACAATTTAGAGTGCTGAGCGATGAAGTCAAGGGTTGTTTAGCCTATTAAGAAGTCTTTCACAAAACGACTTCCAAAATACCCAAGCGTAAGTAACGTGCTAGCCGTCAGCGTCAATAGGACAATGAGCCGCCCACGCAGGCCGGAAACCCGATGTAAAACAAGCGCAATTAGGTAAATGATGGCTGCCAGGCTGGTTAATATGGTTTTATGTGCTTGGTTCTGGGCAAACATATCTTCTAGAAATAAAAAGCCACTGCCCAAAGCAACAAACAACGCTACGGTGCCAAGTGCCAATAAATTAAAAAAGTTTCTTTCTATGGTCATTAGTGGCGGAAGCTTGTTGAGTAGCGAGTGATTTTTACGTCGTTTTAAAATACGGCTTAAGTAGCTGGTTTGTATTGCGTATAGCGTGGCCAGCGCAAGAATGCCGTAAGCAATTAGCGACAGTGCAATATGAATAAATAACGCATGTTTTGAGCTAATGTCTGCCCCGAGATGAACCGGGGTAAATACCAACAATACACAGGTCAACGCTGAAAACAGGTAAATAATGGGCTTAAGAAACAAATTACTGAAGCGCTGGAAGCGAATGAATGAGGTCACGGTGACAAATAGGGCGACCATACTCAGACTGGACGACAGATTAATATGGTCAAAGTCATCAACAGCGAGCTGCTGAACAATAAGCCAACCATGCGCAATGATAGCGATACCTGCGGGAATAATTTGTGACGCTGGCTTATGCTCTTTACCGTTAAATACGGTTTGCAAAATGATGAAAGCACTAGCCGAATAGCCGACGACACTGATTAGCAGCAATATAAAGAGCATCACGCGCTCAGTTTCCCTGATGTTTGTTGTTCTTGATGTTGAGTATACGTTGTCAAACGGGTAAACCCAATACTTCGGGGGCGAAACTTTCTTGCAATTCGGATATACTGCCCCCATTCACTTTGTACGCCAGAATTCCGAAATTAAAAGAGACGACCGATATGTTTGAAAATTTATCAGAACGCCTATCGCAGACGATGCGTTCTATCGGTGGCCGAGGTCGGCTGACAGAAGATAATATAAAGGAAACGTTACGTGAAGTGCGTATGGCGCTGCTTGAGGCTGACGTTGCGTTACCGGTTGTAAAAGATTTTATCGCAAAGGTAAAAGAACGAGCGGTTGGTACTGAGGTCAATAAAAGCCTGACACCGGGTCAGGTGTTCGTCAAAATCGTCCAGTCAGAATTAGAAGCGGCGATGGGCGAAGGCAACGCTCCTTTGCAACTGAATACACAACCACCGGCTGTGATACTAATGGCAGGCTTGCAGGGTGCGGGTAAAACGACCAGTGTGGGTAAGCTCGCCAAGTTTTTGACCGAGCGCGAGAAAAAGAAAGTCATGGTGGTTAGTGCCGACGTGTATCGTCCGGCGGCCATTAAACAGTTGGAAACCATTGCAGAACAGGTGGGAGTCGATTTTTTCCCGTCGTCTACCGAACAAAAGCCGGTTGATATCGCCAATGCGGCCATAGCGGCTGCGCGTAAACAGTTTGTCGATGTGGTTCTGGTCGATACGGCAGGTCGTTTAGCGGTCGATGAAGACATGATGGCGGAGATTCAGCAGCTTCACTCAAGCATTAAGCCTATTGAAACGCTGTTTGTCGTTGATGCGATGACCGGTCAGGACGCGGCGAACACGGCAAAGGCGTTTAGTGATGCATTGCCGTTAACCGGTGTTATTTTAACGAAAACCGATGGTGACGCTCGTGGTGGTGCTGCATTATCGATTCGCCATATTACTGGCAAGCCTATTAAGTTTCTTGGTGTTGGTGAAAAAACGGATGCCCTGGAGGCTTTCCATCCCGATCGGGTTGCGTCACGTATTCTTG
Organism: Idiomarina piscisalsi; assembly: GCF_002211765.1. Classification (NCBI taxonomy): domain Bacteria; kingdom Pseudomonadati; phylum Pseudomonadota; class Gammaproteobacteria; order Alteromonadales; family Idiomarinaceae; genus Idiomarina; species Idiomarina piscisalsi. The sequence continues at coordinate 909,366 of NZ_CP022133.1, forward strand.
GTATGGGCGATGTGCTGTCGCTCATCGAAGAAGTCGAACAGAAGGTCGACAAGGAGAAAGCTGAGAAAGTCGCCAAGAAAGTTATGAAAAAAGGCCAGTTTTCACTGGAAGACTTTCGGGACCAGCTTGTGCAAATGCGTGAGATGGGCGGCATGATGGGGCTCATGGATAAAATGCCCGGCATGGGTAAAATGACCGACCAAATTAAAGGTCAAATGGATGATAAAATGACGCTTCGTATGGAAGCGATTATTAATTCAATGACCCCACAGGAAAGGCGTCACCCCGATGTCATTAAAGGCTCTCGTAAACGCCGTATTGCGACGGGTTCAGGAACGCAAGTTCAGGACGTGAACAAGTTACTGAAGCAGTTTATGCAGATGCAAAAAATGATGAAAAAGATGAAAGGCGGCGGTCTTCAGAAAATGATGCGCGGTATGGGTGGGAAACTGCCTCCGGGAATGTTTCCAGGCCGTTAGGAAAAAGCGCGTCAAGCTTGCATTTCAACGAAAAATCAGTAGAATTGCCGAGCCTTCCGACTCAGTCGGAGGGCTTTGCTATTTTTTACATTTAAACAACAGTTATATTGAGGAACGCAATGGTAACCATTCGTTTACAACGTGGCGGTGCGAAAAAGCGCCCCTTCTACCAAATGGTAGTTGCTGACAGTCGCCGTTCACGCGACGGTCGTTTCATCGAGAACGTAGGATTTTTTAACCCACTAGCTCGTGGTCAGGAAGAAAAACTTCGTGTTGATGTTGACCGCATCGAGCACTGGGTAGGCAAAGGCGCACAATTATCTGAGCGCGTTGCTAAATTAGTTAAAGATGCAAGCGCTGCGGCGTAAGCATTAATTGTTCAGGGTAGTTAATGATGGCTCAGTCAGAACATATCGTTATAGGTCGCTTAGGTGCGGTGTATGGCGTAAAAGGTTGGCTGAAAGTACAGTCATTTACGCAAGACCCTGAGTCAATATTTGAATACAGCCCTTGGCTGCTCAAACAAAAAGGCGAGCAAACTATCGAAGTCGCTGAGTGGCGTCGCCACAATAAGGGACTGATTGCTCGACTGGAAGGTGTGTCCGACCGCGATCAAGCTGCGCGCCTGACCGGAGCGGATATCTGCATAACTGCGGATGAGTTGCCTGAATTAGCTGATGATGAGTTCTACTGGCACGACCTAATTGGTTTGCAAGTGGTGAACCTTCAAGGCTATGACATGGGGGTGGTTGAACAGATAATGCCAACCGCATCGAATGATGTATTGGTGGTAAAAGCAAATAGCAATGATGCGTTTGGAAAGTCTGAGCGTCTTATTCCGTTTATTCAAAGTGAATATATCACTGAGATTAATCGGGAAGAGAAGCGTATTCAGGTTGACTGGCCGTCTGACTTCTAATGGAAGTCCCATTGAAAATTGGTGTTATTAGCTTATTTCCTGACATGTTTTCTGCCGTTACCGATTACGGTGTTACTGGTAGAGCCATAAAGGAAGGTTTATTACAGGTGAGTGTTTGGAATCCTCGTGATTTCACTCACGATCGCCATCGCACGGTCGACGACAGACCATACGGTGGGGGACCTGGCATGCTGATGATGGTACAGCCTTTGGTTGATGCTATTGAGGCCGCTAAAAACGACCTTGGTCAGGATACGCCGGTTATTTATCTGTCACCTCAGGGGCAAACATTGGATCATAGAGGAGTGCAGTCGCTCTCTGGTAATGATCGAATGATATTAATTGCTGGCCGTTATGAAGGCATTGACGAACGCGTTATTGAAAAGTATGTCGATGCACAATGGTCAATTGGGGACTATGTGTTAAGCGGCGGTGAGTTACCAGCAATGGTGCTGATTGATGCTATTTCAAGATTAGTGCCCGGCGTGTTGGGGCATCGGGACTCTGCAGAGGAAGATTCTTTTGCAAATGGTTTACTGGATTGCCCGCATTACACGAGACCGGAAGTTTATAACGAGCAGCAGGTTCCCTCAGTACTATTGAGTGGAAACCATGACAAAATACGTCGCTGGCGGTTGCAGCAGTCCTTAGGGCGAACATGGCTGCAACGTCCGGAGTTAATTAAAGACCTAGCTCTGACTGACGAGCAGGAAGCCTTGTTGAGTGAATTTATTGAACAACGGTCATCCAGCTAACAGCGGACAGTTTATCTAGGATAGGAGATATAAAAATGGCAAAAGTTAGCCAAAATATCATTAAAGCTCTTGAAGAAGAGCAAATGAAAAAAGATTTACCTGAGTTTGCACCAGGTGACACTGTTGTTGTAAATGTAAAAGTTAAGGAAGGCAACCGTGAACGTCTGCAGGCGTTCGAAGGTGTTGTTATCCGTGTTCGTAACCGTGGTCTTCACTCTGCATTTACGGTACGTAAAGTATCGAATGGTGAAGGTGTTGAGCGTACTTTCCAAACGCACAGCCCATTGGTAGATAGCATTAAAGTGAAGCGTCGCGGTGCAGTTCGTCGCGCGAAACTTTACTACTTGCGTGAGCGTTCAGGTAAGTCTGCACGTATTCGTGAGAAGCTTTCTTAAGAACGCGATTAAAAATCGAAATAGCAAAGAAAAACCCAGCCTTGAGCTGGGTTTTTTGTTAGCCTAATTGCTATGGAAGAAGACATTGAAATACTTATCCAAATTTTGGCTGAATGTTTGGACTCCCAGCATCACTGGACAGAGCATCAACTCATTGAGGCTTTGCAAGCTGAGCCGTACCAGTTTTTTGATAAAACGGCGCTGCGCGATCCCCTAAACCTGTTTCAAACGCATTTCATTTTGTTCCACAGCTTATATAAGCTGCGTGAACGTTGGCGTTTGCAAAAGAAATACGAGTTATTCATTCATACGCTGAATATTGAATGTCAGCCATGGCAGCAGGGTGAAGAAACGCTAGCCGAAAACGACTCTCTGGCGGAGTATTATTTAGACTTAAGTCAACTGAGCAATACTTCTGAAACCGATGTAGAGTCGATGCTTAATGACTTTTGGGAAAGAATGGGGCAAGATTTTTCCACTAAGCAACTGATGCCGACCGACGAAGCTTGTGAAGTGATGGAATTAATACCGCCGTTGACCGAAAAACAAGTAAAAAAGCAGTACCGCCGCCTGGTACATAAATACCACCCCGATAAAGGCGGTAGTGTTGCTAAGATGCAAAATGTTCAAAAAGCGTACCGCGCTATTTTAATCAGCCTTAATTAAAACGATACCCATGAATAAAACACCGCAAGAAAAATTAGACGAGCTAAGGCAGTCGATAGACAGCACCGACGAAGAACTTATCCGCTTACTGGCGAAGCGCGAGGCATTAACCGCCGAAGTCGGTGATGTTAAAAAGGCCTTGCGGCAGCCGCTTTATGTTCCTGAGCGGGAAAACAAAATGATACAGGCGCGCAAAAAAAGGGCGATTGAACTTGGCGTGTCGGAAGATTTTGTTGAAGACATTTTACGCCGAGTTATTCGCAACTCCTACCAAACCCAAACCGGACAGGCTAGTCAAACTTCATCCACTCCGGAAAGGCCGGTTATTGTCGTTGGCGGCAAAGGAGCCTTAGGCGCTAAGTTTGTTGAGTTCTTTCAGCAAACCGGTTACCGAACCATTATTGTCGATAAAGGCGACGCCTGGCCGGATGACGAGGCTTTAAATCACACACAGTTGGTTGTTATCAGCGTTCCTATTAATCAAACAGAAACAGTGATCGCGTCATTACCGAAGCTACCCGATGACTGTGTTCTGGCTGATATTACAAGTACCAAGGAAGGTCCGCTTAACGCAATGCTGAGCGTTCACGCTGGTCCGGTGGTGGGTCTGCACCCAATGTTTGGTCCGACAATAAAGACCTTCGCAAAACAGTTAATAGTGGTTACACCGGGGCGTAGACCCGAAGAGTACCAATGGCTCATGGAGCAGCTGTCTAATTGGGGAGCTCATTTATACCAAACCGACGCTGAGGCGCATGATGAAGCCATGGGCTGGGTACAAGCGTTCAGACATTTAAGCACCTTCGTGTATGGTCTGCACATGGCAAAAGAAAATGTCGATATAGAGAATCTGCTTAATGTTAGCTCGCCCATTTACCGAATGGAGCTAATGATGGTCGGTCGACTCTTCGCGCAGAACCCAGAACTGTATGCCGATATTATGTTGTCTCATGGCGAGCGCACTGAGTCCATCAGTCGTTATCTGAACTTGTTTTCAGAGTTGCTGAAAGTGCTTAAAGAAGGCAATAAGGACGAATTAATACACTTATACAGCGAAGCACAAACGTATTTTGGTGATTTTTCACAGCAGTTTTTAAAAGAGAGTGAAGCACTGGTTCAGTTGGCTGATGATCAACGCTTTAAATAATATTAAGGCTTCACATACTCGTTGAACAGCTCCTCCAATGCTTCGGGAGAAACCGGTTTATGCAACGTAGCGTCCATGCCAGCCTCGCGGCACGCTGTCATTTCACTGGCGCTTTGGTGGCTGGTTATGGCGATAATGGGCGTATTTTCAAATTCAGGCTGACCACGTAAGGTTTTGCAAACCTCAGCACCCGACATATCGGGCATTTCGTAATCAAGGAAAATGAGGTTGGGCATTGCTTTGGCTTGAGTCAGTGCTTCTTCACCAGTGGTTGCGGTAAGAATCTCGACATTGTATTGACCGAGCATCGCTTTTAGGACTTCCAGACTAATAAAGTCATCGTCAGCAATTAAAACTTTCGTCATGCCTACTACCTTTTTCATTGAATTAACTATACCCTAGCACCTGGTATCGAGTTTTCCTAGTGTTTTGGAGTTAACACGATGATTCAGAAAGAAAATTCTGTAAAGGTTTGGGACAGCTTTGTACGCCTTTTTCATCTGATGATCATTTTATTGGTGATTGGGTTATGGTGGACCGCTGATAACGGTCGTATGGACTTGCATAAAGACTTTGGTGTCGCCATTTTGTCGCTGTTAGTCATGCGAGTTGCGTGGGGGATCTTTGGTAGTAATAACGCCCGTTTTAAGGCCTTTGTGCGTTCTCCTTTACGTATTCCCTCTCATTTGAAAACACTTTTTAATGGTCAATACCAGCCGGAAACGACGCATAGTACAGCCGGTGGCTGGGCCGTGCTGCTAATGTTAGCTTTGCTTATTGCTCAGGCCGTGACCGGGCTTTTCTCTAGTGATGGCATTTTATTTTCAGGACCGTTAGCGAGCTGGGTGTCGTCTGACACACAAGAATTGCTGACTGACTGGCATAAAACTCAGTTTGACGCGATATTAGTTGTTATCGCATTCCATATTTTAGCGGTTGCTATGTATCGCCTGAAGGGCATTAAATTGGTTGGTGCGATGGTTCACGGCTATAAAAATACCACACAGCCGGCGCCGCAATTAAAGCCAGGATGGCAAGGTTTACTGCTGGCAATAGCTGTGTGGTTGCTCTTTATGTTATTGCTGTAATTCAGTCTTTATATTCGTCGTGACAGCCTTTACAGGTTTGTGCTGCGTTCATAAATACAGGCTTGATGTTATCCATTGAGCCTGTTTCAGCGGCAACGGCGAGCTCTGATGCATATTGCTGTAAGTCATTCGACCGTTGCTGGAAATCTTCCCAGTTATCCCAGATAGCCGTTAGCGCATCGGTATTGTCGCCTGGCATAGCGCCTTCGACCGCAAAGCCGCTCCATGGAATACCTGCTAAACTTTCGAAGTCTTTTGCACGGTTCGTGAAGACCTGTGCGTCGTAGTTCACTTCGCCTTTCACCATTTCAGCCATAGCCGCGAAGTTCTGCTGCATAATAGACAAGGCTTTTTGGCGATACTCAACAGCCTTTTCGCCGTCGTTAAATGCGTGCTCGTTAGCGATAGTGCTGGCAGATAAACTAAGAGCAACGCTCGCAAAAAGTACGGACAGTGATTTTTTCATTGGATATTCTCCTTATTATCGTGCACTTACCGTTAATAATACACGATTTATCGGTTCGTGCTTGTTTCTAACATAATTAAGGCTTTAACTGGTAGACGAAATAATAAAAGAAAATCTCATTAGAATGGGGAACAAACTCATGAAGACAATGCACAAGCTTAGTGCGGCAGCGTTAGCGGTGACATCCGTGTTAGCGTTGCCAACGAGTGCTGATCAAACGTCCCGGACGAATGGTATGCGGGACAACACGCCGAGCCTAACGGCTATTCAAAATGCAACGGTTGTGACGGAGCCCGGTGAGGTTGTCAGTAACGCAACGCTCATTATTGAAAACGGCAAAGTTAAAAGTGTAGAAAGCGGTAATCGTGCGCCGGCTGGCGCACGGGTCATTGATGGTACGGGCTATACAATCTACCCAGGCTTTATTGACCCATACAGCAGTTACGGTATTGACGTTACTTACGCAAAAACGGATAGCGACACACCTATTTATAACAATGAACGTGAAGGCGGTAATGCCGCAAACGATGCTATTCGTGCGGAGAAAGATTGGTACGCAGCGTTCAAAACCAACTCTGAGAATGCCAAGAAGTGGGTGTCTGAGGGTTTTACCAGCGTACAAACAGCTAAGCTCGATGGTATTTTTCAAGGTCAGGCAGCGACTGTTTCGCTTGCCGATAAAATTGCTAACGATGTGATTTACCGAAGTGAATCAAAGCATTTTGGCTCGTTTGACAAAGGCAGCTCCCAGCAACAGTATCCGTCTTCTTTAATGGGCAGTATTGCGCTGGTGAGGCAGACTCTGTCTGACGCAAATTGGTATGAAAATGCCTACGGCAAGCAATCACATAATCAACCGGTTGAGTTTAATGCGGCGCTTGATTCACTGAAAAATATTGAATCTGAAGGCATTGTGTTCAAAGTCTCAGATGAGAAAACTTTGCTGCGAGCGGACGATGTCTTTGATCAGTTTAACGTGCCAAGCGTTTATGTTGGCTCGGGTTATGAATACGCTCGTCTGAACTCGGTTAAGAATACTGAAAGTGATTTGATTTTACCGCTGAACTTCCCGGCAGCACCAAATGTCAGTGGCGTCGATGCACATCTTGATGTCGACTTGGCGAAATTACGCCACTGGGAACGCGCGCCTTCAAATCCGGCGATGCTGGCAAACGCAGATGTCAACTTTGCGTTAACCTTAAGCGAACTGGAAAAGTCGGAAGACTTTTGGCCGAATCTGCGTAAAGCGGTGGAGCATGGCCTGAGTAAAGAAAAAGCGCTGGCAGCTTTAACGACTACTGCAGCCAAAATTGCCGGTGTTGATGACAAAGTGGGTAAATTAGCCAGTGGTTACATGGCCGACTTTGTGATGGTGAAAGGTGATATTTTTGAAGACGGCGAAATACAGTCGGTCTGGTTACAAGGTGAAGAAAACGAGTTGGTTTCTCGTGAGCTGGTCGACTTTGCCGGTCACTATACCATTGACTGGAATGGTCAGAATGTCTCGCTGACATTGAAGCCCGGTGCGGTTTTAAGCGGCGAACTCACGATCGGTGAGAGCACTCAACCCCTTCGTAATGTGGAGCGCACCGATGATACCGTGTCATTTGTTGCTGATATGGACACTCAGCCGGCAGGTACGTGGCGCTTTCAGTTAACACCCGCGTCTCAGCAAAACTTCACTCTGGAAGCGGTCTCTCCGCAAGGGGAGTCCAGTTCGCTTGTTGCGCAGGTCGCCTCACAAGACAGCCAGGCGGACGACACTCAAAGTAGCAGCAGTAATACAGCTGAATACGTCAGTCAGTTGACCTTCCCGAATGTTGCTTATGGTTTAGATGGTTTGCCTGAGCGACAAGATGTATTAATTCGTAACGCAACGGTTTGGACTGCCAGTGATGAAGGCATTCTGGAAGAAACGGATGTGCTTGTCCGTAACGGTGAATTTGCCGAAGTGGGTAAAAACCTGAGCGCACCGTCGGGTGTCAAAGTCATTGATGCCGCGGGTATGCACTTGACGCCGGGCATTATTGATGAGCATTCACACATTGCGATTGACGGTGGTGTGAATGAAGGCTCTGAAGCGATTACGTCAGAAGTACGTATTGGCGACGTGGTCAACCCGGACGACATTCATATTTATCGCTCACTCGCTGGTGGCACCACCATGGCTCAGTTACTGCACGGATCGGCTAACCCGGTTGGTGGTCAGGCGCAGGTCATTAAACTGCGTTGGGGAACAGATGCTAACATTATGAAGTTTGATGCAGCGCCTGAGTCTATCAAGTTCGCGCTGGGTGAAAACGTTAAGCAAAGCAACTGGGGTGACAACATGACGGTTCGTTACCCACAAACGCGTTTAGGCGTTGAAACTATTGTTCGTGATGGCTTCCAGGCGGCGTTAGAATACCAGCAACGTAAACAAGCCTATGATCGCATGAGTCGCTCAGAAAAGAAAAAGACAGCACCACCACGTCCTGACTATCGCCTGGAGACACTGATCGAAATTCTAAACAGCGAACGCTTTGTTCATGCCCACTCTTACGTTGCTTCTGAAATTCTCATGTTGATGGAAGTGGCGGAAGATTATGGATTCACTTTGGATACGTTCACTCACATTCTGGAAGGTTACAAAGTGGCCGACGAAATGGCTGAGCATGGTGCTAGTGGATCGACATTCGCTGACTGGTGGGCATATAAATTTGAGGTATATGACGCGATTCCTCAAAACGCCTGCTTAATGCATGACAGAGGTGTGCTCACCAGCATTAACTCGGACAGTAATGACTTGCAGCGCCGTTTGAATACGGAAGCGGCCAAGTCAGTTCGTTATTGCGACATGGATCCGCATGAAGCCTTTAAAATGGTGACGATTAATCCAGCAAAACAACTGAAAGTTGATGACTACGTCGGTTCTATTGAAGAAGGCAAACATGCTGACTTTGTACTGTGGAGTCATTATCCGTTAAGTGCCTATGCCCGTGCTGAACAAACCTGGATAAATGGACGTAAATTCTTTGACCGCGAACAAGACAAACAACGTCAAGAAGCGGTAAAACAAGAGAAAAACGCACTGATTCAGAAAGTTCTTGCAGCCGGGGATGAAGCGCTTAAAGGCGCCACTAATGGCTATAAAGAGGCACAGCCAACTTGGCATTGTGATACAGAACACGACTTCTGGCTGGATCACTTCACCACGCAAGCGCATCAGCATGGAGGACAACACTAATGAAGACTTTATTATCCACATTGAGTGCTGCGCTGATTGCTGCAGTGACCGTATCGACAGCCGTTGCTCATGACGAAGTTCCCGGCGAGACGCAACAACAGCCCATCGTTCTGCAAGGCGGGACCTTGCATACTGTGAGCAATGGCGTGTTAACCGACTCAGACTTGGTTTTTGAAGACGGTAAAATTACCGCTATTGGTCAGGACCTGGACGTTCCCAATAATGCTCGAGTCATCGATGTGTCCGGTAAGCATGTTTATCCGGGCGTTATTGCGATGGATACCACGTTAGGCTTGAATGAAATTGAAGCGGTACGAGCAACGCGTGACGCTCGTGAAGTAGGCGAAGTGCATCCGGAAGTTGCTGGGCATATTGCCTTTAATGCGGACTCGGAAATTATCCCAACCGTACGCTATAACGGTATTACTCATGCGCAAGTGGTACCAGAAGGTTCACTGGTTATGGGGCAGTCGTCATTGCTGCACCTGGATGGCTGGAATTACCAAGACGCATTGGTTTCCGGCGAAATGGGTGTGCATGTGAATTGGCCGAGAACGTATGTGATTAATACGTGGTGGGAGCGCCGCTCTCCGGAAGAGCAACGCAAAGCCAATGAGGAAGCTCGTAAAGAGTTGATGAACGTGTTTGCCGACGCCAAAGCTTATTTTGATGCGAAGAAAGCAGACAGAGACATTGACATGGATCAGCGCTGGGAAGCGATGATGGGATTATTCGATGGCAGCAAAACACTGTATGTGCATGCCAACGACAAACGTCAATTGGAGCAAGCTATCGATGTGAGTCGTGAGTATGGCTTTGAGCTTGTTCTAATGGGGGCGAGAGATGCCTGGCGTATTGCTGACAAACTGGCAGAGCTTGAAGTGCCAGTCGTTTTCGGTTCACCTTTCGGGTTACCGGGGCGTGACGACGAAGGCTATGATCAAGACTTCTCTACCCCTGCTAAATTAGCCGACGCTGGTGTTAACTTTGCTATTTCGTATCCGGGCTACTGGGATGTCCGTAACCTGCCTTTTGCGGCCGGACACTCGGTTGCTTTTGGGTTAGATCAGCAAAAGGCACTGGAGGCTATCACACTTCAGCCGGCTAAGTTTATGGGCGTAGCTGATAAGCTGGGCTCGTTAGAGGTCGGCAAAAGTGCGTCGCTGATTGTGTCAGAGGGTGACTTACTGGATCCTATTGGCCAAAGCTTAACACATATGTTTATTGACGGTCGCAATGTCAGTTTAGAAAGCCGTCATACTGAACTCTACAATAAGTATCAGGAAAAACCGGCGAATTAATTTCAGCTAGTTTACGGTACAAAAAAGCCCCTGACGCCACACAACGCGCCAGGGGCTTTCTTTTATTGGTTACTGTTGGTCAAGCAGACGTGAAATTAAGCCTTTTATGGTGGCAGGCTCAAACGGCTTGTCGGTCAGAGCATCGACACCGCTTTGTTTTATATTTGCCAACTGTGGTTCGTTCGCCCGCGCCGTTACCATAAGTACCGGTGTGTGCGCATGCGACGAGCTGTTGCGAATGTACTGAGTCAATTCTCTGCCATTCATTTCAGGCATGTTGAAATCAGTAACAATTAAGTCGAACTGATGCTCTTCCAGAATATCAATGGCTTGCTGCCCATTTTCAGCCTCAACAAATATCTCAACACCAAGGTTTTCAAAAACACGGCGCAACACATGGCGTGACGTGAGGCTGTCATCGACAATAAGAACTCGTAAGTCTTCTATGTCATAGAGCTCAAGAGTCAGTGGCTCAGGCTCCATTAAATCCATAGTCGCTGTAATAGCGCGCTGCAATTGTTCCGGGGTAAAAGGTTTCGGTAAAATAGCAATAATACCGGACTGTTTAAATTGTTCGAGTTGGTCGGCGCGGTGTTCAGACGATACCAACATAAAATGCAGGGTATCGTGCAGGTCGTTGCGGTTGATGAACTGAATGAGTTCATGTGCCGTACCATCTTCGAAGTACATGGCGCTAGTCACAATATCAGGTTGCCAACGCAGGATTTCTTCTTTAGCTTCCGCTATAGTAGAAGCACCTCTGGTATGCTGAATACCAGCTTGATTAAGGTGTTGGGTAATGACTTTACGCTGCACATCGGAAGGCTCGATGAGCAAAATTCGGAGTTCGTCGAAGGCTATCGCCATAATCGGTCAAAATGAGTTTATGATGTAGCAAAGATTAGGGTATTCAAGCAATAAACTCAATCATAAAATTGTGTTAGGCTCATGAAAAAAGAGGGGTACCTATGAGCGTCAGTCGCGAGTTTTCAAATGATGGCAAGCAACTTATTATTGCCATCCAGGGTAAATTTGATTTTAGTTTGGTGCAGGAGTTTCGGCAGGCTTATAGCCACATTGGCGACTCTCAGCCGACGGTAATTATTGACTTGAGAGAAACAGAATACTTGGACAGCTCGGCGTTAGGTATGCTACTCAATATGCGAAAGTCTTTGGGTAATAGTGTAAAAGGCATTCAGTTGATAAATGCAAAGCCTGATGTTCGTCGTATTCTGGATATATCCCGTTTTGATAAGATGTTTACTATCGCCTAATGCACGTACTCATCGTTGATGATCAAGCCGCTAATAGGGTAATGCTAAAAGGCCTTATTGAGCGTTTTGGCCACAATGTAAGCTGCGCATCAAGCGGTATGCAGGCGCTGGAACTGTTTAGTAGCACGGGGGCAGACATTGTCTTGCTTGACGTGATGATGCCGGTCATGGACGGTCTGGCAACGGCTAAACGACTAAAGCAACTCAGTGGTGATATTCACCTTCCAATATTGTTCATTACGGCACTGGATGACCAAAAGACACTACTAGAATGTCTTGATGCTGGCGGCGACGATTTTATCAGCACACCTCCGGAACCCATTGTTCTGCAAGCAAAGCTCGACGCACATGCGCGCGTTAGGGAGCTCAGTTTTAAATTAAAAGAAAAAAACGAAGCACTGGCTTACCATTCAAACCGTATGGAGCGCGAGCAAAATGTGGTCAGCCACATGTTGAGTAATGCGCTTTTAGAAAATGAATTAACGTTTGATTTCCTGCACACTTACTTGTCTCCGGCGACTGAGTTTAATGGCGATTTGGTATTGTCGAAAGGCGGGCCTCTGGGGAACTACTACATTTTTGTTGGAGACTTTACCGGTCACGGACTGGCTCCTGCGACAGGGGCGTTACCCGTTGCACAAACGTTTTTTGATTTAGCGGAGAGAGGCTTGTCGGTGGCCACCATGGTAAAAGAGTTTAATCGTCGGTTAGTGAAGTTGTTGCCTGACGACATGTTCTGTGCCGCATTTGTCGCCGAGTTGTCAGCCGGTGGTGACCGGCTCAGTTATTGGAACGGTGGTATTCCGGACGCACTTTTCATTGATAACAACGGACGAGTTACTTACCGTTTGCCGTCAGAGCACCTGGCGTTAGGGATTTTGCCGCCAGAAGAATTTAATAGTTCGTTGAGTCACTGTTTTATCGAGCCCGGGCAACGGTTGGTTGCGTACACTGACGGTGTTATTGAAATGATAAACACTCAGGGGCAGCGTCTTAACGAGAGTGGTTTTGAAAAAAAGCTAAAACAGTTTGGCAGAAAACAACAGTTTGACCAGTTGGTGAATTCGCTCGAAAGCTTTCAGAAGGGCACTAAGCAAAGTGACGATATTTCGTTGATTGTTGTCAGTTGTGAACCGACTCAACTGCCCGTTAAAAAAGATGACCATTCTATCACTCACCTTCCTTTTGAGTTGAAAGTACGACTCAGCGAAAAAAATATTGTAGGGGAAGATCCTGTGACCCGGCTTGTCGATTCATTATCGCACCTGGAAGGGATAAAAGCCCATAAAACAACGCTGTATTTATTATTAGCGGAAGCGTTTAATAATATTTTGGAGCACAATCTTTTACGGTTAAATTCCGATGTGAAAGAAGAAAGTGAAGGGTTTGAACGCTATTATGCAGAGCGAGAACGTCGTCTTGGTAGCCTTGAAGATATTGAAGTATCGATTGATGTTAACTACCAACCCATTGATAGCCTGATTTGTTTTGGCATTCGCTCTAACGGAGAAAACGGGTATCCGGCTGATGAGTTTTCTCCGGTATTGGATGAAGAAAAGATGCACGGTCGAGGTATGCAGCTGATTAAAAACTTTTCCCGCTATTATGAATGGAAAGACGAAGGCCAATGCTTATACATTGAGTACGACCTTAACCTCCCGATCGCTTAACTTTATAACCTTCTGCTTTTAGATAAGCCTCAATACTGTCTCGCTGATCACCCTGCAATTCAATGTCATAGTCTTTGACTGAGCCACCAACACCACATTGCTGTTTGAGCTTCTTCGCAAACTTTTTCAATTCATCTTTTGGTAGAGCAAGGCCAGTCACAATAGTCACTCCCTTACCTTTGCGGCCTTTGGTTTCCCTTTTTAGTCTTACGATACCGTCGCCTTCTGGTATCTGCTCAGGCTCCTCGTCAGGCTCAATACGACCTGAGTCTGTCGAATATACCATTTGGCTGAGTTGATCTTTCCAGTCAGACATAGACTACCACTTCTTTTTCGGTTGAAAGAGTTCTTCCAAATCGTCTTCTTTTTTGTGTTTGGCTTTGTCTCTTGCGTGTGCGTCTTTCAGTTCTTGCGCAATTTGCTCTAACGCGTTTTTGATCGACTCTTGACGAGATGTCGTGTAGTCGTCAGAAAAGCTTTGCTCTTCAATGGTGCGCAACGCTTTTTCATAATACTGACGTGCTGAACCTAGCATATGGCTCTCATAAGCGTGACGACCACGACGAATGAGTGTTTCAATACTGATTTTTAACTGCAACTTGCTTAAACGCTGATCCTCGACACTAAAGACGTTACTGTCAACCCGACCACGAGCGTGCTCACTTCTTAGCGTTGCTTTTAAACGTTTCAGCGCGTTAATCATCGCAATAATTTGTTTATTGTTTTGCGGAATTTCAAACTCTTCGCTGATCAGCGATGTGTCTTTAGGATCAATGCCTTCCATTCTTTCTTTGTAATCTTCAAGGCGTGATTTAAAGTCTTTGGTTGGCGATACAGCGTACATGTTTTGCAATACTTCATATGCGCGCATATTCAGCACAGCCAGCATCGACTTACCAATAGGGAAGAAACTGGACATATGAATAAGATCTTCAATTTGTTCCAGAGCGTTTCTGTAACGGGCAAGTTTTTTGCGTCGCTCAAGTTCCTGACGCTGCTTATGTTGTTGCACTGAACCGACGACAATCGCCAGTATTATCAGAAGAATAATCAGTGCTATAACAATGGTGTAAATCATATAACGCTCATTAGGTTGTTATTATTTTTAAGGTAATGTCAGAGAAAAAACACCACCACCTAAGTGTCCATTATTTTTCAGTTCGATAAAACCTTTTTTATCGTTTCTTTGGTGGGCTTGTGCTATTAGGTGGGCGAAATAGAGCCCTAAACCTGTACGGCCTTTATTCATATCCAGCTTCTGCATGGGTGCTTGTGCTTGTTTTAGCATGCCGTTTGGAAAACCTTCGCCATTATCGTGCACCGAAACCTGACATCCCTTATCCTCGTCGACTGTCACTGTAATAAAGAGTTTATCGGCGGTATAGCGCATAGCATTAATAATAACGTCGTTCAGTAAGTGGCTGATGAGGTCTTTGTCAAAATAGCCAACAGCCGAATCGTCAATGTCAGTGGTCACATCGATACCGCGCTGCTCCAGATACATTTCATTATTAAGCAATAGCTCTTCAAATACGTCATCCCAGTGATGCTCTTCAATATTGAGAGGGAGGGAGCCGTGCTGTTCGCGGTATAGTGTCAGCAGCTGTATGAGCCCTGAGTTAATGCGTTGCGCTTCGTAATGGACTTTTGCCATGTTTTCTGTTGCACTGCCTTCTGGTACTTGCTCTGAAACCTGTTCAATCAATTGAATCAGCAAGCATAGCGAATTCTTCATGTCGTGGGCGGAAGAGGCGAGTACCGCAGAAAAGTCGAATGTAGGCTGTGTCATCGTTGAAGTTCCGGTTTCAGCTGCTAATACCTGCCAGCTTTTCTATTTGTCATAGTTATTAAGATTATTATACTATTTTTTTATATCACAATTCGCAAACCGAGTGGCATGTCCTGCTATGAAATTACAGCAATTAAAATATATTGTTGAAGTGATGAATCATAATTTAAACGTTTCGGCCACGGCTGAAAGTTTATTTACATCGCAACCTGGCATTAGTAAACAAATAAGAATGCTAGAGGATGAGTTAGGGGTTCAAATTTTTGGGCGTACGGGAAAGCACCTGACGCATATCACGCCCGCCGGGCAGGATATTATTCGAGTTGCGAAACAAGTGCTCGATAATGTGCAGTCGATAAAGACGGTTGCAACCGAACACACTCAGCCTGATCAGGGGAAGTTAACGATTGCCACAACCCATACTCAGGCACGTTATGCGTTACCTCAGGTTATTAAACAGTTTATCGGTCAGTATCCACGTGTTTCTTTGCATATGCACCAAGGCTCACCTCAGCAAATTAGCGAAGCGGCGGCAAAAGGACGCACCGATTTTGCGATAGCGACAGAGGCACTGCATCTATATCAGGATTTGATTATGTTGCCTTGTTACCATTGGAATCGTTCAATTGTCGTGCCTAAGTCACACCCATTGGCGAAATTGCAGAGCATTAGCATTGAAGACGTGGCTAAATATCCAATTGTGACCTACGTCCATGGTTTTACCGGTCGTTCAGAGTTGGACAAGGCCTTTGCGCAAGCAGGTAAAGAACCACAAATTGTGTTTACCGCAACCGATGCTGACGTCATAAAAACGTACGTCCGAATGGAACTAGGTATTGGTGTGTTGGCATCTATGGCCTATAACGCTGAGGAAGATCCTGATTTAGTCGCGATTCCGGCTAGCCACTTGTTTGAAGCGAGTACGACGAAAATTGGTTTCCGTCGCGGAACGTTTTTAAGAACTTATATGTATGACTTTATTGAAAGCTTTGCGCCGCATCTGACTCGGGAAAAAGTGCAACAAGCGGCTCAGCTGAAAACTCAAGAAGAGATTGACGCCTTATTTGAGGGGTGTGAATTGCCGGTGCGCTAGGCACCGGCTTAATTGCCTAGCATTCGATGATATTAACTGCCAAGCCGCCCCGGGCGGTCTCTTTGTACTTGGTTTTCATATCGTTGCCAGTATCCCACATGGTCTTAATGACTTTATCGAGAGATACTTTATGGTCTCCATTACCACGCATGGCTAAGCGAGCGGCGTTAATGGCTTTAACAGAGCCCATGGCATTTCGCTCAATGCACGGCACCTGAACCAGACCGCCTACAGGGTCACAGGTTAAGCCAAGGTTGTGCTCCATACCAATCTCAGCAGCGTTCTCTACGGTTTCTGGACCACCGCCCATAAATTCGGCCAGTGCGCCCGCAGCCATAGAACAGGCAACGCCCACTTCACCCTGACAACCCACTTCAGCGCCGGAAATGGAAGCGTTTTTCTTGTACAAAATACCGATAGCAGCCGAGGTTAATAAGAAGCGAACGGCGGAGTCTTCGTCCAGTGTTTCAATGAATTTGTCCGCATAGCTCATGACGGCTGGAACAATGCCTGCTGCACCATTAGTTGGTGCCGTGACAATGCGGCCGCCCGCGGCGTTTTCTTCGTTGACGGCCAAGGCAAACAGGTCAACCCAATCCATGACTTGCATGGCGTCGCTCGACTTTTCTTTTTTAAGACGCTGATAAAGCGACGATGCACGACGACGCACTTTCAAACCGCCTGGCAAAATACCCTCGGTGGTAATACCGTTGGTAATACTTTGTTGCATGGTACGCCAAATTTTCATTAAGCCGTCGCGAATTTCGTCTTCACTGCGGAACACTTTTTCGTTCGCCATCATTAATGAGCTAATGCGCAGTCCATGCTCTTTACAATGCCCTAATAATTCAGCGGCACTGTCGAACGGATAAGGAATGGGCTTAGACGATTGCTCA
This sequence comes from Idiomarina piscisalsi, assembly GCF_002211765.1. Classification (NCBI taxonomy): domain Bacteria; kingdom Pseudomonadati; phylum Pseudomonadota; class Gammaproteobacteria; order Alteromonadales; family Idiomarinaceae; genus Idiomarina; species Idiomarina piscisalsi. The sequence continues at coordinate 926,530 of NZ_CP022133.1, forward strand.
ATGGCTTCTTCTAGAGTCTCATCAAAGTCTTCGTCACGAACAATGAAGCCGCCACCAATTGAGTAATACAGGTCGCTGTAGATAATGTCATCGCCTTTAAGCAGTTTAAGCTCCATCGCGTTAGCGTGCTTTGGCATGGTTTTGCGACGATGGAACGTGATAGCGCCTTCAGATGGGAAGGTGACTTCATGATCTCCTAATAACGCCAGCTTTTCGGTTTTACGAGTTTGTTCAAGAAAGTTTTCAACGTTGTCGGTATCAACTGTTTCCGGTAATTCGCCCGCTAACCCCAAAATAACCGCTTTACCGGTTCCGTGACCCTTACCGGTTTGCCCTAAAGAGCCGAACAATTCTACTTTAACGCCGTCGGCCTGCGTTAAATGGCCAGCCTCTTTAGCGGCCTGCAGAAAATCAAATGCAGCCTTCATCGGGCCCACCGTGTGCGAGCTTGAAGGGCCGATACCAATTTTGTAAATATCAAAAACGCTGATCATACTTATCCTTACCTGTCGCGTTTGTTTGTATTAATTATAGTATTGTCGCATGAATTGTGTGGGGGCTGGCAAGCTTTATAGCGAAATAACTGGTCAGTTGAGTGGTTTAAAGTGGCTTTTCTGGTCAGGTTGAAGCTGCTCGGCTAACTCACGCAGAATGCCCGCCGTTGCTCCCCAGATATTTCGATGCTGCCAGGGAATAAAGTAAACCCGGTCATAAATGAACTTACGAATACGGTAAACGTAATGGTTACTGGGATTGATAATATCGGCTAAGGGCACCTCAAATATCTCGGCCACTTCACTTTCCTGCGCCACCAGTGCTTGTTGGGGAGACACAAATGCCACGTATGGACGAATCATAAAGTAAGACAACACGGGGTAGTCGTGCAAACGTCCAATAACGTCGACTTGCGAGCGGGGAAGACCGATTTCTTCTTCTGTTTCTCTTAGTGCGGTTTCTAATAAGTCGTTGTCTGTTTTGTCGTAGCGGCCTCCCGGGAAACTGATTTGTCCGGCGTGTTTTCTTAATGACGCAGAGCGTCGAGTCAGTATTAACGACAAGCCATGTGGGCGCTCAACAATAGGAATAAGTACGGCTGCTGGTCGCAAACGTTTGCGCAAAGGCTCGTCAAGCTGTCGGTTGACGGACGGCGAGGGCGTGAGGCTAAAGCGTCTGACAAACTCGGCGCGGCTTTTGATCGTCATGAGCTTAATACCGGCAAAATACGGGACACTTTGTCTTTGGTTTCCTGATATTCGTCTGCTGCTTGAGAGTCTGAGACCAGACCGCCGCCCGCCCAGCAGTATAGCTGACCTTCTTCGGCGAGTAGCGTACGAATCGTAATACTGGTGTCACTTTGTCCATGCTGTGAGAAGTAGCCGATGCTACCACAATAAATGCCGCGGCGGTTCGGCTCGAGCTCTTCAATAATTTGCATGGCTCTAATTTTGGGGGCGCCAGTGATTGAGCCGCCGGGGAATGCGCCTTTAAACAGACTTAATGCAGAACAATCCGGCTTAAGTTTACCGGTGATGGTTGATACCAAATGGTGTACCGCCGGAAAGCTTTCAATAGCAAACAGTGTTGGCGTTGTGACAGAGCCAGGTTCGCAGTTTTTACTTAAGTCATTGCGCAGTAAATCCACAATCATGAGGTTTTCCGCACGGTCTTTTTCAGAACTCAACAATGACTGGCGGCTGGCGATGTCTTTGTTGCTGTCTTCATAACGTGGACGGGTGCCTTTTATCGGCTTAGTTTGTACTTCCCCCGCGGCACTGGTGCTGAGAAAACGCTCAGGAGAAACGCTGATAATAGCGCTTTGAGGCGTGCGCATAAAAGCCGAAAACGGCGCGTTATTCGACGCCCGTAACTGCTTGTAGGCTGCCCATTCACAACCTTGATAACTCGCTTGATAGCGTTGGGCTAAGTTTATCTGATAGGCGTCACCGCTGAGCAAATAGGCTTGCACCGCGTTAAATTTAGTATGGTACTCAGCCTCTGACATATTGCTTTGCCAGGCACTGGTCAGTTTTAACGGGTTCTTTGAGGTAGGTGTTAGTGACTGCTCCCAATAGGCTTTCTGTTTATTTAACCCCTGTTCAGGCGCAACCAGCCAAACCTCATTACGCCTCTTGTCAAAAATGACCGCTTCCGAGTAATAACCCAGTGCCGCATCGCTGGATTTGTATTCATTGGTGTTAAACTCAGGTATTACCTCCAGGCAACGACCAAAATCGTATCCTACCGCACCGGCGAAGCCCCCCTGGAAAGGTAGGTGGTCAGGCCCCTCATAACGACCCGCCAGCGCCATTAGTTGTTCAGCATAATCGAACATATCGGTAGCGTGAGTTGGTGCCTTAGGAAGGTCTGACTGGTTATTACCCGAAACGGTTAGCTTATTGTTTTTACTGCTGATGACACATTCGGGGGCTCGAAAGATAACGTCATAACGGGCGTCTTCGTGCGTCTTTGAGGCTGAGTCCAGAAACAGTGCATAAGGCTCATCCTGGCAGCGTTCAAACAGCTCTAGTGCGGTCAGGGATGTTTCCAATTTTACGGCACACACGTCAGGAAAAATGCTCACACTCAGCCCCTTGAGTTACTTAATGAGATCTCGAATTTACCGATAAAAACCATTCTATCACAGTGGCACTGACTCGGTTAGTTACACTGGTCAGTTGTCGGTGAAAACGCTATTATAGCGCCACGTTTATCAGAACCAATATCGGCATCGTTCGATATAAAAAGCAAAGAGGTAAGGCCATGACCACCATTCGTCAGGCGGATTTTATTGACAGTATTGCCGATGCGCTGCAGTACATTTCTTATTATCACCCATTGGACTTTATTAAAGCACTGGACGAGGCGTACCAGCGTGAAGAGAGCGAAGCGGCAAAGAATGCCATTGCGCAGGTGCTGACGAATTCGCGGATGTCGGCACAAGGACATCGTCCGATTTGTCAGGACACTGGTATTGTGACCTGCTTTGTGAAAGTGGGCATGGGTGTGCAATGGGACAAAACCGACCTGACCGTTCAGCAAATGGTGGATGAAGGCACACGTCGTGCGTACAACAACCCGGACAACCCGCTACGCGCTTCAATTGTGGCCGACCCTGCAGGCACTCGCAAGAACACCGGCGACAATACTCCGGCCGTGGTGCATATTGATATGGTGCCGGGCAGTGAAATTGAAGTCATGATTGCCGCGAAAGGCGGCGGTTCTGAGAATAAATCGAAAATGGTCATGTTGAACCCCAGCGATTCGATTGCCGACTGGGTTGTTGAGACCTTGCCGAAAATTGGCGCGGGCTGGTGTCCGCCAGGTATGCTGGGCATTGGTGTGGGCGGTACTGCCGAGAAATCAGCGGTGCTGGCCAAAGAATCATTGATGGAATCTGTTGATATTCATGAGCTAATAGAGCGAGGTCCGCAAAACGCCGAAGAAGAGCTGCGCTTAGAGATTTTTAATCGTGTGAACGCCTTAGGTATCGGTGCTCAGGGACTGGGCGGTTTAACAACCGTGTTGGATGTGAAGATTAAATCATTGCCAACCCATGCGGCTTCTAAACCAGTCACTTTAATTCCAAACTGTGCGGCAACGCGTCACGTCCACTTTACGTTGGACGGCAGTGGCGCTGCCGATTTAGCCCCGCCGAAATTAGAAGATTGGCCGGATGTCACTTTTGAGCTAGGTGATGACGCGCGTCGTGTGAATTTGGACGAAGTCACTAAAGAAGACATTCAGGATTGGAAAATGGGTGAGACCGTGCTCTTGTCTGGTAAGTTACTGACCGGGCGTGATGCGGCTCATAAACGCATTAAAGGTATGTTGGATAACGGTGAAGAGTTACCGGTAGATTTCAACAATCGCTTTATTTACTACGTTGGTCCGGTTGACCCTGTGGGTGACGAGGTTGTGGGTCCGGCAGGTCCGACAACGTCAACGCGTATGGATAAATTTACTGATCAGATGCTCGAAGAAGCCGGCATTATTGGCATGGTTGGTAAAGCTGAACGCGGACCAGAAGCCGTAGAGAGTATTCGCAAACACAAAGCCGTCTACTTGATGGCGGTGGGCGGTGCTGCGTACCTAGTTGCTAAGGCTATTAAGAAAGCCAGAGTCGTCGCGTTTGAAGATTTGGGTATGGAAGCCATTTATGAGTTTGAAGTGGAAGACATGCCGGTCACAGTCGCTGTCGATAGCGACGGTCAAAATGCACATACTCAAGGTCCTGCTATTTGGAAAGCGAAAATTGCTGACTTGAATGAAAAACTAGGAGCTTAATGATGTCGCTGGCACTGTGGCAATGGATGGCAATAATTGGTGTGCCGGTTGTGACGGTCATTACGGCGTTGTTGTTGCTTTGGCAACAGCAGCGCCGTTTGCGCTTACAAGCAGAGCAACAAAATACGGTACTGGAGCAAGACGCTGAGATTCTTCGCGAACGCATTGATGAGCTTCAACACGAGGTTTATGAAAAAGACAGCCGCCTTCGCGAGACGTTCGCCCGGGCTGATCATGAGCAAAAAACCGCAGAAGAAAAACTGAACTTGTTGAAAGCGAGCGAGGAGCGACTGACGCAGCAGTTTGAAAACCTGGCTAATCGCATTTTTGAAGAAAAATCGAAAGGCATGCAACAGCACCATCAGCAGTCATTGCAGGCAACGCTAGAGCCGTTTAAACAGCAAATTGAAGCCTTTAAAAAGCAAATTACTCAGCAGTATACGGACGAAACCAAAGAGCGTTCAGCACTTAAAAATGAGGTGATGTCGCTTAAGGATTTGAATCGCCAAATGGCGTCTGAGGCTGAAGCGCTAACCCGAGCTTTAAAAGGCGATACGAAGCAACAGGGTAACTGGGGCGAAGTCGTACTCGAGCGTATTCTGGAGCAATCGGGTTTGCGTGAAGGGCACGAATATCAAACCCAGGCACATCATCGAGATGAAGACGGAAAGTCTTTTAAACCGGATGTTATTGTGCACTTGCCGAATAAAAAAGACGTGGTGATTGACTCGAAAGTCAGTTTGTCGGCTTATGAACGCTACTTTAATTCGGACGATGACCTTGAGCGTGAGCGCGCGTTGAATGAACACGTTCAGTCACTGAAGCAGCATATTAAACAGTTGGGTAAGAAGAGTTACCACCAACTGGAAGGGCTGCGCACGCTGGATTACGTGTTGATGTTTATTCCGATTGAGCCAGCGTTTTTGTTGGCTGTTGATCGTGATCCAGAACTTATTCGGTTGGCACTGGACAATCAGATCATGTTGGTGAGCCCAACGAACTTACTGGTTGCGCTGCGCACGGTTCATAATATCTGGCAATACGAATACCAGAATCAAAACGCTGAGAAAATTGCTACCGACGCCGCACGTTTGTACGACAAGTTTGTGGGCTTTGTGGAAGACTTGGAAAAAATCGGTAACGGCTTACAAACGCTTGATAACCGCTACCAGGAAGCTATGAAAAAGCTAAGTACCGGGCGAGGTAACCTCATTGGGCGGGTCGATAAATTCCGTCAGATGGGTGTGCAAACCAATAAACGGTTAAATTCAGACTACTTAGAGAGTGACACCGAACATGACGACTGAGCAATGCGCTCAGTCGTCATTAACGTTTTAGCGCGGCTCTAATGCGCTCCGTCGGTAATGGTCAACCCACAACGCCGTTGCGCCAGAAACCGCCAACGGCATAATAATCAGGTTTACCAGAGGAATCATGGTCAGTAGGGTAATGCCTAGGCCAAACGAAAACGTGCGTCCGCGCTGCTGGTTTAGTTCCGAACGCATACGCTTGAAGGACAGCTTATGATTGTCAAACGGGTAGTCCAGGTATTGAATGGACATCATCCAGCAGACAAAAACGTACCAGAGAATTTGCCCAAACACTGGAATAATAAGCGATAGCAAGAAGAAGCCGATAGCCCGTGGCAGGTAATACATCAACTTCTGGAATTCACGGCCAACGGTTCTTGGTATGTCTTTAATTAACCCCATAAAGCCTTCATCACCTAATGCCTCACCACTCTCATAGCGCTCGACTTTCTCCGCGAGCAGACCATTAAACGGCGCCGCCAGAAAGTTCATAATGCTGGTAAAAATAAAGGAGAAAAAGGCGACCATCACAATGACCACCAGTGGCCATAAGATAAATTCCAACCATTGGAAAAAGTCGGGTAGCCAAGCCATAAACTTATTAAGCCAGTAGTCAGCTTCGCTGTACAGCCAGCTGAAGGCAATGGTGAAGAGAATCAGGTTGGCCAAAATAGGGACAATAACGTAGCGGCGTAGCCCTTTGGTGCGAATGAGCTGTAAGCCCCTTCCTATATAGGATATTCCCGACTCACTGTAGATCGGTTTGTGCATGCGAACTCCTGCTGTCACTTTTGTTGCTCATAATAGGGCAAAACCACCCTTATGTGTCGTTGAAATTGTTACAAATGACTACGGGATCTGCTAGAGTCTTTGGATTATAAATAACGTCAGTAATAACTATAAAAACAGCCGAATGCGACTGAAACACATCAAACTCGTGGGCTTCAAATCGTTTGTCGACCCAACCAAAGTACCTTTTCCTGATCAAATGACCTGTGTTGTAGGTCCGAACGGCTGTGGCAAATCCAATGTCATTGACGCGGTACGTTGGGTGCTGGGAGAAAGTTCGGCAAAAAACCTGCGTGGCGACGCCATGACTGACGTTATTTTTAATGGCTCTAACGCCCGTAAACCTGTTTCTCAAGCCAGTGTTGAGCTGGTATTTGATAATAGCGCCGGACGCATTCAGGGAGAATACGCTGCCTTCAATGAAATTTCTGTAAAACGATTAGTCACCCGAGACGGGCAGTCCAATTATTTTCTGAATGGCAGTCGTTGCCGCCGTCGCGATATTACTGATTTATTCCTCGGAACAGGACTTGGACCGCGCAGCTACGCCATTATTGAACAAGGTATGATCTCCCGATTGATTGAATCAAAACCGCAGGAGTTGCGGGTGTTTATTGAAGAGGCGGCAGGTATTTCCAAATACAAAGAGCGTCGCCGCGAAACAGAAAATCGGATGAATCACACGCGCGAAAATTTGGAGCGTTTGAGTGATGTGCGTGAAGAACTGGGCCAGCAGCTGGATAAGTTAGAGCGTCAGGCGGCTGCGGCAATTCGCTATAAAGAACTGAAGAAACAAGAGCGCCAATTGAAAGGCGAGCTGCAGGCGCTGCGTTGGTTAAAGTTAGATAACCAGCGGCAGCAACTTGATGCCCAATACTCTGAGCAGCAGGCCGAACTTGAAAAGTGGCAAGCGCAGCAAAGCGGCGACGAACGTGGCGCAATAGAATTGAAAGAGCGAGCAGAAGCGCTGCGCTCTGAAGTTGAGCAATCGCAAGAGACAATGTTCACCTTGGGTAATGAAGTGACCCGCATTGAGCAAACTCTAAAGCATCAGCATGAAATTAAAGCGCAGCGCGAAGAGCGTTTGCAGCGAATTCAAAGCGAACTGACGCAACTTGAGTCGCAACTTGACGAAGATAAACTGCAAAAGGAGCAGTTGGTTGAGCAGGAAATGATGCTTGAACCGCAGCTTGAAGAGTTAGCTGAGCAGGTTGAAGAGGTGTCTGAGCAAGCGCAACAGGCTGATGAAAACTACCGAAGCTGGCAGCAGCAACAACGCTCACAGCAGCAAAAATTTCGTGATATTGAACAACAGCATCAGCAGGCGCAGCTGAAAGAACAACAGCTTCAGCAAAGCCGTGATTACACTAAACAACAGTTAGATCAAATTAACCACCAGCAACAAGACCTTAAAAGGCAGCTTGGTGAGGTATCGTCAGACAGCTTGCAACGCGAATTTGATGAGGCTAATGAGCGACTAAACATCGCTATTGAGCGGCTTCAAACAACAAAACAACGGTTAACGGATAGTCGCGAGCAGGTTGAGCAGGCCCAGGAAGCGAAGCGCAGTGCTGAATTAGAACAAAATAAAGTACAGGCGAACCAGCAAGCCATTGAGCAGTTACTCATCAAGCATCAGTCAGGCGATAACAGTGCGGATGAGTGGCTTGAAACGCATTATCCAAATACCCCGAGAGTCCGTGACGTTCTGAAAGCTGAGCCTGGCTGGGAGTTGGCTGTTGAGCAGTTTTTGTATGAGTGGCTGGATGCCGCGGTTCTTGAAAGCGCACCTGAGCGAACTGAGTCGGTAGCTGGCCTGAAGCTGATATGGCCAAGCGCCGGAGAGCCTAAATCCGGTACTTTGGCGAGCAAAGTCTCGGGTGCATTAAGATATTGGCCGCCGTTGCAATTGTGTGCTGTGGCTGACAGTGATGAGCAAGCACAAAAGCAGGTATTAGACGGTGATGCTGAGTTTGCTGTGTCAAAACAGGGTAACTGGCACTGGCCTAACGGGTTTATGTCATCGCGAATTGATAGCAACACCAGCCAACTGCAGTTGCAGAGTCAGTGTGAAAGTCTGAAACGTGAACAAGAAGAGTTAGAAGGTTCGCTAGAAACAACAATACAAAAATTGGAACAGGCGCGCGCTTCTCAAAAAGACATTGAGCAGGAACTGGAGCGAGAGCAAGAACAGCAACAGGCCGCGCAGAATGACATAAATAAAGCGGAGCAGCAGTTAAGCTGGGCTAAGCAACAGCAACAACAGTATACGCAACAACTGGAGAGGCTTAGCGAGCAACAATCAGAGCTGGAGAAAAAAGCAGAAGAGCTTAATGAGCGTATTGAGGAAGTGGCATTACAGCGCGAAGAGCTGAACGAACGGTTATTGGAGAGTGACGCGGCGGATGACGACTCAGGCGATGAGTTAGAAAGGTTGGCCAGCGACAAGAGAGAGCAGCTGCAGGCACTAAAGTCGAAGCAACAGCAGCTGGCTATGCAGCAACAAAACATTACTGTTCAGGTACAGCAACTCGACACGGTCGTACAACGCAGCGAACAGCGTTATCAGCAGTTATTGGATGAAAAGACCACGCAACAAAGCTCTGACAGTGAAGACAATAAGCAGGAACTGGAAGAGCGACTGACAGAGCTTCTTGACCAGCGTCAGGAGCAGGAAGCCGTTTTGCAGGAGCAGCGCGCGCAACTGTCTGAGTTAGAAGATGAATTGTCAGAGCTTAATCAAGGTCAGTCGGCTGTTCAAATGCGTATTGCGCAAGCCAAAGAAGCACTGCAAAGCACTGAGATAGAAAAGGCCAAGTTGCAAGAGCGCAGCCAGGGTGTGCTTGAGGGACTGGCAGAGACCGGCATGACCTTGAAAACCTTACTGCAGGAGTTGCCGCAGGAAGCTGAGGAGCAGTCGTGGCAGACTAACCTGGAGAGCGTGCAGAACAGAATTAAGCGCTTGGGTGCTATTAACCTGGCCGCCATTGAAGAGGCTGAAGCGCAAAGAGAGCGTAAACAGTATCTGGATCAGCAAGTGGATGACCTATCATCGTCTTTAGAAACGCTGGAAACAGCCATACGAAAAATTGATAAAGAAACCCGGCATCGCTTTAAAACAACTTTTGATGCGGTGAACAGTGACTTACAGGTATTGTTTCCAAAAGTGTTTGGCGGTGGTAGCGCGAGTTTGGAACTCACCGATGACGACTTACTGGAGACGGGCGTCACCATTATGGCAAGGCCTCCGGGTAAAAAGAATAGTACGATTCACCTGCTAAGTGGTGGAGAAAAAGCATTGACCGCATTATCATTGGTGTTTGCCATTTTCCGGTTGAACCCAGCACCGTTTTGCTTGTTAGATGAGGTTGATGCGCCGCTCGATGACGCAAATGTGGGGCGTTTTTGCCGGTTAGTGAGTGAAATGTCGGAATCGGTACAGTTTATATATATCAGTCACAACAAAGTGGCTATGGAAATGGCGTCACACCTTGCCGGGGTGACAATGCAGGAAGCAGGTGTGTCGCGCCTGGTTGCCGTTGATGTAGAGCAGGCCGTCGCTATGACGGAAGCCTGACGATAATAAAAAGGTTGATAGAGCACATGGGCAATTTACAACTGACGCTCGGAATTTTAGGGGTACTGGCCATTGCCGGTATTATCGCGCACGGACTATGGAAAATTCGTAAAGGGAACCAGCAGCAACGTCAACAAGAACAGCGTGTTGCTGAAAAGCGCCAGAAACAAAGCGGTGGTTTTGACGACGATGGCATAGGTGAAGTTAGGGTGGTTCGTCAGGCGCCCTCTGAAACGCCGGACACTGCGGACTCGGTTTCAGCTGACGATGAAGACACGAGTGTCAGAGATTCTATTGCTGAGCCGAATAGGTCAAAGCGCGAAGAAAAGCTTCAAGAAAAAGTTCAGGAGAAACCGAGTCAGCCTCTTTCTGCGGCCGAGCAAATGGCGATGGATTTGGAAGTTAATGACGAAATAGACTCGCCGTTGCCCTCTATGCGGGTGGAGAAAAACGAAGAAGTTGAGCAAACGGAATTGTCGCTAGAACCTTCAGAAAAAGAGACACCTCAAGACTCAGACGCGTCAAATGAACCAGCAGAGTCAGAAACGCAACCTGGTTTAGACGTCGGTGAGCCTGAAGAAGTAATAGCGCTGCATGTAAAAGGCTCTGTCCAAGGCGCATTGCTGCTGCAAATGATGACCGAACTGGGCTGTAAGTTTGGCGATTTAGGTATCTTTCACCGTTATGAAAATACGGCAGGTACGGGCGAGTTAATCTTTAGTGTTGCCAATATGTTTAACCCAGGAACCTTTGACTTGGACAACCTGGAAAACTTTGAAACAGAAGGCGTTGCGTTTTTCATGACCTTGCCGATGAAGTTTGACGGCCAACAAGCCTTTAACATGATGCTTAACGCCGCCAAAAAGCTGGCGACTGAAATACCTCAGGGGCAGGTTTTAGATGGTCAGCGACAACTGTTAACCCGTCAGTCGATTCACGAAGCGCGACAAACTATCCGTGAGTTTGAACGTCAACATTCAGCATAGAATTAGGTGTTATGAGTCAATCTACTGCCCAGCGAATGCAAGAGCTGGAACAATTACTGAATCGCTATAACAAAGAATATTACGAAAATGATGAGCCGTCGGTTCCCGATGCTGAGTACGATAAACTATTTCGTGAATTGCAGGAACTGGAAAAGCAAAATCCAGACTTAAAAAGTAAGACGTCGCCAACGGCTAAAGTGGGCGGTAAGCCGTTAGCCAAATTTAATACGGTAAAACATGAAGTGCCGATGTTGTCTTTAGATAATGCGTTTTCTGCGGAAGAGTTTGCGGCATTCTCTAAGCGCATTGGGCAAAAGCTGGATGAAGTAACTAAAGTCACTTTCTGTTGCGAACCCAAGCTGGATGGTGCTGCAGTGAGTTTGCTGTATGAGTCAGGAATACTAGTGCGTGGCGCAACCCGTGGTGACGGTGAAAGTGGCGAGGACATTACTGAAAATGTCAAAACCATTCGCAACATTCCCCTCAAGTTAAAAGGCGATGTTCCTGACCGACTGGAAGTCAGAGGCGAGGTCGTAATGCCGATTGGCGCCTTTGATCGCTTTAACGACAAGGCGCGTCAACAGGGAGAGAAAGTATTTGCTAACCCAAGAAACGCGGCGGCGGGCAGTTTAAGACAACTGGACTCCCGAATAACTGCCAAGCGGCCTTTGCATTTTTACGCTTATAGCCTGGGGTTAGTGTCTGAACATACGGTACTGCCCGACAGTCATTATGAACGTCTGCAGCAATTAGCCGAATGGGGGCTTCCCGTTAACAGTGAAATTGAACGGGTAGACTCTGTTGAAGGTTGTGACAGTTACTATGAAAAAATTCTTGAGCGCAGAGATTCGCTGAATTACGACATTGATGGGGTGGTTTTTAAAATAGATACCATCGCACTGCAGGAAACGCTTGGCTTTGTTGCTAGAGCGCCTCGCTGGGCTATTGCCCGAAAATTCCCGGCACAAGAGCAACTGACGATTATTACTGGCGTCGACTTTCAGGTAGGACGTACTGGCGCAATTACACCAGTCGCTCGCTTGAAACCGGTAAGTGTGGGAGGTGTTACCGTATCGAATGCAACCCTGCATAACGCCGATGAAATTGAGCGCTTGGGTGTGCAAATTGGGGACACAGTGAGTATCAGGCGCGCCGGTGATGTCATTCCACAAGTCGTCAGTGTGTTAAAAGACAAGCGTCCGATGGATGCGCAGGACATTATTTTCCCGACACATTGTCCCGTGTGTGATTCTGACGTTGAGCGCATTGAGGGCGAGGCCGTAGCTCGTTGCAGTGGCGGACTCTATTGTGCGGCTCAACGCAAAGAAGCAATTAAGCACTTTGCCTCGCGTAAAGCCATGGATATCGACGGGTTAGGAGACAAACTGGTTGATGTCTTGGTTGAAAAGGGCTGGATAAAGTCCCCAGCTGACTTATACCGTTTGAGTAAAGCCGAGTTGGCCACCTTGCCAAGAATGGCGACTAAATCCGCTGAAAATCTAAAAAGCGCAATAGCAGCAACCAGAGAGACAACGTTGGCTCGCTTTCTCTATGCGTTAGGTATTAGAGAGGTAGGTGAAGCGACTGCAAAGGCCTTAGCCAGACACTTTAAAACCTTTGAGGCGATTCAGTCCGCTAGCAGTGAACAATTGCAGGAAGTCCCTGATGTTGGCACGGTCGTGGCTGAACACATTGTGCGCTTTTTCCGCGAACCGCATAACGAAAACGTCGTGAAAGAGCTACGTGAGTTTATTCATTGGCCAGAAGGCGAAGATGCGGGCGACATACAAAGCGACCGTTTAGCCGGAAATACTTACGTCATTACCGGTACGTTGTCGACAATGACCCGGGACGAAGCCAAACAGGCGCTAGAAGCGTTAGGAGCGAAAGTCAGTGGGAGTGTGTCTAAGAAAACAACCGCGCTAATTGCCGGAGAAAGCGCCGGTTCAAAACTGACGAAAGCCCAGTCGCTTGGGCTTTCGATACTGTCCGAAGACGAACTAAAAGAGCTGTTAAAGAGTTAGCGGCTGCGGGTGCTCAGGTCTTTTAACAGGCCTGAGCCGCTAATGTCGGCGATACCGTCTTCTTCGTCAAACTCGAATTTGATAGTCGGGTGTGTGGTATCAAGCAGGTAACTGCGATCATTAATGCGAACCCTCAGGTGTGATAACGGCTCTTCTTCATCAAATTCACGTCTGTGCTCGACTACAATATTGTGCTTACCGATAGCAAGCTCAAAGCCTTTGAAAAAGCCCTCGGCGAATTCAGCAACGTACACCTGGCCTTTATCATTCACGAACATATTGAGAATGTAGTTAGGTGGCATTTCAGAAGTGCGCATTTGTGATTTACCAGCGGTAAATACCACGGTGTCATAGACTTTCTTATATTCAAAACCGAAGTTCAGAGGCTCAGTTCTACCCGATGGGTAAATCACCTTGCCTTCCCCTTTAGCTTCCCAGTCTGCCAGACTTTGGGTGCTGAATATTAAAGCAATACAAGTAATAGCGTATTTAAACAGTTTCATAACGGGCCTCAACTACTCACCTCGGTTACATCTACTTTCAGTCGCAGCATCTGTCCAGGTTGCAGGTAACGGTTGCGTTGAATGTTATTCCATTGCTCAATTTGGCGAATGGTCACGTTAAATTTATTAGCTATCCTTGCAAGAGAATCTCCTGACCGTACACGGTAATTCACTGTCCGAATAATGCTGTTAACACTACTGCGAACAACAGAAGAAGGCTCAGCTTCGGTCCAAACAACAAGCTCTTGACCAGGTCTTAAGTAGTCGCCGGGCGCCATCGAATTCCAGCGGGCCAAGTCCCTTAAATTGACATCGTAAGCACGGCTGATATCCCACAGAGTGTCGCCCGACTGGACGATATAATCAATACGTTTACCGTCGCGTTTTTGATCTTGGCGGTTTTCGCGGCGCTGATCTTGCGACAATGTGTAACTTTCTTCACCTAGAGTGGCAACGGGCACCAGCAGGTGCTCACCAGCGCGAATGATGTGACTGCTAATGTCATTAAGCTGCTGGATGACATCAACGGACGTATTGTATTTTTTTGATATCGTTAGCAAGCTCTCTCCTGACTTCACCTTGTGGCGCGTCCAGGTTAGCCAGTCTTTAGGCTCGGTTTCTTTCAACGCCTGACTGAATAGCTCCGCATTGCTTGCCGGCAATAAAAAGCGGTGAGGGCCATCGGGTGCCGTCGCCCAGCGGTTATAACCAGAATTAAACTGATGCAGTTCCTCAAGTGATAACTCAGCCATTTCAGCCGCTAAGGCTAAGTCGATTTGTGCTGGTGCTTCGACAATTTCAAGCATGGGCTGATTTTCAATTGGGTACCAGGTAATACCGTACTTCTCGCTATTGGCAAGGATATCAGCCAACGCCAATAATTTAGGAACATAAGCGCGCGTTTCACGCGGTAAGTCCAGGCTCCAAAAATCGGTTGGTTTACCGGCTTGTTTGTTTCTGCGAATTGCATTTCCAACACGACCTTCGCCGGAATTATAGGCTGCCAACGCGTGCATCCAGTTGCCGTCGAAGTAACGGTGCAGGGCCTCTAAATAATCCAGCGCGGCATGCGTCGCTGCGTAGACATCGCGGCGACCGTCGTACCACCAGTTGATATCTAATCCATATTGACGGGCTGTACCGGGGATAAACTGCCAAACTCCCGACGCACTGCCGTGAGAGTAGGCGAATGGGTCAAACGCACTTTCGACAATAGGTAGTAACGCGAGGTCGACCGGCATTTCACGGCGCTCTAACTCTTCGACAATTAAATGCAAATAAGGCTCTGCGCGTTTAGCAACCCGGTCTAAATATTCAGGGTGACTGGCGTACCAATTTCGTTGACTTTGGACTCGCTGCACATTTGGTACGTCAAAGACCAGCTGCTGACGAACACGCTGCCATAAGTCTTCTTGTTCTTGCGGTGTTAATTGAACCGGTTCAGGCTTTTTCTTCGTTGTTGTTTGGGTATCGGCAACGACTTCTTCAGGTACCGGAGTTAACTCTAAAGAGGGCTTTTCATGGTTAGTTTCTTGCTGTTTCTCAGCAAAGAAAAGACCAGTGCTTTGGCACCCTGAGAGAGCGATAGCGCTGGTCAGTACACTCAACTTTAGCCAAGTTTTGCTGCTTTTATTGATTACCATGAATTATAAAACCCTGAATATGTTAAAACTTGGTGAAGTTTAAAGAATCAGCCGTTATCTTTCCACTGTCTAATAGTGTAAAAAACGTCCTCAGGGGCATTTTTTACACTTCCGGAGTATTCAGATGCCGCTTCTATCACCGTTTTTTGATCAAACCGAAGGAACGGATTTATCGCAAGCTCCAGTTGTAGTGTGCTCGGCAGAGTAATTTCATTTTGTTCGCGTAGCATTTTGACCTTTTCGGCATAACTCTTCAGTGTCGCGTTATTAGGTTCTACTTTTTGCGCAAAGGCTAAGTTGGCTTGTGTGTATTCATGTGCGCAAAACACCCGAGTATCCCCGGGAAGTTGACGAAGCTTAAGTAACGATCGACTAAATTGCTCTGGTGTTCCCTCAAACATACGTCCACAGCCACCGGAAAATAGCGTGTCCCCACAGAACAGAAATCCGGGCGTGTAAAAACTAATGTGATCAAGTGTGTGTCCTGGAGTTTCCATGACTTCCCATTCAACGCCAGCCATTGAAAAGCGCTCACCTTCTTGGACCGGCTGGGTAATGGCTTTTATCTCGGGGTTGTGTGGGCCAATAACCGGACATGCGTATTCTTTGAGCAAGTCAGCAATACCGCCAGTATGATCATAGTGATGGTGCGTGACAAAAATAGCGGTAATGGTTTTACTATTTTCTTTCAGCCATTCAAAAACGGGAGAGGACTCGCCGGGATCAACAATAATGACGCCATCGTTTGTGTTTGTCTCAATAGCCCAAATGTAATTGTCGTCAAACGCACAAATAGGGTGAACTCGCATAGAAACCTCGATAACGCTAAGCTATGATGAGTTAGCGATAGTGACAGAATGCTCCCATAATACAGGATGACGCAGTGTTTATTAAACCGGCATATTCTAAGGTTCCGTTAAAGACACCTACACAGTGGAGCAGTCTGGCTTGCGGAGACTTCATTAAGTCTCAAACTCGTGAGGTTATGCGCCGTTATGAGCGTAAGATGAAGCCCGGTTGCCAGGTCATTGTCGGTCATTTGGGGGCGGAGCTTCAGCAAGAAGAGCCTATGGAGAGGGTTTCAGTTGCACCATCGGGACAGGCGGATATGTTAGGAATACTGACCGAGTTGCCAATAAAAACCGACAGTGTTGACACTTTAATTAGTCCTTTTACCCTTGAATTCCATCAACATCCCCATCAACTTTTAAGAGAGTACACACGGGTTCTGGATGACGATGGTGTCTTGGTATTAATGGGATTTAACCCACTAAGTCCAGCGGTGGTAAGCGGTTTTTTCTTACGCCATGTAAAACCATTTCCCTGGTGCGGACGTTATTTTTCAATAGCAAGAATGAAAGACTGGCTGGCGCTATTGGGGTTCGACGTAAAATACAGCGAGTATTTCGTCCCGCATTTGTTGCATAAAGCTGAATTTCAAGGACACGACTGGTCCAGTGCACTCTGTGAAAAAGTTAAACCGTTTAGTGCAGCGTATTTATTAGTGGCAACCAAGCAGACATTGATTGGTCGAATTAACTCAGTATCAACACGACGAAAGATCAGCCTGTCAGGGCGACGGCCAGCAACAGCAATGACATCGGACAGTTTTAAATTAGATAAGTCGAAGAGGTAAAGTATGATTACAGCAAAAGAATTATGTGGAAAAGCGAAAGCAAACGTAAAGGAAGCGAATACGGAAGAACTTCAAAAAGCGATAGAGCAGGGCGCCAGAGTGATTGATGTGCGCGAACCGGCGGAATACAGTCAGGGTCACATTCGCGAAGCGGTGAATATGCCGCGCGGCGTGTTGGAAATGCAGCTGAATCAACACCCCGACGTTGCTGGGTACGATGATGCATTAGAGCGTATCTCGCAAAAGCCCCTGTATCTTATCTGCAAAACCGGAGGGCGTTCGGCGCTAGCTGCTGAAAGCCTTGAGCGTATGGGCTTTAATAATGTTTATAGCGTTGATGGCGGCATGACGGCATGGCAGGAAGAAAAGCGCCCAGTCGTGGCGGGTGAGTAACTCGACTATTCAAGTGTAAACCCGGTATCTTCGAGCAAAGGCTCGCGACTGGCAGCGTCGCGGGCCAGCTCATCGCAACGTTCATTTTGAGGGTGTCCGGAATGACCCTTTACCCATTGCCATTTTATTTTATGATTGCGAACTTGCTCGTCTAACTGCACCCAGAGATCCTGGTTTTTGACCGGCTTCTTTGCGGCTGTTTTCCAACCGTTTTTGCGCCACTTGGTCATCCACTGTTCAATGCCTTGTTTAACGTATTGGCTGTCTGTCGAAAGGACAATCTCGCACGAGCGTTTTAACGCTTTTAGCGCAACAATGGTTGCCAGCATTTCCATACGGTTATTCGTGGTTAACTGATAGCCCTGACTCATTTCTTTATGGTGAGAACCATATTCCATAACAATGCCATACCCCCCTGGCCCCGGATTGCCAAGGCATGAGCCGTCAGTATAGATGTGAACAGTTTTTGAGTTGGGCATGTTAATTGGTACTATATTGAAAAGTTTCAGCCAGTATATCAGGAATTTTAAATGCGTCAGGTCGTTTTAGATACGGAAACCACGGGCATAGACCCTCAGAAAGGGCACAGAATAATTGAAATAGGCTGTGTTGAGCTTATTGATCGGAAGCTCACCGGGAATCACTTTCATGTGTACATCAACCCTGAGCGAGTGGTGGAAGAAGAAGCCATAAAAATTCATGGTATTACTAACGATTTCTTGATCGATAAACCGGTATTTGCTCAGGTTTGTGACGACTTTATTGAGTTTATTAAAGGCGCTCAGCTGGTGATTCACAATGCACCGTTCGACGTCGGCCATATGGACGCTGAGTTTTCGAGAATGAAGCCTTTCCCGGGTCTGACCAGCGATTTCAGTACCGTACTGGATACTTTGCAGCTCGCCCGGGAAATGCGGCCGGGTCAAAAGAACAACCTGGACGCTTTGTGTCGTGCTTATGATGTCGACAATTCGTCGCGTGAGCTGCACGGGGCCCTACTCGATGCGGAAATACTGGCTGACGTTTACTTAATGATGACCGGTGGGCAAAGAGCCCTCAACTTGTCAGAAAACAAAAAGTCCGCGTCGGGTGTTGCCGGTGAAATACAGCATCAGGCCATTGAAAACCGTCCACAATTAAAGGTTTTGCGTGCATCAGCCGATGAAGAAGTATTACATCAACAACGGCTTGATAAAGTTAAAGAAGAGGGTGGGCGCTGTTTGTGGCTAGATTCATAACTCAGCTTGTCTGGGCTGCGCTGGCATTTGTTCTGCTTACCAGTTCAGTGACCGCAGTACAGCAAACATCGGACGCGTCATCTAAGGACGACGCTCTTAAAAAGGCGATGTCGCTCATCGATGGTGACATGAGCAACAAACTTCCTATCGACGGGCAGCGCTTTCGAATTGATGAAAACGTTGATGAAATCACCTTGCTATTTTTTCGGGAGCCGGGCAGTAAGCCCTTAATATTAATTAAGCCTGACGGTAGCAAGTGGTATGACAGCCGCTACCCTACCGACCAAGTGACCTGGTATACCGATCCAAATTTCGACATTATTCGCATTAAAAAACCGCAGCCCGGTCCATGGCAGGCGGCAGGACGCATTGATGAAGAGAATAAGGCTTTAGTCGTTTCTGATATTCGCTTCGAAGCTGATCCGTTGCCAGAGCCGCTGTATCAGAACGAAGAGCTGAAAGTAGAAGGTCGACTCTATAATGGAGAAGACATTGTCGAAACAGCACGTTTTCGACAGACGGTGACTCTCGATGTGCTTTTTATCAGTACCAATAACGCCGATTTTGATAACTTTGGCGCGACACCAGTGCGAGTGGCGCAGTTCCTGGATAATGGGCGCGGTCATGACGAGCGTGTTGGTGACGGCGTGTTTACCGGTTTTTTTAACTTAGATGTTGAACCCGGCGAATGGATGGCGACTTATGAAATGACCACGCCGCTTTATGAGCGAGTCTTTGAATTTGGTCCTTTAGTGGTTAAGCCGTTACCCGTTGATTTTGAAGTGATAGAGTCTGACGCTGTAGAAGATGACCACCAACTGATTGTAACGGTTAATGAGAACGAAATAGACCCAGGTAGTTTGGTGGTTAATGGGGAAACGCAATTCCCCAATGGTGAAGTGCGCAAATTTACCTTTAGCCAGGTTGATGAATTTCCGTATCAGGTGCCTATTGCGAATTTGGCATTCGGTAAACACTTAATTGATATTGATATTTTTGCGACCACGTTGGCCGGACGTGAGTTTGAAGCCAGGCTTGATGATTTTAGTTTTATTTCCACAGAGCCACCGCCACCTGAACCCACAGCCGCGGAAATAGCAGAGCGGCAGCGTATTGAAGCAGAGCGTCAGAGGGAAGTTGAACGACAAGAGCGTGAAGCAAAGGAAAAGCAGGCAATGATGAACTTAATTATCATTGTCATAGTGAACCTATTGATAATTTTTATCGCGCTTTTTGCACTGTGGTGGTTTAAGTTCAGAAAGAAGAAAACTGATAAAAATGACGCTTAGTGGTTAAAAAACCGCAAAACTGAATATAAATCAGACAAACAGAAAAAATCTTTAAAAAAAGTGTTGACTCATTTGTCCCTCACTCGTAATATGCACGCCGCGTTGAGGGACATACTTCAACGCAGTACTGATGCGGAGTGGTAGTTCAGTTGGTTAGAATACCGGCCTGTCACGCCGGGGGTCGCGGGTTCGAGTCCCGTCCACTCCGCCATTTAGTACATCCCCCGAATTTTTGCGGAGTGGTAGTTCAGTTGGTTAGAATACCGGCCTGTCACGCCGGGGGTCGCGGGTTCGAGTCCCGTCCACTCCGCCATTTTTCTTAAGCGCAAATCTGTGCAGCATCACCAATTATTTTTTTAGATACCACCAAAGCCGGTCTTGCTTGGTTTGGCTGAATCGTTTTCGCATTCGACTTGTACCTCCTGCTTTTTACCTCTAAGAATTGGCTTTTTGACGCTTACCCCTTGAGCAAGCGCTCATACAGGGCTAGAGTAATGGCACAAAAATCACAATGACAAGAAACAGTGGGAGTTATCCATGCGTAAAACATTATTAGCCGTCGCAATTGGTGCAGCGGTATCACTCGGCGCTTGCAGCGATGCGAGCAAGCCATCAAATACTGAAAACGGTTCTGCACAAGCTGAAAGTAGCCAGGAAGCAACGGCAATGAACCCATTCTTCGAAGCCAGCTCACTGCTTTATCAAGCGCCTGACTTCAATGCCATTGAGTTTAAACACTTCAAACCTGCTTTTGAGCGTGGCATGAAAGAGCATATGGAAGAAATTAAAGCCATTGCGACCAACTCTGAAGAGCCAACGTTTGAAAACACTATTGTTGCCATGGAAAAGTCTGGCGCAATCCTTGGTCGTGTAAGCTCTGTATTCTATAACTTGTCTTCGTCACACTCGAATGACCAAATTCGCGAACTGCAAGCTGAGCTGGCGCCTAAGATGGCTTCACATAGTGACAACATTCGTTTAAATGCTGATTTATTCGCGCGCATTAAAACATTGCATGAACAGCGTAATGATTTGGATTTAGACAGTGAAGCGAAGCGTTTACTGGAAGAAACTTATAAAGAGTTCATTCGCGCTGGCGCACAGCTTAACGATGAACAGAAAGCGCAAATTCGTGAAATCAATGAGCAGCTTTCAAGCCTGACTAACGAATTCCGCGATGGCTTAATGTCTCTGACCCAAGAAACCGTTGTGTTTGTTGAAGATAAAGAGAAACTGACAGGCTTAAGTGACAGCCGTATTGAGAGTCTGGCGAATGCAGCGAAAAGCCGCGATAAAGAAGGCCAGTACGCGATTGTTCTGACGAATACGACTCGCCAGTCTATCTTAGCTGAACTGGAAAATCGTGAGCTTCGTCAGGAAATCTGGGAAGCGTCGGCAAACCGTGGTACTGGCAACACGGAAACCGATCAAAACCCGTTGGTTAAACAGTTAGTCAAGCTGCGTGCTGATAAAGCGCAACTTTTGGGCTACAACTCTTGGGGTGACTATGTTCTGGAAACGAACATGGCAGGTAACCCTGATGCGGCGAAGAAAATGCTGCGCGACTTAGTGCCGGCGGTAGTTTCAAATGTAGAGCGTGAAGCGGCGGAAATTCAGGCTGCGATTGACGCCGACGGTAAAGATTTCGAATTGAAGCCTTGGGACTGGTTCTACTACGCTGAGAAAGTGCGTGCTGAGAAGTATTCACTCGATTCTGATGAAGTGAAAAAATACTTCGAATTTAACCGTGTGTTAGAAGACGGTGTTTTCTATGCAATGGGTGAGCTGTTCGGTATTACGTTTGAAGAGCGTAAAGACATTCCTGTGTATCAGGAAGATGTAAAAGTTTACGAAGTCTTTGACGTTGACGGTAGCAGTTTAGGCCTTTTCTACGCTGACTATTATGCACGTGACAGTAAGCGTGGTGGCGCATGGATGAGCTCTTTCCGTACTCAGTCTGAGCTGATGAACCAGAAGCCGGTTATTCTGAACAACATGAATATCACCAAAGCGCCAGATGGTGAGCCGACATTCCTGAGCTTTGATGAGGTATCGACGATGTTCCACGAAATGGGACACGCGCTTCATGGCATGTTCTCAGATGTGACTTACCCTTCATTAGCGGGTACATCGGTATCTCGTGACTATGTCGAATTCCCTTCAACGTTCCAGGAAGACTGGATGTTGAATGAAAAAGTGATTAATAACTTTGCGAAGCACTATGAAACGGGTGAACAAATTCCACAAGAGTTGTTGGACAAGATACTAGCTGCGCGCAATTTCAATCAAGGTTTTGATACTCTAGAGTATGTAGCGGCTGCGTTACTGGATCTCGAATATCATACGGTTGAACCGGGTACTGAAATTAAAGACGTACAAGCGTTTGAAAAAGATGCGTTAGAGCGTAACGGTGTCTTAGTTGAGGCGGTGCCTCCTCGTTACCGTTCGACTTATTTTGCGCATGTATTCGCCGGTGGTTATTCTGCAGGTTACTATGCGTATATGTGGAGTGAAGTCTTAGCAGCTGACGCGTTTAAACATATGAACAACAATGGTGGTTTAACGCTGGAAAATGGCCAAGCATTCCGTAAAGAGATTCTGTCGCAAGGTAACAGTAAAGATCCAATGCAGCAGTACATCGATTGGCGTGGTCAAGAACCAACCGTCGAAGCGTTATTGGAGCGTCGAGGTCTGACGGATCCAAGTATCGACTAAACAGCGATAAAAGATGACTGAATAGTCGCTATAAAAAGCCACTGGCGTTATCATCGCCAGTGGCTTTTTTGTATCTACAGGATGAGGTCGGTAATGAAGGAACGGATCGTAATTGTTGGCGGTGGCGCAGGCGGACTCGAGTTAGCGACACAGCTAGGTCGTAAATTGGGACGTAAAGGTAAAGCTCAAATTACCTTGATTGATCGCAATACAACGCATCTCTGGAAACCGCTATTGCATGAGGTTGCTTCTGGCGCTTTAGACTCAAGGTTGGCGGAGGTTGATTATCGAGGACAAAGCGCCCGGGAAGGCTTTCAGTTTCTGATTGGTACGTTGGAACATGTTGATAAAGATGCGAAAACGGTCACCCTTGCGGCCATTAATAATAGTGAAGGTGAGGAAGTTCTGAGTACAAGAAACGTGCCTTATGATCGTTTGATTCTAGCCGTTGGCAGTGTGACCGCCGATTTCGGTACCCCTGGAGTTAAAGAAAATTGCTATTTTTTGGACTCTTTAAAACAAGCGGACGCGTTTCATGCTGAGCTACTCGATGAGTTCTTAAGAGTGAACCAAGCTCTCGAAGACGGTAAAGAGGCTGAATTGTCATTGGCTATTGTTGGCGGCGGTGCGACTGGTGTCGAGTTAGCCGCCGAGCTTGTGCACTCGGTGTCCTTATTGTCTATTTACGGACTCAAACATCTCAATAGAAGCCATTTTAAGGTTCAGTTGATTGAGGCTGGAGAGAGATTATTACCGGCTTTACCGGAACGTTTATCCACTTCAGTTCTGAAGAAACTCCGTAAGTTGGGTGTGGAAGTCATCTTGAATAACCCGGTTAAAGAGGTGACGAAACAGCAGCTTTGCCTCTCGGAGGGGGAGCCAATAACGGCCGATATGATGGTATGGGCAGCAGGTGTCAGAGCGCCGGATATTACGCAGTCCTGGAATTTACAACTTAGAAAAAACAATCAAATAGAAGTTAATGAGTACCTTCAGTCCGTTTCAGATAAGTCCATTTACGCAATGGGCGATTGCTCGGCCTGCCGGATTGACGACGAACGCTGGGTGCCGCCGCGTGCTCAATCTGCGCATCAGATGGCCGAATGTTTATACAAAAATATTTCACGAGAATACGCTGGCCGCGATCCCAAACCTTTTCGTTACAAAGACAGAGGCTCGCTAGTTTCGCTGAGTCGCTTTTCGGCGGTTGGTAATTTAATGCAAAGCAAAAGTGTGTCTATGTCGATTGAAGGCACACTGGCACGATGGGCCTACGCGAGCTTGTATCGCATGCATCAGCGAGCGTTGCATGGTTGGTGGAAAATGTTTTTAATTCTGTTGGTGGACAAGCTAAACCATGCGGTAAAACCCCGTCTGAAGTTGCATTGACGATATACTTCAGTAGTCGCATCAGGCACAATATGGCGTCTGACATTAGAAGCAAAAAGTAGACTGACACGGCGAAATGACAGCACCAAACTTTATCCATTTACGCATTCACAGTGACTTCTCCATGGTCGATGGCTTAGCCAAAGTCGGCCCGATATGTGATGCTGTAGCTGACGCGGGTATGCCGGCATTAGCAATAACCGATCAAATGAACTTTTGCGGCCTGGTTCGTTATTACGGTACGGCGCATAAACTGGGATTAAAGCCTATTATCGGGTGTGACTTTTGGGTACAGCACAGCTACCCCGAAGGTGAGATATTCCGTTTGACGGCTTTGGCTATGGATAACGACGGTTATCAGCAAATTACACAGTTAATGTCGAAAGCTTATTTGCGAGGGCACATAGCGGATAAACCCGTTATTGATAAGGATTGGCTAAAAGAGCACAACCAAGGGATTATTTTGCTCTCCGGTGCCCGTGAAGGTGATATCGGCCATGCATTATTAAGAAACGATGATAAAGAACTTGATGCGGCATTGGATTTTTATCAAGAGTATTTCCCCGACCGCTTTTATCTTGAATTGGTGCGAACCGGGCGTCCTAAAGAAGAAGACTACTTGCACAAGGCAGTAAAACTAGCCGGTGAAACACAGATCCCCGTGGTTGCAACCAATGAAGTCGTTTTTCTGAAAGAAGAAAATTTTGACGCCCATGAGATTCGTGTATCTATTCATGACGGTTACCAGCTTGAAGATCGCCGCCGCCCCAAAAAATATTCGCCGCAGCAGTATCTAAAAACGGCCGAAGAAATGGCGGAGCTGTTCTCCGATATTCCTGAAGCGTTGGAAAATACCGTTGAAATCGCTAAGCGATGTAATGTGACAGTCCGCTTGGGCGAATACTTTCTGCCGAAATTTCCGACCGGAGATATGACGACGGAAGACTACTTGGTCAAAGTGTCTGAAGAAGGCTTAGAAGAGCGTCTTGAATTTCTTTTTCCTGACGAGGAGGAACGCGCGGCTAAACGTCCAGAATATGATGAGCGTCTAGTAGAAGAGCTTAACGTCATTAATGGGATGGGCTTCCCGGGCTACTTCCTCATCGTTATGGAGTTCATTCAGTGGAGTAAAGACAATGGCATACCCGTTGGTCCGGGGCGAGGGTCGGGTGCGGGGTCGTTAGTTGCTTACGCACTGAAAATTACCGATTTGGATCCGCTCGAGTTTGACCTGCTTTTCGAACGGTTTCTGAACCCTGAACGGGTCTCTATGCCGGACTTTGATGTGGACTTCTGTATGGATCGCCGTGATGAGGTTATTGACCACGTTGCCGATTTGTACGGTCGCGAAGCGGTATCGCAGATCATTACGTTTGGCACCATGGCTGCGAAAGCCGCAATACGTGATGTAGGGCGTGTCCTGGGACACCCGTATGGCTTTGTGGATCGCATATCGAAGTTAGTGCCCGGTGACCCGGGGATGACGCTGGAGAAGGCATTTGAAATAGAGCCTCAGCTGGGAGAATTGTACGATCAGGACGGTGAGGTCAAAGCCATTATTGATATGGCCAGGATTCTAGAAGGGGTCACACGTAATGCCGGTAAACACGCCGGTGGCGTGGTTATTTCGCCAACCACTATTACCGACTTCTCACCGCTGTATTGTGACGATGAAGGCAAAAACCCGGTCACCCAGTTCGATAAAAACGATGTTGAATCGGCAGGCTTGGTCAAGTTTGACTTTCTAGGCTTGCGAACACTGACCATTATTCAGTGGGCCGTCGATATGGTGAATGCCCGCAAGGAGAAAGCAGGCGAAGAGCTTATCGATATCACCGCTATCGATTTAACCGATCCGGCATGTTTCAAATTACTTAAAAAGGCCGAAACAACCGCCGTTTTCCAGTTGGAGTCGCGAGGCATGAAGGAGCTAATTAAGAAGCTTTTGCCTGACTCCTTTGAAGACATCATCGCATTGGTTGCTCTATTCCGACCGGGACCGTTGCAGTCGGGCATGGTCGATAACTTCATTGACCGAAAGCATGGTCGTGAAGAAATCTCTTATCCGGATGTTAAGTATCAGCACGACAGCTTGCAGCCGATTCTCGAACCGACATACGGCGTTATTTTGTACCAAGAGCAGGTTATGCAAATTGCACAGGTACTGGCGGGCTACACGCTGGGCGGCGCTGATTTGTTGCGTCGAGCTATGGGTAAGAAAAAGCCCGAGGAAATGGCAAAGCAGCGCGAGATTTTCCGGGAAGGGGCAGCGAAGAATAATATTGACCCTGAATTGGCGATGAAAATCTTCGATCTGGTAGAGAAGTTCGCCGGCTATGGGTTTAATAAATCGCACTCGGCCGCTTATGCCTTAGTGTCGTATCAAACGTTGTGGATGAAGACTCATTATCCGGCTGAATTTATGGCTGCGGTGATGTCAGCGGATATGGATAACACCGATAAAATTGTTACGCTGGCGGATGAGTGTGAGCGAATGGGTCTTGAATTATTGCCGCCAGACGTCAATAAGGGCGCCTATAAGTTTACTGTTGATGAACAACAGCGTGTTGTTTATGGCATTGGGGCTATTAAAGGTGTTGGCGAGGCGCCGATTGAGTCTATTATTCAAGCTAGAAATGAAGGTGGTCCGTTCAAAGATTTGTTCGACTTCTGTTGTCGGGTGAATTTGAAAAAAATGAATAAGCGGGTTCTGGAGCGGCTAATACGAGCAGGTGCTATGGATAATTTAGGACCACACCGCGCGGCGCTTATGGCGACGCTGGAAAAAGCCATTCGCCAGGCAGAGCAGCATTTGCAGGCAGAGCAAATTGGTCAGTCCGATATGTTTGGTGTGCTGACTACCGAGCCAGAAGCGGTCGAACAGGAGTTTGTGCAGGTACGCCAATGGCCGGAGGCCGTGTGGTTGGAAGGTGAACGGGAAACTCTTGGGCTTTACCTCACCGGACACCCCATTAACCGCTTTAGAAGTGAGTTGACGCATTATGTGTCAAATACTTTGTCTAATGTGGGACCAACACCAAAAGACCAAAGTGTTGCTATTGCGGGGCTCGTAATAGATATTCGCGTGCTGACAAACAAACGTGGCCAACGTTTTGCTATAGTAACGTTAGATGACAAGACGGCGCGCATGGATGTACGATTATTCAGCAATGAATACGAAAGTTATCAAGAATTGCTCGAAAAAGACCGAATTTTGTGGATAAAAGGTGAGGTCAGATTTGATAACTTTAGTAATAGCAATACAATGACCGCTAGAGAAGTGATGGCCATTGAGCAAGCGCGTGAGAGTTATTTACGCAGTTTGTCGATTACGCTGACTGAAGACGCACTTGAGAACGGTGTGGCAGGTAAGCTGGAAACAGTGCTGGCGCCTTATGCGAAAGGAACCTGCCCAATAAAGCTTCGTTATAACTCGTCGTATGCGAAGGCAGAATTGTCAGTGGAAGCGAATTGGTATGTGACGCCATCGGATGAATTAATAGACGAATTACAGAGCTTGCTGGGGAATCAGCAGGTTTCACTCGAATTTTAAAGGAAATGACAGCGAATGAGCCTTAATTTTCTGGATTTTGAACAGCCAATAGCTGAGCTCGAAGCGCAGATCGAAGAATTAAAGTCAGTCGGTAAGCGCGGCGAACTTGACATTAATATTGAAGAAGAAGTTCAGCGTTTAACAAAGAAGAGCCAGGAGCTCACAGAAAAAATCTTTTCTGATTTAGGCGCCTGGCAGGTTGCGCAGTTGGCTCGCCATCCATTACGACCGTATACACTCGATTACATTCGGATGATTTTTACCGAGTTTGATGAGCTGGCGGGTGATAGAACGTTTGCGAATGACGAAGCTATTGTTGGCGGTATGGCACGCCTTGATGGCACACCGGTGATGGTGATTGGCCAGCAGAAAGGACGCGAGACCAAAGAGAAAATTCGCCGTAACTTTGGTATGCCAAAACCAGAGGGCTACCGAAAAGCGCTGCGATTAATGGAAACCGCGGAACGTTTTAATTTACCTATTATTACATTCATCGACACCCCAGGAGCCTACCCGGGCATTGGTGCCGAAGAGCGCGGACAAAGTGAAGCCATTGCACGTAACTTAAAAGTTATGTCGCGACTGAATGTGCCCATTATCTGTACGGTAATTGGTGAGGGAGGCTCAGGTGGTGCATTAGCGATTGGTGTTGGCGATAAAGTGAATATGTTGCAGTACAGCACTTACTCGGTTATTTCACCCGAAGGGTGTGCGTCTATTCTATGGAAGAGTGCCAGTAAAGCGCCATTAGCGGCAGAAGCCATGGGGGTTACCGCGCAGCGGAGTAAAGAGCTTGGCCTTATTGATGCCATTATTCCAGAGCCGTTGGGCGGGGCGCATCGCCACGCAGAGGAAATGGCGAGCCGTTTGAAGCAGCAGCTGCTGTCAGACGTGAAATCATTGGAAGGACTGAGTAAGTCTGAGCGTTTGGATCAGCGTTACAAAAAACTGATGTCGTTTGGGTACTGCTAAGCATAATGTCCACTGATGCGCTTTATGAGCGCTTCCTAAAGGTTATTAACCGACTATCTCTGCGCCCGGGGCAGCAAATTGTTGCTGCCTTAGGTGGTGGAGCCGACTCACAAACCATCCTCGATTTATTGATGCGCTTTCGGCGCGACAACCCGCAGTACAATTACTTAGCTATTCATTTGGATCATAGCTTTCATCCAGACTCAGGCCGATGGTCAGACGTTATTCACGAAGCTGCAAAGGCTTATGGGGTTGATACCATTTTTGAGCTTCTTGAAGTTCCCATGAAAAGTCGAGTGAGCAAAGAAGCTATTGGTCGAGAGCTTCGCTATAAGCGTTTGGCAGAGCTGACCGAATCTAATGCGGTGTTGCTGCTAGGGCAACATAAGAATGATCAAATAGAAACCTTTTTGCTGCAATTAAAACGAGGTAGTGGTCCTAAGGGTTTAGCGTCCATGGCTGAGATTCAGCCATGGGAAGGGGAACGCACGATTTGTCGACCGTTATTGAGTACCAGTAAAAATGAAATCTTAGGGTACGCCGAGTCTAATCAGTTAACCTGGATTGAAGACGACACCAACTACGACACGACAATTGAGCGTAACTTCTTAAGGCATGACGTTATTCCTACATTAGAAAAACGCTGGCCACACTTTGGTATGAGTGTCATTCGTGCCGCCAGGCTGTGTGCCGAACAGCAGGATGTCATGAATGAGTTGCTTCTGGAAAAGTTACAGGTGGCTCAGCAAGAGAAGAGCTCTGATTGTTTTCCTCTAAATATACTCGAAGGCGCATCGGCGGCAATGCAACGTGCATTACTGCGCACCTGGCTTCAAACGCTCGGCAAAAGTTTGCCGAGTTATGAGCAACTCGAGCAAATAAGGCGGCAAAGTTTGAACGTTCGTTCAGACAGTCAGCTGGAAATTAGCTGCCAAGGTTATTGGGTTCGGTATTTTCAGAACGCTCTATGGGTTGATGACGGTGCTCCGGAAGCTATTTTCGAAGTAGCCATTTCCAAGCCCTTGACAAATTTTGGCGAGTGGGGAAGTTTGCGGGTTCCTGAAAGCTTATTGGCGGAGTCGGAACGACTTACCATCAGTTGCATCCATCCGAAAAGCAAACTTGGCAAGCCTGGGCGGAGCGGACGCAAGAAGTTAATAGACTGGCTGAAAGAAAGAGGTTTAGCGCCCTGGTTGAGGCAGCGGGTGCCAGTTTTACAATCTGGCGACAACTGTATCTGGACACCTGTCACAGGCTGGTTGCTCACAGATCCCGAAAACCACAAACCGCCGACGTTAAAACCAAGCTGGGAAACGTCGCTACAATGGCTAAATGATTAGTTCACCCTAGAGCGCAATGACTTTGCCTCGTACAAACGCTTATCCACTTCGTCAAGAACATCGTCTGCCGAGTGGAAGCTTTCCATCTGTATAGCACCTGAGCTAAAAGCAACATTTAAAGACATCAACTTTGAATCGCGACTAATGGCTTTCTTTATACGTTCAATAATTTCACTCACCTGGCTTTTGGGCGTATCTTCCAAAACCAAAACGAACTCATCGCCGCCGTAGCGAAAAACGCGATCGGTGTCCCTGAGTTGATGTTTAATAAGCTGAGCGAACTGCTGTAATACTTCATCACCCTGTTGATGACCAAAGTTATCATTCACCTGTTTAAAGTTATCCATGTCGATAAGCACAATACTCACATCTTTTTGAGGGTCGCGCTTAAGTTTGGCGGTGATGTGTGCCAGAGTTTCATCGAGCAGCGATCGGTTGCCAACGCCGGTTAGGTGGTCTTTAACCGCCGCCTGACGAACTTTGGAATAAGCCATGGAGTTGCGCAACGGGAAAGTCAATTGTTTATGCATTTGCTCAAGGCGAAGTTTTACAGCGTACGACGCCGGTTGCTTGAATTGGTAAAGCATCTGTCCAAGATATTGGTCGTCAGCGTAAAGCATAACCGCATATTCAAAGTTACTTTCGTCGTATTGACCGCATAAGTTAATTACTTGATCATCGGAGACAAATTGCATCGCTTTGACAGGCATTCGCTCTAAAACGGCATGACTGTAAATTGACAGCAAAGAGGTAATATCAAGCGTTGTCTGTAACTTCTCGCTCAACGACGTTGAATTTGTTCTAATGTCGTCAGTTGAGGTGAGTTGGCTGACCAACGCCTGAGTTTTGTTAATAGCAGAGTTTAAGCGATCTCTAATTACAGCTTTACCTAACATGTGCTCTTTGACTCCAGTGAATTTTGTCTGAATATCGTTAAGCAAAATTCAAGCCAATATTAAAAATTACAATCAAAACAACTGGTTATAAAGTCAGTTTTTCTGAAACAAAACAGTGTTAATATTTTGACAGCAATATTTAAAACAAAGAGGGACTGAATGAACGGCACGTTTTCCAGCTTATTGATGTTACTGGCGGTAGCGGTAGTGCTTGTATGGCTCTTCCGAAGAGTAAAACTACCCGCAATACTGGCGTATCTGGTGGCTGGAATTATAGCCGGGCCGGAAATCATGGGTTGGATTAAGGATCCTGACGATTACCACTTGGTTGCAGAGTTGGGTATTGTTTTCCTGCTGTTCTCTCTTGGTTTGGAATTTTCCTTGCCCAAAATGATGGCAATGCGTCGTTGGGTATTTGGTTTAGGTGCAG
This sequence comes from Idiomarina piscisalsi, assembly GCF_002211765.1. Classification (NCBI taxonomy): domain Bacteria; kingdom Pseudomonadati; phylum Pseudomonadota; class Gammaproteobacteria; order Alteromonadales; family Idiomarinaceae; genus Idiomarina; species Idiomarina piscisalsi. The sequence continues at coordinate 957,497 of NZ_CP022133.1, forward strand.
CCCAAGTCATTGGCTCGTTACTGGTGTTTATGCTCATCGGATTTCTGTGGCTTGGTGAGTGGGCGGCGTCACTCGCGATTGCCGGGGCGCTGGCGTTGTCATCGACTGCCGTGGTTATTAAACAGCTCAAAGAAAGTGCACAAACTGCAACTCGACGAGGGCAAATGACGGTAGCCATTTTGCTGTTCCAGGACATTGCGGTTGTTCCGTTACTAATTATTATTCCGTTGCTGGCGTCAGATTCCGGCAGTATTGGATACACCTTATTGCTTGCGCTGGCAAAAGGCACAGCGGTTATTGCTGTATTGATGGCTGTGGGTAAATGGGTACTACCGTACTTATTTAAAGAAATAGCCAAGCAAAGAACCGACGAGCTGTTTGTACTGGCAACGTTGCTGGTTGCATTGGTTGCCGGTGGTATGACGCATTTATTTGGCTTGTCGATGGCTCTGGGCGCGTTTTTGGCCGGTATGATGTTGGGCGAGAGCCAGTATAAGCATCAGTTAGAGGCTGATATTAGGCCGTTCCGTGACATTCTAATGGGGTTGTTTTTCACGACCATAGGCATGCAGTTACAGTTGGATGGCTTTGTAAACAACCTGCACTGGATCTTACTGGCCGTTTTGATCATGTCCATTGTTAAAATTGCCATTATCAGTTCTGTTGCCAGGCTGATGGGGGAGCGAGATACCGACTCCTGGGGAGTGCAATATCGCTGTTTCAAATGGGCGAGTTTGGCTTTGTTATTGTGGCTTTGGCCAATAATCACAACCTCTTGTCGCCGGAAATTGTGACCAGCATGATAGGTATTGGTGTGTTTAGTATGGCGATAACGCCAATCATTATTCACCGCCTGAAGCCTTTAGTCGATGCAATTATTCGCACACCTGACCCTATTGAGCAAATAGAAAGTCAGCGCATACCAAAAGGGGACGGACTGGAAAATCAGGTACTTATTTGTGGCTTTGGGCGCACTGGGCAGACGATTAGTCGCTTCCTGGACGCTGAGGGGATTACGCACATTGCGGTTGATAACGATCCGTTGCGTGTTCAGGAAGCAGTGGCTGGCGGAGCGCGCGTTTATTTTGGTGACAGTGCTCGTAAAGACATATTACGGGCGGTTGGCGCTGAGAAAGTTGACTTGGTTATTATCAGTTTTGCGGATGATCTTCGCGCAATTGAGGTCCTAAAAGAGCTGCGCTTACTTAACCCGAACGCCTATGTCATTGTGCGCAGTCGGGACGATCAAAACCTAAGCGCTTTGCAAAATTCCGGAGCTTCTCAGGTTGTGCCGGACACACTCGAAGCCAGTCTAATGCTTATTTCTCATGTATTAAGCCACAGCGGCATCCCGATTCGCCGTATTTTGGCGCGTCTGGACAAAGAGCGTCGTAATCATTACGGGGAAATGCACGGGTTTTTCCAGGGGTCAGAAACCGATATGGGGCCTGAAATGGTGGATAAACTGGAGTTCTTGCGCGCGGTAACGTTACCGGAGGGCGCTTGGGCGAACGGCAAAACAGTCGCGTCTCTAAATTGGGAGGAGCATAATGTTCAGCTTAAAGCGATACGCCGGGACGATGAAGAGTATCCTAACCCGGACGATGCCACCGAATTTGAATCTCAAGACGTGGTTCTGTTAGTCGGAAAACCGCGCTATGTAGAGGCGGCTGAGCGTTGGTTATTGGAGGGATAATTTAGTTTTGTAATAGTCCGTTACAACTTATTAGGGAAAAATCACAGTTCGCAACAGTTAAGGTCTAACAATTTACATTTGTTAGGTTGATAATAACACTATCAGAAATTTTAAAATTAACTAAAGCTGAGCGAACTGTGATGAAACTAAAAAAACGTGCTTTTATACCACCTCTCATTATTCTTTTGGCAATCTTGCTTGCTGTGTTAGCGAGCATGGCTGCTAAACCACCAGAAAAGAAACAGCAGCAAAAGCCTGCTGTCATGGTAGAAGTTAAAGAAATGGAAGCCCGCGATATGACCTTCCTGGTCGATTCGCAAGGCTCAGCAACGCCCAAATACTCAACCACACTGTTGGCAGAAGTCAGCGGACAAATAGTCGATGTCGCAGACAAATACAACGCTGGTGGCTTTTTTAAAAAAGGCGAGATGCTTTTACAAATTGACCCTTCTGACTATGAGGTGGCGGTTCAGCAGGCTCGAGCGCAGTTGTTGCAAGCTCAGGCCGCGTTGGAAGAAGAGAAAGCCCGGGCACGAGTCGCTGAAGAAGAGTGGTCACAGTTTACTGAAGGCGAAGCGCCGGCACTGGGCTTACGCAAGCCCCAGTTAGCTAGCGCGTTAGCCGCTTTAGAATCGGCAGAAGCCAACCTAGCTATGGCGGAGCGTAATTTAGAGCGAACCACTATAAAAGCGCCTTATGACAGTGTCATGAGAAGCAAGCAGGCTGACTTGGGTCAGTTTGTTGGAGCGGGGGCGCAAATTGCTACATTGTTCGGCACTGAAGTGGCAGAAATTCGTTTGCCGCTTAGTGACCTGGATGTTACTTACCTTAATCTGCCGGAAGAGTCTCAAACTGAACCTAGAGTGTTACTGGAGTCACAGGTGTCTGGTGTCGATGCGCAATGGCTAGGAAAGCTGGTCAGAACAGAAGGTGTGCTGGATGAAGCAAGCCGAGTTATTTACGGCGTAGTTCAAGTAGAAGACCCTTATAACCTTAAAGGACAAACACACGAAGAGCCGTTGCGTTTTGGTCGTTTTGTGCAGGCGCAGATAGAAGGCCAGCAAGTCAGTGGGGTTATGGAAGTCCCAACTTATGCAATAAACCCCGACGGCACTGTTTGGACTGTTGCCGATGGACGCAAGCTTCAGAAGAAAGAGATTGAAGTCATTCGGACTCAGGCAAATACCAGTATTGTTAGCGATGGCTTGGAAGAGGGTGACCTGGTCGTACTCACTCAGCTGAAAAATGCTTTGAATGGCATGAAAATTCGTTTGGAAGGCGACCCGTTGCCAGAGCAAATGGAAACGTCTGCAAACAATGAAGAAACAGTTGCTGCAAACGATAACGAACAGGGTGAGTAAGCGTCATGGAAAACGAAAAGCAAAAAGGTATTATCGCTTGGTTCGCGAATAATCCAGTCGCTGCGAACCTATTAATGATAGTCATTCTGGTTGCCGGAGCGCTGTCGGTATTCACGGTTCGCAAGCAGATGTTTCCTGAAATTGAGCTCAATATTATCAGTATTCAAGTGCCGTTCCCTGGTGCTGCACCACAGGAAGTGGAACAAGGCGTCATTATGCTCATTGAGGACGCTATTGAAGACGTTGACGGCATTGAAGAGATGACATCTCGGTCGCGTGAAGGTATTGGTAGCGTTACTCTGGAAGTTGAGCCGGACTATGACGTTCAGGTCGTCATGGATGAAGTTAAAATGCTCGTCGATGCGATTCCTAACTTCCCTCAGCAAATTGAAAAGCCGAATATTTACCGAGTCCGACCTAACCGCGACGTTATTTGGATGACGGTATTTGGTGACGCTAATGAGCGCACTCGTAAAGAGTTGGCGAAGAGTATTCGAGATGAACTTAAAAGCGTTGGTGGCATAACCAAAGTGGAAGTGGTCGGTGCGCGAGATTACGAAATTGCGATTGAAATTTCGCAGCAGGATCTCGAGCGTTACGGCTTAACTTTCCAGCAAATTGTTAACGCGGTTCGAGGTACGTCGATAGATGTTGCCGGTGGTTCTATAAAGACACCCAATGGCGATATTCTTTTGCGTGCTAATAACCAAGCGTACTATGGCAGCGAATTTGAGAAAATTGTTCTCATTAGTCGCCCTGACGGTACTCGTTTAACCTTGGGTGACATTGCAACAGTGGAAGACGGTTTTGTCGAAACCGAAGCGTTCACGCGTTTTGATGGTAAGCCAGCCACATTTATTCGAGTTAACTCGGTGGGTGATCAAAACGACCTGAAAATAGCTGAGTACGTAAGAAACTACGTCGATCGCAAGCAACAGGAACTGCCTGATGAAATTCAGTTAGCTGCCTGGGGGGATTCTTCTTATTACCTGCAGGGTCGGCTGGACCTCATGTTAAACAACATGTGGATTGGTGGCTTGCTAGTATTCCTAATGCTGTCGCTATTCTTGCAGTTGCGTTTGGCGTTCTGGGTCATGATTGGTATTCCTGTGTGCTTTCTGGGAACCATCGCGTTACTGCCGCTGCCGATGGTTGATGTGTCTATCAACATGATTTCCTTATTTGGCTTCATATTGGTTCTCGGGATAGTGGTCGATGACGCTATTGTTATAGGTGAAAGTGCCTATACCGAAATTGAAGAGAAGGGTAAGAGTGTCGATAACGTTGTTGCTGGCGCCAAGCGTGTCGCTATTCCTGCAACTTTCGGCGTGTTGACCACAATGGTGGCATTTATACCAATGTTGATGGTAGAAGGCGGGATGGGCGCTATATGGCAGTCCATTGCGTTCGTGGTGATTATTGCGCTGGCCTTCTCGTTGATTGAGTCAAAATGGATTTTGCCGGCTCACATTGCGCAAATGAAGTATTCGAAAGATGGCAGCGAAAACCCAAATGCATTTCAGCGTTTTCGTAATAAGTTCGCCGATGCTATTCAGCGCTTTGTTTATAAATACTACCGTCCGTTTTTGAAGAAATGCCTGCATTATCGCTATGCCACGCTGGCTGCGTTTTTCGGCATGATGATTTTGATGATAGGTTTGATGAGTGGCGGTATTGTGCGCTGGGTCTTTTTCCCTGATATCCCAAGTGATTTTATTCAGGCTAATGTTGAAATGCAGCCGGGCACCTCGGAAGAGCGCACCATTGAAGTATTAGAGAGTGTGTCTAAAGGCTTAGCTCAGGTTGATGAAAGGGCTGAAGCTAATGAAGGCGGCAAGGTCGTGCGCCATACAAACATCTGGATGAATGGAACCGAAGCCGGTACTGTTTTCGCAGAGCTGAAAAAAGGCGAAGACCGAAATATTGATGGTTATGAAATCGTTAATCAGTGGCGCGAGTCTGTCCCTGAGTTAGCTGGCGTGCGTACCATTAATTTCCAAGGTGGTATTGGCGGCGGTGGCGGTTTCGACATCGAGTTCCAGTTAGTCGGAGATAACCTTGATGAACTCAAAGCTGCAGCTGAACGATTGAAAGCGGTTCTGGGTGAGTACGATGGTGTATTTGATATTGAAGATACCTTTGGTGACGGAAAAGACGAAGTATTGGTAACAACCAAGCCGTTAGCCGAAGCAATGGGTATTAACCTAGCGGAATTGGCGACTCAGGTGCGTTATGCGTTTTATGGCGCTGAGGCTCAGCGTATACAACGTGGTGACGAAGAAGTGAAAGTCATGGTTCGTTACCCTGAAGAGCAACGCCAATCGGTTGGTAACTTGCAGGACATGAAGTTGCGTATGGCAGACGGTTCAGAAATTCCGTTTACTGAGTTGGCGGATATTGAATTTGCTGAGGGCTATTCGACCATTACTCGTATTGATCGCGAGCGTTCTGTGAATGTGCGAGCTCGAGTTAATAAGGATCGTGTTGAGCCCTTCCGTGTAGTAAATGAAGTGAGAGAGCAGAAATTACCTAACATTCTGGACCAATATCCGAGCGTTGGCTTTAAGCTTCAAGGCGCTACACAGGACGAAGCTGAAGCGACAGACTCTTTAGCCTTAGGTGGTTTGCTGGCAATGCTGGCCGTGTATGCATTAATGGCGATTCCGCTGAAGTCTTATAGTCAGCCGCTTATCATAATGTCGGTTATTCCTTTTGGTATTATCGGTGCGGTTATAGGGCATTGGATATTGGGTATGCCGGTCAGTATTTTGAGTCTGTTTGGTATCATCGCGCTGTCTGGCGTTGTGGTTAACGACAGCCTGGTGATGGTCGATTACGTCAACAAAGCGAAAGAAGCCGGTACCGACCTGCGTCATGCGGTACTGGACGCAGGTTGCCGACGCTTCCGTGCTATAACCTTGACGTCATTGACGACCTTCTTCGGTTTATTACCAATAGTACTGGAAAAGAGTCTGCAGGCTAAAATTGTTATTCCAATGGCAATATCACTGGCGTTCGGTATTATTTTTGCGACGATTATCACGCTTTTATTAATACCATGTCTGTACCTGATATTGGCGGATGCAAAACGCAATACTCAGTCCTTCTTGTCCTGGTACGGACTGGCGAAGCCGCCTGAGCCTAAAGACATGACAACAGAGGAAGCATTGAAAGACTATTAATGTTAGGTCATAAGAACACAAAGCCGGGGCAAAATGCGCCGGCTTTGTCGTATGTGCTGTCATAAACTGGTAAACTTGATGCTATAACTTTAAGACATTATTTGAGGCTTCGGGTCATTCACATGTTGCTGTCATTCCTCGATATTTTTGCATTGGCTTTGTTCTTCTTTTGCTGGATAGGCTACTCTCTTTTTGCCCGTAAGCGCGCCAAAACCACCCATTGCCTGTCGAGTATTTTATGTTCTTTGCGAATTGACTGGTTTAACACCGTGGTTCATAAAGAAAACCAAGTCGCTGATGCATCATTAATTGGTAACGTTGAGCGCACGGTAACCTTTTTTGCGTCGTCTACTATCCTTGTACTGGCCGGTGTTATAACGGTACTGGCACATGCCGAGGAAGTTGTGACAGTTTTAAATGAGATTCCGTTAAGCCCGAACACGAATGCGCTGCTTGTACAGTTTAAGCTGGCAGTACTGGCGCTCATCTTTGTGTATGCGTTTTTCAAATTCACTTGGTCGATACGTCAGTTTGGTTTTGTCTCTGTGCTACTTGGTGCATCGGTTGAATTTCATCAGGAAAATAAAACAGAAGAAGAACGAGATCGTTTTGCCCGCCACGCCGCAAAAGTGTTGGATCAGTCGGGGCATGAATACAATAAAGGGTTGCGTACGTATTACTTTGCGTTGGCCTATTTGTCGTGGTTTTTGCATCCCGCAATGTTAGTCATTTCAAGTCTCATTGTTGTTGCCGTTCTTTATCGTCGTGAGTATCGTTCGCGGGTGCTACGTGAGTTGTTGGCGACAAAAGGCTTTGTACCCGGGAAAAAATCATAGGAGTTTGGTTTGAATAAGGCATTTGAGGACTTTTTAGGTTGGACCTGCGCCAATGAATGGGGCAGTGAAGAGACTCAGAAAAAGACATTGAATAACGGTGTCACCCTGTCCATATGGGACAGCGGTGTTTTAGAAGTTACGCCATCAAAGCCCGGGAAAAAAGATATTGTTTTATCTTGTGCGGTACACGGTAATGAAACCGCGCCTATTGAAATATGCCGCGATATTATTAATGACATTATCACTGAAAAGCAGACAGTCGTTCATAGAACCTTATTTTTGATTGCGAATCCGGCATCTATTAATAAAGGTGAACGCTTCGTTGAAGAAAACATGAATCGGTTGTTCAGTGGGGCTCATGGCAACGGTAAGGCACACAACAAAGAGCGCGAGCGCGCGGCTAAAATTGAACAGTATGTAAGACGCTTTTATGAAACTGCCCCAGAGGGCGAGCGAGAGCGTTTACACTATGACTTGCACACGGCCATACGTGACTCAAAACGTGAAAAATTCGCTGTTTATCCATTTACTCATGGGAAATCGTACAACAAGCATCAGCTTCAATTCCTATTAGCGTGTGGTGTCGATACTGTGTTGTTAAATCAAGCACCGACAACCACGTTCTCCTATTTCAGCGTGAATGAATTTAATGCACACGCGTTTACTGTTGAATTGGGGAAAGTACGCCCGTTTGGCAAGAATGACCGTTCGAAGTTCGCTGCCTCAGAGCAAACGCTACGTCGGTTAATTAGTGAAGACTCGGTCGATTTTGGTGAGTTTGACCCTAATAAACATTTTATCTTTAAAGAAGCTCAGACAATTAATCGCATGAATGAAGATTTTGAGCTTAACTTTGCTGATGACGTGGCCAACTTTACGTCTTTTGACAAGGGCGACTTATTGGCGCGAGACGGTGATAAGAACCTTTATGCACTTCATGACGGCGAACATATTATTTTCCCGAATGCTAACGTGGCTTTGGGACAAAGAGCGTTATTAACCGTAGTAAGAGTGCCAACAGAATCGCTCGAATTGGAATAGCCTATACTGGTCTTAGTAGTCAGGCTTTATTGTTAATCCTGTTCGTTTCTATTTACACTTACTGCGTTAACTTTTCGTTAGTTTGTGGTTTGCATGTCACTTTACGTAAAGGTAAAGTAGCGGCAAATTTCACCCAGCTTGCAACCGAAAGAGAAGGTTATGGCAAAGGATAAAAAACACAACACAGAAATTGTGACAAAACCGCAATGGTTTGACGGTGAATCAGTCACAATTCCAATGCTGCAAATCCTCAAAGAGGACGGTAGCTTCCATAAAGGCGCTGACATGCCTGAATACGATAAAGACCTTATCGTAAAAATCCATGACACCATGCAGTTCATTCGTACGTTGGACGAGCGCATGATTGCTGCGCAGCGTCAGGGACGAATTAGCTTCTACCTGGCTTCGCGTGGTGAAGAGGCTGAAAGTGTCGCTTCTGCAGCCGCATTAGATGACGGCGATATGATCATGGGGCAGTACCGCGAGCAGGGCGCATTGGCGTACCGTGGCTTTACCGTTGAACAGTTCATGAATCAGCTATTCTCGAACGAAAAAGACTTAGGTAAAGGTCGTCAAATGCCGGTTCACTATGGCTGTGCTGACTTAAACTTTATGACCATTTCTTCGCCGCTGGGTACACAAATACCACAAGCGACCGGATATGCGTTCGGGCAGAAGATGGATAAAACCGGCAAGTGCACCATTTGCTATTTCGGTGAAGGTGCAGCTTCTGAAGGTGACTTTCATGCAGCCTTAAACATGGCATCGGTTTATAAAGTGCCCGTTATTTTCTTTTGTCGTAACAACGGTTACGCCATTTCAACGCCGTCGCAAGGCGAGCAGTATGGCGGTGATGGCATTGCGCCACGCGGTATTGGTTATGGCATGAAGACCATCCGTATCGACGGTAATGACGTGTTTGCCGTACTAAGAGCGACACAAGAAGCGCGTCGCTTAGCAGTTGAAGAGAACGAGCCGGTATTAATTGAAGCCATGTCGTACCGTATGTCGGGTCACTCAACGTCGGACGACCCAACGGGTTACCGTACGCGCGAAGAAGAAGATGACTGGAAAGTAAAAGATCCGCTTGATCGTCTGCAAAAATGGATGATGAACGAAGGCTGGTTGGATAAAGACCATGTTGAAGAGCATCATGCCGACGTTAAAGCCAAAGTATTGGCTGCGTTAAAAGAAGCCGAAAAAGTACCTGCGCCACATATCGACGAACTGATTAATGACGTATATGACGAGCCAACACCGTTGCTGAAAGAGCAATTGGAAGAGTTGAAAGAGCATATTCGTAAGTATCCGGATGCGTATCCGAAAACGTCAGGGAGAATCGACTAATGGCTAAAATGAATTTACTACAAGCCATCAACAGCGCACTCGACCTGGCGATGGCCAAACACGACAACGTATACAGCTTTGGTGAAGACACCGGTGGTTTCGGTGGTGTATTCCGCGCAACTTCAGGTTTGACCGAAAAATACGGCAAGCATCGCAACTTTAATACACCACTGGTTGAACAAGGCATCATCGGTTTTGCGAACGGGTTAGCGTCACAAGGCAGCTACGCCGTTGCTGAAATTCAGTTTGGTGACTATATCTTCCCGGCGTTTGACCAAATCGTTAACGAATCGGCGAAGTTCCGTTATCGCTCAGGTAATGAGTTTGATGTAGGCGGTTTAACCATTCGTACACCATACGGCGGTGGTATTGCGGGTGGTCACTATCACTCGCAGTCGCCGGAAGCCTATTTCGCGCATACACCGGGCATGAAAATTGTGACGCCGCGTAACCCATACGAAGCTAAAGGGTTATTGCTGAGCGCCATTTTTGATAAAAACCCAGTGTTATTTATGGAGCCGAAGCGCCTGTATCGTGCATCGACGGGTGAGGTGCCTGAAGAAGAATATACCATTCCATTGGGCAAAGCCGACGTCGTCAAAGAAGGTACGGATATTACCGTCTTGGGCTGGGGCGCACAGATGGAAATGACCGAGAAAGCGGTCGAAAAAGCCGAAGAAGACGGGGTGTCGTGTGAGGTGATCGACTTACGGACGATTTTGCCGTGGGATGTTGAAACAGTCACTCAGTCGGTACTAAAAACCGGACGTTTAGTGATTTCGCAGGAAGCTCCAATCACCGGTGGTTTTGCCAGTGAAATTGCGGCGACTGTTCAGGATAAGTGCTTCCTTTACCTTGAATCGCCGATCGCGCGTGTATCAGGTATTGATGTACCGTATCCGTTGTGTCACGAGAAAGAGTACATGGCTGATCACCTGAAGATTTATGAAGCCATCAAACGCTCAATGAACTACTAAGGACCCATCGACATGAGTAAAGATTTTATTCTGCCCGATATCGGCGAAGGGATCGTAGAGTGCGAAATCGTTGAGTGGCTGGTAGCCGAAGGCGATGAAGTGAAAGAAGATCAGCCGGTTGTTGAAGTCATGACTGACAAAGCCATGGTTGAGATACCGGCAAAAGATGACGGCGTGGTTGAAAAGCTGTATTACCAAAAAGGTGATATTGCTAAAGTCCATGAGCCTTTATTCCGCGTCAACGCTGACGGTGATGCTGGCGAGTCAGCAGAAGACAAGCCTGCTGAAAAAGAGCCTTCAAAATCTGAGGGCAAGCCAGAGAATAATCAAGCGGTGGGCGGTGAGACGACTGACTTTATCTTGCCGGATATCGGTGAAGGTATTGTTGAGTGTGAGATTGTCGAATGGTTAGTTTCTGAAGGCGACGAAGTGAAAGAAGACCAGCCAGTGGTTGAGGTGATGACCGACAAAGCCACGGTGGAGATTCCAGCGAAAGATGACGGTAAAGTCGTTAAGCTGTATCACAAAAAAGGCGATATTGCTGAAGTACACAAACCATTGTTCGCGTTACAGCCAGCCGGTGGTGTTCAGGCTTCGGGTTCTGGCAATAACGCTCAAAGTAGCTCGTCACAGAACAGCGCAGAGTCGAAACCACAAGCAAGCACAAAGGCGGAAGCTGAACCACCAGCGAAAGCGCGTCAGGGTAAAGCCATTGCCAGCCCGGCAGTGCGTCGCTTAGCTCGCGAGAATGATATTAATATCGCTGACGTTCCTGGCTCTGGTAAAAAAGGCCGTGTCCTGAAAAAAGACATTGAAGGCTTCAAATCGGGTGATCAACGTTCTACTGCTAGCACAGACAGTAAGCCGGCTCAGCAGCCTGTTGCGACTACTGGGGGCACGCGCACCGAAGCGATTCGTGGCGTGAAAGCGGCAATGGCTAAGCAGATGATGAACTCTGTCAGTACTATTCCGCACTTCACGTACGCTGATGAATTCGATGTAACGAACCTGATTGAGCTGCGTGAAAAGCTGAAAGAGCAATACAAAGAAAAAGGCGTACGCTTAACTGTCATGCCGTTCTTTATTAAAGCTCTGTCGTTGGCACTAAAAGAGTTTCCGGTAATGAATGCGCAGGTGAATGAAGACTGCACAGAAATTACTTATTTCGATGACCATAACATCGGTATGGCAGTCGATACCAAAATTGGCTTGTTAGTGCCTAACGTAAAACAGGTACAGAACAAAAGCATTATCGACGTGGCTAATGAAGTAACTCGTTTAACGCAAGCTGCTCGGGAAGGTAAAGTACCTCAGGCTGACATGAAAGGCGGTACTATTAGTATCTCTAACATTGGTGTTATTGGCGGTACGGTGGCAACACCTATCATCAACAAACCAGAAGCAGCCATTGTCGCCTTAGGTAAAGTGCAGGAGTTACCGCGCTTTGACGAAGACGGCAATGTGGTAGCCCGTAAGATAATGACGGTAAGCTGGTCAGGCGACCATCGTATTATCGACGGCGGCACCATTGCTCGTTTCAACAAACTCTGGCAGGAATACCTCGAAGACCCAACCAGCATGCTGGTTAACATGGTCTGAGATAACGGAAAGGCTCCGCGGACATAGTGCTTCGCTTGGAGCTAAGGCCCGCTGATACAGGAGACGCAACGAGCTCATCCATGAGGGCTTGACGAAGGCCATCCATGGCCTTCGACACTCCTGTATCAGCGGGCCTTAACGCTTAGCGCTACACACAATGCCCGCGGAGCCTCGTTTACTGAGACCTTAACACTTCCTTTCCCCTTCTTTTATGTAGCTATGTTATGGTTTTCATATCTGAGAAGCATAGAGAGCCAAGATGTTTGAAATTATTTACCTTTCTTTAGCGATATTGCTGGCGGTTCTAACGTTAGCGCCGTTGTCGTGGTCGCAGGTTTGGTGGATTCGTGGGCTGGATTTTCCCAGGTTACAGCTTTCGGTGGTGCTAAGTATGCTGCTGGTAGTCGGCTTTGTGGTTATACGTGACTGGACGTCGGTTACTGCGGTGGCTATGGGGCTTATTATTGGTTGTCTTGTTTGTCAGCTGTGGTGGGTGGTGCCTTACACGGTATTTTTTCCCAAAGAGGTGAAAGCGCTTAATAAGCGTGAGGCGGGTGGTCGGCTTCGGGTAATGACGGCGAATGTCCTGACGCCTAATCGTAACAGTGACCGACTTATTCAGTTAGTTCGGGATTATACGCCGGATGTTCTGGTGACGCTTGAGTCTGATGCATGGTGGGGTAAGCAATTAGAAGCTATTGAAGAGAACTACCCTCATACGGTTAAGGTGCCTCTGGACAACCTTTATGGTATGCACGTCTACTCGAGGTTGCCATTGTCTGACGTTAGTGTTGAATACTTAATTGAAGACGATAAGCCGTCGATACATTGCTTTATTGAATTGCCAACAGGCCAGAGGGTCAAAGCACACTTTGTGCATCCGGCGCCGCCGAGTCCAACGGAAAATGAGGAGTCGGAAGAACGTGACGGTGAGCTGCTTTTGGTTGCCCGACAGGTTGAGCCTGATAAGCATCCAACGATAGTTACTGGCGACTTGAACGATGTGGCGTGGTCGAGAACGACACTGCTCTTTCGAAAGGTAAGCGGTCTGTTAGACCCGCGTGTGGGGCGGGGCATGTTTAACACGTTCCACGCGGACTATTGGTTTGCTCGCTGGCCGCTTGATCATATCTTTCATAGTCACCACTTTGCGCTGGTCTCAATGACTCGCCTGCCTGGATTTGGCTCTGACCACTTCCCGCTACTAACGGAACTGGCTCTTGCGCCCGGTGAAAATGGTATTAATGACGGTCCTTCGCCTGACGAAGAGGACAAAGAAGCTGCCGATGAAATCGTCAAAAAGGCTATGGCTTAAGCTTTTTCTTAAAATGAATACGCTGTACGAGTAATCCGGTAATGATGAGCGCTAAGCCTGCAATAGTGCTGACATAAATGGTTTCGCCAATAATTGCTGACAGTAGTAGCAGTGAAATAAACGGCGATACAAAAATCAGGTTGCTAATAAGTGCGGTGTTAGTGGCTGTTTTCATGGCTTTTAGCCAAAACAAAAACGTAATACCCATCTCAAATAACCCGACATAACTGACAGCCGCCCAGCCTTGCCAGGGGATATTCGACCAGTCGCTCCAGATAAAGCTGGCAACAATTAAAACCGGCAGAGCTAAACCAAAGGATAAAACCAGGCTAACAACAGAATCAGCATTGCGCCGGGTGTTCAGTATCCAGTAACCGGCCCACAGGAAGGTTGATATTAAGGCTAATAAAACACCCCAGGGGTTGCTAAAGCTTAGCCCTAATAAGTCACCACGCGTTGCTATAATTAACACACCAAAATAGCCCAGTGCGCAGGCTACCCAGTCGCGGCGACGGATATGTTGCTTTAAAAACAAGGCCGCCATAATACTAAGTGCTATTGCCCAGGTGTAATTCAGGGGCTGAGCTTCGGAGGCAGGTAGCAGTTTATAGGCCTGAAAGAGCACCAAATAGTAGATAAGAGGGTTAATAAGGCCCATAAGTACGTAGTACAAGGGCATTTTTCGTAGTTCAAGCAACAACAAGTGAGATTTTTTCTGAATCACACAGACGAGGCTTAAAACAGCAAAAGATACCGCACTGGCGGCTGTCACCATCTGTAACGGCGTCATGTACTCTAGTGTGATTTTAAACGCCGTAGCGACCGTCGACCATAGTAAAACGGCGATAATGGCGTAGATAAAGGCGAGTTTATCAGCGGCTATGGTGTGATGGCATGGCGCCCCCTTAACTCATACGTCGATGAGCACTGCAGCTTGTTGGTGTTCAATCCAGAGAAAGGCATTCTGCTGATATCGGCGGGCAAGGTCAATGACTGTTTGTTGACTCAACCCTAAAACCATAAAGCTTTCTTCGGCGAGCCATTGATTGTCGCGATCTTCTCCAGCGCCGTAAAAGTAACGAATGCCTTTTAAATTGCTAATATCTGCTTCTAAAAGTAGGTTTCGGTGCCTATTCTCGTGAGTACTTAAAAGTGAACTGTGTGGATTAAAGGCGGTAATAAAGGCTCCGGTTTTACAATTAACGTCATGACATAGTGAATTAAAATCGCTGCTGATGTCGCCAACGGACAGAGTGATTTTTCGATCATCCACGACAAACCAGTAGTCGGTATTTTTATAGTGTTCCAGCAATGTTGCGTCCATACTTTGACCATGGCTTAAGCGTTAATTAAAGTAAGACTGTAACTTTTGCGACAGTGAGATTCTATGAACCGAAGTATTAGTGTTATTACGCTGGGCGTTGATGACTTAAAGCGTGCGCTCGCTTTTTATCAGGACGGTTTAGGATGGGAAACGGATGGCATAGTCGGTGAAGGTCTTGAGAATGGAGCGGTTGTTTTCTTTAAACTGCCGAGCGGCTTAAGGTTGGCTTTGTGGCCGCGTAAAAGCATTGCTGCTGAAATGGGAGTTGATGTCGCTAAAAATGCTAATGAGGTACTGCTGAGCCACAATGTCAGTTCCCGCTCTGAAGTTGATACAGTCATGAATGAAGCGAAATTGGCAGGAGCAACCACTCTTCATGAGGCTAGAGAATTATTTTGGGGTGGCTACGGCGGTTTCTTCAAAGACCTTGACGGCCATATTTGGGAAGTTACCTGGAATCCGGAGTGGAGCTCCTAGTCTTGGTTAAAGTTGTTGTTTTGATTTAGATTAAATATATGTGAGTATTTACTCTAAAATAGAATTTGTTTTGATCTGATACAGACGACGACGCGTAAAATACTGCATTCAGATGCCCTTATTTGTAGTAGGAATGCCCAGATGCTCTGCGCTAAAACGAAACACCAGCTTGCCAAGACCACCGAAGAGCTTGAGCAGTACAAACAATTAATGAATGCAGTTGACAGTAACGTTGCACGCATTGATTTTACCCCTCAGGGCTACGTTTTGAACGCCAATAATCAGTTCTTAGAAACGATGGGTTATAGTCTGGATGATGTGATATCTAAGCATCACAAAATGTTTTGTGAATCGAGCTATTCGTCTTCTCAAGCGTATCGAACGTTTTGGCAGCAGTTGGCAGAGGGCAAGTCGCAACGTGAGCGATTTAAGCGCATTCGCAGTAATGGCGACATTATTTGGTTAGAAGCGACGTACTTTCCCGTTAAAAACGAGAAAGGCGAGGTGGTTTTCATTACGAAAATTGCCAGTGACGTCACCGATGAAGTCACAGCCTTAGAGCAGCAAACCGCTATTAATACAGCAATTAATAAGTCAATGGCGACGATTGAGTTCTCACCTGACGGAATGATTACCTGGGCAAATGATAACTTTCTGAACACAGTAGGTTATTCGTTAAGCGATATTACCGGAAAACACCACAAGCTATTTTGTGAGCAAAGCTTCTACGATGAGAACCCAGGGTTTTGGCGTGAGCTTGCTAAAGGCGAGTTTAAAACTGGGCGTTTTAAGCGGGTCAGCAAGCAGGGGCAACCGATATGGCTGGAAGCCAGTTATAACCCAATTTTTGATAGCAGCGGTCAAGTTGTGAAGGTTATTAAGTTCGCCAGCGACGTAACGGAGCAAGTGCTAAAAGCCGAGCAAACCACAGAAGCGGCGGAAATTGCGTATTCAACGTCTCAGCAAACGGCGATGATAGTGAAAGACGGTAAAGCTTCTATGGATGTTTCGGTGGAAATGTCGAGTGAAATACTCGCTAAAAGCCAGAGAACGGATGCCATTATTGAGCAGTTGCAAGAACAGGCGAATAGTATTGAAGACATTGTGAAAACGATAAATGCTCTGGCTGATCAAACGAATCTACTGGCGCTAAACGCGGCGATTGAAGCGGCCAGAGCAGGAGAGCATGGTCGCGGGTTTGCCGTCGTTGCTGACGAAGTACGAAACCTGGCGACTCGAACCACTCAGGCCACTAGCGAAATATCAGGCGTGATGCAGCGCAGCTCTGAAGTTTCTGAAGCCATTTCCTTATCGATTGACGATATTCAAGAGATGGCACAACGAGGACAAGAGCAAATAGAAAAAGTGAAAGCGGTAATGGATGAGATAGACGAAGGTGCAACGAATGTTGTTAACGCCGTCAGTCATCTTTCCTAGCAAGCTTAACGGTTAGCTAGCATTTTCCTTAGTAATCCTGGCATAAAGCGCTGCAACAGTGGCGCTAATTTGCTCATGCCTTTGCCGCTAACCACTTCCGCTTTATTGTTTTCTATTGCCTGAATAATATCTGATGCACATTGCTCAGGACTAATACCGCCTGCGTTGTCGGTGTCTTCCTTGCCTCGTAGTGAACCGTCTCCGGTTAGAGCGTTATGGGCAATTTGAGTATGTACAAAGCCTGGAAGTATGGTGGTGCACTGCACGCCATGCTCAGCCATTTCAGCTCGTAAACAGTCCATGTAACCAATAACAGCAAACTTAGCACCGGAATAACCGCTACGAAGTTTGGTGCCCACTTTTCCGGCGACGCTGGAAACGGTGACGATGTGCCCGTTATGACGTTCAATCATACCTGGAAGTACGACTTGATTTAACGCGACTACCGAGAAGTAGTCGACTTCCATTAGTGTTCGGTAAACCGGAAGCTCTGTTTCCACGACTAGGCTGCGCTGAGAAACGCCGGCATTATTAATTAAAATATCGACTGTTTTATTAGCTAATGCTGACGACGCCGTTTCTTTTGCTTTTTCCGGGTGGCTTAAGTCGAGGGCTAAGACGCTGTGAGCATCTGGGCTTGGCAGTGACAGGCGCAACTCCTCCAGCTGAGATTCGCGACGCGAAGTGAGAATAAGCTTCGCACCTTTTTCTGCGAGTTGATGCGCCAGCGCTAAACCGATGCCTGAAGAAGCACCGGTTAGCCAGACTGTCTTATTCGCAATAGCAGTCATTGGTTAGCCTGCCGGGTAGGTATAACTAGCCTGGAAGCCCAGAGGAATACCCAGAGTCCAGTAAATCACCAGGAACGCCGACCACAACACCAGTAGTGAAACGGTGTATGGCAGCATCATGGAAACCAGCGTGCCTATGCCGGTCTTCTTAACGTAACGCTGGCAGTAAACGACAACCAGAGGGAAGTACGGCAATAATGGCGTAATGATGTTGCTGGACGAGTCGCCCACACGATAAGCCGCTTGCGTTAAATCGGGCGAGTAACCTAGTTGCATCAGCATAGGCACGAAAATAGGTGAAATAAGCGCCCATTTAGCCGACGCTGACCCCACAAACAAGTTGATAAACGCGACCAAGAAGACAATACCCACCATGGTAACGCCACCTGACAGCTCTAAGCTGGCAAGGAAGTTAGCGCCTTTTACTGAAATAAGTGTTCCTAACTGAGAATCGCCGAACGCTTTAATGAACAGCGCACAGAAGAACGCCATGACCATATAATAAGCCATGCCTTCCATCGATTTACTCATCGCGCCAATAACGTCTTGCGAGTTCGTAAAGTTACCTGATACGTACCCGTGAACAATGCCCGGAATGATAAACAACAGGAATATTAACGGGACAATCATGCCCATTAGTGGTGCGCCCAAAGAAGCTAATTCACCCGTTTGTGGATCGGCCAGTGGCGAATTTTCTGCTGTCGCTGAAAAGTACAGTAGAACAATGCCAGCCAACATGGTGAGAGAAGCGGCGTAAAACGCTTTGCGGTCACGTGGAGAAACATCATCAACCGCCGGCATATCGTCAGGATGTCCGTCGATTTCGGCACCGCGAAGGCGAGGTTCAACGACTTTGTCAGTTAAGAACCAACCGATAGCCACCACGACAATAGAAGACGCAGCCGTAAAGAAGTAGTTATTCAACGGGTTCAGTTGAATGTCAGCATCAATAATTTGCGCCGCGCTTTGGGTAAAACCCTGCAGCAATGGGTCAATAGCGGAAGGCACAAAGTTAGCACTGAAACCACCGGAAACCCCGGCGAATGCGGCTGCAATACCGGCTAATGGATGACGACCTGCCGCATAGAAGATAACTCCGCCTAATGGAATGACCAACACGTAGCCCGCGTCGACTGCCGTGTGGCTGACAATAGCCACCAAAATAAGCATTGGCGTGAGTAAGGCTTTTGGTGTTACGTTCAGCATAAGTTTAATGGCTACGTCGATATAACCTGAACGTTCGGCCACACCGACCCCCAGCATTGCCAGCAATACAACGCCTAATGGCGCAAAGCCCATAAAGGTATCGACCATGTTCGCCAAGAACGCTGTTATTTCAGGGCCACTCAGCAAATTAGTAACGCTAATGGCCTCGCCGGTCAGTGGGTGTGTTTCGTCAAAGCTAACGCCTGACATCGCCCATGACATGACCCAAACAATAATGAGTAAGCCGAAAAACATAACGGCTGGGTCAGGAAGCTTGTTGCCAACTTTTTCTACGCCGTCGAGCATGCGGTTGAGCAGACTGTTCGGTTTTTCCTTTTGCGAACGATCCGGTTGAGGAGATTGAGCCATGGTATATTCCTGATTGTTATTTTATTGGTCTAATTATTATCCGCAGGTATCATAACCATTATTTAGTGTTTGAACAAAGCAACAAGGTGAAAATTTCCCCATGATTTGTGGTGTCGATGAAGCGGGCAGAGGTCCTATTGCAGGGCCGGTTGTCGCCGCTGCGGTTATTCTTGATCCTGAACGTCCTATTGAAGGGCTCAATGACTCGAAAAAGTTGAGTGAGAAAAAGCGTGCAAAGCTCAGCACAGAGATAAAAGAAAAAGCCCTGTACTGGGCGATAGCGCAGTCTGACCCGGACGAGATTGAACAAATCAATATACTCTGGGCAACGATGAAAGCCATGCAGCGTTCCGTGGAAGCCTTGCCGGTGGCCCCAAGTAAGGTACTGATTGATGGTAACCGCGTTCCCGAATTGAATGTACCCGCCGAAGCTATTGTGGGCGGTGACGCCAGTGAAGCTTGTATTGCCGCCGCCTCTATTTTGGCGAAAGTTGAGCGGGACCGGCAAATGCTCGAATGGCACGAGCGCTATCCGGAATACGAGTTTCATAAGCACAAAGCGTACGGAACGGCGCGCCACATTGAGTTATTAAAAAAGTATGGACCGTGTCCTATTCATCGGCGAGACTATAAGCCGGTTCGTGAGGCCTTGGCTAACTTGTGATTTTATCTCCCAAGCCTTAAAATATCGGCTCTTTCCGTTATTTCTAAATTGATAAGTTGGAACACCACCATGCAGTCTATTCCTCACGTCGATATGCGACGTTATCACGATAATTTCGATGCCTTCACTCAGGATGTTGGTCAGGGCTATGAAAAATATGGCTTTATTGCCCTCACCCAGCATGGTGTTGATACTGCGCTTATTGAACGTGCGTTGGACACGTGTCGTGAGTTATTCGCACTGCCGGACGAAGTGAAAAAACAATATCACCGTCCCGGAGAAGGTGGCGCGCGCGGCTATACGCCATTTGGCACAGAAATAGCCAAAGACGCAGAGCACGTGGACTTAAAAGAATTCTGGCACGTTGGTCGAGAAGTAGAGGGTACGCCTGCGTATCCGCAACTATTACCGAATGTCTGGCCAGCAGAGTTACCAAAGTTTAAAGACGACATGCTAGCTATCTATGAAGCACTGGATAAGCTGGGTAACCAGGTGCTGGATGCGTTGGCTGTATATTTAGGCCAGCCTAAAGACTTTTTTCGCGACAAAGTGAATAACGGCAACTCAATTTTGCGCCCACTGCATTACCCGCCTATTATTGATGAAGACACGCCGTCCGTGCGTGCAGGCGCACACGAAGATATTAATGTACTGACTTTATTGGTTGGTTCGAGGGAGCCTGGGTTAGAAGTCTTAGCAAAAGACGGCAGCTGGGTACCTGTGACGATTATCGAAGGTGCGATTATTTGTAATGTGGGCGACATGTTGCAGCGTTTAACCAACCATGTATTACCGTCTACAACGCACCGAGTGGTTAATCCGCCTGCGCCGTATAATGAAAAGTCGCGTTACTCAATTCCGTTCTTTTTACACTTTAATCCGGACGTAATGATAACGCCGCTTGAGAGCTGTATTACAGCCGAAAACCCGCAGCGAGACGAGCCGATTACGGCCGATGATTATTTAATGCAGCGTTTGCGTGAAATTGGTCTGATTAAAGACTAATAGCAATCCACACGAAGGAGTATGCAGGTGAATAAGAACAAGCGTCTTTTCAGTCAGCTAGCGCGTGGTATGACTATCGTTTTCGGCTCGGCGGCCGTGCTCAGTTGTGCGTCTGCACCTGAACCAATGCCCAAAAGCGAAAATTTTGAGCTGACGGTGTTGCATGTCAACGACCACCACTCAACGCTAGACGCAAAGCAGCAAACGCTGGTATGGGCTGACCAGGATTGGCAGGTAGAAGCCGGTGGTTTTCCTCGTATTGGCGCGCAGATAAAAGCGCTAAGAGCCGCTAATGATCATGTTCTTACCCTGCATGCCGGAGACGCGGTAACCGGCAGCTTGTATTTTACCTTGTTTGGTAGTGAAGCCGACGCCCGCATGATGAATAACGTTTGCTTCGATGCGTTTACCATAGGCAACCACGAGTTTGACACGGGGGACGCCGGTCTTGCCAAGTTCTTACAGCAGTTAGGATCACCTCAGTGTCAGACGGCCAAACTGAGTGCGAATATACAACCCGAAGTGGGTCAGTCACCGCTGACGCCAGATAATCAATGGCAAATGTTTAAGCCTTACACCATTGTTAAGCGTGGTGGTGAAGAGGTGGCGATTATTGGTTTAACCATTGCCAGTAAAACCAAAAAATCTTCACAGCCGGATAAAAGTACTGAGTTTTTAGACGAACTTGAAACGGCACAAAAATACATTGCTGAGGTTCAGCAGCAGGGCGTTGAAAAAATTGTTTTGTTGACGCACATCCAATATGAGCGTGACATGGAACTGGTTCAACAGCTGCCGGGGGTTGATGTTGTCGTTGGTGGAGATTCACATACTTTACTGGGCGACTTTAGTGAATTTGGAATGACCGCCGCTGGTCCTTATCCGACAGAGCTTACCAATGTAAACGGCGAAAAGGTCTGCGTTGCTCATGCGTATCAATATTCGTTGGTGGTGGGCGAGTTAAAAGCAACATTTGATGGCGACAAAATAGCCGAGTGCGGCGGTCGGCCTCATTATTTATTGGGCGAAGACATTCAGGTATCTGACGGTATTGTGACGACCTATGAACCGATTAAAACTGCGTTAAAAGAGAGTGGTGTTTACAGCTTCGTTGAACCCGATGCCGAGCTTCAGTCCATATTAGAAGACTATCGAAGCAAAGTTGACGATTTTTCAGCAGAAGTTATTGCAGATGTGCCTCAGCAAATTTGCTCTCAGCAAGTTGATAGAAACCGTCGGCCTGGCTGTGCGCAGGTAATCAGCTCAGGCGCTCACCGAGTGGTGGCTGAAGCGTTTCTACACTCGGTACCGGAAGCCGACTTTGCGATTCAAAATGGTGGCGGAGTTCGTTCTGACATTGCCGAAGGCGACTTTACGGTGGGTGATGCCTTTACCGTATTACCGTTTGCAAATACCTTAGTGAAATTAGAGCTGACAGGCTCCGAGTTTAAGCAGGCAATGGAAGAAGCCTTAGCCTATGCCGTTTCCGATGGTGGCTCCCAGGGAGCATACCCATACGGGGCTGGTATTCGCTACTCAGTCGATTTAACCGAAGAAACCGGTTCCCGCGTATCGGACCTGGAAGTGTGGGATAAAGGCAGCCGGAGTTGGCAGCCGATGTCGGCGCGAGCCACTTATATTCTGGTGACGAATAGTTTTATTGCCGGTGGTCAGGATGGCTGGGACACATTTTATCGTGTCAGTGAGCGAGGCCGCGCCCGTAATACTGGCATAGACTATGCCCAGTCGTTAGTTAATTACGCGCGAGCGCAGGAAGTCTTGCAGCGGCCTGATGAGTTCGCGACTCAATCCTACACCCCTTTAGAGGGTAAATAGTGGCTCATTCATTTGAGCCAAGACCGGTCTCCGATAACGCCAGATTCGATTTTATTGTTGTCATTCTGGCGTTACTTACGGCGTTTGCGCCGCTGTCTATTGATATGTACTTGCCGGCGTTTAGCGCGATTGCCAGTGACTACGCGACCGACACGCATCATGTTGAATTATCACTGACTGCGTTTTTCTTTGGCTTGTTTATCGGGCAACTACTGTACGGCACGGCAACGGATAAGTTTGGTCGCAAAAACCCGCTTTATATCGGCTTGGCCATCTATGTGTTGACCTCTATTGCGTGCGCTTATGCCCCAGATATTCAGTGGTTGATTGTGCTGCGTTTTTTCCAGGCGATAGGCGCTTGTGCAGGTATTGTCATTGCCCGAGCTGTCGTGCGTGATCTCTATACACCGCAAGCGTCAGCACGAGTCTTCTCGTTTTTAATTCTTGTCATGGGGGTTGCGCCTATATTGGCGCCATTGTTCGGTGCTTATATTACCGAATGGATGGGGTGGCGAGCTCTGTTTCTCATTGTCGCTGCTTTAGGTGTCGCTTCCGCAGTGACAATTCACTTTGTGCTGCCGGAAACTCGCGGTCGCCGTTATGACGTGCGTATGCGCCATACCGGCACTACTTACTGGGCGGTATTCAGAGACCCTTCCTTCTTGCGCTATTCTCTTACCGGTGCTATCGCCCAGTCCGGATTATTTGCTTACATTACCGGCTCACCGAAAATGTTTATTGAAATTTTTGGGCTGGATCCGACGCATTACAGTTGGCTATTTGGTGTCAATGCCATTGGTATTATCGGCTTTTCTCAGTTAAATGGCTGGTTATTGAAGTACTATTCTTCCCGGAAAATATTGAATGTTTCTTTGCCAATACTGGCAATTGTTTCGACCGTTATGTGTGTCATGGCCTATATTAATGCCAGCTTTTGGGGCATTTTACTGCCTTTATTCGCTTATATTTCAACGCTGGGTTTGGTCTTTCCGAATGCTATGGCAGGTGCCCTAGCGGAGCAACAGGAGCGCGCTGGTTCAGCGTCTGCGGTTACCGGAAGTTTACAGTTCTTAATTGCAGGTTTAGTGTCAGCCGGTGTGAGCCAAGCGGGGGGCTTCACGGACTACGCAATGGCATGGGTAATAGGCGTGGCCGGCTTATTAGCAGTACTAGCGTACCGTGTAATGCGCCGGCCAGAATAACAAGTTATCCGTAATAGGTGGGGGCTGCCGGACCAACCGGTAGTCCAAAGCCAAATACCCAAATAAAGAACAACACGGTCCATCCTAAGAAGAAAATCATTGAGTAAGGCAGCATCATAGCGACCAATGTGCCAATACCTAAGTTTTGCTTATAGCGGGCAGCAACAGCCAGTATTAAACCAAAGTAACTCATCATGGGCGTTATCACGTTAGTGACCGAGTCTCCGATACGATAAGCCGCTTGAATCACTTCTGGTGAGTAACCAATAAGCATCAGCATAGGTACGAAAATTGGGGCAGTGATGGCCCATTGCGCGGACGCTGAGCCCAGCATTAGGTTTACAAATCCGCAGACCATAATGAAAAACACAAAAATGAGTGGTCCAGTCATGCCGATGTTGGTTAAAAACTCCGCGCCATTGATAGCGAAAATGGTGCCAAAGTTGGTCCATTTAAAGAAGTTAACGAACTGAGCGGCGAAGAAGACCAGCACGATATACATACCCATGGTGCCCATGCTGTGCGACATCGCATCAATGACGTCACGGTCGTTTTTCATGGTGTTTACGACTCGACCATAAACGAAACCTGGAATGGCGAAGAAGAAGAAAATGTAAACCACAACGCCTTTTAAGAACGGAGAGCCTTTCACATCACCGGTTTCAGGGTGGCGAAGAATACCCCATTCAGGTACCACTGTTAATGCAAGAATACCAGCTAGGACTAACGCGCTTACGCCGGCCAGCTTCAAACCGCGTTTCTCCATAATATTGAGTGGTTCCATCGATGACTGATCGGATAAATCAATGGACGCTTCGTCCTTATTGTATTTACCCAGCTTAGGTTCAACGATTTTGTCGGTAATTACCGCACCCATAATGGCAATAAGGAAGGTACTTATCATCATAAAATACCAGTTGGCTTCAGCGCCCACGGTATAGTTTTCGTCGACTATTTTTGCTGCTTCCTGAGTGATGCCGGAAAGTAATGGGTCAACGGTACCTATTAATAAATTGGCGCTATAGCCCGCCGAAACGCCAGCGAACGCGGCTGCCAGACCAGCGAGTGGGTGGCGACCCAGGCCATAGAAGATCATAGCCGCTAAAGGTACGAGAACAACATAACCTAACTCTGATGCGGTATTCGAAATAACGCCCGCAAAAACGACCGTCACCGTAATAAGCTTAGGCGGGGCTTTCATAACCAAGCCACGCATAGCCGCAGAAATCAGCCCGGAACGCTCAGCCACACCAACACCTAATAAAGCGACAAGCACCGTTCCCAATGGCGTAAAACCAGTAAAGTTAGTGACCAGGTTTGTCACAATTTTTTGTATGCCTTCGGCATTTAAAAGACTAACCGCCTGAATGACCGTTTCGCCGTCGCGAGGGTCAATAGCGCTAACGCCAAAATAGGCGGCCACACCGCTGGCAACAATAACCAGTAAACAAAAAATTGCGAATAAGGTGATAGGGTGAGGCAACAAGTTGCCTAACCATTCAACCATATCGAGGAATCGGGTAAACCAGCCGCGCTTACTTGTCTCTGAATAGCCATTATTGGAAGACTGCATAGCTTTCGCCTTTATTATTTTAACGTCATAATTTAAAAATCAGCACCGAATTCTAGCATAAAAAAAAGGCGACTCTGCAAAACAGAGTCGCCTTATTGGTTTTCGAGTGCTTAACGTTTTAAGCTGCGTCACTCTCTTTCAAGTTTTTCAGCGCATAATCAAACGCCGCTTTACCCGCTAGTAAGTCTTCCGGCGCAAAGTCGTCAACATTGATAGTACGTAAACGGCCTTCTTCCGTTTTTTCCAGAAGGGCGACTTCGTCATCGCTTAGTACGCCCAATTCTCTACCTTTAGCGGCAATCTGATCTAACTGAGTAAAGCTGAAACGTTTACCGGCTGCCTTGCAAACTTTGTCGTACAGTGGCTCGGCAGCAATGACGTTTTGCAGTGTTTCCTCTAAGAAACCAAAGTGACCTTCAGGGCTCAGGAACTGACCTTTACCCAGACGAGTGCGAACATCATTTGGAGACATCAGCATACGCGCAATTTTGTGATCGTTCTTGTCGCTTGGACGCTTCGCAATGCGACCCAGCGGGAACATAATGGCGCGCATGACAGAGCCAACACCACCAAAGTTATCCAACATAGACAGTTGAGCTTCCTGAAGCTTGTGCAAGGTATCCTGCATAGCCCAATGCATCAGTGGCAAGTCTTCTTTAATTTGCCCTTCATCATGGAAACGTTTCAAAATTGCAGAGCCAATGTATAGGTAGCTCAACATATCGCCTAAGCGGGCCGATACACGCTCTTTACGCTTCAGGCTGCCACCAAGCACGCCCATAGCGACGTCAGACAGCAATGCCATGTTGGCACTGAAACGGTTCATTTGCTGGTAGTACTTACGTGCAGGACCGCTTACAGGCACTGAACTTAAGCGATGACCACCAAAGCCGTAAAACACTGAGCGCATAAAGTTGCTTGCGGCAAAACCGATATGACCAAACAAGGCGTTATCGAACTTCTTAAGCGCTTCAAGGCCTTGCTCTGCTGACGCTTCCATTTCTTTTAATACGTAAGGATGGCAGCGAATGGCGCCCTGACCGTAAATCATCATGTTACGAGTCAGAATGTTCGCGCCTTCAACGGTAATGGCAACCGGTACGCCCTGGTAACCACGACCTAAGTAGTTATTTGGACCTAAACAGATGCCTTTACCGCCATGAATATCCATCGCGTCGTCCATGCAGGCGCGCAATTTCTCAGTCATGTGGTATTTAGCGATAGCACCGATAACGGAAGGCTTCTCACCCAAGTCGATACCTTTGGTGGACAGAGTCGTCACCGCGTCCATTAGATATGCGTTACCTGCGATGCGAGCCATTGGCTCTTCAACACCTTCCATTTTACCAATCGGTAGCTTGAATTGACGACGAATGCGTGAGTACGCACCGGTCGCCAGAGCAATAGATTTAATACCACCGGCACTGTTTGATGGCAGAGTAATAGAGCGGCCTACGGATAAACACTCAACCAGCATACGCCAGCCTTTACCGGCATTTTTCTGACCGCCAATAATATAGTCTAACGGTACGAATACATCATTGCCGCGAATCGGACCATTCTGGAACGGTACGTTCAGCGGGAAGTGACGACGACCAATTTCAACGCCTTTGGTGTCACGAGGAATCAGTGCACAGGTAATGCCCAGTTCTTTTTCTTCGCCGATTAAGCCGTCAGGATCGTACATTTTGAAAGCCAGACCTAATACGGTCGCAACCGGCGCCAGTGTGATATAGCGCTTATTGAAGTTCAGCTTAATACCAACGATTTCTTCGCCGTTCCACTCGCCTTTACAGACAACACCTGAGTCAGGAATCGCTCCGGCGTCAGAACCTGCTTCCGGGCTGGTTAATGCGAAACACGGAATTTCGTCACCACTTGCCAGGCGTGGCAGGTAATGATCCTGCTGCTCTTTGGTACCATAGTGCTGAAGCAACTCGCCCGGGCCTAATGAGTTAGGTACACCGACCGTCGAGGCTAAAACCGTACTAACACCGGCAAGCTTCTGCAGAACGCGAGACTGAGCGTACGCCGAAAACTCCAGACCACCGTATTCTTTTTTGATGATCATCGCGAAGAACTTATTGTCCTTCAGATACTGCCATACGTGCTCAGGCATATCGGTTAGCTCATGCGTGACTTCCCAATCATCCAGCATTTTGCAGACTTCTTCGCATGGACCATCTAAAAACGCTTGCTCTTCTGCGGTTAATTCTGCTTTTGGCACATCTAATAGCTTTTTCCAGTCAGGATCGCCGCTGAATAAGTCGCCGTCCCACCAAACTGTACCGGCTTCCAACGCATCGCGCTCGGTGTCAGACATTTCTGGCATGACTTTGCGGTACGCTTTAAGAATTGGCTTAGTTAGCAAGTTCATGCGAACGGGTGCTAAATTAAGAGGAATTAAGATAACGGCAAGAATTGTCCACAGCACAGGGCCGACAATTTCCAGTACGTTACCAATAGCAAACATAGCGACCATGCCCACGCTGAATAACAGTAGGCTAGCGCGCTTGTAAATGAGAGCTGCCGCAACAATAACGGTAGCGATAATCCAAAGTGCAATACTCATAGTGTAATACTCCGATTTGGAGGTCTGACCAGTTATACTGTGCAAGTTAGATCAACCAGACATTATTTTCAAGAAAAATTTGAACGCGCGTTTGAATTTTCTGTCAATGTAAGTATCCAGTTGTCACGGTGAATGGAGTAGTGATGTTAAAACGGACAATGTATTTTTTAATGGCTTCCACTGTACTGAGTTTCTCTCAGCTTGCGCCAGTTCACGCAGACGATACGGCAAAAGCAACTCAGGGCATTAACGATACCATGAAACCGTATGAAGCAAACTACGTTATTACACGTGGCGATAGTGAATATGGTGAGGGCTATCGATACTTAGAAGTGTCGCCTGACAACGAGTGGCAGTTGCGCACAAAATCTGACATTTCCTGGTTCATTTTGTCGGACACAAGAGAAGCTCGGTCTGTCTTTATTGTGGATGATGAAAATAACCGACTGGAGCCCCGCGAGTTTATTTACATGCGTACGGGAACCGGATCAGACAAGTCTTTTCATGGTGAATTCCGAGCAGATGATAAGAAGGTCCGCAATGTCGATACCGGTCGTATGCTGGATATAAATTGGGAAAATGCGTTGTTTGATGAAGCGAATGTCATTGAACAGTTACGCATTGATGTAGCGGGTGGAGCAGAGCAGTTTAAATACCGGGTGGTTAATGAGAAAGGTGAAGAAGACGAGTACCGTTTCAGAGTGATGGCCGAGAGTCAGGTTCTGTCCTTGCCATATGGAGAAGTTGAAGCGATAAAAGTAGGTCGCGTTCGCGACAATAACCGCCGCCAGACGTTTTTTTGGTTTGCCCCCGAATTAAACTACGTGATGGTTAAAATGCAGCAATTCAAAGAAGGTGACGAACAAGCCACCATGTCTTTGAGAAGTTTAGATATGTGATCAATTTACTCCGAGGCGTAGCCCTGAGCGCCCAAGACTTCACCGTCTAAAGTAACGCGGCCGCCTTCGAGTTTTACGCGCTCCTGGCAGAACCAGTTGACCACGAGTGGATAAATACGGTGCTCTTGTTCGTGCACTCGGGCTTGAACTTCGTCGACTGTGTCGCCTTCAAAAATAGGTACTTTGGCTTGCAATACGACTGGACCGCCATCGAGTTCTTCGGTGACGAAATGGACGCTTACGCCATGCTCGGTGTCGCCAGCATCTAATGCCCGTTGATGGGTATTTACACCTTTGTATTTCGGCAAAAGAGAAGGGTGGATGTTGAACATGCGACCTTCGTAATGACGAGTGAAGTCACCGGTCAGTATGCGCATAAAGCCAGCTAAGACGACTAAATCGGGCTGGTAACTATCAATTAACGCTTTAAGTTCAGCATCGTAAGCCTCGCGTGAATCAAATTCTCTGTGGCTCAGCACTTCCGTGCTAATACCCTTGGCTGCGGCTTTTTCCAGACCTTTCGCGGAAGCTTTATTAGAAATGACCGCAACCACTTCACCGGCAACTTTACCCTCTTCACAGGCTTGTTGAATGGCCTGCATATTACTGCCGGTGCCTGATATCAGTACAACAATGCGTTTCATTAGTGCGTCTCGTCGGCCAGAATATCGACTTGCTCTTCACCTTCCGACGCATTGGCTATGCGGCCGATTTTCCACGCATCTTCGCCAGCGTCGGTCAGTATCTGAATGGCTTTATCGGCTTGGTCATTAGGCACGGCAATAACCATACCCACACCGCAGTTAAAAGTGCGGTACATTTCTTTCATACTGACGTTGCCGTTGTCTTTCAACCAGTCAAAAATAACTGGCCAGTCCCAGCTGTTACCGTCAATAACGGCTTTACTGCCCTTTGGAAGGACTCGTGGAATGTTTTCCCAGAAGCCGCCACCGGTAATGTGTGACAAGGCATGCACAGGAACATGCTTAATCAGTTCAAGCACCGACTTAACATAAATGCGAGTAGGCTCTAATAAATGATCCGCTAGCGTTTTGCCTTGTAGGTGAGACTCTAAGTCGGCACCACTTACTTCAATAATCTTACGAATCAGTGAGTAGCCGTTTGAGTGCGGGCCGCTTGACGCCAGTGCAATTAAGGCATCGCCGTCAGCAACTTTGGTGCCGTCGATAATGTCTGACTTTTCGACAACCCCAGTACAAAAGCCCGCTAAGTCGTAGTCGCCATGTTCGTACATGCCCGGCATTTCTGCCGTTTCTCCGCCGATAAGTGCGCAGCCTGACTGTTCACAGCCGTCACCAATGCCTGCGACGACGTCAGCAGCAACCTCAACATCCAGTTTTCCTGTTGCGTAATAGTCTAGGAAAAACAGCGGCTCTGCGCCTTGCACAATAAGGTCGTTAACACACATCGCGACTAAGTCGATGCCGACACCGCGATGGCGTTTAAGGTCAATAGCTAAACGTAATTTTGTACCAACACCGTCCGTACCTGAGACTAAAACGGGTTGCTTGTATCCTGCTGGAATTTCACAAAGTGCGCCAAACCCACCAATGTTACCCATTACTTCTGGTCGATGCGTGCGTTTCGTCACGCCCTTGATACGGTCAACCAATGCATTACCAGCGTCAATATCGACGCCCGCGTCTTTGTAACTTAAAGAAGGTTTGTTATCGCTCACAGAATTATCCCGACAGGCAAAAAATTTGCGCGCAAGTTTAACACGATTTGTGGTACAAAAGGTAGTCTGAAGCCTGAGGTTATTAGCTCAGGAACTTTATTACGAGGTGCGCTCTAAGTATGGCTTCTCAAAGCTATAAAATAACCTGTGCTCAATCGCTTCATCTGGATGCCGTGGCAACGCTAGAAGCGAAAACCTACCCTGAAGATGCTATCAGCAAACGTAGCTTCCGCCGTTTTATTGAGTCGGAAACGGCCGACTTTTTTGTACTTGAAGTGAACGGCAACGTCGAAGGTTATGTTGTGGTGTTGTATCGCAACAACACCAACTTGGCTCGTTTGTATGCGCTGGTGGTCAGTGAACGTTATCGTCATAAAGGCTACGGGCGTTTATTGCTTCATAAAGGTGAAGAATTAGCTGACGAACGGCATTCTCTATTTTTACGTACCGAAGTGGCGGTGTCTAATAAGGTCGCTCAAAAGCTACTTATTGGTGATGGGTTTCACTCTATAGAGTTGCGAGAAGCCTACTTTCCGGTGACTCAGGCACAGTCGAGTGACGCGCTTGTGCTGCAAAAACTCCTGCCACGCTATGAACTCGGCGAAGATGCCGGTGTGGGCGCTACCGAAACCTACGTTCCTATGTTAACCCAGTCGACAGAGTTTACCTGTGGGCCGGCAAGCTTATTAATGGCGCTCGATTACTTTGGCTACCCAAGTCATGACCCTCAATCTGAAGAGCTGGAAATTTGGCGCGAAGCAACCACGATTTATATGACCTCTGGACACGGCGGTTGCGGACCTTATGGATTAGCTCGGGCCGCGTTAAAAAGAGGCTTGAATGTTCGTGTTGAGGTGAATACCGATCAGCCATTGTTTGTCGACTCGGTAAGGCATGAGCAGAAGAAAGCCGTTATTGAACGAATACAGCAAGTCGATATCGGCTATTTACGTGAGAGAAATGTAGCCGTATCCGTAGGCGATTATACACTAGAGTCGTTGTGTCATGACTTGGCGGCTGGGTCGTTGGTCATGGCGCTTATTTCAACCTATTTATTTGACGGTATTCGAGCACCCCATTGGGTTTTGATATGCGCCGCAGACGACGATTTTGTTTATATTAATGACCCAGATTACGATACCTTACCGTGGCAGTCGCCGACAGAAAGACAATACCTACCGATACCGGTCAAAACGTTCAGTAAAGCCTTTGGATATGGCGGCAAGAAGCAAAAAGCGGCGGTGATTCTGTCGGTTAAAAATAGGTAAAGTGATCAAATCACCTTGAAATCTCCGTAAATATGCACAAAGTCATAGTTTAGTTCCTAACAAAAAAGGATTCCGTATGAGCTCTGCATTTGATGATTTCGAGTTAAAAGGCCACAAGTTTGATAATCGCTTTGTGGTTGCGCCAATGACCCGCACCAGTGCTGATAAAAAAGGTAAGCCAACCGAGCTTATGGGTGAATACTACGAGCGGTTCGCTAAAGGTGGCTGGAGTATGATTATCAGTGAAGGTGTTTATACCGACCGTCAGGCAAGCCAGGGCTATATTAATCAGCCGGGTATTACTGATGCACCGCAAACCGATGCCTGGAAAGAAATTGTTGAAAAAGTACATGAGCACGACTGCAAATTTATTTTACAGCTGATGCACGCAGGCGCCCAGTTCCAACACAATGAATATACGGACACGCCGATCGCGCCAAGTGCCGTACAGCCTAAAGGTGAGCCATTGAGTTTATATGGTGAAACTGACGGCTGGCCAGAAGTGAAAGCAATGGACGAAAGCGACTTCGATGCGGTCATGCAAGGCTTCGTTGGCGCCGTGAAGCGCGCAGAAGAGGCAGGGTTTGACGGTATTGAGCTGCATGCCGCCAATGGTTACTTGCTGAATGAATTTTTAAGTGACTATTTCAACCAACGTGAAGACCAATGGGGTGGCAATATTGGTAAGCGTATTAAGTTTGTTGAAATGGTTGCAAAAGCGGCGAAAGCAGCGTCAAAAGATGATTTCATTGTTGGTATTCGCCTGGGCCAAATTACGGTGACCGACCCGGATTACCAGTGGCCGGAAGGCGAAGACGCTATGATAAAGCTGGTGAAAGCCTTGAAAGAGGCTGGAATAGACTATATTCATACAACGGACACCGACGTAAATCGTAAGCCATTTAAAGGTGGCAGTGCGAAGACGCTGGCGGAAGTTGTGCAGGAATTCAGCGATATTCCGTTGATAGTTAACGGTGGAATTGACCAGACCAATTATGAACACGTAGCCGCGCATTATCCGAACGCTATGATGGCAGTGGCTAAAGCGGCGTTGGCAAACCCTGATCTCCCTAAGCGTTTGAAGTCAGGTGACAAAATTGAAGATTTAGACTTCGCCATGTTGCAGCCGACAGCAACGCTTGAAAATGAGTGGAAATGGCGAACTGAGCACGATAAACATATAAACGATAAATAAACTGACGTTTAAGTAGAGGTTTTTATGAAAAAAGTAGCGGTACTATTGTCAGGTTGCGGTGTGTTTGACGGCGCTGAAGTGAATGAAGCGGTATTAACTCTGTTGCACCTTACCAAGCAAGGTGCTGCTTATCAGTGTTTCGCTCCCG
The DNA here is from genome assembly GCF_002211765.1 of Idiomarina piscisalsi. Taxonomy (NCBI): domain Bacteria; kingdom Pseudomonadati; phylum Pseudomonadota; class Gammaproteobacteria; order Alteromonadales; family Idiomarinaceae; genus Idiomarina; species Idiomarina piscisalsi. Next base: position 990,516 of record NZ_CP022133.1, read on the forward strand.
ACGTCGAGCAAATGCACACCATTAATCATTTGAAAGGCGAAGAAAGTGGCGACAAACGTAATGTACTGGAAGAAGCCGCACGCATTGCTCGAGGAGAGGTGAAACCATTAAGCGAACTGGATGCATCGGAATTTGATGCCTTGATGTTACCGGGGGGCTTTGGTGTTGCGAAGAACTTTTGTGATTTTGCAGTGAACGGGGCTGAAATGACCGTTAACGAGCAAGTTCTTAAAGTTGGTAAAGCCTTTGTTGATGCAGAGAAGCCTGCGGGCTATATGTGCATTGCGCCTGTTTTACTGCCACATATTTATGGCAGCGGTGTGAAAGTGACTGTGGGGAATGACCAAGAAGTCGCTGGCGCAATTAATACAATGGGTGGCGAACATGTTGACTGTGGCGTGCGCGATATCGTGGTGGACGACAAGCACAAACTGGTGACAACACCGGCATATATGTTGGCAGACAACTTAGCGGATGCGGAAGAGGGCATTCGCAAATTGGTAGAAAAAGTGCTTTATATGGCCGCTTAAGGTATGAAAGCCTAATAATTCACCGTTTAAGCGCGGAACTTATAGCGCTTAAACGGTGTCTGAGTTATAGTATCGACATTACGTCATTAAGAACTGACAGAAAACTTTGGGGCTGATCAGGATTCGACGGGATACACGAAACCCAAGGTGCATGCCGAGGTGAGGCTGGCCTCGTAAAAAGCCTCAACGTTATAGTTGCAAACGACGACAACTACGCTCTAGCGGCTTAATAACCCGCTAAGCCCGTCCCCCAGCGCTTTGTCTACGAGACTGGATCAGGACGGCTCGACCTAAGGTAGACTCGCGTGGATGCTTTGTCCGGAGCTGAAGCGTTAAATTCAATCGGACTCACCTATGAACGAAGCCTGTTAGTCGGCGTCGCATAGGTTAAACAAAAGACTGACTAAGCATGTAGGACCGAGGATGTAGGTATTGCGGACGCGGGTTCAACTCCCGCCAGCTCCACCAATTCCATAAAAAGCCGCTCATCTGAGCGGCTTTTTCTTTTCCTCACACAGCCACCGGTTAAGGGCTGACTTTATTCGTCAATTGAATTGAGTTTCCAGGGCCCAAACGCAATAAAGTACAGCAAAACGATATTGGCAAAGGGGATTAAAATTAACAGCCCAAGGGGACCGGGGTAACCAATACGTTGGCATATTTTCCAGGCAGGAATGACAAAAACAATCCCCACAATGAGCATCCACAGAAAGCCCATATTAGTAAACATATTGTGATCCATCATAAAACCGCCTTGTTTGACAGGGTTCATAATGACGGTAGACTAAGTTCGCTCATGTTGCAAAAAAGTAAACGGTTTGTGCCGAACTGAGTGTTATTGGTTTTCTCTCTCACGATAATGACCACTTAGGAAAACTGATTCTTAGAAACAACTGCCTGCTCTATTCAGGTAACGCAAGTAACGTGCGCTATTTGAGAGGACTTTTAGCTATTTCATATTACTGAGGCGGGATATGGCGCAAAAGAAACGTTCAAGTCGCTGGCGAGTTTGGCACCGTTGGTTGTCTTTAATTTTTGGCGTACAGATGGTCGTTTGGGCACTAAGCGGTGCTTACATGGTGTTCTTTGACTTGGATTATATCCATGGTGATCATCTGGTTCAGGATATTAGTCAACCTTTGCCTGAACATACCCATATTGCGAGCCTCGATGAGTTGTTCGCCACCTACCCTGAGACGCGCTCGGTTTCCCTTGAAACCCGCTGGCTCGACAATACACTACAGACGGTTTACAAGCTGGAAACGGCCAAAGGCTCGTTGTTGGTCAACGCCGAGTCGTTGCGGCTTATTGAGTTGAATGAGCAGCACATTAAAGCGCTTGCCAATCGTTATTACGCTCCAGAGCAAGCGAATATTGAATCGGTTGTTTATATGACTGATAACCCGCCTACGGAAATTAGTGAAAAACTGCTGCCGGTGTGGCAAGTCAATTATGACGACTTTGGTAATACCAGCCTTTATCTGTCAGAAACGACGGGAGACTTGTTGGTCAAGCGACACAATTTCTGGCGTGGCTTCGATATCGCCTGGATGTTGCACATTATGGACTATGAAGAGCGTGTGGATATAGAAACCTGGTGGTTAAAAGGCTTTATTATTGGCACGTTCATTCTGATGGTAACGGGTATTGTTTTACTGGTTTATGCCATTAGCTTTAAACGAACGCCGGCCGGAGGTTCCCAATAATGCGATTTATGCAGTGGCTGCATCGTTGGGTCAGTCTTATTCTGGTCGTTCAGGTTGTATTGTGGTTAATCAGTGGTTTCTTTTTTGCGCTAACCGGGCATCAAGGCATGTCTGGACATCAATATATGGTGCCTCAAAAAACGTTTACTGAACTGAGGAAAGTGGCAGCAAAAGTCGACTTTGAAGAAATAAAACAATGGTTTCCAAATGCTCATTCTGTTGAGTTGGTTAGTGTAGCCGGGGTTGGTCAGTATCAGGTGACATTACCGGATGATGTTATTTACATTGATGCAAACACTGGAGACTACTGGAGTACCGATGAAGCGCTGGCAACGCGATTGGCACTTCTCAGTTACAGTGGACCAGGCTCGGTTGAATCTGTTGAGCGGGTAACCGGTAGTAATGAAGTCAATGGATGGACTGATCCGGGCTTTCGTATCAATATGGCGGATGATCTCAATACGCGAATATACGTTGATATGGCGTCTGCTCAGGTGGTTGAGCATCGAAATACCCCGTGGACGATTGCTGATTGGGCTTTCCGTTTGCATTTTATGGACTACAGCGGTGGTCGTAGCTTCAACCATTTATTGATTTGGAGTGCAGGGTTATTGGCGCTTTGGTTTTCGTTATCAGGGCTGATATTACTTGGACGTAACCTTATTAATGGCGACTTCAACCCCGGGCGCAAGAAGACGTGGCTTGAGCAATTTCAACAGCAAGGGCACCCGGTTGCCAGCAGTTGTGGTGGTGGCGGCACGTGTGGGCTTTGTAAAGTAACGTTGAAAGGCGATAACCTTCCTGAGCCAAATGACTCTGAGACTGCGTTGCTGAACCGTGACGAACTGAACGCCGGCGTGAGGCTGTCCTGCCAACACAAAGTTTCTACGGCATACAGTGTTGAGTTGGCTGATAAAGCGGTGAGTGACACTCGCTTAACATTAGTCAACAAGCGGCAACTAACACCATCGATTGTTGAGCTGACGTTTACCAGCCCCGGGAATCTTACCTACCATGCGGGACAGTTTATGCAGTTTCGTATTCCACACCTAAATGAGGTGTTGATACGACATTATTCGATGGCAACGCGCCCAGACTTAAACAAGCTTGTCTTTAACGTACGGCAAATGACATCTCCTCAAGAGGGCGTTCCCCCCGGAGTTGGTTCTAATTATTTATGCCATTTAGAAGTGGGAGCCAATGTTGATGCGACTGGGCCCTTCGGTGACTTCCAGTTGACTGAACAGAATAATAATACTCAAGTGTTTATTGGCGGTGGTGCCGGCATTGCTCCCTTACGTTCGCTTATTCAGGCGGAGCAGGCGAAACAGCAGCCGCGGCACAGTGTCTTTTTCTACGGAGCCCGAAATGAGGATGAATTGTGCTACCGGGATGAGTTTGAGGCTTATGATGGTGTTGCTTATACACCAGTGCTTTCGGAGACAACTAAAGCCGATGGGTGGTCAGGTAAAACAGGCTTTATACACGAAGCTGCTTTGGCTTGGCTTGCCAATGAGAACCTTAATGCAGTAGATGTTTATGTCTGCGGACCACCGCCAATGCTTAAGGCTACGCTCAAAGCGCTTACCGATATCGGCATTAATCGCAGTCGTATCCGTTTCGATGATTTTGGAATTTAACGTGATAGAACTCTCGTGGATTGGTTTGGGCTCCGTTACTTTGTATAAAACCGATGAATTACTGCAACAGATAAGAAACGTCTCATGAAAAAACTCTATTTAACCTATGTTGGCGGCACTGCTCCCGGCGCGAATATTGAGCTACATGATGTTCGTTTTGTTGTGGGGGAAGCTATTGAGCATACCTATTCGGCCATTCGAGCAGGCTGGTTCGGTACGCAAAAAGGTTTGCATCTGGATAGCTATGTTCAGTTGCATCATGTCGATGGTTATCGTATTGAACTTGCACAAGAGCGACAATTGGATTGCGCTAAAAAGCTTTATTTCGTGAATTTTGGTGGCTACTTTGACGGTAAGTTGGCGGAGTTTCATGATTTTACTGTTGTTGTGGCCGAATCTATTCAAGCGGCTAAACAGCAAGCTAAAGCTCAGGTGCTTAACAGAGGGTTAGCTGGTGCGGAACAATTGCATAAAGATGACTTGATAGCTGTCGACGATTGCCTGTGTCTCGATCTTATCGATAGTCACTACATTCACTTGTACCACGACGGCAAAAACCAGCCTTTGGTTCCTGACTGGAAAGGTTATCAGCCGCTTCCGTGATGAGTGTATTAAATGACATAGGTATTACTGTTCGAGCCTTTTATGACGATGGTTTTTCCACACGTGATAAACCAACGAAATGGTGAAAGCTGTGGCAAAGTGTAAAACGCCGGCGTGTCCCCAGGTAAACTCCCCAGTTTGAAAGTAAGCGACGAACATAGCGGCAACTGAGTAACCACCAACCAAAATCAGTGTAAAGTATAGTGTAGAGAGTACCGGGTTATTGTCTGAAAGCATAAGGTCTATCGCTTAGGTTCTTTTAGTCTATATAGGGTAAGTTAATAAACTCGTAGGTATAAAATCAAGTTGTGCTCGCTTTTTATGACCTTTTTACACCAATACACGCTCAATATCGTCATCTATTTTAAATGTAGCTAGGTCGTCAGCGCGGGTTTTACCGCGCGTTAAAATGGCAATGGGTTGATTATTTTCAGCGGCCTGGCGGGCAAAGCGATAACCCGAAAATACCATTAATGATGAGCCTATAACCAATAACCCTCCGCTGTCAGCTAGCGCCTGTTTTGCTTCTGCAACTCGAGTTTTAGGTACGGTGTCGCCAAAATACACGACGTCCGGCTTTAAAATACCGCCGCACTTTAAGCAGTCGGCTATTTGGAAGGTTGAAAAGTCGGTTTCAATGTCTGCGTCGCCGTCGGGTAGGGCGGAGGCATCCATTTCTGCGAACTCTGGATTCAGTGCCAGACAGCGTTCGTGCATTTCCAAACGAGGCGATTGCGCACCACAGCTCATGCAAATCATGTCATTCGCGTAGCCGTGTAAATTTATCACGTCAGTGGCTCCGGCTCTTTGGTGTAAGCCATCTACATTTTGAGTAATGATAATGCCAATTAAGCCTTCCCTCTGCATCTTAGCTAATGCCAAGTGTGAGTCATTTGGCTGCGCATTATAAAGCACCGGCCAACCATGTAATGCGCGCGCCCAGTAACGCTTGCGCAGTAGCTCGTTGGTCATGAAGTCGCGATGCTGCATAGGCGGGGCACTTTTCCAGTTGCCGTTACTGTCACGGTAGTCAGGAATACCCGAAGCGGTACTTAAGCCTGCACCTGTTAGTACGGTTACTGGTTTATTTTTAGATAGAAACTGAAGAAGTGTTTGTTTATTTGACGCCATTACTTCAACTTGCAGCTTGTTGTTAGAGTGAAAGCCTATATGATCATAAAAAACAAAGAAACCTAACTGACAAAGATATGACAGTAACCCCAGGTATTTACGAACACTACAAAGGCAACCGTTACCGAGTGATAGACACGGTAACGCACAGTGAAACCGAGGAAACGCTGGTACTGTATCAGCCGCTGTATGGTGAACAAAAACTATGGGTAAGACCTTATGAAATGTTCACCGAGTCGGTAGATGTTAATGGTATAGAAAAGCCGCGTTTCCAACTTATTGAAAAAGCCTAAGGCTGCTATGACATGCAACCTTAGGCGATACATTCAGCGTATTAAGTGCCAACGTGTCTGGCGACCGGCGCTGTAAATAACGGTCTCTCCATCAAAGAACGCCGTTTGTTCCAGCATAATTTGAACGGTTTGGTTGTCCCATTCTGGGACGCTTTGCTTGATATTGCCTTCAATCGCATACGCGGTGTTAGCATACATTGCCCAGTCGCCACGAATAGCCGTTGGGCCTTGGTTGTCCCACATGCCAATAGTCGGTCCGGGCGCATGTCCGAAGAAGCCAATAGGGTGGGTGTAGGTGCTGCTTTTTATTTCTTCTTTTAAACTCGTGGCTTGCGTTGCGGCAAGTATTTCATTACCACTCCGGCCAACAGCAAACTGCTCAGTGAGTATGTCCTGCCATTTATTACCTGTGGCTAAAGCGTTCTTTAGACCCTGAGGAGCACTGTCTTCATTTAACTTCAACACGTAAGCCATCTCCTGCGTATCAGTACACATTGATAAATAACAAATACCCACATCGGTATGGAGCACATCGCCACGCTCAATAACGCCCTTGCCGTTACTGCAGAATGGCATGTCGTCACTGCATTCATTGCCTTCGCGCTGGAACGTCACATAGGGCATAAACCAAGCATCAAGGCCTAGCTCTTCAAATCGTTGACGAATATACCAGGCAACATCGTCTGTGTGTGTCACATCCGGTGTAATCACCTTTGAGCTAAAAGCTTCGGCAATAACTCCACGGGCGAGTGATACCGCGGTACTGAGAGTGCTGGCTTCTTTTTGAGTTCGAGTTTCAACCCAACGTACGACAAGCTGCTCTGCTGACGTTAGCCGTTGGTGATAGTCTTCCGGTAATACCTCAATAAGGCGTTGATGAAGCCCTTTTGTTAAACCGTCAGCAACTGGCCAGTCTCGGGATACATTTATGCCAATACGTTTAGGGTCTTTGTTCACAATAAGCTGTGCAAGGGCGTTCCATTGCTGGCTTAAGTCGCCACCCGACCAGGCGGACTCATAAGGCTCACCGAACGGATAAGTATTAACGGAAAGCTTTTCAACCTCCCCGCTTTCCAAACGATTAAATACAAGCATGGTCGTACGTCTGGCTGCAAAGGTCGGTTGTGGTACTAAAGTGAAGTAGACAGGATCTTCAGCGTACTCACGATTAATGACCAACCACATATCAAGGCCAGCTTCTTTCATCAGTTCGGGGAGTAGTTGGTCAAGCCTATTAATGGTCATTTCATTAACAGGGGAAACTCGGTCGCGGTGGGGGATCACCTGAAACAGGTCTGCTGACTGAATGACCCGTCCCTGACTAATTTCGGGCTTTAACGCAGCGTTGCTATTGAACGAAAACAACAGAAGGCACGTACTGAATAAAGAAATTAGCGATGAGAATTTGAGCATAGCATCGTTCCATTTTTATTATTGTTCGTTTGTCAGTTTGGCATAACCTGCTAAATTGTGCAGTTCAAATATGGTTGTGGGGTATTGGCTGGACTAATGGATTCAAAATTAAAATTTAACGAGCTCATGATGGAGTGCAAGGAAGGTCAGCTTAAGCCGAACCTACGTATCATCCTTCCTATTCTGCTTGCCATTTTGTTGCTTGTGCCTGTTACTCGTGCGGTGACACTTCAAGTGTTGTCGGACGCGTTTTTGCAGGTGTCGGTGTTTGTCTTTGCGTCGCTGGCGTTGTATTACAGTTTAACTCGCAACCTCGATAAAGAGCGTTTAGCCAGTTATATGCAACGGCATCCATTACAGGAAGTTGCTATAGCAGCGTTACTGGGCGCGTTACCCGGCTGTGGCGGCGCGATTATTGTCGTAACACAGTTCACTCGCGGTTTGACAAGTTTTGGTGCGGTCGTTGCTGTGTTAACTAGTACTATGGGCGATGCTGCGTTTTTACTGCTGGCACAAAAACCTACCGATGCGTTACTTATTGTCGCAATAAGTTTGGTGATTGGAACCATCAGTGGGTATATCGTTAATCTGTTTCATAAAGGAAAAACCGACTGGCTGCTGAGTAAAGGGGCTTCTGAGAGCAAAGAAAGCCTATGCGGACCCGAACCAAGCAGAACCCGCAAAACCGTGCTGCGCTGGTCTGTGCGCTTTTGGAAAATTATTTTTATACCCGCACTTATCGGGGCAGTAGCGGTTGCACTTCAACTTGAGCTTAACGAGCCGTTAAACTTACCCTCTAATACGGTTGAGACCATTGCCGCAACAGTGACTTTTCTTATCTTGGTGTTATGGGCGTTTACGTCCGATCTCACCGGCTATTCGGCAATAACTAGCGAAGAGCCCACGACACATCATGAGGGTTGGCTGAATAAATCGGTTCTGGATACTCAATTTGTAACCGGCTGGGTGGTGCTCGCATTTTTAGCGTTTGAATTGCCGGTGAAGTTGTTGGGAGTTGACCTCGCCGGGCTATTCGAGTCTTGGGGATCGGTAGTTATATTGATGGCTGTACTTATTGGTTTTTTACCGGGGTGTGGTCCCCAAATACTCGTGACAAGCCTGTACATAAATGGGTCTATTCCATTTTCGGCCCAACTTGGTAATGCCATAAGTAACGACGGCGATGCGCTTTTTCCTGCCATAGCTTTAGCCCCGAAAGCAGCACTTTTGGCAACGGTATACTCGGCCATACCAGCATTTATAGCAGCGTATAGCTATTACTTTCTGTTTGAGGAAGCCTTGTTACTTTAAGGTATCTGGAAATAGTTATTAGAAATTATAGATAAAAATAAGAATAATTCGCATTTACTATTTTAAGTCCCCTGAGTATGATGAGCGCCGCTAAAACATACAAAAGGGGATGAACACATGAAAAGGTTTCTGCCGAGTGCTGTTGCACTTTCTCTCGCTGCTACTTTCTCGCACGGCGCTATCGCCGAAACCGCAGCTATAAACATGGACGATATTGAGCGTATGGTAATTACGGCGTCAGGTTTTGAGCAAAAGCTAACTGAGGCGCCCGCCAGCATTTCTGTCATTACAAATGAAGATCTGCGCTTGCGCTCATTTACCTCTTTGCTTGATGCGGTGAAATTCCAGGAAGGTGTTGATATTGGTGTGTCTCGTGATAAAACAGATCAGGGCAGCATCAGTATGCGAGGGCTAACTGGCGAGTACACTCTCATACTGGTCGACGGAGTGCGGCAAAACAATCATGGTGATATTTATCCGAATAATTTTGGCGGCAATGCGTTCAATCATATTCCGCCACTGACTGCAATTGATAGAATTGAGGTGATAAGAGGCCCGGCATCGACATTATACGGAGCCGATGCGCTAGGTGGTGTTATTAACGTCATTACTAAGAAACATGCCAACGAATGGAATGGCTCAATTAGCTTTGGTCGCAGCTTACAAACCGACGATGATTTCGGCGATGACTTTACCACTGACTTTCATGTTAGTGGACCTATTATTAAAGACGTTTTGACTATGGGTATTCGTGGTAGTCTCTATGACCAGCAGGCGTCTAACCCTGAGTTCGAGCCAGCAGTAGACCCCAACGGCACCGTTCATGTACGTCAACTCGGTTTCGGCAGCGGCGGCCGTACTGTTGACAATACCGACGAGCATTACGGCTTTTCGTTGTCATTTACGCCTGCTGAAAACCAAAATCTGAAGTTCAATTTTGACGACTCGCATCAGTCGTATGACAACACGCCAAGCTATGACTTAGAAACCGGTACTATTACTTATCCGCTGGGAACAAAAGACAGTATTGAGTCACTGTGGCAGGATCGTGGAGGAAATGTCGCACCAAGAGCTGGCTATGCTCAAAATCAATCTTATGACCGCACCTGGTGGTCATTAATTCACGACGCTGAATGGTCGTTTGGTAGTAGTTTATTCTCAGTGTCGCATGTTGATACGCAAAATAATGGTCGGACATTACCGCTAAGCGTCGACGAGCGTTTGAGACTGCAGGAAATGTATGACGGTACAGGTGAATACGAAGGGCTCACTGAGCAAGAGCGGCGTCAAATTGCGGAAGATACTTTCCTGCCACGTCCGGCTCGACCTTTAGAAAGCAGTCAGTATACGGTTGACGTGCGCTTTGATATTCCTGTTGAAAATGTTGCGGGGCATCACAACCTGGTTGTTGGCGGTCAGCTTATTGACGGCGAGCTAAAAGATGGTGTTTTTGGCTTGGAAAACGGAAATGCTGGCGCTATTCAAGAGCAAAAAATGTACTCTCTTTTTGTTGAAGATAACTGGATGCCTATTGCTGATTTTACTCTAACCGGTGGTGTGCGTTATGACGAGCACGATGTTTTTGGTAGTCAGGTGTCTCCCCGGTTATACGCCGTTTATAACGTGTCACGAAGCTGGGTAGTGAAGGGCGGCGTGAGTACCGGTTATAAAACACCTAAAACAACTGACCTGTACGACGGAGTAACGGGTTTTGGCGGGCAAGGAACGATTCCTTTCGCCGGCAATCCGAATCTTGAGCCTGAAACCAGTGTTAACTCTGAAATCGCCTTGTACTGGAACTCTCAACAGGCTGATCACAACTTCAACATTACCTACTTCAATACTCAGTTTGAAGACAAAATTGGGCGTGGTGATACGGTTCCTAGTTGCGATATTACTGGTGGCGAGCGTCCTTGCGTTAACTTAGGCGATTATCAGGCGTTGGGTTATGACTCGTTTAGTCAGGTTATCAATATTGATGAAGTCGATTTGCAAGGCGTTGAAGTCGCCGGACGTTATGCCATTAGTCAGTTTTGGACGGTTCGGGGTAACTACACCTGGACGGACAGTGAGCAGGTAACGGGCAGCCAGGCTGGTCAGCCATTAACTAACACAGCGGAACACATGGCTAACCTTTGGTTAGAGTGGCAAGCCGCAGATGACTTGAACATTTATCTGCAGGGAGAAATTCGTTCAGATCGCTATCGAGGCTATGACGCAGTGCTTGAAGAACAGCAGTACTATGAAAACTATAGCCTATTGAACTTGGGACTAAGTTACCAACTGAATGACTATACCCAGGTAAACTTGCGTGTGAATAATTTGCTCGATCGCGACTTTACAACCTATTCAACGACCTACACCGACTTAAACGGCGACGGTGAATATGAGTACGTCACGGGACGTGGCGCAGTGAGTGAAGTTGTTTTTACTGATGACTATAACGTCAAAGATAAAGCCCGTAATTTATGGATGGGGGTGACGGTTACTTTCTAGAAAAGCCTCAGACGAGACGATAGCGCCGGATCTTAAGTTCGGCGCTTCGTTGCCTATGATTCTAATAGATGATAAAACGGAGCTTCTCAACCCTTCTTGGAAAACAGCTAGGCGTAAAGGATGACAGACGAACAGTGTCCATGTGGCAGCGGGAATAGCTATGCGCAGTGTTGTGAAAAACTTCACAATGGTCATTCAGTTGCTCAAACCCCAGAGCAACTCATGCGCTCGCGTTATTGTGCCTTTGTAAAACAGCTTACCAATTATCTACTGAAAACCTGGCATCCCAGTACATGTCCCATGTCGCTTGACTTATCGGACTCACCTGATTGGCTAAAATTACAAGTCATGTCTTCTGAACAAACAGGTGATAAAGGCAAAGTACACTTCCGGGCGTTTTATAAAGAGGGCGCTGACGTAGGGTTTATGGAAGAGCATTCCGACTTTGTGCGCGAGCAAGGCCGCTGGTTTTATCTAAGTGACAAGGTGAAATAACGACGCCCTTAAGAGCGTCGTTTTAGAAAGAAAGCCACAATAGCGGCGGTGATAGCACCCATCACCAAGGCGCCGATAGCTGACTGCATCATGTACGATGTCAGGTTAAAATACTTTTCAGCTTGAGTCTCGCTCATCATGCCAGATGCAATGGCGTGGCTTTTCATATTTGGAAAGAACTGCGGCGAAATAACATAGTGAACCAATAATTGCACAGCGGGCGATAGCACCGCCACCACAACCGCAATTTTTAAACCGCTAATAAAACCTTGTAACCATGTCATTTCCTGATTGGGTAATGACGCTCTTTTATCGCGTAACGCAATGATATAAATGACAATGGCCACCACGGCAAACACGTTGGTAAATATCGCGTGATACTCGATATTATGAGTGTGTAAGCCTGTTAGCCTCTCAATGATCAGCCACAAAATAATCGCTGCAACGAAAATTAAGCCCCATTTTATTTCTTTCATCATTTCGACCTTGGTTTTGATTGTTGTTTCGTGTGTTTTGATAATAGCATTTGTTCAAAATAGTTGTTAGATTTACGAAAAAGACAACGGTTGATTATTTTGGAAAGACGAAAAGACGATCGCCGGCTGCGGCGGCATGAAAAGCTGACGACAGCTCTATTGGTCAAAATCAGTATCTGGGCAATTTCCCTTGTCGTTATTGCTTCTGCAATTACGTTCCTGACAACTTATAGTAATGCTCGGGAACGGGTAATACACCTGCTGCAACAAGACTTATCTCCAACGCTTGAACGCAACCAGGCCTTATTCAAGCGTATTGAAAGTAACGCGAATATTTTAGCGGAAGAGTTTCTTTCTCAATATCAACTGATGAAAAGTAACGAATCCACCAATGAGTGGTTTAATCAATGGTATCAGGAGACATCGCCGGGTGTTTTTCGGCTAAAGCCGGCTTTTAACCGGGGGTATCGTTTAATGGGGACTACTTTGAATCGTTAAGTGCCTTTCTTGGACCTCGAGAGAAACCCATAAATGATGAATTAAAATCACGTGTGATTGCTGCGCAGTTTACGTTAAACGAGCTTGCCCCGGCATGGCAAAAGGATGTTGCGAACACGCACTTTTCAATGCCTGAAAACATTCTTTTGATGTACTCAAAAGAGTCTCCGTGGGGATTGCTGGCTGACAAAGACTTGATTATAACCGACTTCTCGGTGGTTAAATCGACATTGCGAAGTAAGAATCCTGAGCGGAAGCCAAACTGGACAGGGTTGTATTACGACCTCTCTGCCGATGTCTGGACGATTACCTACCAAAAACCGATAGACTTAAATGGACAGCATTTAGCGAATGCGAGCTTTGATGTTGCGTTAGGCAGTTTGCTGAGTGATTTAACACAGAAAAAGAGACCTAAATCAGAACACATTGTTTTGAATACAAAGGGAGACTTAATTGCAGCATCCAACTTGTCTCAGGATTCAATCATTGAGCGCTCAACGCTGACTTCACAAACTTATGATGAGCCTTTGTATCAACAGTTGAGTCATCTGGTGATGGAGGCAGAGCTTAATGACACCTCTATAACGTTGGAAAATGCAGTAGATGATCAATTGCTTATTATTGATAAAATAGCTGGCCCTGATTGGTGGCACATAACCGCTTATCCGCTTGAGGAAATACGCAAGCAGGCTATCATTTTACCGCTTCAACTGGTTGCCGCGGGTGTTGGTTTAGTGATAATGACATTGTTGATGACCTATTGGCTGATCCAGCGAGAAGTCTCCAAGCCATTGCATGAAGTTGCTACTGTGGCATCACTTATGGGTCAGCGAAACTATCAAGAAGCTTTGTCTCACCGTGCCGCATCAATAGAAGCGCGTGGTGAGGTCAAACAGGCTTTGGATGCTTTTAAAACAATGGCCTCACGATTCATTGCCGCTCAAAATGACTTGGAGCAGCAGGTTGAGGCTCGTACGGAGGAGTTGGCCGAAGCAAACAGGCAACTTGACGCGCTGGCGCACATGGATGGGCTAACAGGGCTGTTCAATCGCAGGGCGTTTGATCGTGATCTGGAAGCTGCGATTGAATCAAGAAAGCCTTATTATTTAATGATGGCAGACATAGACGAGTTTAAGCCCTATAACGATAACTACGGACATGAGGCTGGCGACAGAGCATTGAAAAAAATAGCCGACTGTCTACTTGAAAGAACGCCACTGAAAGTCTATCGGTATGGGGGAGAAGAGCTTGCTATTATTATCCCCGCAGCTGAATCTATTGATAAAAAGTTGAATGAGCTGCGTGAAGCGGTGATGACTTTGGCCATTCCTCATGACTTTAAGACAGCTGAGTTGTCGATACTGACAATAAGTATGGGGGCGGCTACTATTCATTCAGATGAGTCAGCGGCTGATGCGATTAGACGGGCTGACCGGCAGTTATACGAAGCGAAAAAAGCCGGTCGGAATTGCGTATGTGTGGAGTCTTAGTTCTGTAAGGGGACATAATACGAGCGCCCCTGATAGAGAATAGACGGTAGCATGGCATGTGCAACCACTTTGCGTAGGTGCTTTTCGCTCAAATTTTTACGGAGTGGCGTGAGCTCGTTCTGTGCCGGGGAGTAGAGAAACTGCTCTGCGGGTTTCTTGACTTGAAGTACCGTCAATATTTGCCCGTCTTTACTGCCTTGCAACCAGCCATAATTGTCCTCAAATTGCATCATGGCTCGATTAGCCGGTTTAACATCTGATTGACTCAAGTCCTGCCCGATAGTTGGAACATAGGCGGAAGTGCCGGCTAAAGAAAGCAAGGTCGGAGCCAAATCAATTTGGCTGGTAATTGTAGATACTGTTTTTGGTTGAATATCAGCGCCCAAAATTAATCCCGGAATATGAAACTTTTGCACCGGAACAAGTTCTTCGCCATAAACGCGGGTGTCGTGGTCAGCGACCACTAGAAATAGTGTATTATGCCAGTAGTCACTTTTTTTTGCCTTGGCGAAAAACTCACCGAGTGCATGATCCGCATACTTAACCGCATTGTGAACAGTTTGTTTCGGTTGCTCGGACAAGTTTATTTCCCCGTCAGGGAATTCGAATGGCTCGTGATTCGATGAGGTAAATGCCAACGTAAACTGTGGTGTGGAAGCGTCTGTATTCACTAATCGTTGGTGTAACTTGTCGAATAAATCTTGATCGCTGACTCCCCAGCTGCCAACGAAGCGAGGGTTTTCGTAATCGTCCTGATCGGTGACGGACTGAAAGCCATTGCCGACAAAGAAACTCGCCATATTGTCGAAGTGCGCCTGGCCACCATAAATAAACTCGGTGTGGTAACCCTGACGACCTAGAACGTCTGCAAGCGTGAAAAACTGCCGTTGAGAGCCGGACAGCTTAACCGTAGAACGAGCCCGCGTTGGTAGAAAACCGGAAACAACTGCTTCGATACCGCGAACTGAGCGTATTCCAGTAGAGTACAGGCTCTCGAACCACCAACCCTGGCTTTTTAGGTGTTCAAGATTAGGCGTTAACGGCTTGCCCCCCAGTGACTCAACAAAAGTTGCTCCCAAACTTTCTTCCAGAATGATAACAATGTTCAGCGGTTGGGAGCGGCTAACTGACGCCTGTTGGTAATGAACAGTCGGGTAGTTGTCATACGGGAATTCAGTGTTTCTTAAATATTCAGTTTGCCGAATCTCGCTAATGACTTTGTCATTACTGAGCGAGCCATAGACACGATTGGCTTGTGCTTCGTGCTTAAGGTTGCAGAGTGCGTACTCCAACGTATAGGTGGAGTTTAAAATCAATGAATTCACCATGGCATCGGAGGTGACAGCAAAAAATGCCGGATTAGCGGGTCGGTGCGCGAGTGTTGAACG
Source organism: Idiomarina piscisalsi (assembly GCF_002211765.1). Taxonomy (NCBI): domain Bacteria; kingdom Pseudomonadati; phylum Pseudomonadota; class Gammaproteobacteria; order Alteromonadales; family Idiomarinaceae; genus Idiomarina; species Idiomarina piscisalsi. The sequence goes on from NZ_CP022133.1 coordinate 1,005,986, forward strand.
TATACCAAACAGCGTGCAAATTATTAAGATCGGTATGACACCGATAAGATAGCGACGTTTTATCGTTCGAGTGTTAAAACGGTTATCGGTTCTTTTATACCAACGGTACGCAACAAAAATAACGATTGTCGTAGAGGCGATGCCAATAAATAACCAACCTGCAAACCCGTTAATTAAAGTTGAAAATACCTCTTTAGGGTAGGCAAGATACTCAAAGAACAATCGGTTTGGACGAGTATCGTATTGTGCTAAAAATGCCGGTGTAGAAATTTCCATAAACCAGAATACGACGACACAAATGAGACTCCATACGATCCATATACGTCGCCACCACAGCTGCATTAGTGGCTTATGCAGTGCGAACGCCATAGGCGATAACAGCAACAGTGGAATGAGAACAAAATAGCCGATTTGGACGACATCTGCTCGAATGCCCAGCAATATAAAGTCAAACCAGCTAATAGCGTTGTCAACTCTATCGGAGTAGAGCCACGCCAGCATTAATCGGGAACTGCTCAGCAACGCCAGCGCTAGCAGAAAAAAGTACAATAGCGGCTTAAAAAGCGCCAGTGTTTGCCATAACGTATTCTGTGATCTTTCTGCAGGCATGAGTGTTAGTTCTTCCGGTAGTTCATTCTTTGTGAAGACGCTAACAATTATTTCTTAAGTTAAGCTTAAGATTGATTTAATAAACTCTGTCTGTTTAATTTATCAATTGCAGGAAAGGAAAAACAATGAAACCAGGCTATACCGGTATGATGCGCATTTGGAAAGCAACGTTTAACTCGTTGCGCGGAATAAAAGTAGTCTGGCGTTATGAAGCAGCCTTTCGCCAGGAGGCACTGCTTTGTGCGGTATTGGTTCCGGTGGCATTGTTGGTTGAGGCTTCGATTGTAGAGCGCTTACTGCTTATTACGAGTTTATTTATTTTGGTGATTACTGAATTACTAAATTCCGCAGTAGAAGCTGTTGTTGATCGAATCGGAGCAGAATTCCATGAGCTCAGCGGGCGTGCCAAGGACATTGCTTCAGCTGCTGTTTTCTTTGCATTGATACTGTTAATGGTTACCTGGGTAACGATTTTATTTTTTTAATGGAATAAAAATTGGAACTTTTAACGGTCTGCGCAAACCATCATTCCGGAGATCAATTTAAGTTTTCCTTAAGTCTTTATTAATAAAGTGACTGCATTGACGCTGTTGCAGCCAGCTGGCTGACTTAAGGAGTAGATATGCATCACTGTTGGATCCTGCCTGAACATCCGCTACGCGAACAGGTTGAAACGTTTATTTGTGAACGCTATTGGTTAAACTTCCATGCCTGCTTGCGCACATTGCCCCGTTTATTGATTGCTGTATTTGAAGAGAGTCGATTAGTGGCTGCGTGCGGGGTGCAATTAGCCGACGAACAAGCTCTATTCTCCCAAGCTTACCTAACCCAGCCTTTAGAGAACTATCGTGTTAGCGACAAACCGCTGCCTCAATCAGAAAACCTGGCTGAAGTTGGTTCTATGGCGGCGTTAACTCCGACGTACTTGCCACATTTATTTCGAGCTGTTGTGCGGTTATTGGACGATAAAGGTCGTGATGTGGTTATTTTTACAGCGACCCGAGCTCTGCAAAAATATTTTCGTCGCATAGGCGTTGCGTTAACTGAATTAGAAACGGCACATAAAAGTGCATTGCCTGAATCGGTGCGTGATCTTTGGGGCAACTATTATCAGCACCAACCGACGGTGCTTGCTGGCTGGTTAACGGACGGGAACGTCTTTGAGCAAATGACTACATCCTGCCAGTACGTGTTGTCTCAGCAGCGAGAGGTTGCGATATGAACGTGTTCTTTGAACGTCTACAAGCGCACGCCAATACGAACCCTGAAGCGATTGCTATTCGCTCAGAACGAAGACAACTCAGCTACTCAGAGCTGCTGCAATCCGTTGAGCAACGGGCGGAGCAATTGCGCCAACAACCTCAGCGACTCTTTTTATTGAAGGAAACTGCCCCGGTAACTTGGGTAATAGAAGATTTAGCGTTGATGCTGGCCGACAAAGTATGCATTCCGGTGCCGCCATTTTTTGGTCAGCAACAGCAAACTTATTTGCAGACGAAAGTGAGTGCAAATAAGCCGTTACCGTCAGGAACCGCAAAAGTGACCTTTACGTCTGGCAGTACCGGCGAACCCAAAGGCGTTTGTTTATCCGTTGATAACCAACTGATTACGGTAGCTGCATTAGCTGAGCGGGTTGCCGGTTCTTGCGTAAAGCGACACATGGCTATTATGCCGCTGTCGGTGTTGCTGGAAAATGTGGCGGGTGTTTACCTGGCGTTATGGCTCGGCGCAGAGGTCGTGCTGCTGAGAAGTGAAACACTTGGGTTACAAGGTTCGTCGTCGTTGCAGTTCAATCCGTTTTTTACCGCACTGACTCAGTATCAACCCGACAGTTTGATTCTGACACCAGCGTTGTTGGACGTATTAGTTACTGGTGTGGAGCGCGGACTTATCAATGCCCGACAATTCAAATTACTGGCCGTTGGCGGAGCCCGCTTAAGCGACACATTGGAAGAACGGGCTCTGGCGCTGAAACTACCTATTGTTCAGGGGTATGGCTTGTCGGAATTCGGCTCTGTGGTAGCGCTCAATGCGCCTTCAAATAGCGAACCTGGCACAGTTGGACCGCCGCTAAAGCATGCACGGGTTTCGTTTGAGAATGGCGAGGTTGTCGTGCAAGGCAATGCCATGCTGGGGTACTGGGATGATAGAAGCAGTTGGTTTCCTGCACAAATTCATACTGGTGATCTCGGGGCTCTGGATGATAAGGGACGCCTGATTATTTTAGGACGCCGTAAGAACATTATCGTGACGGAGTACGGCCGCAATATTGATCCTGAATGGGTTGAATCAGAACTTTGCAGTCAGCCCTGTATTGCACAGGCAGCCGTCCTAGGTGATGAACAAACACCTTTGACCGCTTTATTAGTACTAATGCCCTCCACAACCACCGCACAGGCTGATACTGCGGTTAGTCAGGTGAATACACAGTTGCCGGACTATGCGTGTATTCAGCGATATATCGTAATGACCGAACCTTTTACGGTAAGCAATGGCTTATTAACTGGAACCGGACGATTGCGGCGTCAGGCTATCCAAGCGTTTTTTGAATTGAAAGATCCCGCATCGACTAACGAGGTAAATGATGAAATTTTTTAATACGTTATGTGAACAAACTCAAAGCGAACAGCATTATCTATTGAGCGCACCGGCCATCCAACAAGCGTTACAAGGCGACATCACTGCCGAGCGCTATGGTGCATTTTTAACGCAGGCTTACCATCACGTAAAGCATACTACACCGTTACTCATGCGCTGTGGCAGCAAGCTCTCGTTCACCGATGAATGGTTACGTAAAGCGGTTATCGAGTATATCAATGAAGAGTACGGTCACGAGCGTTGGATTTTAAATGATATTCAAGCGGCTGGTGGTGATGCGCAGGCAGTACAAAATAGTCAGCCACATACAGCCACTCAGGCAATGGTGTCATTAGTTTACCACGCTATCGATAATGAACATCCGGCGGCGTTTTTTGGTATGGCGCATGTGCTGGAGGGAACGAGCGTTAAATTGGCGACACAAGCTGCGGGAAAAATTAAAGCAGCTCTGGGACTACCAGATTCAGCGTTCAGCTATTTGTTGTCGCACGGAGACCTTGATCAGGAGCACGTTCACTTTTTTGAACAGTTGATGAATAAGGTGACCGATGAAAATGCACAGCGAGTGATTATACGGACCGCAAAAAATGTCTATCGGCTTTATGGTGACATGTTCCGCGCCTTGCCTGAACTGGCTGAGGAACCTGTATGAAAAATAACGTTAACGTCATCGATTGGTCTCGACAAACGATTGTGCTAACAGGAGCCGCCGGTGGGCTTGGTGAAGCGTTGGCAGAAGCACTTAGTCAACGTGGCGCTCGCGTAGTCTTGGTTGGACGCTCGGCGGAAAAGCTGGACGCGCTGGCAACTCGTTTGCAACAAACATCGTTTGTCGCTGATATGACTCAAGCGGATGACCGACAACGGCTAGTTCAGTTTCTACAGCGACAGGAGTCATCATTGACCGGGCTTATTAATAATGCTGCGGTCACGCATGAGGGCCTCTTTAATGAGGCAACAGAAACCGATATAGAGCGAGTTATTTCCACTAACCTGACAGCGCCTGTCGCACTGACCCGCCAACTACTTCCGTTACTGAAAGTTCAGCAGGGGTGGGTATTACATGTGGGGTCGGTGTTTGGTGCTATCGGCTTTCCGGGGCAAGTGTTGTACTGCGCCAGCAAATTTGGTTTGCGGGGCTTTACACAAGCACTACAGCGTGAATTGAAGGCACACGATGCCTGCATTATGTACGCGGCTCCGCGTGCTATCAAAACATCGCTTAATCAAGGTTTGTTAAGCCAATTAAACCAACGCTTGAAGACACCGCAAGATCCGCCGCAACAAGTGGCACTGCAATTAATTAAACAAATTCAACGGCAGAAGCAGATACAAACGTTGGGCTGGCCCGAACGACTATTCGTTCGTCTTAATGGATTGTGGTCGGAGCTGGTCAGTCGCAGCTTGCGTAAAACACGAGATACGTTGTATCAATTAATTGAGGAAAATCATCATGAAAAAAACTAAAGTAATCGCATTCTTTATCGCTGGCTTTTTAAGCCTATCCGTTTTCTCTGCTGAGCTCTATTCCAGCGTTAACAGTCAACAGCGGCTGCATGATCTGCAACAACGCTGGGCCACTGTTAACTATACACTTAAGGACGACGCCCAGGAAAAAGCGTTTGAGCAATTGGTTGCAGATGCCCAACAGTGGGTTGAACAAGAGCCTGAGTCCGCGCCCGCACATATTTGGCTGGGTATTGTAAAAAGTACCTACGCGGGTGCAAAAGGAGGGCTTGGGGCATTGAGCTTGGCGAAGGAGTCGCGAAAGTCTCTGGAGAAAGCGTTGGAAATCGATCCAAATGCACTAAGCGGCTCAGCCTATGCGTCATTGGGTACCTTATATTATAAAGTGCCCGGCTGGCCGTTTGGGTTTGGTGATGATGATAAAGCGGAAGAGCTATTGGAAAAAGCACTAGCAATTAACCCTAATGGCATTGACCCAAATTACTTTTACGCTGATTATTGGTTTGAACAGGGTGAGTACGTAAAAGCGGAAAGCTATGCGAATAAGGCGCTTGCCGCAGCACCACGACCTGACCGACCTCTTGCTGACGAATTTCGGCGGAAAGAAGTGGAACAGCTCTTGGCCAGAATAAAACGTGAACAGTAATACAGGGGTATAGGGTGCATGGATCTATTGTTAATCGAGGATGACGGGATGTTGGGACAGGCTGTTGAAATTGGCCTGTCTGAACGTCAGTTTTCGGTGCAGTGGGTAAGGACCGGAGCGGCTGCTATCAGTGAAAGTCAGCGGGCGCCTTATGACGCCGTTGTACTGGACCTCGGGCTACCCGATTTGGATGGTAGCCGAGTGTTGTCTGCGTTACGTAAAAAAGGTCAGCTGATGCCAGTGTTGGTGTTAACCGCGCGCGACGATAGTTCCGAGACCGTTAAATTGTTAGATCTGGGGGCGGATGACTATATGGTTAAGCCTTTCGATATGAATGAGCTGGCTGCGCGCTTGCGCGCGTTGGTTAGGCGTCAGCGCGGACAGGCGTCGGCTGAACTGGTGGTTGGACCTATTCGTCTTGACGAAGTTAACTTTCAGGTTTTGGTCGATGAACAGCCGATTAACTTATCCCGACGTGAATTTGAGCTGTTACGCGCGTTAATGACGTCACCGGGACGTGTGCATAGCCGTGATAAGTTAGAGCAAGTGGTGTTTCGTAACGAACAGCAAGTGGAAAGCAATGCGTTGGAAGTGCATGTACATAATCTGCGAAAGAAACTCGGCAATAAGGAGTGGATTCAGACCATTAGAGGGGTAGGGTATCGCCTGGCATGCAAATAATTAGCCGTATAAGAACAAAACTAAACTCCATACGTCGGCGCATTCTGGTTGCGGTATCGGCTGTCTATTTATTGAGTTCGGCCGTCTCTGCCACGTGGATTTATGCCGAAATCAGTCATGAAGTCGATGAGTTGTTTGACGCTGAAATGGTGCAGCAGGCGAAAACCTTGCTTGCACTTTTACCCCAAAATAATGAGTACGCGGATCGCGACATTACCATTAGTCGTATTAATGCACATTCATATGAGGACAAACTCTCTTATCGTATCGAAACCACCTCTGGTGAGAGTCTATTGCAAACAGAAGGCTCGCTGGATCCGTCAGTGATTACCTTTAACGAAGGCTTTGCGGTTAAAATGATCAATAACGAGCTGTGGCATAGCTTCGGTTTATATTCGGCTGCAGGCGATTACCGCATTTTGCTGTTGCAGCAGGATGAATTCCGCTCTGAAATTCGCAATGATCTGACGGTTGATACCGTGATACCTATTATCACACTATTACCATTGATGCTGTGGCTAGGCTGGTGGACAATAAATCGCAACTTCGCGAGCTTCAGACGGTTAGCCGGAGCACTTAGACGCAAACGCTCAGACGACTACCGACCGTTTTCAGAGTCCAACGATACTGAAGAGGTCGCGTTAGTTAAAACTGCACTGAACCATTATTTACATCGCATTGAGCAAACATTCTTACGGGAAAAGCAGTTTTCTGCCGATGCAGCACACGAACTACGAACGCCGCTGGCAAGCCTGAAGGCTCAGTTACAAAATCAGATAGTCAAAGCGACGACCGATCAGCAAAAGTCTGAGCTCCAGTCGCTACTGGAAAGTACTGAGCGACTGGTGAGTCTGGTTGAAAGTTTACTATTGTTATCAAAAACAGAGCTTCCTCCTGAACAGTGGCGACAAGTGAATGCTGCGGCGGTTATTCGGCAAGTAATTTCTGACTATTATCCAAAAGCAGAAGTCCTGCAGTTGTCGCTAGAGGTGAATTTGCCTGATACCGTTGACTGGCGCTCTGAAGAAAGTTATCTGGCGGTATTATTCAGCAATTTGGTTGATAACGCGATTAAATATGCCCGACCGGCATCAACAGTAGATATTGCCTTTGATGGCTCTGCGTTTGTCATTCGAAATTCGGTAGAAGCGACACATCATATTGATGTTCAACGCCTCACTGAACGTTTTTATCGCGGGGGACAGTTGCGTGAACGAGGCTCTGGGCTCGGCTTAAGTATCGTAAGTAACCTGGCTCGGCAGCTCGGTTTAATACTGACATTCGAGCATCAAGATGGCGATTTCATCGTAAAAGTTGATCGACATCATAAAGAAGGAGAGTAATAAACCGTCTTCACTCATCTTTTAATGCTCGCTTAAGAATTCGTGTTTACTCTGGCGTGAAGAAACGTAAGGAGTAACGTATGAACAGTAAATACACACCATTATCGCGCACACTTCATTGGCTTGGGGCGTTATCAATTTTTACCATACTGACACTTGGTTTTATGATGGTGTTTGCTGACTCCAGAGAGGTTAAACACTATTCCGAAGCCGCTCATATTGGTGTTGGTTTTTTTGTTTTCTTTATTGTTGCCTGGCGTATTGTTTTGCGCTTTTATCAAGGTTTTCCTGAGTCAACCACAACGGTAAAAGACAAACTCGTCAGATATCTTCATTATGCTTTATTACTAACTATGTTGGTCTTAATTGTAACAGGGCCTCTTTATCTGTTTACCGAAAATGATCCTTTATCGGTATTTGGATGGTTCAGCGTATCCATGGACTTAAGTGGATTGCCATGGCTGCATGAGCCCTCAGAAGAAATACATAAAGTATTAGGTACGTATGTATTACCAGTGCTGGTTACTTTACATATTGCCGGTGGTGTTTGGCACTTTTACAAAGAAAAGGACTAAATTGCGAGCTGGTGCAAATTAGCCCTCAGTCTAGAATAAGAGCTTGGTTACTTTAACGTTTGGATATTTTCGGCAGTTAACTCAATAATGCGTTGTCTCGCTTCTGGTGAAGTCCAGGCGTTATGTGGTGTAACAATCAAGTTCAGTGGTTCATTTAGTGCATCAAGTAACGGGTGGCCATCTTTTGGCGGTTCTTGTGGCAGAACATCGGTTGCATAGCCGCCAATGTTTTCATTGCGAAGCGCATCTAAAACATCTTCCTCATTAGCTACGCCACCTCGGGCATTGTTAATGACTAAAGTGTGAGGCTGGCAATGTTTGATATTGTTGCGGTTAAGCAAACCTTTCGTGTCATCCGTTAGCGGGCAATGGAAAGAAATAACGTCCGCTTGAGGTAACAGTTCGTCAAAGCTTGGGCGTGAGCCGTCTGCTTTACCAGGGCGTGCACTAAAGGTGACACGCATTCCCAGTGCTTCAGCCTGCTTCTTCACTGCCTGCCCAAGCTCGCCCGAACCAACAATGACTAAGTGCTTACCTTCTAATTGATAGGTAGGGGGGTCAAGCAGGGTAAATAATGGTGACGTTTGCCACTCGCCTGCAGCCATCCGTTGCTGCATTACGGGCATTTTAGTTGCCAATGACAGCATCATCATTAATGTATGCTGCACCACACTAGGTGTGCCGTACGCTTCAACGTTTTTTACCGGAATACCCAACTTTTCAGCCGCTTTTAAGTCGATATTGTTCATCCCGGTAGCCAGAACACAAACCAGTTTCAGCCGTTTTGCCTGTTTTAAACTGTCTTCATTCAGAACCACTTTATTGGTAATAACAATGTCGGCATCTTGAATGCGCTGATCGACGTGCCCGGGCGAGGTCAACGAATAGCAATCGAGCTCGTCGACTTGATTTTCAATAGGAGATAAATCAACACCAGTTCCCAAACTGCTGTTATCTAAAATTACCGCTTTCATAAAAACTCCTGCTGCAGACAATAATCGTTGGTTTATCGATAGCTTACCATTAACTCCAAGTTTTGCTGGTACTAGCGAGGAAGAAACATTAAGCTTTCTTACCCAATTCAAACAAATTGACATTGCCAACCGTGCTCTACTATAAAAACAACAAAGCACTTATTTCGCTGCTGAAAAGTATTAAAAACAAAGTATCGCTAAGCCGCTCCAGGAAAGAGTTGGACGCGGTTATTTCTGAGCTCAAATCCTTTCCCGGTAGTTATCAGCTTAAAACAAAAGTCTATTGGATTATTTTTACCGTCTTATTATTGGTGACCGGGCTATTGGGTTACTGGGACTGGTCCCAGCGACAGCATTTTCAGCAAAGCACCTGGATTATTATTGCCGTTGGTGGCTTGTTAACGGTGCTTGCTGGTATTACAGCCTATTATCCTCATCGTCTTATGTCGAAAGTGTCTCATGCTTTATTGCAGCGCGACGGCCTGCTCGACAACAACCTGACGTTGGTAAGCTTTAACGGCAAAGCTACCGCTCAACAGTTTCAGCAACGCTTTAGCGAGTTTCACCGAGGCAACTACAGCCGTGAAATTAAAGAACTGTTTAAAGGCAGTTACCAGGGCGATGAATATTCGTTTGACTATCACTATTACCATTTTCATTACGTCGATGAGCGTATTGTTACCGAAACCTACACTGACAGTAACGGCCGGGTAAGAACGCGCACTCGTCGCGAGTACGATCATTATGATCGCTATGGTCTGATTTTACCTTTTGGCTTACTGCGTAATTTTGTGGTTATTGGTTTTAACCTTCCCGGAGCGGGTAAAGCAACTTACAAGCCTGCATCTAACCGTTTTAATAAAATGTTTAAGGTGGTCGCTGCTAGTGAGATTGAAGCGGCTAAAGCCATGAAGCCGACGGTTGTTGTCGCCTTTGAAGAACTTAGCAATGTACTATCGAAAATAAACTTCGAGGTGAATGACGCGGCCGATTTATGTCTTTCATTTGCCGACAAAGATCTTATTGTAACACCCAATAGAGTAAAAATTAGCGAATTTGACGCCTTTATTGATGCGTTGGAAGGCGAACAGGAACTTGAAAAACTAAGAGCGACACTGAGTCATGTTCATTATGTAATGACTAAATTGGACAGTAATTTTTAGGAGCAAATAAATGACTGGAATATGGATAGCGGTTGGTATTGCGGTAGTTTTGGTGATAGCCATTATTGCCATTTATAACGCCATTATTAACCGGGCGAATGCCGTTGAACGGGCTTGGGCAAACGTTATTACGCAAGAGCGCCAGAAGAATAAAATCATTCCGCATTTAGAGGATGAGGTAAAAGATTACAAAGAGTTTGAACAGGGAACACTGACTAAAGTCACCGAGCTTCGCAGTGCGCTACAGGGCTTAGATAGCGGGAAAGTTGATACCACAAAACTGGAACAGGCTGAAGCAAAAACGGGTGAGTTACTAAAAAGCTTAAATGTCACCGTTGAAAATTACCCTGAATTGAAAGCGTCAGAAACCTATCAGAAACTCATGCGCGAAATTACCGACCAACAGGAAAACATTGGCGCAGCGATTCGTATTTTTAACCAAAACGTGGAAGACTTTAATAATGGCATTGAAGTGTTTCCGAACTCACTGGTTAATGCCATGCTGAACCGTAAGGAAAAAATAAAAACGTTTTCTGATTCTCAGGCAGAAGAAGGCTTTGAGTATAAGCCTAATATCTAGCTCTGGGTTGCGTAAAAGAACTGCAAATGGCGTTAGCGAATTTCTGAATTAATGCTAATTTTATGAGTACTCAAAGCGTTAAAAAGGAAAACGGTATGAAGAAGTTAGCGTTATTAACGATAATGACCTCGCTCGCTTTAGTGGGCTGTGAAAATATGAGTAATACCCAGAAGGGCGCAACCATTGGCGCTGTAACTGGTGCATTGCTTGGTAAAGGTACCGGCGACCACGATAAAAGCCGTTATGTATGGGGGGCGGCAGTTGGCGCATTAGCGGGTGGTGCTATTGGTTCCTATATGGACAAGCAGGAAGAAGAGTTTAGGGAAGAGCTGGCTGACAGCGGCGTTAAAGTCATACGTGAAGGCGATAATATCCGTCTGCAGCTACCAAGTAACATAACTTTCGCCACAGGTAGCGCAACCATCTCGCAGAGCTTCAACCCGGTTTTAGACGACGTTGCTCGAGTGCTGAAAAAGTATGAAAAAACCACCATGCTTATTCAGGGGCACACGGACAGTACAGGCACCGCTGAATATAATCAGCAGTTGTCGTTAAACCGGGCTAACGCGGTGCGTAACCATTTAGTGGGTAATGGCGTTGACACTCGTCGGGTGACAACCGAAGGGTATGGTGAAAGTCAGCCAATAGCAGACAATGACACAGAAAGCGGACGTCAACTCAATCGCCGCGTTGAGCTGCGAATTGTCCCCAATACCAAATAAGCTTCAGCGGTAACGTTTAACGCTGAAACTCCAGAATTTGATTGTTTGCCGGCATAGCATGGGTGCTCTTCAAGCTAAACCCCTGTTGTCCGGCAAGCTTTGCAATCCATTGTTTATCACGTATTCCCATTTGGCTGTCACGCGCTTTTAATGATTCATCAAATGAGCGGTTACTTTCACTGGTAAACTGACCGTTGTCATTGAATGGTCCATAAATGCATAAACGCTTTACCGACTTAAGGCTGTTTCCCAAATGCTCAAACAGTGCTTTCACTCCTTCTTTAGGCATAATGTGGCAGGTATTGGCGGTAAATAAAGCATCGAACTGACCATCAGGGGCTGACTGAAACACATCGAACTCAACCGGCAAAGGCTGGCTTGGTACCCCTTCCTTTAAAATTCGGGCTTTTACGCCCGATAAATAGGCCGGTTGGTCACTTGCCTGCCATTCTATATGAGGGAGTTGTCTAGCGAAGTACACCGCATGTTGTCCGGTGCCACTGCCTACCTCCAAAACATGTGCAGCCTTAGCAAAAGCGACTGTCAGAACATCAAGTATTGGCTTTTTATTGTTTTCACAAGCTTGTGAGAAAGGCAGCTCCATAAAATCTGACCCAGTTGTTGTCATTAGTACCTGGTACTCTAACAAAAAACAGGCCGTGTTTTACATCCAGGATTTTTTCAATGACTCAACCTGATGTAACGTTTCGTCAATTAATGTGTCACCAGAGATTTCTTTAATAAAAGGAATGGATTGTCCACCACAAGCGAGCACAAAGCCGACAGTGCACAATTTGAAACGCCGCATAAACCAGCTTTGGTAAAACGAGGTTTGTTGAACTTTGTGAATGGGGAAGCAGCGATAATTAACCCCAATGAGACCTTTGCGAATGTAAATAAACTGACCATCGTTTGCATAGCCCCAGCGCTTCCAACGTAGAGCAATAAGAGGAATAAGGAGTAAAAACAGGCCACCCAAGCCAAGTGACACTTCGTAGTAACCAAAGTAGCTAAAGGTAATGGAGGGTACAATCAACAACCAAAAGGCGATTAATAGATTACGAGCCATAAGCCGTTTGCTTATCGGGTGAAAATTAATAGTGCCCATTTGGTGCTTTGGCCAAGCGTTTGCGGCCAGTCCCTCTGCTTCTTTCAGAGTCACTGAAGGCACCATGATTTTTCCGCCGGTCGTCGAAGCGCTGTAACGTTCAATACTGGCATTGAGTTGTTCGAATTTCAGGTTCACACGCTGTAGCAGACGATCAAGCCAGTTTTGTTGGTACACGATCATCTGTAGTCGGCGCAGTCGCATTGCCACTTCATGGCGGGTAAATAGACCGTTTCTCCGAATGTAGCGGTCGCCGGATCGAGTTAAGCGAAAATCGTAAAAGGTAATGACCGAACCAATGACAGAAACTAGCGCTAGTAGCGCAATAATAACGAAGGTGGCCGAGGCTATAACCAGGATGTATTGCCACATAGCGTATTGGGTGGAGGACATAAGTGCTTCCAGATCGACGCCGAAGCTTTCTATTCCCTCAATCACTTGTTCAGAAATCGAATTAAAAAAGGGCGCTAATGCCCCTAAGACAATCCAAATACGGTTGCTTGCTAGGCCGTGAATAACGAGATCTCTTACTGAACGAGTATTAAGAACTGTTTCTCGATCTTCTTGCTTTTGTTCGGGTTCTGGATGATCTTCAGTGTTGGTCTTGTGATCTTTAAACAGCAGTATTTCTTGTTTAAGCGCTTCGGCGACGGGCTTGGGAAGGGCGATGATTTTTGCTTCCGCCTTACTCGAACCAGCAGTGTCGAGCAGCATGCAGACGTGATCAGTAAAACGGTAATAAATAGGCTGCTCAAAGCGAATGTTTTGAATGCGCTCAAAGGGTAAATCTATGTGCTTCTTTTGAAAAACCCCTGAGTGAATTTGTGCTCGCTGTCCGGTAATTCGGTATTGATAAAAGTAAAATTTAACCAACGCACTAACAGCAATAAACACCAAAATCCCGATGACACCAACAATAATAGAAATAATGTTGTCTGCCAGCTTCTGGTATCCAATGACGAATGCCGGAATTAAATAAACGAAGTTACTGGCGGTATTTTTAATAAACTGAATAGCAAAATAAATAATCGCGACGGGCGACAGTTTTAGCCATTTATCGCGATACTCTTCTGTCGAATTGTTAATACCCATTATTTGCTCGTTATTCATTGGCCGCAATATCACCGTGCTCAAGTATATACTGACGTAGTTCGCGGGCTTTTTCTTCGGGTAAGCCAGGAATAGCGAACGTATGCATAGCGCCGCCGGCACTGAATACCTCTAAAGAGGCAAGCCCAAAGTGACGATCGATTGGCCCATGTTTTAATTCAACGTGCTGTATTCGTAAGATGGGCTGACTGATAATGGACTTAAAAATAACGCCACTTTTGTAACTTAAGTCATGCTCTCGTAACGCATAGCCTTTTATTTTGTCGCCAATAACGCCGTAAACGGATAGCAACAGCCCTAATGAAGCAATGGCAATGAGTAAGCCGGGAATTGCTTTTTGCATAGGGCTGGGCAGTTCAAACCAAGGCTGCCAGTAAACGACAACCAAGGCGACTAAAATCACAAGCCAAAGCAGTAAGCGGCAAAGTAAATTAACTTTAACGTAGGCTGGACTTAACGGTAAAAATCGTTGTTCACGAGCTTTAGGAAGGCTGCTGCTTTCGATTGTCTCGTTTGAAAATGAACTGGTAGACATGACAGGCTGCTTGTTATTGTTGTTGGACCTTAAGTTAGCAAGCTTTTAAGTCTCCTGCTAGTGCCTGAAATGCTTTGATACAAATAAAAAGAGCGGCAAATTTGCCGCTCTTTTTGACGCTAAGTGACGACGTTACTTCTTCACTTGAAGGTCGTTTTCAATGTCTTTCACGCCCTCGACGGTAGAAGCTAAGTTTTCAGCGGTATCAATATCAGCGTCGCTTTCAACAAAACCTGACAGCTGAACAATACCGTTATTGGTTTCAACGCTAATATTCATGCTATTGAGGTTGTCGTCCTCAAAAATAACGGCCTTAACGCGAGTGGTGATGATAGAGTCATCGATGTAGTCACCCGCTTGATCTGCTTTTTCTTCAGCGTAGTCGCCAGCTTCCTGAGCTTCCTCTTTGGTTTTATTCCAGGCATCTTCAGACGTTTCTTTGGTTTCATTCCAAGCGTCTTCTGACTTTTCCTGAGCGTCGTCCATGGTTTCCTTTGCTTTTTGCTCAGCCTGTTCCATTTTACTCTCAACTTCAGACTCTGCTTTGTCGGCTTCTTGCTCACTACAACCAGACAGCGCCAGCAGTGACAATGGAATTAAACTTGCGAATAAAGCGGCTTTTACGTTTTTCATCACTAACCTCCAGTGTTAACTAAAATACTAACGCTATTAAATATAGGACAATAATTTATGTTTATGGTGCTCTTTACAGATGTTTTTCAAAATACCCACAAAATATAAAGTGATATTCAAGAAGTTGATTTAGCTCAATAACGGGTTTGCTGCGTTCTCATAAACTGATGAAAACAAAATAGGAGTATTCGTTATGAGTTTATGGCGAGAGTTTTTTAGTGACCCTGTTATCTTTATTTCTTTTAGTGGGCTGGCTATTGTTATTGGTATGTGTTTTTTCTACGCCGTATTTTTTTACATAAAAATGGTGAAGGCGGAGAAAAAGCGCAAATAACCGTACCTATAACCGCATAAAGGAGAGTAATGAAATATATTTTTCAGGTGCGTATAAAAGAAGGGTACACAGCAGAAGACTATGCAGAAGCCTGGGTTAAAGCCAGTGAAATTATTCAGCGTGCTCCGGGCGCACGAGGCACCGAGCTCCACCGTAAAATTGGCGATGATAAAACACTGATTGCTATTGCATCCTGGGACTCGAAGGCGCAGCGGGATGCAATGGAAAATCAACACAACCCAGACGTTGCTGAGATTATCCGCGGCGCTGCGCCGTTTTGCGAGATCACGCCCTTAGGGGAGTTCGAAGATCCAGAGTGGGTTGTCTTACCGCCTGGAAAAACGACCTAAAAGTGCTACATATTTCAGATTTTGGTTAGCCAACCATGTGTATCTTCTGCTTTGCCCCATTGAATATCATTTAAGGCCTTGCGGAGCTTCAGTGTGGTTTCGCCTGTGTTGCCATTGCCGACTGAGAACTCCTGACCATCATGAATAAGAGTACCAACTGGTGCTAAAACGGCTGCCGTACCTGATAGAGCGGCCTCGCAGTTTGGTTTTGCTGCGCGCTCTAATAATTCTTCAACACTTAGTTCCCGCTCTGACACTGTCATTCCTAAGTCTTTAGCAATGGTGAGAATAGAGTCACGAGTGACGCCGTGCAAAAAGCTGGTATCCAGTGCTTTGGTTATGATCTCATTGCCATCAATTAGCAAAAAGTTTGCCGCACCGGTTTCCTGAACGTCGCCGTTTGGACAGAACAATACTTGGTCAGCATTGACAGAGGCACGCGCCTCTAAAATAGGCTGTAGTGCACTGGCATAATTACCACCACTTTTCACCATCCCCATGTGCGCCGCGCAGCGGGAGCCGTTTTCTTCCAGCAACAGTCGCAGTGATTTATCGCCGCCCGAAAAGTAATCGCCGACAGGTGATAACAACACATAAAGCATTGAAGAATGTGTTGGAGAAGCGGCTTTACCAATTGCGGCTTCGGTGCCAATATGGGTTGGCCGAATATACATAGAGCCCGGAGGAGCAGGGACTTCTTCGCTAAAGTGTTTTACAACATCGATAATCATGTGCTCGAGCATAGACTCGTTGAACGCAGGCAATGACAGCAGCTCGCTGCTCTGTTGCATACGTTTTACATTTCTATCCATCCGAAAAATATTAATTGAGCCGTCCTCATGCCGGAAAGCTTTTAGCCCCTCGAAGCAAGTGCTAGCATAATGCAAAACATGGGCACCAGGGTGCAACTGAATAGCGTCGGATGGAACAAGTTCAGGCGTGCTCCAATTTGAGTTTTCATATGTTGCTAACGCCATTTGTGGCATAAATACAGAGCCAAAAGCTGCCATAAGTTAATCCTGCTCGAGTAAAAAGTTGCGCAGTAATATACCATATTTTTTAACAATCGGATGACACCGACGAGACAGGAGACATGTCCGCTTGTTTCAAAGCCGTGGGTAATAATTTATCCTAAACGAGGTTCAACAAAGGTTCTCATGTATTTATTCACCTTCAGAAAGAGATAACCGTCTTAGATGATTAATATTTCTCAGCGTGTTGAAGTTGCGGAAAGTGAAATAGAGTGGCAATTTATCCGCTCCAGCGGGGCCGGTGGGCAAAATGTTAATAAGGTGGCTACCGCCGCTCAACTTATTTTTGATATTCAGGCTTCGTCACTACCGGATTTTTATAAACAACGACTGCTTAAAAAGCATGATCACCGTATTACTCAAAGTGGCAAAGTGATTATTAAAAGTCAGGAAACACGTAGTCAGGCAAGGAACAGAGAACTTGCCTTAGAGCAACTGACAGAGCTCATTCGAAGCGTTTCGAAAACACAGAAAAAGCGTATTCCGACCAAACCAAGCCGGGCAGCAAAAGAGAAGCGCTTGAATAAGAAGAAGCAGCACGGCCAGAAAAAGGTGCTTCGCAAAAAAGAGTTTTAACCACCAGCATCTCTCGTCTCACTTGAGCACGATATTCGGGCACATTCCAGTATAAGTTCCTTTAATTCGCATTGGCTGCAGTAGTCGCAGCAACGAATGTCACTTGCGACAACTCGCTTTTCTAACAGTAGATGTTTCAACTGCTCTTTGCTCATGGACAGTTGCAAACGTTCAGGTTTGTTCCTGCGCATGGTTTAGCTCCTCAAGTTGCTGAGTGTAGTGTCCAACACAGCGAGAGTGCTGACATCCGGTAATCAATAACTGGCAGCAGTAGCGGCACAACTCATTAATTTGTACGGAGGTTGTATTGGTGCGCCATTTCTGAAGTTGCCGGTTTGTACTCTCTTGTTGTTCCTGAGCGAGAAGCGGTTTATTCATCCGAATATAAACCGCAATGAGTAAAATCGACGCCGTCGTGTAGATTTGTATTGCATTGGCTGCCAAAACGACTTCTTTTGCAGCATAACGTGCATCTTCAATTGCTTCTGACAGCACTGAGTCGGCGCTGTAATAGTTCTTCTGTTGTAGGTACTGGGTGGCTTTTTGCAGGTTTTCCTGACTGCTAAAGTAACCAGTGTAGGCATTTTTCATTTTTATCACTTTTCCTTTTGGTCGTTGCTGAAAATAAGTTAACGCAAATGATAACTGTTCGCAATAATGTTTTTTGTAAAGAGTCTTTCCAACGATCAAAAGTGGCTTTTCCTGCGTAATACAGATTAAAGATAAATCTTGAGGTTACTATGAAACACTATAAACAAAACGATTTAGCCCAAATGCAAGATAGGGAACGTGCCCGATTTGTGAACTGTCTTTCTGGCTTTAAGAGTGCCAATGTAATAGGCACACGCGATAGGCGTCAGCAGGATAACTTGGCTATTGTGAGTTCGGTTGTGCACCTTGGAAGCAACCCGCCGTTTCTTGGCTTTGTTATGCGTCCACAGTCAGTGACACGGCATACCTGGGAGAATATTGAGGAAAGTGGTGTGTATACCATTAATCATGTTGGCGAGAGTTTTTTTAAACAAGCCCATCAAACGTCCGCGCGCTATTCCAGAGAGCAGTCCGAGTTTGATGCTTGTGACTTGACGCCTGAGTTTATGGATGGGTTCCATGCACCTTATGTCGCTGAAAGTTCTTTGCGCATTGGTATGCAATTGGTTGAAATTATTCCGATACAACATAACGACACGGCACTTATTGTTGGCGAGGTGCGTTGGGTCGATGTGCAAGAAGATGCAGTGCAAAGTGATGGCTATATCGACATTGAAAGTCTCGGTACCATGGCCATTTCCGGATTAGATGGTTACCACTCGACCTCACGCGCAGCACGCTTGTCATACGCCAAGCCTGACGAAGAGCTTCAGGAGCTGACAACCAGCGGTGAAGTTAAAGACTGATAATATCCGGTACTTTACGGCTGTGTTTTTTAGTAACCCAAAATAGCAACAGACCGGCTAAAGACAAACCGCAGCCAACCCAGCCGGTACCTTGCCAGCTCAGTGGTGAAACAATAGCTAAGCCACCAAGCCATGCCCCAAGTGCATTGGCGGCATTAAAAGCGGAGTGATTCAGCGATGCGGCTAAGGTTTGTGCCTCTCCTGCGACGTCCATAAGCCTAACCTGAAGAGCCGGCACAAGAGCCGCGGCACTACCCAGTAACAAGACCATTGGCATGACACTCCAAATGCTTTCAAGGGTAAACGGAAAGACACCTAATATAACCGCAGACCAAATAAGTGAGCCGCCTATTGTTAACTTAAGGCTTCTGTCCGCGGCCCAACCACCGACCAAACTTCCTGCCAGAGATCCGATACCGTAAATAAGCAATGCAATAGGTATCCAGTGGGGGGCGAGCTTTGTTGCGTTAATTAGGGTAGGCGCTATGTAGCTTAAAACCGCAAACATGCCGCCAAACCCAATAGCGCCAATCGCCAGCGTTAACCATACCTGAGGGTTTTGTAAGGCTCTCATTTCACCTCGGGCAGAGGTCTTTTGCTCGTTCGGGTGTTGTGGAACCACAAAAGCAATCATAACCAGTGCAACTAACCCCAACGCGCCAACAGTGTGGTAAACCGTGCGCCAGTCGATGAGTTGCCCGAGCCAGGTGGCAAGAGGGTTGCCAACTAAAATGGCGATGGTAAGACCCATCATCACCATAGTAACAGCCATACCGCGCTGGTTTCGGCCCACCATATCGGCAGCGACTAAACAGGCTATGCCAAAATACGCACCGTGAGGGAGGCCAGTCAGGAATCTTAAAACTTGCAGCAAAACGTAATTGTCTGCCGATGCACTGGCAAAATTACCAATAGCAAAAACGAACAACAGTACCAGTAGCATAGGCTTACGCGGAAAGCGCGCGAAGAGGATGGTAATAAGCGGCGCACCGATGACAACCCCTAATGCGTAAAGGCTGATCAAGTGCCCGGTTGTTCGCGTGTCCGTATTAAAGTCGGTAGCGACGTCAGGCAGTAACCCCATAATGACAAACTCACCGATACCAATAGCAAAACTGCCAATGGCCATGGCAAATATAGCCAGTCGAACTTGTGCTTTGGAGAACTGAGTCATGAGGCTGGCTGTATTCCTGTACTTATCGTCTTTGTTAAGAGTGCGCAGTTTAGCGAATGTGGCTACTATTGCAATTACTTACTAATAACTGTATAAATAACCAGTATCTGTAGACCTCAGCAAAGGACATAACCATGGCTGTAGTAACCCAATACGTAGTGATTCGCGATGGAGCCGAAAAAATGACATTTACCTCGAAAGCCGAAGCCGATGCACACGATAAAATGTTGGATATGGCAGAAGCGCTAACGCCGCTGATAGAGGGCAGTGAGCTTTTTACTGACGATAAACAGCTTGAAGATATGGCGATGTTTTTAGCGAAGGAACGAGAGAATGTATTAATTGCTCTGGGCGCTAAGAAGCCGAAAAAGCCGAAAGCGGAAAAAGCACCGGCAGAGAAAGCTGACAATAAAGCAGAAAGTAAAGAGTCGAGCAAAGCGGCGTAGCTTTGGTGCTTGCAAAGATTTTGGTAGTATAGCTGCCTCTTTCAAAGACGTAATGGATAGGATCAGACTATGACGCAAGAAACGATTTACCACATTGGTACTCCGGGTAAACCATGGGGTGCGGAAGAAAAAGCGCAATGGTTAGCGGAGCAAACTCAAAAGCGTTCATACTTTGATGATGTTGTCAGTAAGATAGAAACATTTAAAGACGACTTTGACGTTGAACAATATGGTGAGTTGGCTTATGAAAGTGCTACTTACCCCGTGTTCGCGGTGAAAACTAAGCGTTGGGACAGTAATAAACCGACGGTATTAGTCACTGGCGGTGTACACGGCTACGAAACCAGTGGTGTTCACGGCGCGCTGCGTTTTATCGAAACCAAAGCCAATAGTTATGCCGAGCACTTTAATGTCGTTGTTGCGCCATGTTTAAGCCCATGGGGTTATGAAACCATTAACCGTTGGAACCCAGCCGCTATTGATCCGAACCGTTCATTTGTTGCTGAGTCTCCAGCAGGTGAGTGCGCGCATATTATGAAGTATGTCGCAGATTTAGGCGTAGATATACTGGCGCACATTGACTTGCATGAAACGACCGATACTGACAACAGTGAGTTTCGTCCGGCAAAAGCCGCAATGGACGGTATCGTGAATACCAACTGGAATATCCCTGACGGTTTTTATTTGGTGGGGAATGCTGAGAAGCCTTATCCTGAATTCCAAAAAGCGGTACTGGGCTCTGTCGAGAAAGTCACACACATAGCTGACGCTGACGAAGAGAATAAACTGATTGGTGAAGACATTGCGCAGCGCGGTGTTATTTTACTGCCAACGTCTAAGCTGGGACTTTGCATTAGCTTCAGTAAAGCTGAGTACGCCACAACCACAGAAGTTTACCCCGACAGCCCCAAAGCAACGCCTGAGCAATGTATTGAAGCTCAGGTCGCTGCGGTAACGGGTGGGCTGGATTTCTTAAAGTAACCCCCCGCGACCAGTAAGGTTATGAGCGCCGTGTCGCCGGACGTTTTTGTCGTGGTGCGCGGCGCGAATTATTTGGTCGGCTACCTCTGGGTTTTTGGATAGGCTCTGGTTTTATGCTTGGATCAGGCTCAAAGCCCGGAACCACTTCTTTGGGTATCTCATTTTTGGTCAGCTTTTCAATGTCGCGCAGCAACTTGTGCTCGTCCACACAGACCAAAGAAGCCGCTTCACCCTCACTGCCGGCACGCCCGGTTCGACCAATTCGGTGTACGTAGTCTTCGGCAACCTGCGGTAATTCGAAATTGATAACGTGCGGTAATTCATCGATATCAATGCCACGTGCCGCAATGTCGGTTGCGACTAAAACACGTAACTTTCCTGCTTTAAACTGCGCTAAAGCTTTGGTTCTGGCGCCCTGGCTTTTATTGCCGTGAATAGCCATTGCTGGTAAACCGTCGTCGCTAAGTTGAGTCGCCAAACGATTGGCCCCGTGCTTGGTACGGGTAAAGACTAATACTTGCCGCCAGTTTCTGCTGCCAATCAGGTAGCTTAGTAACTCACGTTTGCGTTTCTTATCAACCGGATAAACGCGTTGCTCAATTGTGTCAGCGGTGGCATTTTGTCGAGCAACTTCCACCAGTTTAGGTTGGTGCACGAACTGCTGAGCCAGCGCTTTAATTTCTTTAGAAAACGTCGCCGAGAACAGCAGTGTCTGACGTTGTTCAGGAATCAGCTTCATGACTTTCTTAATGTCATGAATAAAACCCATGTCGAGCATGCGATCGGCTTCATCTAATATCAATACATCAATCTTGCTCAAGTCGACCGTTCCTTGACGGCTGTGATCAAGCAGTCGTCCTGGTGTCGCAACTAAGATATCGACACCTCGACGTAACGCGTTAATTTGTGGGTTGATACCAACGCCACCGAAAATGACCAGCGATTTGAGGCCCGTGTATTTTGCGTACGTGTTGAGGTTATCCTCAACCTGAGCTGCTAACTCACGTGTCGGTGTTAATATTAGCGCTCGAATAACAGGCTTACCTTCTGTCTTCGTCAAAGACAAGTTATGCAATAAAGGAAGCGTGAAACCTGCTGTTTTCCCGGTTCCGGTTTGTGCCGCTGCCAGTAAGTCATGACCTTTCATTACGGTCGGAATGGCTTGCTCTTGAATTGGGGTAGGGGTGGTATAACCGCATTCATTTACAGCTCGTAAGATATTGTCGTTCAGTCCTAGTGACTGGAACGAGCTCTGATTTTGTTCTGTGGACATGAAGCTCCGGGAATTATAGGAAGTGGGCGTCACATTAACTGTGATTTTGCACTCATGATATCACAGGCCGAGTTAAACCTTTATTTAGAAAAACGCGTACAAGAATTAATTTTGTTTGAGTTGATCAAAAAATGAGCGCATTATTCGCGATGATTAGATTGTATGTAAAGCGTTTTAAGGAAATCTTATGCTGTACCGTCCCTGGGTAGTATCTGCGAACCGGGTTTTTACCGGTGTACTACTTGTTCAGTTGCTTATTACCATTTTTATCGCATTTTTTACCGATGAATGGTTTGTTCCCACTTTGTTGTCATTGTTTATTGTCTCTTTACCGTTGCTTCTTATTAAAACCTTGGGGCAAAGCAAGCTGACACGCCATGTGATAGCCGCCGCAATTCAACTTATAACCGCGGTTCATATTGATCAAACGATGGGTTTGGTCGAAATGCATTTTGAAATTTTTGTTGTTATGGCGTTTCTTATTTATTACAGAGACTGGGGGGTTGTGGTCACGAGTGTTGGGGTTGTTGCTGTTCACCATATTCTCTTTTTCATCTTACAGTCTAATGGCGCTGACGTTTATATTTTTGCTGAAGGCTATGTGACTTTATCTATTCTCGCTATTCACGCTGGCTTTGCTATTGCTGAAGCAGCCGTGCTTTGTGTTATTGCAAAGCAGAGTGATAAAGAAGCTGTTAGTGCTCAGGCCTTGCGCAATAGCATTGCGGATATCGTCAAATATTCAGATAAATTGGACTTAATGGTTCATGTGGACGGAGAAACAAGCGAGGTTGCTGCTTTTAAGAACTTACTGGCCCAGTTTAGGAAGAATATTCAAAGTACCAGGGGCTTGTCTGAGGATGTTCAGGCTGTTTCAGCGACTCTTTTCTATGAGACTGAAGAGCTTATAAAAAGCCGTGAGAATAGCTCTCAAGAAGTTGAAAGTATAGCGAGTGCCATAGAGCAAATGACGATGACTATCAGTAGTATTTCAGAGCAGGCAAATGAGGCAAAGGAAGCATCGGAAGAGTCAATAAGGCGTTCAAACGAGTCGGCTGAGATCTCAAAGGCGGCAGCGACTGCAATAGGTTCCCTAAAGTCTAATGTGTTGGATACGCATACTAAGTTAAAAACTCTCGACGAACAGTGCCGTCACATTTCTGATGTTGTAGGTGCAATTAATGATATTACTAAGCAAACCAACTTATTAGCATTAAACGCTGCAATTGAAGCGGCCCGAGCTGGTGAGGAAGGTCGTGGGTTTGCGGTGGTAGCTGACGAAGTAAGAGCACTAGCGACGAATACCGGAGAAAACGCGGAGCAGATAAGTAAGATAAGTAAAGATATACTGACAGAGGTTACAGAAGCCGTGGCTTCTATGGATGCTTGCGTTAAACAAATCGATGAAGCGGTTGATTACTCAACAGAGTCAGGGAAATCAATGAGTGCTGTTGCCGAGCGAATTAATGATGTGGCTCAAAAAGTGACTTCGGTCGCGGCAGCAACTGAAGAGCAAAGGAACGCGAGCGAAGATATTTCTCGCTCAGCACAGACCATGCGTGAGCTGTCAGAAGCGGAAACTAAATTACTGTTGAATGGACAAACTAATGCTAATGCTCTGAAAGCAACATCGGCTCAACTTGACTCAGAGGTCGGGCGTTTCATTGTCGAATAAGTTACTCAACAAAGGTCGCCCTCAGTGGGTAGTTGTGACTGTTTTTTTATGGTTTGCAATAGCTTTATGGGGTTTAAGCTACTTATTAGAGCAACGTTTGGTATGGTTTGATTCAGAGGGCCAGTTAATTGAGATGTCCGATAGTGGCGACCTTGGGCGGTCATTGAAGCTGGCATTAAAGAATAGCGGGTTTCATGTCGAAGGCAGTATTTTCCACATTTCATCACAAGGCTGTCGATGTAACTGGCGCAGTGCGGGTCATATAGGTAAAGTGAAAAGACAAGTCACTGAGTTTGGTGGCGAAAATTATAGTATTGACGTAGATCAAGTTGTTGAGTTGAAGCGGTTCGTTCCGGCGACACCTGCCGTTATTATGTTTAATAATTCTTCAGAGCTGATTTACCTTGGGCCTTATGCTGATGGCGCATTCTGTACTACGAACAGCAGTTTCGTCGAAGAACTGATTCCTTTAGTTTTAATGGAAGGTGAAGCCCCCGCATGGATTAATGCGGTTGCAAAAGGGTGTTATTGTGAAGTTTAACTTAGTAAGAGAGTTGCGCCATGGAAGTAAAACAAGCCTTTACCGATTTTCTTGAGATTATTCCCGATGGTGCAGTCGTTATAAACACTGAAGGGGTGATTGTCGCTGTGAATCAATCAGCAGCGACAATGTTTGGTTATTCGTCGTCTTCCATGTTGGAAATGCCGTTAAATTGCTTATTGCCCGAAGAATTTCGGGAAAAGCACGATGAACACCTGGTTAAGTTTTTTAAACACCCTGGGCGGCGCTCAATGGGAAATGGCCTAATTTTTCCCGCCGTTCGCCGTGATGGTTCTAAGTTTTATGTTGATATTATGCTGAACCAGATGGAAATTGATGGTGAACTGTTTGGCATTGCGATAGCTCGCGATTACACGCTGCTAAAAAAAGCGGAAGATAAAATTCGTTTGGAGCTGGAGTTTGAAAAACGTCAGGCGCTGACGGATCATTTAACTGGCATAATGAACCGACGAGCGTTTACAGCGCAGTTGACCGATGAAATTACGCAGTTGGAGCAGCATGGAACGCCGTTCGCCGTTAGCTTTATTGATCTTGATGACTTTAAAGAAATTAACGACGAGTACGGTCACCAGTATGGTGATGAAGTCCTACAAAAGATTGCTGAACTTATTCGTTTGCACAGTCGGCATACTGATTATGTCGCTCGTATTGGCGGCGACGAGTTTGCGACTATTCATCCGATGATTGCAGCAAGTGACGCTGAGCAAATGATGCAGCGTTTAAGAGCTGAATTAGTCAGCGGAATAGGGCATGCAAAGTTGCCAGTCACCTTGTCTATTGGTTTATGCCAATGCGACAAACCGTCAGAGCATTACACTGTTGAAAATATTATGGCGCGGGCAGACCGGGCTATGTATCAGGCTAAAAAGGAAGGCAAGAACGCCGTTGTTCTGACGGGTTAGTGAGTCTTGCGTTAAGTCGTGTAATTTTGTTTGATTATTGCCCATAGTCTAGCCTAGAGTTGTTTTAGACTGCGTAAGGAGAGAGCATGGGTGTTGTCACATCTTACCTGAGAATTATTTTGCTGATTCTGGGCGTACTGGCTGGTATTCAATTACCGGGCTTTGTTGATCAATACGGCAAAAGCCTTAATGCTCATCTAATAGAGTCAGAAAAAAGCCTTGATGCATTCAGAGACGAAGCAGAGAAGTTTTTCGATGGTGATATCGAACAGCTCATTGCTCACTATGAGGCCAGTGACGATATCGTCTTCCAGGAAGGAGGACAAAGCATTAGCGCTATTTACACGCGCCATCAGTTATTACTCCGTGCGCTGAATAAATTTAACGAAAACGCCTGGAATGCTTACACTCAGGCTTTTATTTCTCCCGTACCAGACATACAACAGGAAGTCAGAATTGACTTTTCCTACACGGTTAAGTTGAATCCGGGCGCTATCCTATTTGGCTTGGTTTGCGGTTTAGTACTCGCTATTGTCGGTGAACTATTTATTCGTTTGTTGGCGCGCCCCTTTCGACGATCGCCGCACAGTTAAGTCCACTCGGCATGGTTCCATAATTCAAGCCGCTATTGGACGCTAGGCGGCTTGCGCAAAAGGCGTCAGCAACATCATTTGTGGCGTGTTGAAGCAATAAAGCACCCTGTAAGCCTACCGCCATTTTGTCTGCAATAGTCCTTGCTCTATATTGCAGAGTGTTTATATCGCTAAATTCCGATTTTAAGCTACGCACAAAGGTATCAAAGCGTTGATCCGCTCCCTGAGCCTTCGCTAATTCAGTAAAGTAAGCGTCGAGAACCTCCGGTTGCTTTTCAATTGCACGCAAAATATCAAGGCACTGAACATTGCCGCTGCCTTCCCATATCGCATTCACAGGTGACTCCCGGAATAAACGCGGCATAATATGGTTTTCCATCACACCGCTGCCACCAATAACCTCCATCGCCTCGTAGGCATGGTTTGGTGTACGCTTGCAAATCCAATATTTCCCAATGGGTGTGGCAATGCGGGACAACAACTTTTCGTGCTCGTTGTCCTGGTTGTCCATTGCTCGGGCAATGCGCATGGTGTATGTCATGGCCGCTTCACTTTCTATTGCCAGGTCAGCCAGTAAGTTTTGCATGAGCGGTTGCTCGCTTAACCGGGCACCGAAAGCTTTGCGATTAGAGGCGTGATGGATGGCTTGAGCCACCGCCTGGCGCATGCCGGACGACGAACCTATCATGCAGTCGTAGCGAGTGGTAGCGACCATTTCGATAATCGTGCGAACACCGCGACCTTCTTCGCCGACCATCCAGCCCAAAGCTCCGCGCAACTCGGTTTCGCTGGAAGCGTTGGCGGCGTTGCCCATTTTTTGTTTCAACTGTTGTATTTGTAGCGGGTTTTTAGATCCATCGGGGCGCCAACGGGGGACTAAAAAGCACGATAAACCGTTTGTCGTTTGTGCTAACACAAGAAAAGCGTCACACATAGGTGCTGAAACAAACCATTTGTGTCCAATGAGCTCATAGGCTTCCCCCGAACCTTGTTGACCAATGGCGTAAGCGCGAGTCGAGTTTCGACGCACGTCAGAGCCACCTTGCTTTTCGGTCATCGCCATACCAATCGTCACGGCGCTTTTTTCGGTATGGGGTCGGTTGCTTGGGTCATAAACGCGGGCTGTGATTTTAGGCGCCCATTCTTTGAGTAAATTGGGTTGGTGGCGCAGAGCCGGAAGAGCGGCAAAGGTCATCGTAATAGGGCAGCCGTGCGCGGCTTCAACTTGAGTATGCAGGTAATATTTTGCGGCGCGAGCCACATGAGCTCCCGGTTTAGGGTCGCTCCAGGGGCTGGCATGCAACCCATGCTCAATGGCGGTTGTCATTAATTGGTGATAACTGGGGTGAAAGTCGACCTGATCAATACGATGCCCATAGCGGTCGTGAGTTCTTAGCTCCGGCGGATATTTGTTTGCCTGAAACCCAAGCTCAATACTTTCACGTTGACCGGCCAGTGCACCAAAAGCAATAAGGTCAGAATAGGCCCAGCTGGCTCCCTCACGTTCGACCGCCGCCTGAAGTGCCTTGTCAGCTAAATACAGATTATAGTTTTCTAAAGGCTCAGGCTGGTTTTCAACCTCATGCGTGCTGGCCATGAACTCATTGGCTTTTGGGTATTGTGGCGTCATGTTTCACTCCTTATTAATGTTGAGTGAAGCAAGATAAATTCGCCCCGTCAATAGACTAAAGGTTGCCTTTTGAGGGTTTTTTGATAACAGTAAGAGACATAATAAAAAATAATAAGACGGTTTATATTGCGCCAAATAATTATAAGAACATTACTGTTAGCGCTTGCCTGGATAATTTTGTGGCGTGTTGCAGGAATAATGGAATACGCGCCGCACGCCAGTATTTGGTTTCCGCCAGCGGGGCTGACGTTCGCTGCATTTCTGGTTATGAGCTGGCGAGCCTTTCCCGCAATACTGCTTGGCAGTATCGTGACAACGTTATGGGTATCTGATTTATACGGTGACCAAACACCGGTCAATGAGTTACTCGTTACTGGTTTGATTTTTGGGGTTGCGCATACGGCGCCTTATTTCTTAGGCGCCTGGTTGCTGCGTTCTAAATTACTTCGCTTAGGCAGCCACGGCTTGTCGAGCACCATTATGGCGTTTTTAGGTATTGCTGCACTGTCGTCATTTTGTGCGGCGTGGCTGGGTACTGAGGTCATGGTTGCCGGTAACTTGCTTCAAGCTGAGGCGCTTTGGTACACCTGGTTGCCTTGGTGGATAGGGGACTTGAGCGGGGTTATCGTGCTCACGCCTATTTTTATTGCGTTGGTAAGTTGGCGTTACCCACAAATAGAACGTTGGTTAGGCGGCTTAAAGTTTACTGAAGGCGGAGGCAGCTGGTCGTCCTTCTCTACAAAGTTGTTGATTATTGTCATTATGTTGGCAGTTTGCTTAGTCATTTCTATGTTTTCCAGCTACGAAGAGGCTGCCTTTCTGGTCTTCTTTTTAATTTTACCTTTGCTTTGGGTTTCCTATACCGAGTCGCCTTTAAAAACCGCTATAGCACTTGCCGTCTTTAGTACCATTACGGCCTTCTCTATTGGCCTATTAGGGTTGATGGATTACGCTATCGTGTATCAGTTTGCGGTCACTGTTATAGCGTCAACGGCTTGGTTTGGATTAACAGTTCCGGCGCTAGTCGCACATAATCAATACCTGACGCATCAAGTGTCGCAAGACGGTTTAACAAGCGCAGCGTCTCGTGAACACTTTATGCAACAAGCGGACTTATTACTGAAAATGGCTCGGCGACGTAACAAACCTATTTCAGTCATTATGTTTGATCTCGATAAGTTCAAAGCAATTAACGACACTTACGGTCATATTGTTGGTGACTCAGCGCTTGTTGAAATTACCAATGCGGTCAATGCGCAGTTGCGGGAGTCGGATGTACTCGGTCGCTTTGGTGGCGACGAGTTTATGATTTTACTTCCTGATACCGATCAAAGCGGTGCCGTGGGTGTTGCGCATAAACTGAGAGAAGGCATATCGAAAATAGTCATACCATCACTTGCAGAGCGTTTGTCATGCAGCTTTGGTGTAGCACAGGTATCAAAAGATGAACATATTATGGTCGCTGTTGACCGGGCCGATAGGGCGTTATTACAAGCAAAGCGAAACGGCCGTGATCGCATAGAAAAGGACGCTGTATGAAAATTGTATTTCTTGGCGGTGCAGAAACCGTAACGGGCTCTAAATACTTAGTTGAAACCGATTCCACCCGACTCTTGATCGACTGTGGCTTATTTCAGGGCTACAAGTGGCTACGACGCCGCAATTGGCAGCCTTTGCCAATGGGTATTCAGGATGTTGACGGTGTGGTTCTGACACATGCGCATTTAGACCACTCCGGTTTTATTCCGGTTTTGTATAAAAATGGCTACCGTGGTCCTGTTTTTACGCATCACGCAACGGTCGGTCTGTGTGATATTTTGCTGGCGGACAGTGGCCGTATACAAGAAGAGGACGCCAAGTACCTTGGTAAACATAAGCTTAGTCGGCATGAAAAACCTGAACCTCTCTACGACGAAGCCACGGCGAAAGCGTCTATGACGTTATTTCAAGGCGTTGAATATCATCAACAATTTTCCATTGGCGATATTACTATTACGTTAAGAAAAGCGGGCCACATTTTAGGTGCTGCCAGCGTTATTTTGGAAGCTGACGGTAAGCGGGTTGGCTTTTCCGGTGATCTTGGTCGGCCAAATGACATTATGATGTATCCGCCGGAGCCGCTGCCTGAACTTGATTTACTGATGTTGGAATCGACTTATGGAGACCGGCGTCATCAGGCAACCGAGAGTGCAGAAGAACAATTAGCGGAAGTGGTCAATGAAACCTCTCAGTCCGGTGGTGTCCTTTTAATACCGAGTTTCTCAGTAGGCCGCGCCCAGTTGTTACAGTATTTGTTGGTAAAATTAATGGATGAAAAGCGGATTCCAAGGCAACCTATTTTCCTGGATTCTCCCATGGCCATTAATGTGTCCGGCTTGTATCAACGGTTTCATGACTTGCATAAGTTGTCGGATGCTCAGTGCCAAAATACTTTTAACAAAGTGGAGTACACGCGTTCAGTTGATGACTCAAAGGCGATAGCCTCTCAAACTGGACCGCATATCATAATTGCCGGTAGCGGTATGGCAACAGGTGGCCGAATTTTGCATCATTTCAAGCATTGGCTGGCCGATCATCGCGCAACGGTGCTGTTCAGCGGTCACCAGGCAGGCGGTACACGCGGTGCAAAAATGCTACAAGGTGTTGAGTCGATTAAACTGCATGGCGAGTGGCTGCCGGTTAAGGCTCGTATAAGAGCGTTAGAGGGGCTGTCAGGGCATGCGGATTATGAAGAAATTACACAGTGGTTGAAGCAGTCTGAATTAAAGCCCAATACGGCGATTCAGTTGGTGCATGGCGAGCCTGACGCTCTCGAAACATTCCGCGATCACCTTATGCAGACGACGCCTTTCGACGTCGATGTCGCGGATTATCAAGGGGTGTATCATTTATAGAAAAATGGCACTTAAAAGTGCCATTTAATCAATAAGTTCGGGTTTTTCTCGTTAACCCCGTCAATATAAAACTTATTGCGCCAGTATACGTACTCGAGCCCAACGTAAAGTGGCGCAGACAGGTCAAAATAAGGCGCCAAATTCCACTTGAGCTGAGACGTAAAATTCATATTAGCCGGGCCGATACCGCTAATACCAGAGGCATAATCTAAAAAGCCGTCATACATCCATTGGGTTTCACCAATGGAGAAAGGCACACCCCAGGACAAGGTCACTTGGTAGTTGTTGTCAAACCCATCGTTGTTTCTCTTGTACGCATCAACTTCAAAAAACTGAAAGCCGGGTACATCAAAAGCTGCGCCTATGCCATAAAGGTAGTGAGTAAAACCGTCACCAACTTCTGCGGTCGTGGTAACGCTTAAGTTATTGACGATGTTGTCTTCAAACTGGACGAAGTAGATTTCCGGAGAGATCTCAATATAGGTTTCGGTATCGCCGTTATCAGACTCTAAGCGGTCGGCGAAAGAGAAAATTTTGCCCCAACTGTACCCGCCAACGTATTCAAGAGTGATAACCTGGCGGTCAGGGTCGCCAACTTCATAGTCACTACCATTTAAGTAGGTGAGACTGGTGTCTGACCAATACTTTTCTGCGGTTGCTGAAAAAGGCAAAGCTAAAAGAATGAGTAAAGAGAAAACGATGTGTTTCATGGATAAAGCGCCTAAATTTTAGTCAAGTTTGCAAAAACGGAGCGATTATACGCAAGCTGGACTGTAAATTTAAAGAAATATCTGCGATTGCGGGCTGTTATTATTCAATCGAATTCGTTACATTACAAAAAGCTAACATCTCTACTGAGTCGCTGAGGTAATCAAGC
Organism: Idiomarina piscisalsi; assembly: GCF_002211765.1. Lineage (NCBI taxonomy): Bacteria > Pseudomonadati > Pseudomonadota > Gammaproteobacteria > Alteromonadales > Idiomarinaceae > Idiomarina > Idiomarina piscisalsi. Next base: position 1,037,425 of record NZ_CP022133.1, read on the forward strand.
GCGAATGCGTGATCAATTTTTGTTAAAGCAGTACATAAATACGTTAGAGTCTACTGCGCTTTGTGCCCGACTGTCGCCGTCTGGTCACATTCGTTGGTTAAGTGACTCCATGCATAAGCTGCTCGATATTCACTACCTAAAACAGACCACAGCGTTTCGTGATTTCCTGCACCCTGACAACAGACAGCATGTAACAGAAGTTATAAGCTATGCAATTGAATCGGGTAACAGCTGGAACGGTACGGTTTGCCTTGAAAGCAATACACGCACGAACTGGTGTCGTTGTATGACCATTCCACTATACGACGAAGCGGGTACGCTAAATGAATTGGTTCTGTTGTTTCAGGATATCTCCCGAGAAGTTCACCTCGATGAACTGCTGCAAGAAGCGCGCTATGATCGGGTAACCGGCTTACCAACGAGAGTTGATTTATTAAACGACCTGAAACGTGTAAAAGCACAATGTCTTGCCGTACTTGATATACGAAAGTTCCGCAGTTATGCGGACTTTTATGGTTTAGACTTTGGTGACGAACTGCTTCGTAAATTCAGTTTATGGGCACAAAAGCAGCTAAAGCCAAACCATATTAATATTTATCGCTTGTACAGTGACAAGTTTGCACTGATTCCTGATTTTCGAATGATACCCACGTTGTTTGAAAGTCATTTACTGCACTTTTATGAAGCCTTGTCTGACCTTAAGTTGCAAGTGCGTGACGTAGAGGCGAATTTGGACGTGGCCATAGGAATGGGGGTTGGCGACAGCAAGCACCTGCAGCTCGCCGAGAGTGCTTTGTCAAAAGCCAAGGCAATTTATTCCGGGCACAAAATAGAAGTCGTGCGAGAACGCGAGTTCTTAAAGGAAAACAGGGTTAATTGGATTCCTAAAATTCAATCGGCTATTACTGATCATCGTTTTGTGAACTATTACCAGCCAATTAAAAGCACCTCGAACGAGCGTCCGAGTTATTATGAAGCACTGGTGAGAATGCGCGACAACAACAGTGACTTACCTCCGGGAATGTTTCTCGATAAAGCAAAAACGACGCGTTATTACTGTGAAATTACACGTTCAGTTATAGAGCAAGCGGTGTTAGCGTCTGAAGAATTTGGCGTTGCGATATCGGTGAATTTGTCCATTGAAGACATACTCAACGACAAAACCGTGAATTTCATACAGTACGTGCTCATGGAACACAAAAAAGCGCAGCTGATATTTGAAATCACCGAAACGGAATCGACTGAAGATTTTGAAAAAGTTCAGACGTTTGCGCAAGAGGTAAGGCAGTTGGGCGGTCAAATTGCGATTGATGATTTTGGTGTAGGGTATTCGAATTTCTCCCGATTAATTAGTCTGCGTCCGGACTACCTGAAAATTGACGGTAGTATCGTTCAGAATGTTTTATATGATGAGACCAGTGCTAGCATTTTGAATGGCATGATTAGCATTTGTAAGGAATTGAATATTCCTATTGTGGCTGAGTTTGTTGAAAACGAAGAAGTGAACAGCTATCTGTGTAGCCAGAACATTGAGTACCTGCAAGGCTACTACATTGGCAAACCAAGTCCTGAAGTAAACCGACTACTAAACTGATTTTCCTATGACTGATTTTATAGAAACTTACGATAATGCATTGTCGTCAGACTTTTGTAAGCAGTTGATTGATACGTTTGAGAGCTCCAGACACACCTTTCAAGGCCGCACTGGCGGTGGCGTGGATGTGGAGAAAAAGTCGAGTACAGACTTAATGCTTAACTCTCACGCGGAGTATCAAGACTTACTGCTGAAAATTCAAAAAACGACGGCAGACCATGCCTTGCAGTATTTTAAGAAATATCACTTTGCGTTAATTGCGCCGGTTGCGTTGACACTGCAACACCCTAAAACCCAAAAGCCAACGCCTCTGACTCATGAAAACTTCGATGAAATAGCCAAAGGCAATGAAATGGCTATTATGCAAAAGTTGTTTCGAGTTGGTGCTATTCAAATGCAGCGATACCGAAAAGGTGAGGGTAACTACAATTACTGGCATTGTGAGACGTTTCCACAAAAAGGCTCAACCGAGCCACTGCATCGAGCTTTGTTATTTATGTACTATTTAAACGATGTGGAAGAGGGGGGTGAGACTGACTTTTACTATCAGAAACGTTCGTTAAAGCCCAAAGCCGGGCAAATGGTCATTGCCCCAGCTTACTTCACCCATACTCACCGCGGCAGAACGCCGGTATCTAATGATAAGTACATTCTCACCAGCTGGATTCTGCATAGTCGCGCCGAGCAGTTATTTGGCGCTTAGCGGTTCAAGGCATTAGTTAGCGTTAAGGCATAAAAAAAGCCCCGGCTTCATCATTAAGCCGGGGCTTTTTATTGAGCCTGTTTTACTTTTTATTCTTCGTCACTTTGAAGAATAGTGATTTCGCCCAGATTCAGTTCGCGAACTTTATCTTCGATTTCAGCTAAGTCACCAACAATAACCCAGGTCATTGCGTTTGGCGTTAAGACATTGTCTGCACTTTGCTGGATATCATCCAGAGTAATTGCATTGATGCGCTGACCATAGGACTCAAGATACTCGACATCCTTGCCTTTGTTAAAGGTATTCACCAACCCGCTCAGCAAAGCGCCTTTGGTTTCATAAGCGCCAGGAAGCTTGGCGGTTTTGTTGGCTTTAACTTTGGCTAGTTCATCGTTGGTTGCCGGCTTACCGTTTTCATATTGAGTAAACTCTTTGACAATTTCCTGAATGGACTCCTGAGTCTTGTCCGTTTGAACCGGCGCAAGTGCCATTAATAGCCCGGGACCTTCATTGTCCAGCCAGATAGAACGGGCACCGTAAGACCACCCCTTATCCTCACGAAGGTTCATGTTTAAACGACTGGTGAAACTGCCGCCAAGAATCGTATTCATCACGTCAATCGTGTCGGCGTTGTCGACTTGACCTGACGGTGCAAGCTGACCGGCAATAATTAATGACTGAGGTGTTCCCGGTTTATTAATCAGGAAAACGCGACTGTTGGTTGACGCTGCAGACGCGTCCAATGTTTTTTCAGGCTTAGGTGTTGCCGGAGCCTGCCAGCTGGCAAATTGCGCTTCCAGCAGTGATTTAGCTTGTTCTACTGTGGTATCACCCACAATGACCAGTTTTGCATTGTCCGGACGTAGCCAGGTTTGTGCATGTTCAACTAAGTCTTCACGCGTCAGAGACTTAATTGACTCGACCGTACCAGAGCCCGTCAGTGGCTGGCTATATGCATGACCGTCACCGAACATTAAGCCAGGTAAAACACGCAGAGCCTGAGTTTGAGGACGAGCTTCCTCTTTGCGAATACCCTCTATCCAGTTTGAGCGCTTACGTTCAATTTCTTCTTCTGAGAAAGCTGGGTTTTGCAGTACGTCATTCATGAGTGCCATGCTTTCTGCAAAGTTAACGCTCAGGGTGTCCATACTAATGCGGGAACTATCCAGACTGGCTGACGCATTTAGGTTGGTACCTAAAGATTCTAAGCGTTCACTTAATTCTAACGAGCCCAAACTTTCAGTTCCTTCTTTCAGCATTGACATGGTGTAGCTTGCGGTACCTAATTTACCGCCAACATCCGACGCATAACCGCTGTCAAAAACTAAGCTCATTTCAATGGTGGGTGTATCAGTACGTTGTGCCAAATAGACATCTAAACCATTCGACAATGCAAACTGCTCAACCTCCGGTAACTCCAGCTGAGGTAAGTCGCCAACATTAGGGAGTTCAGAGCGATCCGCATCCGTTTCCTGTGCCATATAGTTTGGCTGAGGCACAACATTGAGAACAAAGTCACCATTGGATAACCATTCTTGAGCGGCATTTTGAAGGTCACTGACGGTTGCCTGTTTCGTCCACTCCATTTCCTGTGCATAGAAACCAGGGTCGTCGTGGTAGACGGCACCAGAGGCGAGAATGTCAGACTTACCACCGAAGCCACCGACTTTTTCGGCACGGCGGACAAAATTCGCTGTATTACTGAATTTAGTGCGTTGCAGCTCAGCTTGTGTCGGGCCTTCATTAATTAGGCGTGACAGTTCTTCATTAATGATGGCTTCAATTTGCTCGAGTTCAACGCCCGCTTTGGCATCGGCGGTAATCATAAACTGCCCGGCAAGAGTACGACCATATTGGAACGCACCGACTGAGCTGGCAATTTGCTCTTCGTATACTAAGCGCTCATAAAGACGTGAGTTTTTACCATTAGCTAGGATGTCAGCAAATAGTTCAAGATATTCGGAGTCGGCTGTACCCATTTGTGCAGTATTCCAAACTTTATAAACTCGAGCGGCTGGAACACGGTCTTCCATGGTCGCACGTTTGGTTTCATCGCGTTTTGCGACCCAGGTTTCTTGTTTTTTCAACGGTTTGCCTGGGTCGATGTCAGCAAAGTATTTGGTGACCTTCTCTTTCGCGGTTTCAACATCAATGTCACCCGCTAAGACGAGTACAGCGTTGGCGGCACCATAGTAGTCTTTAAACCATTGGTGTACGTCGTCCAGTGTCGCTGCATTTAAGTCTTCCATCGAGCCAATAACCGACCATGAATAAGGATGACCTTCCGGGAACGTTTGCTCGGCAATGTAGCTCCAGGCTTTACCGTATGGCTGAGCTTCACCCTGGCGCTTCTCGTTTTGTACAACGCCACGTTGTTCGTCGAGCTTTTCTTGAGTAACAGCGCCTAACAAATGACCCATGCGGTCCGACTCCATCCATAACGCCATATCAAGCGCAGGAGTCGGGACATTTTCAAAGTAGTTGGTGCGGTCGTTGTTGGTGGTGCCGTTCATTTCAGTGGCGCCGGCACGTTCAAAGGGACCAAAGTATTCGTCGTCGTAGTTTTCAGTACCATTAAACATCAAGTGTTCAAACAGGTGCGCGAAACCCGTTTTACCAGGTTTCTCGTCCTTAGAGCCAACGGCGTACCAGACGTTAACGGCAACAATGGGGGCTTTGCGGTCTTCATGAACGACAACCGTTAACCCGTTATCTAAGGTAAAGGTTTCATAGTTAACCTTTACTTCAGGAAACTGAGACTGGCTAACAGCGGTTGTATTACTAACCGATGTTGTTGACTGGCAGCCACCTAAAAGAACCGTCGTCACTGCGACTGCAGTGAGGGTTTTCATCATTTTCATAATTATTCCCAATATTGTTTTTATAAGCCCCTCTACTATACGAAACCCCAACGGGGTGTGCCCGATAAATGACCTGTTAAATTGTAACGAAATTAAACATATTGAAACCGCCCACTGTTTTTTGTGATAAATAAGGTTTCAGTCAAGTCTTTTAATTACGCAGACAATCAAGGATAATTGCGCGCGATTTGCAGAAAATAGATACGGTATCTTGTGAATAAGACGGTGAATAAGACGACAGTTATAGCAATAGCGGGGGCTTCAGCGTCAGGCAAAAGTTTGTTTGCCTCGACGGTTTATCAGGAGTTAGTTGCGGAGTTGGGCACTGACGGTATCGCCATTCTCGCCGAGGATGCCTACTACCGTGATCAGAGTCATATGACGATGGAACAGCGAGTTCTGACCAACTATGACCAACCGGCGGCCTTCGAGCATGACTTGCTCATGAAGCACTTAAAACAGTTGAAGGCTGGCGAAGCAGTTGAAATGCCGCAGTACAGCCATAAAACGCACACCCGCCTTCCCGAAACCATTAAAGTGGCCCCGGCAAGGGTGGTTATGGTTGAAGGTATTTTATTACTGACGGACGAAAAGCTGAGGGAACAGTTCGATATTTCCGTATTTATGGATACCCCCCTTGATATTTGCTTGCTGCGTCGTATTAAACGCGATATTGAAGAGCGTGGCAGAAATTTACAGTCGGTAACAGAGCAATACGAACAGTATGTGCGCCCGGCGTTTTTTGACTTCATTTTCCCATCTAAGCAATACGCTGATCTTGTTGTCACTCGTGGTGGCCAGAACGAAATAGCCATTGACATTATAAAAACAAAAATACGTCAGTTGCTGGCGGAATAAACTGGTTTTCTTATGAATAGTATTCTTGGCATTGCCATTATTTTTCTCGTTGCTTATCTGGTTTCGACAAACCGCAAAGCTATCCGCTGGCGAACCGTTCTCGGTGCGTTTGCTATTCAAGTTGTTCTTGCTGGCTTCGTACTTTACGTGCCTATTGGTCGTGAAATGCTGTTTGGTTTCGCACAGGGCGTATCGACTGTTATTGGCTACACCAAAGCGGGTATCGACTTTTTGTTTGGCAACTTAGCATCCGAAGACTTTGGTTTTGTGTTTGCCATTCAAGTGCTGTCCGTGATTGTCTTTTTCTCTTCACTTATTTCCGTGCTCTACTATCTGGGCATTATGAAGTGGGTCATCCGCATACTCGGTGGTGGTCTGCAGAAACTGCTGGGCACCAGTCGTCCGGAATCAATGTCAGCGGCGGCAAATATTTTCGTGGGGCAGACAGAAGCGCCCATGATGGTGCGGCCTTTCATCGGCACCATGACACGCTCTGAACTTTTTGCCGTAATGGTCGGCGGCATGGCGTCCGTTTCCGGATCCGTTTTAGCGGGTTATGCAGGGGTTGGCGTGGAGCTAAAATACCTAATTGCGGCAAGCTTCATGGCAGCTCCAGCTGGCTTCCTTATGGCCAAAATGATGATTCCGGAGTGTGAAAAGCCACGTAACGATCTTGAAGAAATAGAAGTGGATGATAACTCAGCTAACGTTATTGATGCGGCAGCGCAAGGTGCGTCCAGTGGCTTACAACTGGCGATGAATGTGGGCGCAATGTTGCTGGCGTTTGTGGCGCTTATTGCGTTAATTAATGGGATTTTCGGATGGGTTGGTAGCTGGTTTGGTTACGCTGATTTAACCTTGCAGGAAGTATTTGGTTATGTCTTTCAGCCGGTCGCGTATGTGTTAGGCGTCAGCTGGGATGAAGCGAACCTTGCCGGTAGTTTCATTGGCCAAAAGCTGGTTATAAATGAGTTTGTTGCTTATCTCGATTTTGTGAATTACAAAGAGCAAATGAGCGAGCACTCGCAGGTGATTGTGACGTTCGTGCTATGTGGCTTTGCGAACTTTTCATCCATTGCTATTTTGCTTGGTGGTCTTGGTGGTATGGCGCCAAGTCGCCGTCATGACATAGCCAGACTGGGTATGAGAGCGCTTTTAGCCGCGACGCTTGCAAATATGATGAGTGCCGCTATTGCTGGGTTCTTTGTTTCTCTAACCTAATAAAAAACGAGAGGCCGCAATTAACTGCGGTCTCTCATGACACCTTCCTGAATGGTCGATGCGACCAACATACCGTCTCTGGTATATATTTGACCACGTACCAGGCCACGCTGCCCACTGGCCGATGGGCTGTCTATTGCGTACAAGACCCAGTCATCCATGCGGAAATCACGATGGAACCACATGGCGTGGTCAATGGTCGCAACCTGCATATTGGGTTGCGCAAAACTAACGCCATGAGGCTGTAACGCGGTTGGAAGAAAGTTAAAGTCTGACGCATAAGCCAGTAGGTATTTATGCACGCGAGTGTCCGCGGGCATATTGCCGTTGGCTTTTAACCAAACATAACGCTTTGGTTCGTCCTTTTCCGGTTTAAATGGGTTATAGGGCGTCACAAAACGCATTTCTATTGGTTTTTCACAAATAAATTTATTGCGAAGTGGCGCCGGAATCAATTCTTCGTGTTCGCGGTAAATATCCAGATCTGATATCAAGCCTTCTGGTCCGGGAACTTCCGGCATGACGTCCTGGTGTTCAAAACCGCTTTCCTGCTGTTGAAACGATGCGGTCATATAGAAAATAGGCTTGCCGTACTGAATGGCTTGTACCCGCCGCGCTGAAAAACTTTTACCGTCGCGAATGTTTTCTACGTCGTAAACAATGGGCTTTTTAGCATCGCCCGGACGCAAAAAGTAGCTGTGAAACGAGTGGCAGACACGTTCGGCCGGTAATGTTTCTTTTGCCGCAGACAGCGCCTGACCAATGACCTGGCCGCCAAATACAGCACCAAAGCCTAAATCCTGACTTTGACCGCGGTATAACCCGTCTTCAATGGTTTCCAGTGTCAATAGGTTCAATAAATCGTCGAGTACCTTGCTCATTTCCTGCGTCCTGTAGTGCTGATTTAAACTTAAGTCTTATTGATCTTAAACGGTTTTTTCGGACTATGTAATATAAAGTAAGAAAATAACGATTATAGTAGATTAAGTGAACATTTTACGTGCGGTGTGTTGGCACAAGTCTTAGATTTGTGTTTGCATAGAAAGCACTTTATGTGGCTCAAACGATTCTGTTTGTCTATATTAGAAGTATCGTTTGGCTTAACAAAACGCTTAAGAAGCGAAAGGGAGAGTATCTATGTCAGGCAACGACAGTCTGAAAAACTTAAGTACATTAGAGGTTAACGGAAAAACCTTTCATTACTACAGTTTGCCCAAAGCGGCAGAAGCTCTAGGGGATATTTCAAAACTTCCGGCTTCAATGAAAGTGTTGTTAGAAAACTTGCTGCGCAATGAAGACGGCAGCACAGTGAATGAAGACGATTTAAAAGCCATGGTCGATTGGCAGAAAGAAAAGAAAATTGACCGTGAAATACAGTACCGCCCGGCGCGCGTACTGATGCAAGACTTTACTGGTGTACCTGGCATCGTCGATTTAGCCGCCATGCGAGACGCGGTTGATAAAGCGGGGCACGATCCGGAAACCATTAACCCGTTGTCACCGGTCGACTTGGTTATCGACCACTCGGTAATGGTTGATAAGTACGCAAGTCCTGAAGCGTTTAAAGAGAACGTTCGCATTGAAATGGAACGCAACAAAGAGCGTTACGAGTTCCTGAAATGGGGGCAGGGCGCGTTTGAAAACTTCCGCGTAGTGCCGCCAGGCACAGGTATTTGTCACCAGGTAAACTTGGAATATTTAGGTAAAAGTGTCTGGACTAAAGAGGAAGACGGTAAAACGTTTGCATTCCCGGATACTCTAGTTGGTACTGACTCACACACCACCATGATCAACGGTATTGGTGTATTAGGTTGGGGTGTTGGCGGCATTGAAGCAGAAGCCGCAATGCTGGGCCAGCCGGTTTCTATGCTGATTCCAGAAGTGGTTGGTTTCCGTTTAACTGGTAAACTCAACGAAGGCGTTACCGCAACCGACTTGGTATTAACCGTTACGCAAATGCTGCGTGAAAAAGGTGTGGTTGGTAAGTTTGTTGAATTCTACGGTCCAGGTTTAGACAACCTGCCGCTGGCAGACCGTGCGACCATATCAAATATGGCACCAGAGTATGGTGCAACCTGTGGTTTCTTCCCGGTGGATGATGAAACATTGCGTTACTTCCGCCTGTCAGGTCGTGACGAAGAGACCATTGAACTGGTTGAAAAGTACAGCAAAGCTCAGGGCTTATGGCGTGACAACGACAACGAACCTGAGTATACCGACTCGTTGGAGTTAGACTTAGGTGATGTGACGGCATCGCTTGCTGGACCTAAACGTCCACAAGATCGCGTCAACATGGAGCAGTTAGGTAGTAACTTTGACCTGATTCTTGAGACAAATGGTCAATCGGCTGAAAAAGATAAAGAAGTACCTGTAAAAGGCAAGGATTACAGCTTGTCACATGGTGACGTTGTTATCGCCGCTATTACCTCTTGTACCAACACCTCAAACCCAAGCGTTATGATGGCAGCGGGTCTATTAGCTCAAAAAGCGATAGAAAAAGGGTTAATGCGTAAGCCGTGGGTTAAGTCATCGCTTGCGCCAGGCTCTAAAGTCGTGACTGATTATCTGGCGAAAGCTGGTTTAGATGACTACCTTGATAAACTTGGGTTTCACCTAGTGGGTTACGGTTGTACGACGTGTATTGGTAACTCGGGTCCATTGGACGATGAAATTACCGAAGCGATTCAAGAGGGTGATTTAACCGTATCTTCGGTGTTGTCGGGTAACCGCAACTTTGAAGGGCGTGTTCACCCAGAAGTTAAGGCAAACTGGTTGGCGTCACCACCGCTAGTCGTTGCTTATGCGTTAGCCGGGACAACTCGTACTGACTTAACTAAAGACCCTATTGGTAAAGACAAAGACGGAAACGACGTATTCTTGAAAGACATTTGGCCAAGCAGCGCCGAAATCTCGGAAGCGGTGAAAACGGTTGATAACCAAATGTTCGGCAAAGAGTACGCTGAAGTCTTTGCTGGTGACGAAGAGTGGCAGAACATTAGTGTCGCTGAGGGTAAAACCTATAATTGGCAGGATGAGTCGACCTACGTTAAGAACCCACCGTTCTTCGAAGGTATTGATAAGCCATTAGAAGGGCCAAGCGATATAAAAGACGCAAATGTCTTAGCGGTGTTTGCCGACTCGATTACCACTGACCATATTTCGCCAGCGGGTTCTATTAAGCCGGATTCTCCTGCGGGCAAATACTTGCAGGAAAACGGTGTGGCAGTGAAAGACTTCAACTCGTATGGTTCGCGTCGTGGTAATCATGAAGTCATGATGCGCGGCACATTCGCCAATATTCGTATCAAGAACCAAATGCTCGACAATGTTGAGGGTGGCTTTACTAAGTTCATTCCGACCGGCGAGCAAATGCCAATTTACGACGCTGCCATGAAGTACATGGAAAACGACACACCTTTAGTCGTGTTGGCTGGTAAGGAATACGGTACGGGCTCTAGCCGAGACTGGGCAGCAAAAGGTACTCGGTTACTGGGCGTTAAGGCTGTTATCGCAGAAAGTTACGAGCGTATTCACCGTTCTAACCTGGTTGGCATGGGCGTTCTGCCGCTGCAATTTGCCGACGGAGAGAGCGTTGAGGATCACAAACTCACTGGTGAAGAGCAAATTTCGGTATTGGGGCTGAGCGATGACCTTAAACCGGGTCAAATGCTGGACGTTGTTGCAAAACGCAAAGACGGTTCAGAGGCTAAGTTCAAGGTGAAATGTCGTATCGACACTGGTAACGAAATGAACTATTACAAGAATGGCGGTATTTTGCATTACGTACTGCGCCAAATGCTTAAGTAATCGTTATCTAGTACGACAAAACCCCGGCGTCTTAGCCGGGGTTTTTTTATTGGCTGTTAACAGGTAACGGCACTACAAATTAAGCGCTCTGCCACCATCAACTTTTATCGACTCGCCGGTTAGAAATGGGTTGTCACGTAAAAAGCGGACGGTGTCTATCATTGGCTCTAATCCACCTTCTACACGTAAAGGTGTTTCGTCTAGCACCTGCATTTTATGTTCGTTGTCATGTTCCGGCAGGAATAAAATCGGTCCTGGTTGAATGGCGTTCACACGTACATCCGGCGCTAATGCTTTTGCAAAGGCCTGAGTCATATTGGCTAAGCCGGCTTTCGCTGCGCAGTAAGCAATGTAATTAGTGGACGGTTTGTCAGTGTAGATATCCGTAATGTTGATTATAAGCCCATTGTCGGAATTCGACAGTTGCTGTTGCAAACCCGTTATGAGCAAATAGGGAGCAATATTGTGTACCTGAAAGATGGCTTCAAGCGCTTCTGAATCGTTGTCTACGGTGTCGTTGTCGAAAAAACAGGACGCATTATTAATCAACAGATCCAGTTTGGAACTGTGCTTCTTAATTTGAGTAACCATCTCTTTAACGTCGTGCTGGCGGGCAAAGTTCGCTTGAATGGGCTCTGCACCTAATTGACTCAGTTCATCAACACCGTCTTTTGAGCTGTTGTAATGCGCAAAAACTTTGTAGCCGTCTTCTATCAGTGCTTTGGCGACTTCAAATCCGAAGCGGCGTCCAGCACCTGTCACTAGTGCGGTTTTTGTCATGATGCAAGCCCCAATTCTGTTGTGAGTGATTGTAAGTAATCTGGCACTTCCGGCCCCTCATCAAGAGGTCCTAAAATATCGATATCGATGGTTCTGTCTTTTATGCTTCTTTCTGGATCACTGCGATCGCGTCCCAGAGCTTCCTCTATTTGGTTAAACCGTTGTTTAAGCTCATGTGAGCTAAGTGATGTATCGATAATAAACAAGGCATTGAGAAACCCGTTTTGTGTATCAATATCAACCGGCTTCGTGGCTATGTTTTGACTGAATAAGCAGTTACTGTTCAACGCCTGTAACTGTTGTTTTGCGTGGTGGATATTCATTTCAGGATCGATGTTCGACCCCAGACTGCATAAATATTTCATAAGTAAAAGCCACTAAACGTAAAAAATATGTTGTGTCATATACGGTGTACAGCGTAAAACGGATGCCGCCTGAAACAGTTGAAATTGCTATAATTGGCTGATAGCCTGAAATTTCAACTTGCGTTGGCGAGCAGATGTCTCAATGACAAAAAACAAAAAAAGCGTTAACTATTGTTATATCTTGTTTTTATTTTGTTTTATTGGCTTTCTGCCAACGACAGCCCTTGCCGATGAATCCTCTTCTCAGCTTACCATTGAAGGGCCAAGCTCGGTTATTAAAGAAGGGTACTTTAATGTCTCAGTGTCTGCAAAGTCTGATAAGCAAAAGCTTAATAAGCTTACGATTGAAGTCGCGACCGATACCGACTTCACTCAGAATAAAAAACAGTTTCCTGCATTAGGGGATTTTTCCACCATTTCACTGACTGGTTTTTCAGATGGTCTTTATCATTTAAGAGCCAGAGCCGAAACCTCGGACGGCGATGTACTGGTCAGTAATGTCATTCAAGTCACAGTTGAGCATTACCCGTTATGGCAGGCGCTGACACTATTTTTTATTGGTTTAATTATTTTTGTGGCCGTCGTAACGACGTTGCTTCTATTTCACCGTAACTGGACACACTCACGGCACCATTCTCATGACTGAATTTGCACTGGACACTCGTACCGGCATTCTCATCATTGTGCTTTTCGGCCTATTTTGGATAGGCTTCGGTTATTGGCTCGGGCGTAAAAATAAAAGCCACGAAGATTTTGCGCTGGCCGGTCGAAATGTTGGCTTTGCGTTTGCAGCTGCTACAGCAATGGCAACCTGGGTGACCAGCAACACCACACTGGTTGCACCGCAACTGACGTTCCAGTTTGGCGTGTGGGGTATGATTGGCTACTCATTCGCGGCGCTTGGCCTCATTCTGTTTGCCCCTATGGCAAAACGCATTAAAGAGTTGTTGCCCAACGGTTATACCTCAGGTGACTTTATCCGACTGCGCTATGGTCAGTTTGCCTGGGTCGTGTTCATGATTATTTCTGTGGTCTATGCATTCGGCTGGTTAATCAGTCTGGGCATGGCGGGCGGTATTCTTTTGGAGTCTTTGACCGGTCTTGAGTACCACATTGGTATGACGACCATTTTGGTCATTTGTGTGGGATATACCTTGTTTGGCGGCATGCGCGCGGTTATCGCAACCGACTTTATCCAGGCTCTCATTATTATCGCTGGGGTCAGCTTTATTGCCTATTGGCTTATCGACAATATCGGTCTTGGCAGCATTCATGATAATTTGACAGCGGAGCACCCAAAACTGCTGGATGTCTTATTTCCTGCCGCCGTTATGTTCTTATTTAATAATATTTTCTTTGGTCTGGGTGAGATATTTCACTCCAACGTATGGTGGTCACGGGCATTGTCGTTTAAAAAAGGTGTCGCTTATAAAGCCTATTTGACGGGCGGATTAATGTGGCTTCCTATACCTATTGTTACTGGTTTTATTGCTTTGGCGGCACCGCAGCTGGGTATATTTCCGCCGAGCATGGACATGATAGGCCCCACGGTTGCAGCTGCCGTTTTAGGGAAAGCTGGCGCGGTTATCGTTTTCATCGTGATATTTTCAGCCTTAGCGTCCAGTCTTGACTCTTTACTGGCAGCGACCTCAGACCTGGTTACACAGGATATTTATCATAAAAAGCTAAAACCAGGTGCGTCAGATAGAAACCTGATGCGGTTTAACAGAAGCTGTATTTTAGGGCTTGGTATTGTGACCTGGCTTTTCTGCCTGCCAAAAATTGCCACTCTGGGGGCATTACTGAATTTTGCTGGAGCATTTGTGGCGAGCACTATCTGGCCCATACTGTTAGGGCTCTATCACAAAAAGCTGACAGGCACCTATGCGGCCATAGCAATGGCTATTGGCACCGCATGCGGCATGATAGGGTATTTCATCATCGGGTTTTATGTGGCTGCGCTGGTGTCGTGTGCCGTATCGGGCGTGATATGTGCTGTGGGTATTATGACCAGCCAAGACAGCTTTGACTGGAACCAACTGCGGGAGGAAGACGCACATGATAATGAGTGAGTTGGTATTCGAGTGGATGATCATCATCGCATTGATCCTCAGCTGCTTAGCGCCTGTAATACTTCTGGTGCTCTGGGTAAAAGATTTAATTTCAAAAACAATATGGTAATTCTATGAATATAAAGGATGTATCCTTCGAACGTGAGCGCCCAGATGTCTGTGGTGATGCCCACCCGAAGGCGTTGTTAAAAGCTATTCAGGAGGACGGCGATTACCTACTGAAATTGGCGAATCAACACATCGTGTCGGCTGATCAGTTTTCTCAGCAAGGCATGTTGCAGTTGTTTCGCTTGGCGGCAAAGTATGAAGCTAACCCGCGTCGTTTTAGTACGTCGTTACAGGGCAAGATTCTAATCAGTGCTTTCTACGAGCCCAGCACTCGTACGCGGCTCTCTTTTGAAAGTGCATGGCATCGGCTAGGCGGCGATATTATGTCAATAACCGACCGCTCAACTACTGGTATCGCAAAAGGCGAGTGTTTGTCGGACATCGCTGAAATGTTCAATAACTACGGCGATTGCGTGGTGCTGAGGGACAACAACGAGACCTCGTTAGAGGAAATGATCGATTCACTGCGTATTCCAATTATCAATGCTGGCAATGGTGCCGACGAGCACCCGACGCAAGCACTGTCAGATATGTACGCGATATTTAAATGGCGCCCTGATTTAGTCACTGAAGAAGCGGAAAAAGCGCCTATAAAAGTCGGTATTATCGGTGTGCCCAATAAAATGCGTACGGTGCGAAGCTTTATAAAGTGTTTAACCAAGTTTCCGAAAGCTATCGATGAAGTGGTCATCATCCACGATGAAGCGTCAACAGAGCAGCTATTTGGTAGCGAACAAAAAGAACAGGTAGAGCAGGCGGGTATTAAGATTCGCAGCACCAGAGATCTCGATGAGGTATTACCAGAGCTTGATGTGGTTTATATCAATGCCATTTCATGGGAAGGTAACTCAGTGAATACGTACGGCAGTGAATTTCATTTGTCGGCAAAGTCGCCACTGAAAGAAAGCGCCATTATTTTGCATCCACTGGCGCGTGGTGAAGAACTTTCAACGGACTTAGATCATACGCCTCATAACTGGTATTTCAGTCAGGCCAGAGGGGCAGTGTTTTTACGTATGGCGCTACTGACCTGCATGGTTCAGCGAGCTGAGCGCGTCATTGATGTCGTTTAATACGAGGAAAAGCAAAGAATGTGCGGAATTGCTGGCGTTTTTCATCACCAAACGGAAAGAGACATTAACCCTCAAACCCTGGTTAACATGGCGGCGATTATGCATCATCGCGGGCCTGATGGGTTTGGCTACAAGATTCAACCAGAGCGTGGCGTAGGCTTTAGTCACGCTCGCTTATCTATTATTGACCTCGATGAAAACCGGGGACGGCAACCTTTTATGTCGGCAGATAAACGCTTAATGCTGACACATAATGGCGAATTCTATGATTTTAAACGTATTCGGGCTGATTTAACGGCACGCGGTGCACGCTTTAACAGTAAAAGCGACTCAGAAATTGTTCTGCACTTGTTCGAGCGTTATGGACTGGAAGAAACGCTAAAAGAGCTGCGTGGCGAGTTTGCATTCGGTTTGTTTGATGCCAAAGACGACAGTCTGTATTTAGTGCGCGACCGTTTCGGCATCAAACCATTGTACTGGACGGAAACCGAGCACGGAGTAGTGTTTGGCTCGGAATTGAAGGTGCTGTTTGCGCACCCGGACGTTAAGCGCGAATTCTCAGCTGAGGGCTTGTACCACCAATTAATCCAGGTCATGGTGCCCGGCTCGACAGCGTTTGAGGGCATTAATCAGGTGCAACCGGGCTATGTTGTTAAATTGCAGCGTAAAAACGGCAAAGTGGTTGCGTCAGAACACAAATACTGGGACGTCGATTTCCCGCCTGAGCACAGTTATCCGGGCGCTGATGTTGATGAAGACGAATACATTGAAGGCGTCCGTGCCAAGTTACTCGAAGCGGTGCAACATCGAATGACCGCCGATGTGCCGGTAGGCTGTTATTTGTCAGGTGGCATCGACTCATGCTCGATATTGGGTCTGGCTTCAGCGTCAACGCAAACTTCCGTAAAAGCGTTTACCATCGGTTTCGATTCCGACGACTATGACGAAACGCCAATAGCGAAAGAAATGGCCGAAGCAACCAATGCTGACCACCACATTATGAGCCTGAATGCCAACGACCTTTACGATCACTTTGTGAAAACGCTGTGGCATACCGAGCGAACCATCTATAACACTCTGGGTGTTGCTAAATACCTGATGAGTCAACAAGTGCACGAAGCAGGCTACAAAGTGGTGATGACGGGTGAGGGCTCTGACGAATTATTTGCTGGCTACCCGGCGTTCCGCAAAGACATGTTTTTGCATGGACTGGATCACTTGCCGGAAGTTGAGCGAGTTGAATGGCAGGAGTTGTTGGAGAAGAACAACGCTTTATTTAAAGGAGCAATGCTGGCTCGTGAAGAGTTTGTCAGTGAGGCGTTTAATAAGAAAATGGGCTTTACGCCAAGCTGTGTGCAGCCTTGGTTGTCCTGCTCTTCCGTAGCCTTACCCTTGATGTCGGCGAAGAAGCGACAAGAAGTCGAGAGTTATGATCCGAGCGAAGCAATTGCGGATACTTTGGACGAGAGCATGCTGGAAGGGCGTCATCCGCTCGACAGAGCCCAGTATGTTTGGATTAAAACTATGCTGGAAGGGCAGATACTCACCTGGGGTGGTGACCGCGTCGATATGGCAAACTCGATGGAAGCGCGTCCTGCGTTTCTTGATCACCATTTAGCGGAGTATGCGTTTACGGTGCCGCCGCATTTACGCATTAAAGGCAACAAAGAAAAGTACGTACTGCGCGAAGCGATGAAAGGTTTATTACCGGAAACCCTGTATAAACGCGAAAAATTTGCCTTTATGGCACCACCGGCGCATACCGACCCCGAGAAGTGGAAAGCCGTAGAGAAGCTGGCTGAACAGTTTTTAAGTAAAGACGCAGTAGAGTCAGCAGGGTTACTCGACTATGACGAAGTGGTTAGAACCTTTGAACGTCATCAGGACGAAAGTGTGCCTAACGAAGAACGTGTACAGCTGGACGCTGTGATTAACCACATGCTGGGTGTTCAGGTGTTACACCACCACTTTGTCGCAACCGACGTCCCTCAGCAAGCAGAACAGCGAGCAAAAGAACTCGGCTGGACTGCTTAGCTTTCTAATCCCTTACTCACCGGTGACTGCAGAGATGTAGTCACCGTATCCTCTCTCTTTCATGTCTTCCAGTGGAATGAACTTTAAGGCGGCTGAATTCATGCAGTAACGCAGGCCAGTTGGTGCCGGACCGTCTTCAAACACGTGCCCAACATGAGAGTCAGCGTATCGACTGCGTATTTCAGTGCGGGTATAAAACCAGCTATTGTCCTCTTTCTCAACCACGGCATTGGAGGTTATGGGTTGCGTAAAGCTTGGCCAACCAGTGCCGGACTTATACTTATGCGCAGAAGAAAATAACGGCTCACCGCTAACCACATCGACATAAATACCGGGCTGTTTATTATCCCAATAGGGGTTGTTGAAAGCTTCCTCTGTTTCATCCTCCTGTGTGACGGCGTATTGAATAGGGGTTAACTGTTCACGCAGCTGTTGCTTAGAAGGTTTTTTAAAATTCACCCATGGCTTATTGTTGGATTTGACGGATTGAAGCTCGCCACCGGGGGTATCATTAGTGAAGCGTTGGTAGTCAACGTCTGAGGTTTCACCCCAATGTTTTTCGACAAAGTCATAGCGTCCTGAGTTGTAGGTATAGACTTTGTAGCGAATAGGGTTCTTATCGTAATAGTCCTGATGGTACTCTTCGGCTTTGTAGAAAGAGGTAAAGTCAGTTATGGGAACAATAATTGGCTCGTTAAACGGGCCATTTTCGGCCAGCCACTGCTTGGATGCTTGTGCAATACGGCGCTGCTCTTCGTTGTGAACGAATATTTCGGGGCGGTATTGTTTTCCACGATCAACAAACTGACCATCCGCGTCCGTAGGGTCCATAATGCGCCAAAACTTCTGCAATAGACCTGCATAGCTGATAATGTCAGGGTTATAGTAAATTTGCGCAGCTTCCGTGTGGCCGGTTCGACCGGAAGAAACTTGCTTATAGGTTGGGTTCTTTTCGGTACCGCCAGCGTAACCCGAGACGACTTCTCGTACCCCACTAAGCTGTTCAAAAGCTTCTTCGACACACCAGAAACAGCCACCGGCAAGAGTGGCCACTTTTTCATTATTTTGCTTTGTTGGCTCGTTATTTTGTGCCATGCTGAAACAAGAAAATAACAGTGTAGCACTAACAATCGTAATGAGCTTTTTCATGACAAACTCCAAACGCCAAGGTTATTACTTTATAGACCAATTTTTATGAAAAAGATTACTTACTCAATCATTCTCACCTTAAGTTGTACTTTGCCCTGTATCGCTATCGCTCAGGAGCAAAAAGACGACGACTTTTGGTTGGACGGTTTCAGAGTGGGGCTAGGCGATACGGTTGATGCAACGGCGCTGTGGTTTGACGGTTTGTTTGGTGACGGAAAATTTGAAAATGAATACCATCGTTCGTATGGGCGATTGTCGGTCGCCCCGCAATGGGACGAATACGACGGTTTCGAAGTAAAGTCGCGTTTTCGAGCTCGTGTCGCATTGCCTAACCTGAAAGACAATGTGTCAGCGTTTATCGGGCGTGTGGATGATGACGAGTTTTTAGACGAAGAGTCAACCGGTAAACCGTCGGTGATACGCTCCCCGGAATCTGACCGAGAATGGTTGGTTGGGTTGGGGTTTGATCCTGAAATTCACGAAGGGCATCGGGTTTCTTACAGTATTGGCATTCGTGGTGGTCTGCGTTTTGATACTTACGTCAGGGCACGCTATATGACGGGCTTTGTGATTTCCGATAAGCAACAATTAAAACTGCAGTCAGCGGCATTTTGGCGAGACAGCGATGGTTTTGGCGTGTCTCAACGTTTTAACTATGAGTCGGCATTGAATGAGCGCTGGTTGCTGCAATGGGGGGCGTTAGGTACCTTTGCAGAAGAAACGGAAGGCTTACGCTGGAGCTCAACGGCACGCCTATATCACCTATACAACGAGGATAAAGCCTGGGCGACAGAAACCTGGGTAGAGGGGCAAACGGACCATGAAGTGCCAGTCAGCGACTATGGCCTTCGTTTACTCAACAGACAGCGCTATTTAAGAGAATGGTTTTTTGTGGAAAGCTGGGTGGGGTATCACTGGCCTCGCAGCCACTTGCAAGAGCAACGGCAAGGCCAATGGTTAGTGGGTATTGAGTTTGAGGTTCACTTTGGAACGACAAACGCCTACATGCCCGATGCAGAAAAACGTAAATCCAACACTAATGGATCGTGGTCTGACGAACGATAAGGTGTTGGCTCGTAAAACTCGGCATTGCGGTAGTCATAAATCCAGGGCTCATCAGCATTAAACGGTAAGTGATACACACCTGAGATATTGTCTTTCAGTTCATTTTCAACAAAAACGTGATCAAGTGCTCCGGCTTGGCTGTCATAAACATACGAATAGTCCGTTGCTTTTGACGGGTTGTAATACCCGTTGTTCGATAGGTATTGAATCGGGTCTTCCATAAAGTAGGCATTAAAGTCTCCGAGTAACACCGTGTTTGGGAAGGACTCCTCCGCTATCCATTTGCTTAATTGCTGAGCGGATTTAAGGCGTAGGGCGTTCCAACACGCCTGGCCGTCGTTTTGGTTGCTATTAGGACTTTCTTCGTCTTCGGGGCAACTACCTTTGGACTTAAAATGGTTAACCACAACGGTAAACGGTTCGCTGGTATTTTTATCGGTGAGTGTTTGTGCCAATGGTGGTCGGCTGCCCCAGGCGAATGCACCAGCGGTGTTCACTAGCGCATGAGAAGAGGCGCTAACGGTGTCTTTGTTGTATATCAGTCCAACGGTTATCTGGTCGCCGCCAATACGCTGAGCTTGTGGTTCAGAGATGTAATAGGTGACCGGGCCGGAATCGTTTAACGCATCGACCAATTGACGAATGGCACTATGTTCTCCGAAGCCGTCATTTTCAACTTCCATAATGCCGATAACATCGGCGTTTAGTGCGTTTATTGCCGACACGATTTTGGCCTGCTGGCGTTTCATTTCGTCAGGCGTGTCGGCGCCACGTGGGGTAGGGAAGCCCTGCCCCATGCCATTACCATTGAAGAAGTTTAAAACATTAAAACTAGCGATTCTCAGCGTGCCTCCGGCTTTGTCGGGAGCGTTATAAGCGACCGTTTTCGCTGCTGACTTCAGCTGAGGCGTTTCTAAAGGTTGAAACCGGTAGCGGCGATTAAATTGACTGGCGATACCAACCAACGGCTCAATTTCGGTACCTGTCCGTAAACTGTTGTGAGGGCCTGAAAATAGCTCTTCAAAAGGCAATGGACGGGGGGCTCTTTTATTGCTGTTGTCGTCCATTTGAATGCGATTCAGCTCATTCTTTGCTGCCAGTTCGCGAGCTTCTTCGCCGGGTTGCACAATTTGTGAGGGTGTCCACAAACGACCTGCGGATACGTCAACAAAGCCATATCGCGTGTAGTTGTAGTTCCCTGAAATAGTGAGAGTTTCATTGTTGCCACTGGAAAGCTTGACGCGCATACCCTCGATACGTTCAAAGTGCTTTTTATCGACAACGGGTAGAGTGAACGGAGTGGGCTTCGGTAGCGCATCAACTGAGCCACAGGAGGTTAAGTCGCTTACGTCGGTTAGCGTAGTAAGTTCGTCAACTTCCTGAATGACACCTGTAAGCACAATGGTGTCTTTCGGCTCTATTTTGCCAATGTGTTTGCTGGTTTGCACGAATAAGCCTTCAGACGTACCCAAATTGTCATCCGTGTCAGTCGGCGCGCTTTCAATAAAAAAGCCACCCAGTTCATTTTCAGACTGCCAGCTCGCTGTCACTATGCCTCTGACGGTGACCGTTTCACTCGCTTTCGGCGAGCTAAAACCGCTGCCTTGAACAATATTAATGGGCGTAATGTTTGGGTTGTCGGTTTGGCAGACATCAGCGACTGCAGCAATAGGCGAAATGGCGGCGGCTAAAGCCGTTATTAACGACGTTTTTTTAAACAGTGAGGCTGTCATAATTAATGATCCAGTTTGTGATAGCTGCCGACTTCCAAAACCGGGGCGGCGTCGAGTCGCTCAGCGTCCATCATGTTGGCAATGCGTTGCATGGAGGAAAGCAGTAAGGACTGTTCCCATTCCTCTAACCCTTGAAACTTTTCAATAAAGTCTTCCTGTAGCGGTTGCGGGGCCTTATTCAGCAGCTCCATACCGCTATCGGTCAGGTACAGCGATACACGTCGCTTGTCCTGCTCACTGCGGTGCCGATGAATAAGTCGACGATGTTCGAGCCGCTCAATCACGTTAGAAACCGTGGCCGGACTTAAGTTAATGTTTTGAGCCACTTTACTGGCGGTAATGCCATCGGCGGCTTTAATTTCTCTTAGAATAAGCAGCTGCGGGGCAGTGAGCCCGGAATATTTGTTGAGTTGTTTTGAGTATAAATCGATGGCTCTAATCACTTTTCTAAGTGCTAACAGAAGCTCTTCATACTTTTCCATTATCGGCCTCCGTATTAGTATCGTGGCGCAGACAGATCAGTCCGACGAATTTGGACAACAACGCCGAGTTTCGGATGGTCAAAATAATGTGTTTCATGGCTAATCACGCGGCGCAGTTGCGAAAAGTAATAACTGCGTAAAAACTCAGTATCGGTTTGCGCGCCGGCTAATGCCAGTGTTGCTTGCTCTTCAATGCTGTTACCAATGCGCTTTAGGCTGTCCATTTCTCGCAAGTTAAACTCACCGTCAATGTGTAAGTAATTGCCAATCAGATAAATGTCGATAAGGCCATCGAACTCCCAAACCAGAGGGTGCTTCCGATTGAGTGAGGGTGTTTGCTCAGGCTGTGGCAGTTTGCTGACAGGTTTAAACGGCTGTTGACCACTTTCTATTAGATTAAATAACTGTTCGATATCGGTCCGGACGTTATTGACATTTGGGTTTCTTAACGGCGCGACAAATTCCTCGTCTTGCTTAGGAAAACCGTCGTAAAAAAAGTCATTTGAGTAATTGGTTCCGGCAAATAAGCGGTATTTGGGTCCCACACCTTTTTTGAAAACCGGCTGTCGCCAGGCCAGGTGCAGCAGCGGCGTAGCCTGGCCTTTTTTGAGCAGTTCAGTGCGAATTTCATTCAGCTCCAGCTTCTCAGCCGGCACTAAAAACGGGGCGGCTGCCGTATTAATGTCGCCACCTTTGCCGTCAATGACAACCGGGGTTTCAGGCAATGCCATAAGCGGCGCTGGCGGAGCTAAAGGGTTACCCGCAATTGGAATCCATTGCTCTTCGTTTTCATAGCGACAGGCTAAGTCAATTAGTTGAGTGTCGTCTAATGGCTCACAAATGGGTAATCCGCTGATTAATGCTCGTGGCTTATTGATTAAGAAAGAAGTCAGCAAGTCGCGTTTTTTGCGTGCGTCGATACGAGTTGGCGACAGCTGGAATTGTTCGCTGGACTGATCAGCAATACGTTGCTTGAACACCAAAACTTCGACTTCAAACCAGCGCCAGTAGTCCTTATCCGGCAGCGCCTTTGCACTCACCGGGTAAGTGGCTGCAACGACAATAGCAGCAATTAAACTGTGTTTAATCAGACTGGTGACTGACGCCATTAATTTGCTCTCCTTGTGCACTAGGCTTCCGACTGCTCAGAAAACTCATCAAGTAAAGACTCTATCAGTTTTAAGCGACTTTGAGTATCTTCAAGCGACTGACTGATGCGCAGCCGGTTTGGACCGTCCAGTTTGTAATGGTTCGGGGCTTTTTGAATTAACCCGATAATTACTTCCGGGTTTATCTTGGTGTTATCCGCAAACTCAATGACACCGCCTTGATTACCGACATCCACTTTGCGAATACCTAATTGTTCGGCATGGTTCCTTAGACTGGTTTGACGCAACAAGTTCTTAGCCGCGTCAGGCAGTAGTCCAAATCGGTCAATTAGTTCCACTTGAATATCATCAATTTCTTTATTGGTTTCGCAATTAGCAATGCGCTTATACAGGCTAAGACGATTATTAATATCCGGAATATAGTCATCAGGTAGCAGTGCCGGTAATTTCAAGTCAATTTCTGAACGCTCATGCAGTAATTGCGACAGTGACGGTTCTTTACCTGCTTTTAACGCATCAACGGCTTGTTCCAACATGTCCATGTATAAAGTGAAGCCGATGCTTTCAATTTGGCCGCTCTGGTCGTCGCCCAGTAACTCACCAGCGCCCCGAATTTCTAAGTCATGGGTGGCCAGCATAAAGCCCGCGCCCAAGTCTTCTAATTGAGAAATGGCCTCTAGGCGCTTAGCGGCGTCTTTAGTCATACGCTTAGGATGCGGGGTTAACAAATAAGCATACGCCTGATGATGCGAACGTCCGACACGGCCTCGAAGCTGGTGCATTTGCGCCAGACCAAGATGATCAGCGCGATCCATGATAATGGTATTGGCGCTGGGAATATCAATGCCGGTCTCAATAATGGTCGTACACACCAATACGTTGAAACGCTGGTGGTAAAAGTCTGACATAATTTGTTCAAGCTCACGTTCACGCATTTGCCCGTGGGCAATAGTGACACGGGCTTCCGGTACCAGCTCTTCAATGTCGCGGGCAGTTTTTTCAATGGTGTCTACGTTGTTGTGTAGGAAGTACACCTGACCGCCGCGTAGGATTTCACGCAGTATCGCTTCTCGCACCGTCGGTTCGTCATACTCCCGCACGAACGTTTTAACGGCCAGGCGTTTCGCTGGTGGCGTTGCGATTATTGACAGGTCACGAATGTTATTCATGGCCATGTTCAGTGTTCGCGGAATCGGGGTTGCGGTTAATGTCAGAATATCAACATCGGCTCGCAGTCGCTTAATGGTTTCCTTCTGGCGTACGCCAAATCGATGCTCTTCATCGACAATGAGTAAGCCGAGATCGCGGCACTTCACGGTATCCTGCAGCAACTTGTGTGTGCCGATAATAATATCGACTTTGCCGTCTGCAAGGTCGTTAAGAATGGCGTTAGACTGCTTGGTCGTTTTAAACCGAGAAAGTACCTCCACACGTACTGGCATATCGGCGAAACGGTCACTGAAGTTTTCGTAATGCTGTTGTGCCAACAACGTGGTGGGCACTAACACCATGACTTGTTTACCTTCGTTTACCGCAATAAAGGCGCCGCGCATGGCCACTTCCGTTTTACCAAAGCCAACGTCACCGCACACCAGCCGATCCATCGCCCGAGGTTGCTGCATGTCATGTTTAACCGCTTCAATAGCGGTATGCTGGTCAATAGTTTCTTCAAACGGGAAGCCAGCGGCAAAACGCTGGTAGTCTTCGTCATTAATTTTGAATGGGTAACCGGGCTTAGCTTCCCGGCGAGCATAGATGTCGAGCAGTTCAGCAGCAACGTCCCGTACTTTTTCAGCCGCCCGTTTTTTGGCTTTTTCCCAGGCATCGTTGCCCAGTTTGTGTAATGGTGCATGGCTTTCTTCGCCGCCGCTGTACCGACTTAACACGTTTAGGTTGGCTACCGGCACATAAAGCTTTGAGGCACCTGCGTATTCAATAGTCACGAACTCTGTAGTGACATTACCGGCATCCAGTGTTGTCAGACCCTGATAGCGACCGACGCCGTGATCGATATGAACGACGGGTTGCCCGGGTTGCAACTCCGCCAGGTTACGAATGAGTGTATCGGCACTGACCGTCGCCTTTTGCTCGCGGCGGCGACTTTGCACCACTCGGCTGCCAAAAAGCTCTGTCTCGGTAATGAACCAGAGTTTGGCGTCGGGTAAGTAAAAGGAGTTGACGATGGGGCTTATAATTAACCCAACACCTTTTGCAGGCGCGTCTCCTAAATGCTGACACAGCGTCACTTTATGACCCAGCTTGGCAATAATCTCCCGCAGTGCTTCACGGCGTCCAGCGGTTTCTCCGGAGAGAATAATCCGCTCTGATTTTTCTAAAGCGTTGGTAATAACGCGGTTGAGCTTTTCAAAAGGCGCTTTTTGATGGTGGTCGGCGGCTATGTCGGACACCGACTGCGAGTGAAACTGAACCGGGCCCGGTTGTGCCATCTCTGCAGGAACGCTGGCACGCACGCGGCGGTACTGCTTAAAGCTAGCGTGAATTGCATCAACCGGTAAAAACACCTCGTTCGGATGCAGCAATGGACGCAGCGGGTCGAACTGACGCTGGTCGTAACGGTGATTAATGTCCTGCCAGAGTCGTTCAAGACTTGCCTGAATGTTGCCAAAGGTCACTAGTACCGTGTCTTCCGGCAAATAGTCAAACAGCGAGGAAGTTTCCTCAAAAAATAATGGTAGATAGTATTCGATACCACCCGGCAGCTGGCCTTTGCTGACTTGTTGATACACAGATTCGCGTTCCGTACTGGCTTCAAAACGCTCGCGATATTGGGCGCGGAACCGCTCAATCGCGGTTTTGGTCATCGGGAACTCGTGTGCCGGCAATAAGTTAATATCGTCTATCGGGTCTTTTGACAGCTGAGTTTCCGGATCAAACGGACGAATGGTATCGACTTCATCATCAAAAAAATCCAGTCGATAGGGCGTTTCGCTGCCCATCGGGAACAAGTCTAAAATGGAGCCACGCGCACTGAATTCACCGTGCTCCATAACCTGGTTAACATGCCGGTAGCCTGCTCGCTCAAGTTTTTCCCGCAACTTAATGGCATCCAGCTGCTGACCTTTTTCTATTTGCAGTGCCTGCCCTGACACATAAGAGGTTGGGGCAATGCGGTGCATCAAGGTATTAACGCTGACAATAAGCGCACCGCGCTTAGCAGACGGCAGACGTGCCAGCACTGACAGGCGGTCAGAGATAATATCCTGATGCGGCGAGAAACTGTCGTAGGGCAGAGTTTCCCAGTCTGGAAAGAGCGTTATGTCGTCATGATACTCGGTGTGTTCGCCGGCAAAAAACTTAACTTCTTCCTCAAGGCGATAGGCCTGATTGGCATCGGCAGTGACCACCAAAACCCGGCCCGGGGTCGAGTCAATCAGTTTGGCCAGAGCAAGTGCCGGTGAACTGCCTTGCAGCTCCTGCCAGGTAATGTCTTTGTCTTTAGATGAAGGAAAGGGCGGTCGTAATACAGATGCCTTAGTCATGACTACTCAATAGTTACGTTAAAAAGGTTGCAGTAAAAGCTGCGCGAACGACAGTATTATACTGAAAATGACTAAGAATTGGATGAGTCGTCTGCTTTTTCCTCAGCATTACTTTTTTGTTCACGGCGTTGCCTGGAGCGCTCTTTTAATTGACGGCTTTGTGCGTGCAGGCTTGCTCTTATGAGAAGCTCCTGATCTTCTTCGCGGATACGCTCAAAGCTTAGAGTGCAAAGAAATTGGTCACTGTTATCAAGTGGTTCTGAGCTCTCAAGGCGTGCATAACAGTAAATAGCCAACGCTTCTTGTTTGAAAAAAAGTTTCGCCTGAAACATTTGACCGACTTCCAACTGAGCGTCAGAAACAACCCGGATACCGCCACCACCGTATTCCTTCCCGGAGAACCGGTGCGCCGCATCGTCCTCGTTACGAAGCATATAGCCAAGTAGAATATTCAAACGCTTGTGTTGCTGTTCAAGAAAGTCAACTAAAGCGCTCCCGGCAGGCTGCTCAACCTTAATGGCTTGAATTTTATGGGTGTCACTTTCGGCCATGCTTGAGGCAATCAAAAACAGCTCCGGAATTTGCGCTTCAAATTCCTCATCGCTTGGCAGTTGGTCAGCACTGTCGAGCGGAACCAAGTTCACCGGGAAGTCGTCCTGTATGGTGAAGAAATCGCCTATTGGTGCTGTCATCGATGTCTGCGATTGCATCATTGCCTCTGCTTTTAGTTGTCAGGCTGTTTACAAGTCATTATGCTTGCTCGTAATGAATTAGCAACCACAAAAACATTGAGGGAACATGTTTCAGCCCGTCGAGCTGTTTATCGGACTGCGTTACAGTCGCTCACGACAGGGATCACCCTTTACCGCTTTTATAAATCGCTTTGCGTTTATCGGTATCGCGCTGGGCGTTATGGCGCTTGTCGTGGTGATGTCAGTAATGAATGGCTTTGAAGGTCAGCTGAAAGAACGCATTTTGGGGGCCGTACCTCAGGTCACGGTTCATGACTCTGACAACTCTCGACAACTGACCCGTTGGCAGGAAGCCCGCAAAGCCTTGCCGGATATTAAAGCCGTTCAGCAAATACTTCCCTATGTTCAAACTCAGGCCATTGTGCAGTTAAGTGACAAACTGTCGGTGGCACAAGTACAAGGGGTTTATCCGCTTAATGTGGGCTTACCCGAGCCAATGAAAGGCAAACTTACTCAAGGCGACTGGAACTCACTTAACGCGGGAGACTACCACCTTATTATTGGCGAGCGAATGGCGCAGCGACAAGGTTTAACGCCCGGCGATACCGTCCGTTTAGTTGCGGCTGAAGG
This sequence comes from Idiomarina piscisalsi, assembly GCF_002211765.1. NCBI lineage: Bacteria > Pseudomonadati > Pseudomonadota > Gammaproteobacteria > Alteromonadales > Idiomarinaceae > Idiomarina > Idiomarina piscisalsi. Next base: position 1,065,261 of record NZ_CP022133.1, read on the forward strand.
CGGCGTTTATACGCCGTTTGGCTTAGTGCCTTCGCAACGTCGATTTGTCGTTAGCGGTATATTTTCGATGGGTTCTGAAGTCGATGACTCAGTGGTTTTCGCGCACGGCGATGACATTGCTCGGCTTATTCGCTTACCCAATAATGCCGTAACCGGTTTACAGTTGTACTTAGATGATGCGTTTAAGGCACCTATTGTCGCTGAGCAAATTCGCAATGAAACTGAGTTCACGGTGTCTGACTGGCGTTCGAGTTACGGACAACTGTTTGAAGCGGTGGGGATGGAAAAACGCATGATGTGGTTGATGTTGGCACTCATTATAGCGGTGGCCGCGTTTAATACCTTGTCGGCACTTATTATGGTAATTAACGACAAACGCCACGATATCGCTATTTTGCAAACGATTGGTCTTTCTCATAAAAGCATTCGCTCTGTGTTTCTTATGCAGGGTTCTTATAACGGTGTCGTAGGCTCAATGATTGGCATTATTCTCGGGCTTTTGGTGAGCTTGTTTTTGAACGACATTATGGCGTTAGTGGGGGGCGGTTTCACCGTTGGCAGCGGCGGTTTACCCGTATCCATTCAAGCAGGACAAATTTTCTTGATAGCAGTCGCCGCTATTGCATTAACCATTTTAGCGACGGTTTACCCAGCGTTACGGGCGGCTCACACGCAACCTTCGGAGGCGCTTCGATATGACTGATTTACTGCATTGCAGCGGACTGAGTAAGACCTATCAGGACGGCGATAACCAGGTTAACGTATTAAAGTCAGTCGACTTTTCCATTGCTGCCGGCGAGATGGTTGCTATTGTTGGGGCGTCAGGCTCAGGGAAAAGTACCTTACTGCATATACTGGGCGGGCTGGAAAAGCCAACGACAGGTGAGTTGATGTTTAATGATCAGGACATGACAAGCTGGTCTTCTGACAAGCTGTCCAGCTGGCGCAACAGCAACCTCGGCTTTGTGTATCAATTCCATCATTTATTACCGGAATTTTCGGCACTGGAAAATGTGGCTATGCCGCTATTAATAGCCGGAGAAAAGGCAAAAAACGCTAAGCAAACGGCACAAACTTTATTAGAACGAGTTGGATTAGGTCATCGTTTGTCACATCGCCCTTCGCAGCTTTCTGGTGGTGAGCGACAGCGAGTAGCGATTGCCCGGGCTTTTGTTAATAACCCGGATATTGTGCTGGCGGACGAGCCAACAGGGAATTTAGATGGAGAAGCGGCGGCCAGTATTTATCAATTAATGCTCGAACTGAATAAAGAAAAAGGCACAGCCTTTATTGTGGTGACGCATGACAACACATTGGCCGAGCAGCTGCATCGGGTTGAGCGATTAGTTGACGGTACTCTGGATGCTAAACGGTCTAATAACGATGCACAGGTGAGTCATCAATGAGTTTAGCTTGGCTCTTGGCAAAACGATTCCGCAGTCGCCGCGATAAAAAGGGTTTTTTATCGTTTATTTCAGCGTCGTCAACGACAGGTATTGCATTGGGTTGTGCGGTGCTTATTGCCGCATTATCGATGATGAATGGTTTTCAAAATGTGTTACAGAACAAGTTGTTGTCTGTGGTGCCTCATGTTGAATACAGCGCTGTGGAAGGTGAACTTAAAAATTGGGAGCTCATCAGCAAAATTGCGTTAGAGCACCCCGGCGTGACGGCAACAGCACCCGGTATTAATAGTACGGTTATGGTGCAAACCGATACCAGTTTTCACGGTATTCAACTTAAAGGGATTGATCCTGCCAAAGAAAATACGGTGTCTGAGCTGGCCAATTACGTCAGTCAAAAGGACTGGCAGCGTTGGACTTCTGAAGGCGGCATTTTGCTCGGCGCTGGCATCGCTGAGAAACTGAATGTCAAGGTCGGCGATTCATTGTCTATTTTGTTTCCTGAAAAGTCACAAAGAGGCTTTCAGTCTCCTAAACGCAAACGACTGAAGATAACTGGGTTGTTTGAATTCGGTGGTGAAATTGATCACTTAAATGCCTACGTGTCTCTCGATACGGCGATGCACGAATTAACCATTGCCGACGGGGTCACTTCCGTTCGACTCGCATTGAGCGATGTCTTCACCGCGCCGGCAGTCGCCCAGGAGGTCGGTAATCAATTGCCTGAGTTGGTGTACCTGAATGACTGGACGCGCACCCATGGGCATCTATACAGAGATATTGAGCTGGTTCGCTCGGTCGTTTATCTGGTGTTGGTACTGGTAATGGCTGTGGCGTGTTTTAACATTGTATCGACGTTGGTAATGACGGTTGCGAAAAAACGTCGCCAAATTGCGATGTTGAAAACGCTGGGCATGAAGGACCGAACATTGCTACTGACCTTTATGCTGCAGGGAATCATGAACGGGCTTTATGGCGTACTTTGGGGCGCAGGTATTGGTATACTACTAGGACAGTTCATGCCGGGCATTATGCGTTTTATCGAGTCGTTATTTAATATCGATATTCTCGATGGCGGTATCTATTTCGTGAGTGACATACCGTCACAATGGCAGTGGAATGATGTTGTTTTAGTGAGCGCTGTTGCACTTATCATGAGTTGGTTGGCAACCATCTACCCGGCTTGGCGGGCAATAAAAGTAGAACCTGCTAAGGCGCTGCACGACAGGGGCTAGTCACTTTGACGGTTGCGCCATGCTTTAACGACCGAGCGCCGCCAAAGTAAGCGAATCGCAATATAGCCAATTAAACTCGACAGTGTTCCTAAAATTAAGCAGCCGAGAATAAAGGCGGGACCAATGGTCGAAATGCTATGTCCCAGCCACTCCCAACTCAATTCAAACGCAAAGGGCTGTGGCGGTTCAGCCAAAATGGCATTACCCACCAAGTAGCACAGATAAAACATCGGAGGCATGGTAATCGGGTTCGATACCCAAACCAGACCAACGGACAGCGGCAGATTAACTCGGAAAGGAATGGCCGAGGCGGCCGCTAATAACATTTGAAAAGGAACAGGGACAAACGCGCAGAACAGGCCGACAGCGAACGCGCCGGAGGCTGATCGCCGATTTAAGTGCCATAAATTTGCATCATGCAATAGGCTGCCAAATATTCTTATTGCCTTAGACTCACGCACTTTTTGGTGGTCAGGCATAAAGCGTTGAATAAAGCGTCTGGCCATAATGTGATGTTTATTACCTGTTTCGATTTGCTCCAGGGAGGGAGCAAGCGATGGATTTAAAAACCATCAGGTTACTACTTATTGTTGTATTTTGCGGCATTTCTTGGGTGAATGCCAACCTTTATTGGCAAGAGTTTCAGTCATTACCCAGTGAATACTTTGACTCAGAGCATGATATTCAAATGACTCTCGATGAAATCCCTCAAGTCTATCAATATCATACGCGCATTACGGGACGAATTTTGCGTACAAAAGCGTTCTCACCCGCCTGGTACCAACATATAAAAGTGCAGTTAAACCTTTACACTTACGACGAACGTATCGTCCTTAAAGCGGGAGATACGATACGAGGCACTGCGACCTTCAAAGTACCAAAGAGTTACCGTAACGATGGCAGCTTTAACTATAAATCGTACTTAATGCGACAGGGAATAAGCGCCACCGGCTCAATCAAAAATGTATCCGTGGTACGCCGTTCCCCTACTATTCGTCAGCAGGTTTTTGATGCCTTAAAGCAGGCAGAGTTAGAGTTTGGCGGTGTTATTGCAGCCTTAACGATTGGCGAACGCAGCCTTCTGTCACACGAGGTAAAAGACGTTTGGCAAAAGACTGGGCTCGCTCACAGCCTTGCGATATCCGGGCTGCACATCGGTATGGTGGTTGGGGCGGTGTTTCTGTTTGTTTCGTTTTGTTTTCGGTATCTACCGGTGAGCCCCGTTTTTCGCGAACGCTATAACAAACGGTTGATATGTGCCTGTGTGGGTATTTTAGTGGCGGTGTTTTACGCATTTTTAGCAAACTTTGCCATATCGACGGTTCGTGCGCTTGTTCTTGCCGGCATTGTACTTATGCACAAATTACTTGGTGTGCGGGTTACCCCCTTGCAGTTGCTGCTAAGAACGAGCTTTGGGGTTTTTGTTATTGATCCGTTTGCCTGGCAGGATGCTGGATTTTGGTTGTCAATTTGCGCCGTCACCACGTTATTTTTTAGCCATTGGCGTTGGCGCTCGAAAGCAGGACGCATGGCCAACCTGCGACAACTCTGGTTCATCCAGTGGGTGCTGTTAATTATCATGGCGCCGTTATCGGTCTACTTATTCGGCGGTTTTTCTCTGTTTGCACCACTGGTTAACTTGCTGGTCTTACCGCTTATCAGTTTTTGGATTTTACCGCTATCACTTATTGGAACCTTGTGTAGCTTATTTGACGGTAGCCGTTACGCTCAGTGGCTATGGTACATTGCAGAACAGCCGCTCGTTTACATAATGCCTTACTTAAATCAGCTCAGTGTTCATCCCTGGAATTGGATGGCAATAGACACTTTGGCAGCGACCCGGGAGGCTCGTTTTGGGGCGTTATGGGCGCTAATTATTGTCTTTACGGTCCCTGTTGTGCGCGTTTGGCAGCGGATCTTGCTTGTTGTTTGTTTACCGCTCTGTATCTTTGTCTTACTGAATCAGCGAGACGGGCAACTGCGAATCCATGTGTTAGATGTCGGGCAAAGTCAGGCGATTGTTGTTGAGAGAAATGGCCGTGCTTTGTTAATGGACACCGGGGTTTCTTATCACAGCGGGTTCAGTATGGCCGAGCAGGTCATTGAACCCTTTTTGCGGTACCACGGGTTAGTCCCCGAGCTTGCTATTATCAGCCACAAAGACAACGACCACAGTGGCGGCAAAGCCTATTTAGAAAAACGCTATCCCGGAATAAAGTGGTTTGGCGCGACAACCGGCAAGCCATGCCTGGCTGGGCAGACGAACTATTGGAATGAACTGTCTTTGCACACGTACTGGCCAACAGCGTCATATAAAAAAAGCGGTCAGCTTAGCCGTAACAATGAATCGTGTGTTGTACAGTTACGTTGGCATGAATTTACCATGCTCTTTCCCGGCGACATTGAAATGGGAGCAGAACAATCGTTATTGACGTCAGTTCGCTCAAATGAGGTGCTCAATTCAACGATTCTGACCATTCCTCACCACGGCAGTAAAACGTCAACAAGTTGGCCATTGTTGCAGGCGGTAGATGCTGAAGCGTACGTTATTAGCTATGGAAAGCATCGTGGCTATAACTTCCCGCACCGATATACGATAGGTCGTTTACAGCGTACCGGTGCGCCTTGGTTCGGCACGCAAGAGGTGGGGCAAATCACCATTACCAGTAATGGGTACTCATGGAGTTTGGAGTTACCTCATGAAAACAGGTAGAATGCACAAAGTTTTAATGACTTATATGAGACTACATGGATTCTCAGCAAAAAAAACAGACGACTTTTAAGCGTTTAATTGGTTATATCAAACCTTACAAACTCGCTTTTATCGCCGCAGTTATTGGTATGATCGGATATGCTGGCGTTGATACATTATTCTTCTCGCAAATTGAAACCCTTATTGATGACGGGTTAACTGAGCAAAATTCCGATATTCTCATTTATGGTGCCATTTTCGTCCCGTTTTTCTTTATTATTCGGGGCTTTTTTAATTTTGCCTCAAGCTACTTCTTAAATTGGGTGGGCTTTAAAGTTGTCACAAAAATGCGACAACAGCTGTTTGATCATTTAATGAAGTTGCCAGTCTCATTCCACGACCAGCATTCTACCGGCGACTTAATTTCAAAAATCACCTATGACACACAACAAGTGGCGGAAGCCAGTAGCAGGGCTTTGCTCGTTTTAGTTCGTGAAGGCGCTTTTGTTATTGGACTACTGGGTCTCATGTTTTACCAAAGCTGGCAGTTATCGCTGGTCTTTTTGGTTGTTGGACCACTTATCGCCAAAGTTGTCTCCGTCGTGTCTAAGCGTTTCCGTAAAGTCAGCAGCCGTATTCAAACCGCCATGGGGAATGTGACAACCACCGCCGAGCAAATGATTAATGGCCACAAAGTGGTGGTGATGCACGAGGGTCAAAAGAAAGAGTCAAAACGGTTCTCTGAAATTAATAATACGACGCGTAACCAGAACATGAAACTGGTGAATACGCGCGTTATTAGTACGTCGGTTATTCAGTTCATTGCGTCATTGAGTTTGTCGATGGTTCTGGTTATAGCGAGCTTCCCGGAAATGCTGGGAGAGCTATCGGCCGGTGCGTTCACGACCTTGCTGACATCGATGATCATGCTATTACGCCCATTAAAGCAACTCACCAATGTGAACAGTGACTTTCAGCGCGGTATTGCTGCGGCAACGAGTGTATTTACTATCCTTGATGAGCCTATTGAAATTGATAAGGGCTCAAAAGTGATTGATCGCGCGGCCGGGCAGATTGAATTTGATGATGTGAGCTTTGGTTACCAGCAGGGCGATGACTTAGCCTTAGAGCATGTCAGCTTCAATGTTGCCCCAGGCAAAACGATAGCGCTGGTAGGACGCTCAGGGAGTGGTAAGTCAACAATTTCGAACTTGTTGACCCGTTTCTACGATGTTGAACAGGGGCGCATTTTACTCGATGGCCACAATATTAATGACTACAAGTTGAAATGCTTACGCCGACAATTTGCTCTGGTTTCCCAGCACGTCACGTTATTTAACGACACTATTGCTAACAATATCGCTTATGGGGCGTCAAAAGATGTGTCAAAAGACGACATTATCAAAGCGGCCGAGCAAGCGTACGTCACTGAGTTTACGGATAATATGCCGAAAGGTCTGGATACCATGGTGGGTGAAAACGGTGTTATGTTGTCAGGCGGCCAACGTCAGCGTATTGCGATAGCCAGAGCATTATTGCAAGACGCGCCAATACTTATTCTCGATGAAGCAACCTCTGCACTTGATACGGAGTCTGAGCGTCATATTCAGCAGGCCTTAGGGGCGTTACGAAAAAACCGTACAGCTATCGTTATTGCGCACCGCTTATCGACCATCGAAAATGCCGATGAAATTTTGGTGATGGATAATGGTGAAATAATCGAGCGAGGTACTCACCAACAGCTTCTCGATCAGGAGGGCGCTTATTCCCAACTGTATAATTTACAGTTTCACGGAGGCGCCTAATGTGGCTTCAACAGCAGTGGTATAAGGCGCGTATTCATCCGCTTTTATTGTTACTAGCGCCGTTGTCATTGCTGTTTTGGCTGCTGACAAACCTGCGCCGTAGTTTTTATTTTTTAGGGCTATTTAAGCGTCACAAAGTGGATCTTCCGGTTATTGTGGTGGGTAATATCAGCGTTGGAGGTACCGGCAAAACACCGATGGTTATTGCGCTTTGTCAGTGGCTAAAGGAAGAAGGCTGGACGCCGGGTATTGTTAGCCGTGGCTATGGGGCGAAAGGCCCTTTTCCTCATTCTGTTACTAAGAGCGATAATGCGGAAAGAACGGGTGACGAGCCGTTGGTGATGCATAAACGAACAGGGAGCCCCGTGGTTATTGCCCCCAAGCGGGTTGAGGCCGCAGAGTATATGGCGGAGAAACACCCTGACGTCGATATCATTATTTCCGATGACGGTCTCCAGCACTATGCGCTTAAACGCGATATTGAACTGATTATGCTGGACGCTGAACGTGGTGTTGGTAATGGCTGGTTGTTACCGGCAGGACCGCTGAGAGAGGGACCATGGCGCTTAAAAGGCTCTCAATGGGTAGTGTCAAATTATGGTCGCCACCCATTTGCCCGGTATGTCACGGAAGTCGAAAATGGTCAATGGTATCGGGTGAACAATAATGAGCGCATCGAACTGGATAAAGAGCAGACTTATAACGCAGTGGCAGCTATCGGCTACCCGCAGCGATTTTTCAACTCCTTGAAGGACCAAGGCTTTAAACTAGAGCAAACCGTACCTTTTAATGATCATCATGAGTTTGTTGAAAGTGATTTTAGCGGCCTGAAAGAATTCCCCCTATTAATGACAGAAAAAGACGCTGGAAAATGCCAATCGTTCGCGTTAGATAATTGGTATTATCAGCCAATAGCAACCAAACTGCCCGATTCGCTTAAAGAGCAGTTACTGAAAGAGTTGGAAAGGAAACGAAATGCCCATTGAAGCTAAAACGTTAAATATACTGGCGTGCCCTAAGTGCAAGGGGAAATTGGTTCACTATGTGGAAAAAGACGAGTTGGTTTGTCGAGGTGAGCAGCTTGCCTATCCGATTAGCGAAGATATTCCGGTACTAATTGCCGACAAAGCACGTGAAATCAGCAGTGAAGAGTTAGAAAAGGTTCCTTCATGAGCTTCACCGTAGTGATTCCGGCCCGTTATGGGTCAAGTCGTTTACCCGGTAAGCCCTTAGCTGATATCGGCGGCAAGCCCATGGTTCAGCATGTTTATGAGCGCGCACAACAAAGTGGTGCAGGGCGGGTTATCGTTGCCACTGATGACAGCAGAATAGAAAGCGCAGTAGAAGCCTTTGGCGGTCAGGTATTAATGACCTCACCAGAGCATAATTCGGGCACCGAGCGTCTGGCCGAAGTGATTAATAAACTGGCTATTGAAACGTCCGAAGTGGTCGTCAACGTACAGGGCGACGAGCCCTTTATCCCGCCGGAAATCATCCGCCAGGTAGCTGATAACCTGGCTAACCAGACGGCTGCGCGCATGGCGACGCTTTCTGTACCAATAAACGACGCGGAAGACATCTTTAACCCAAATGCAGTCAAAGTGGTGACTGACAGCAACGGTTATGCACTGTATTTCAGCCGTGCAGCGATACCATGGAGCCGGGACGACTTTGCTAAAGAGCAGCCGTTGCCCCCCGAGATTGTTGAACGTTATCAACGTCACATTGGTATTTATGCGTATCGTGCTGGTTTTGTATTGGACTACATTACCTGGGAAAGCAGCCCATTAGAGCATATTGAGTCGTTAGAGCAGCTACGCGTGCTTTGGCATGGTGAGCGTATTCATGTCGCTGAGGCAATAAAAACGCCCGCGGCAGGTATCGACACTGAAGCCGACTTGCAGCGGGCGAGAGCATTGGCCAGCGACTAAGCTGGCCTTGCGGAATCTGCTAGTCCATTTTGGACATTTGCGCATACTCATCTTCAAAGAAAAACTTCTCTTCCCCAAACGCCGGCTTAAGGTGATGGAGCCAGGTTGCGTCCGGATCGTATTTGGCAAAGAATGGGCGCTGTACCCAGTCAGGGTTACGACCCTGAATAAAGCGCAGTGCAAACACTTTCTCACCGGCAATTTCTGTTACGCCCTGCACTTCGACTTTACCTGGTCCGGCACTCATTGACGGTCCACGAACGGTACGCGCAATACCAGAGACTTGTTGGTACGCCTGTTGGAAGATTTCCCAAGTGCGTTCCAGCGGCACCTCAAAATAGCGTTTCGCACCGGTATCACGTTCAACGAACATATAGTAAGGGATCATGCCCAGCTGCACTTGCTTCGTCCACATGTTTGCCCATGCGTCCGGGTCATCGTTAATGTGGCGTAGCAGAGGCGCCTGGCAACGAATTTGTACGCCGGTACTACGTAAACGGCGAATGGCTTCCTGACAGACTTCGGTACGCAGTTCATTTGGGTGGTTAAGGTGCGCCATAATCGACACGTGCTTACCGCCTTCAACCAGACGCTCAAGTAATCGCAACATTTCATCCGCATCCGGGTCGGTAATGAAGCGATACGGCCAGAAAGTGAGAGACTTAGTGCCAATACGAATGGTTTTAATGTGTTCGAACTCAGGCTTCAGCAGACCTTCAAGGTACTCAGCCAGTTTGCGGGTACGCATAACCATTGGATCGCCGCCAGTTACCAGTAAATCGGTGACTTCTTTGTGCTGCGCTAAGTAGCGGTGCAGTTGATCAGCGTCGTTAGAATTAAAGCGAGTCGCTTTTCCCACAAACTGAGCCCAGCGGAAACAGAAGGTACAGTAAGAGTGGCAGTACTGACCTTGAGCTGGGAAAAACAGAACCGTTTCACGGTATTTGTGCTGCATACCGGGTAATGGTTCACCGTCGACATGAGGTACGTTCATCTGCATTTGCCCGGCCGGATGCGGGTTCATTTCCTCACGTAACTGTGTCGCCAAGTCGAACACTTCGTTCGTTGTATGCTTACCCGACATTAAGTCAGCCATGCGCTGAAACGCAGACGGCTCAAGCATGTCTTTTTGTGGGAAAGTTAGCTGAAACAGCGGATCGTTGGGTACATTTTCCCAATCAATAAGCTCGTTGAACACATATTCGTTGACGCGAAATGGTAGTACGTTAGCAACGACTTTCATTTCAAAACGCATATCATCCGGCACTTTTTTTAGTGCTTCGATTTTATCAAGCTGTCTGTGCTGATAAACCTTGAATCGACGAGGTTTAATGATGGGTTGTTGTACGTTAACTACTTGCTGCATAAGCCTCTCTGTAATTATCTGCAGTCAGTGGCGAGCACTCACTGAAAATGAAATCGGCCTTGTCGCTATGGGTGGCCAGCGAAATGCGACGTAGTATAAATAAATTGAAGGCTAGTTGCACGTTTTGTAGGGAATAAAAAGCAACGTACACGAACTAATTGTCGACATCTTCGGTAAATTTGTTGAATTTTAGCCAATAAAAAAGGCGCTCATTGAGCGCCTTTTCGAACAGCCGTTAGCCTTACTTTTTAATTGGGCTAAATTCACGCTGTGTGTAGCCAGTGTATAACTGACGTGGACGACCAATTTTTTGGTTTTCTTCGCCCATCATTTCGTGCCAGTGAGACACCCAGCCAACGGTACGTGATAAAGCAAAGATAACGGTAAACATGTTCGTTGGAATACCGATAGCTTTCAGTACGATACCTGAGTAGAAGTCGACGTTCGGGAACAGTTTCTTCTCAACGAAGTAGTCGTCTTCAAGCGCAATGCGCTCCAGCTCCATTGCAACGTCCAATAATGGATCGTCACGGTTAAGCTCTTTCAGCACTTCGTGGCAAGACTCACGCATAACGGTTGCGCGAGGATCCATGTTCTTGTAAACACGGTGACCGAAGCCCATCAGACGGAATGGGTCATTCTTGTCTTTTGCCTTCTCAATGTACTTAGGAATGTTTTCAACAGAGCCAATTTCAGCCAGCATACGCAAACACGCTTCGTTAGCACCACCGTGAGCCGGTCCCCATAGTGACGCAACGCCCGCTGCGATACACGCATAAGGGTTAGCACCTGAAGAGCCTGCTAAACGCACGGTTGAAGTTGATGCGTTTTGCTCGTGGTCTGCGTGTAACGTGAAGATACGATCCATAGCACGAGCCACAGCTGGACTAATTTTGTAGTCTTCGGCCGGTACAGAGAACATCATGTTCAGGAAGTTTTCTGCGTAGCCTAAGTCGTTACGTGGGTAAACGAATGGCTGACCAATGCTGAATTTGTAAGCCATTGCTGCAATCGTTGGAATTTTAGCAATTAAGCGATACGCACTGCGCAGACGTTGGTTTTCATCATGGATGTCTAAATCATCGTGGTAAAACGACGACAAGGCACCAGTGACTGCACAAAGCATCGCCATTGGGTGCGCGTCGCGACGGAAGCCATTAAAGAAATTATGGATGCCCTGATGCACCATCGTGTGCTTAGTAATCGTGCTCTTAAACTCTTGATATTGTTCTTCGTTTGGCGCTTCGCCATGCAACAACATATAGCAAACTTCTAAGTAGTCCGCTTTGGTTGCCAGTTCACCGATAGGGTAGCCGCGGTGCAAAAGTACACCGTTTTCGCCATCGATGTAGGTGATAGCCGACTCGCAAGAGCCCGTAGCCAGGAACCCTGGGTCAAAAGTGAAGTAACCGTGTTTTCCCAGTGTTCGGACGTCAACTACATCCTTACCTGCCGATGGTGAAAGTACTGGCAGTTCAATGGATTGGCCGTCAATCTGTAAAGTGGCTTTACGATCAGCCATAAGGAAATCTCCTCACTGTTTACTTTGAAAAAGTGGGCTAATTTAACTCGATCATGCCCGTAAATGTCAATTTAATTCGCAGAACGTGAACTAATTCTAGCAAAGTATACGTAGTGAAGATGAAGAAAAGATTACTCATTTTTGAGTTAAGTTAGACTTTAGTCGCATGACTAAACAGTTCACTTATCGAATCGTTGTTTTGTCGTTGTAAAATGTGGCTTGGGTCGATATACTCTTTCACCGTATTTGTAACAAATATCTTGTTGCACACACGTGAAAGACATTTCTTTTGTGCTTTATTAAAAGGCAATCTATCGTGAAAAAAGAAAGACCTGTTAATTTAGACTTATCAACTATTAAATTTCCTGCCGCTGCCAAAGCATCTATTTTGCACCGTATCTCAGGTGTCGTAATGCTGGTGTCTCTTGTTTTCCTTATTTGGGCGTTTGCTGTTTCCCTTAGTGGACCAGAAGGCTTTGCTCAAGTTGAAAACCTGATGACCAGCTTTATCGCTAAATTTATTGGCTGGGGTATTTTGACAGCGCTAGGATTTCACTTAATTATAGGCCTGCGCCATTTAGTGATGGATATGGGCTACTGGGAAGAGCTTGATTCGGGAAGAACCAGTGCGGTTGTTTCAATTGCACTTTCTATTCTTCTTTCCGTGCTAGTAGGAGTTTGGCTATGGTAACAGCAGCAGCTACTTTCGGACGCAGTGGCTCGCACGATTTTATCCTTCTTCGTGCCAGCGCTATCGTTATTTGTTTATACGCTTTATTCATGGCGGGCTTTTTCATTTCTACGCCAGATGTCACCTATGAAGTTTGGAGTGGGTTATTTGCTAACATTTGGATGAAAGTAGCCACAATGTTGGTTCTGACTGCGGTTCTTATCCACGGTTGGATTGGCATTTGGCAGGTACTGACTGACTACGTAAAAGCCGCTGGCTTACGTGCTTTCATTCAGCTAGTTTTCAGCGTTGGTCTCATCGCTGTTTGGCTCACTGGCTTATTCGTACTGTGGGGTGTTTAAGTGAACGTTAAAACTTTAGAATTTGATGCAGTGGTGATTGGTGCTGGCGGTGCCGGCATGCGAGCAGCGCTGCAAATTTCCCAAGAGGGAATGAGCTGTGCGTTGATGTCCAAAGTGTTTCCGACGCGCTCTCACACGGTTTCTGCACAAGGTGGTATTACCGTTGCTTTAGGTAATGCACACGAAGATGACTGGCAATGGCACATGTTCGACACCGTTAAAGGGTCGGATTACATTGGTGACCAGGACGCTATCGAGTACATGTGTAAAGCCGGTCCGGAAGCTATTTTGGAACTGGAAAACATGGGTTTACCTTTCTCACGTTTTGAGAACGGTAAAGTGTACCAGCGTCCATTTGGTGGTCAGTCAAAAGAATTTGGTGGCGAGCAAGCCGCTCGTACCGCAGCAGCTGCCGACCGTACTGGTCACGCACTGTTGCATTTGCTGTATCAGCAAAACGTTAAGAACAAAACGACTGTGTTTTCTGAGTGGTATGCGCTGGATCTGGTGAAGAACCAAGATGGTGCTATTACTGGTGTAACTACTCTGAACATGGAAACGGGTGAAGTTTACTACGTGAAAGCCAAAGCGGTTGTCTTAGCAACTGGCGGTGCTGGTCGTATCTACGCTTCAACCACGAACGCACACATCAATACCGGTGACGGTGTTGGCATGGCGTTACGTGCCGGCGTTCCTGTGCAAGACATGGAAATGTGGCAGTTCCACCCAACCGGTATCGCCGGTTCAGGCTGTCTGGTAACCGAGGGTTGCCGTGGCGAGGGTGGTTACCTGTTAAACAAAGATGGCGAACGCTTCATGGAGCGTTACGCACCAAACGCAAAAGATTTAGCATCGCGTGACGTTGTTGCTCGTTCAATGATGACCGAAATTCGTGAAGGTCGTGGTTGTGACGGTCCTTGGGGTACACACCTTAAATTGAAACTGGATCACTTAGGCAAAGAAACGCTGGAAAGCCGTTTGCCGGGTGTTTGTGACCTGTCTCGTACCTTTGCTCACGTTGACCCGGTTAAAGAACCTATTCCGGTTATTCCAACCTGTCACTACATGATGGGTGGTATCCCAACCGACGTTAACGGTCAGGCTCTGACTGTTGATGACAAAGGTGAAAGCAAGCCAGTACCAGGTCTGTTTGCTTGTGGTGAAATTGCCTGTGTATCGGTTCACGGTGCAAACCGCTTGGGCGGTAACTCACTGCTTGACCTTGTCGTATTTGGTCGTGCGACGGGTATGCATTTAGGTCAGACACTGGCGGCTAACAGCGAAGCGCGTGAATCGTCAGCGTCTGATGTTGAAGCGGCCATGGCTCGCTACAACCGTTGGGAAAACACGCAAAAAGGCGAAGATCCGGCGCAAATTAAGAAAGACCTGCAAAACTGCATGCAAATGAACTTCTCGGTCTTCCGTGAAGGCGACGCAATGGCAGAAGGTCTGAAAGAATTGAAAGAAATTCGTGAGCGCCTAAAACATGCACGTTTAGACGACACGTCGAAAGAGTTCAATACTCAGCGTGTTGAGTGTATGGAACTTGATAACTTAATGGAAACGGCATACTCAACTGCGGTTGCAGCAAACTTCCGTACTGAAAGCCGTGGCGCGCACAGCCGTGCTGACTATCCTGACCGTGACGACGAAAAATGGTTGGTTCACTCTGTTTACCGCCCAGAATCTGAAGACATGGTGACTCGTCAGGTTAATATGGCACCGAAACTGCGCGAAGCTTTCCCTCCGAAAGCTCGTACGTACTAATTAAGGGGTTAAAGCGATGAAAACATTGAATATTTCGATTTATCGTTACAACCCGGATGTTGATGACGCACCGTACATGAAGGACTACACCTTAGAGGTGGAAGAAAACCAAGACATGATGGTGCTGGACTTGCTTATCAAATTGAAAGAGCAAGATCCGTCGTTGGCGTTCCGGCGTTCATGCCGTGAAGGCGTTTGTGGTTCTGACGGCCTGAATATCAATGGTAAAAATGGGTTGGCGTGTATCACGCCAACATCGGCACTGAAAGGCAGTAAAATTGTCATTCGTCCGTTACCTGGCTTACCGGTTGTTCGTGATTTAATTGTCGATATGAGCCAGTTCTATCAGCAGTACGAGAAAATTAAGCCGTACCTGATTAACGACGAAAAAACGCCACCAGCTCGTGAGCGTCTGCAGTCTCCAGAAGAGCGTGCTAAGCTTGATGGACTGTATGAATGTATTTTGTGTGCATGTTGTTCAACTTCATGTCCATCGTTCTGGTGGAACCCAGACAAGTTCATCGGTCCGGCAGGCTTGTTGCACGCGTATCGATTCTTAATCGATAGCCGTGATACTGCAACCAACGAGCGCTTGGATGACTTAGACGACGCATTCAGCGTGTTCCGTTGTCACGGTATTATGAACTGTGTCAATGTTTGTCCAAAAGGGTTGAACCCAACTAAGGCTATTGGCCACATTAAATCGATGCTGTTGAATCGCGCGGTCTAAGACTCACTGCGTGTCAATTTGAACGGTTTATGTTGTGGATAGCCATCCCACAAAGGATGGCTATTTTTTTATAAAATCGGTTTACATATTTAGGTGAAGGAAACGCAATGCAAGACGGTGTAATGCGTGAATGGCTAGAAACTTCGCATCTAGCCGGTGGGAACGTTGCCTACATTGAGCAAATGTTTGAGGCGTATCTGGATGATCCAACCGCTGTCAGCGACGAATGGCGTAAGGTGTTTGACGCACTGCCTAGCGATGGCAAGGCAACAGATACGAAAATGAGTGATGTTCGCGAACAGTTCCGCGAAGCAGCGAAGAATAAACTCAAACAGTCTGGTGGCGGCAGCTCGGTCAGCGACCAAAAGCAAGTTAAAGTCTTGCAGCTGATTAACGCGTATCGTTTCCGCGGTCATCAACACGCTAACCTCGACCCGCTTGGATTGTGGAAGCAAGACACCGTTCCTGACCTTTCTCTCGATTTTCATGAGTTATCAAAAGACGATTTAGATCGTGAGTTTAACGTAGGCTCGCTGGCGGTTGGCAGTGAGACGATGAAGCTTAAAGACATCCACAATGTTCTTGAGAACATTTACTGTGGCTCTATCGGTGCTGAATACATGCACATCGTTTCTACCGAAGAGAAACGTTGGATTCAGCAGCGCCTAGAAGGCAATTTAGGTAAAGCGAAGTTCGATAAAGAGCAACAGAAAAAGATTCTGCGTGAACTCATTTCTGCAGACGGTCTGGAGAAATACTTAGGTTCTAAGTTCCCGGGCGCGAAGCGTTTCTCATTGGAAGGTGGCGACAGCTTAGTACCACTGCTGAAAGCGTTAATTTCTCGCTCAGGCGAGCAGGGCGCAAAAGAAGTCGTCATTGGTATGGCTCACCGCGGACGTTTGAACGTATTGGTTAACGTTTTAGGTAAGAAGCCACAAGACTTGTTTGATGAGTTTGCGGGGAAACATGGTGAAAGCAAGGGCTCTGGTGACGTTAAGTATCACATGGGCTTCTCTTCAGATTTTGCCACCCCAGGCGGCGACGTGCACTTAGCACTGGCTTTTAACCCGTCACACTTAGAAATTGTGAATCCAGTGGTTGTCGGTTCTGTTCGTGCTCGTATGGATCGCTTAGGCGATAAGGTAGGCGAGAAAGTCCTGCCGATTACCATTCATGGTGACTCGGCTATTGCTGGTCAGGGTGTGGTACAAGAAACGTTTAACATGTCGCAGACCCGAGCGTATCAGGTCGGTGGTTCAGTGCGCATTGTTGTGAATAACCAAGTAGGTTTCACCACATCGAAACGAGAAGATGCTCGTTCGACACAATACTGTACTGACATTGCGAAAATGGTTCAGGCTCCGATTTTCCACGTAAATGCAGACGACCCCGAAGCGGTTGTTTTCGTTACACAATTAGCGCTCGATTATCGAAACACCTTTAAGCGTGACGTAGTGATTGATTTGGTTTGTTATCGCCGTCACGGCCATAACGAAGCGGACGAGCCAAGCGCAACGCAGCCGTTAATGTACGCGAAAGTCAAAAAGCATCCGGTAGCGCGCGAGCTGTATGCAGAACGCTTAAACGAGTCAGGCGCAGTCAGTGAAGACGACGCGAAACAATGGGTGCAGGACTACCGTGATGCCTTAGATAAAGGTGAGGTGGTTGTTGAAGAGCACCGCCCAATGCGGGCGCACTCGGTGGACTGGTCACCTTATGTCGGTAATGACTGGGACGTAGAATACGACTACAAAGTATCAGCGAAGAAGCTGAAAGAACTCGCGGAGAAAATTTCCCAGTATCCTGAAGAGCATAAGCTGAACTCCCGCGTTGCGAAGGTTTACCAAGAGCGCCAAAAAATGGCGAAAGGCGACAAAGCCTTAGATTGGGGCTTTGCAGAGAGCTTGGCGTACGCGACTTTGGTTGATAAGGACGTACATATTCGTCTAACCGGTCAGGATTCCGGCCGAGGTACTTTCTTCCACCGTCATGCGGTATTGCATAACCAGGAAGATGGTAGCACTTATATGCCGTTGAACCACATTAGAGAGGGCCAGGGGCAAATCGAAATTTATGATTCCGTTTTGTCAGAAGCAGCCGTAATGGCTTTCGAATATGGCTACGCCACAGCCGAGCCAAAATCACTCATTATGTGGGAAGCCCAATTCGGTGACTTTGCTAACGGAGCTCAGGTTGTTATTGACCAGTTCCTCAGTTCTGGTGAGCAGAAGTGGGGTCGTTTATGCGGACTGACGTTGTTATTGCCTCATGGCTATGAAGGTCAGGGGCCTGAGCACTCATCAGCGCGTCTGGAGCGCTTCTTGCAGCTTTCGGCCGACCACAACTGGTCAGTGTGCGTACCGACTACCCCGGCACAAGTATTCCATATGATTCGCCGTCAACAATTACGTCCGGTTCGCCGCCCGTTAATTGTCATGACGCCAAAATCATTGCTCCGTCATCCTCTGGCTATTTCAGAGATGGACGAGTTAGAAAATACAGGCTTCCAAAACGCGATTGGTGAAATCGACTCTTTGGATCCGAAAAAAGTAAAACGCGTGGTGCTTTGTTCAGGTAAGGTGTATTACGACTTACTGAAAGAACGCCGCGACCGTGAACAAGACGATGTGGCTATTATTCGTATCGAACAGCTATATCCGTTCCCTGCGGAAGAAGTAGCCGATATCATGCAAGATTATCAACACGTCAAGGACTTTGTCTGGTGTCAGGAAGAGCCGCAGAACCAAGGTGCCTGGTATAGTAGCCAGCACAACTTCTGGGCTGCGATACCTTCCGGTGCTCAATTAACTTATCGTGGTAGGGACGCGTCAGCGGCTCCAGCGGTGGGTTATTTATCAGAGCACAACAAACAGCAACAAAAACTCGTTGACGAAGCGCTAACCATTAAATAGGTGAAGATGAACCATGGCGATTGATATTAAAGTTCCTCAATTACCCGAATCTGTTGCAGATGCTACTATCGCAACGTGGCACGTAAAACCTGGCGACAAAGTGTCGCGCGACCAAAATTTGGTGGACATCGAAACCGATAAGGTAGTGCTTGAAGTTGTCGCAGAAGCGGACGGTGTACTCGGCGAAATTATTGCCGATGAAGGTACAACTGTTACGGCTGAAGAAGTGATCGGCAAAATTGAAGAAGGCGATGGCGCTGAAAGCTCTGACTCAGAGAAAGAAGAGAAGTCAGACGACGGCGACGAAAAAGCTGACAAAAAGGCCGACAAGAAGGATGACAAGAAAGAGTCAGATTCTTCTGAGAAGAAAGGCTCAGGTGAAAAGATGAACGTGACCGTTCCTCAATTACCAGAGTCGGTCTCTGATGCAACGATTTCAGCTTGGCACGTTAAAGAAGGTGACGAAGTTAAGCGCGATCAGAACTTAGTCGACATTGAAACCGACAAAGTGGTTCTGGAAGTCGTTGCTCCTGCTGACGGTGTGTTAGTTAAAATTGAACACGACGAAGGCGCAACGGTTGGTGCGGATGACGTTATCGGTATTGTTGAAGCGGGCGCTTCTTCAGATGGCGGTTCAAGTAAGTCAGACGACAGCAAATCTGAGTCTTCAGCAGAAAGCAAAGACGACGGCGGTGACAGCGAAGTTGCGGGTCCTGCGGTACGTCGTTTATTAGGTGAACACGGCTTAAAACCAAGTGACGTTAAAGGCACAGGTAAAGGTGGCCGAGTCACGAAAGAAGACGTTGAGAAGCATGTAAAAGAAGGTTCTTCTAAATCAGCGTCTAAGTCTTCTGACAGCAGCAAGCAGCAGTCGGCACAGCCTGCGGTTTCAGGCGACCGTGACCAGAAACGTGTACCAATGACACGTCTGCGTAAGCGTATTGCTGAGCGTCTGTTACAAG
Organism: Idiomarina piscisalsi; assembly: GCF_002211765.1. Lineage (NCBI taxonomy): Bacteria > Pseudomonadati > Pseudomonadota > Gammaproteobacteria > Alteromonadales > Idiomarinaceae > Idiomarina > Idiomarina piscisalsi. The sequence continues at coordinate 1,084,618 of NZ_CP022133.1, forward strand.
CGAAAAATGACACGGCTATGTTGACCACGTTTAACGAAATCAACATGAAGCCAATCATGGACTTGCGTAAAAAATACAAAGACGTCTTTGAAGAAACGCACGACACACGTTTAGGCTTCATGGGCTTTTATATTAAAGCTGTGACTGAAGCACTGAAACGCTTCCCGGACGTAAATGCGTCTATCGATGGTGATGACATTGTTTATCACAACTATTTTGACGTAAGCATTGCAGTTTCGACTCCGCGCGGATTGGTAACCCCCGTTCTGCGCGACACCGACAAAATGTCAATTGCAGACATGGAAAAAGGCATTCGCGACTTGGCCATTAAAGGTCGTGACGGCAAATTAACCCTTGAAGAAATGCAAGGCGGTAACTTTACGGTTACCAACGGTGGTGTCTTTGGTTCACTGTTATCTACGCCAATTTTGAACCCACCTCAAAGCGCCATTCTGGGTATGCATAAAATCCAGGAGCGCCCAATGGTTGTCGACGGTAAGATTGAAATCTTGCCAATGATGTACTTAGCTCTCTCTTATGACCACCGTATTATCGATGGTAAAGAATCGGTTGGCTTCTTAGTCACCGTAAAAGAGCTGTTAGAAGATCCTCAACGTCTTATCCTGGATATCTAAAGACGCTGAGAACCAGCCGCAATGCTAATTTAGCTTGCGGCTGTTAATTTTGCGCCGTTCACGTTAAAATTCGGCGCGGTATTCGGGTAGGCAGCAGGTAAGCTGCTTTTGTTGTTTCAACGAATCGGAAGAGCATCATGAATTTGCATGAGTATCAGGGTAAGCAACTCTTTAAAGAGTTCGGTTTACCAGTATCTGAAGGTTTTGCGTGCGACACAGCTGATGAAGCTGTAGAAGCGGCAAAACGTATTGGTGGCGACATTTGGGTCGTAAAATGTCAGGTTCACGCAGGCGGTCGCGGTAAAGCGGGCGGCGTGAAGTTGGTTAAAAGTTTAGACGAAGTTCGTGCATTCGCAGAACAGTGGTTAGGCAAAAACTTAGTAACTTTCCAAACCGACGAGAAAGGTCAACCGGTTGCTAAGATTTTGGTTGAAAGCTGCACTGACATTGCTGACGAGCTTTACTTAGGCGCAGTTGTTGACCGTGGTTCACGTAAAATCGTGTTCATGGCGTCAACTGAAGGCGGTGTAGAAATCGAAACCGTTGCTGAAGAAACGCCAGAGAAAATTCTGAAAGTTGAAATTGACCCAACGGTTGGCCCTCAGCCATACCAAGGTCGCGAATTAGGTTTCAAACTGGGGTTAACGCCAGATCAAGTTAAGCAGTTCACCAAAATCTTCTTAGGCTTGGCGAACATGTTTGAAACTTATGACTTAGCGCTGTTGGAAATTAACCCGTTGGTTATCACTGACGAAGGCAACTTGCACTGCCTGGATGCGAAAGTCGGCATCGACAGCAACGCATTGTACCGTCAGCCGAAAATCCAGGAAATGCACGATCCGTCGCAAGAAGACTCTCGTGAAGCGGAAGCGGCTAAGTGGGAACTGAACTACGTAGCGTTAGACGGTAACATCGGTTGTATGGTTAACGGCGCAGGTTTGGCGATGGGTACTATGGACATCGTTAAGCTGAGCGGCGGCGAGCCAGCTAACTTCCTTGACGTTGGTGGCGGCGCGACAAAAGAGCGTGTTTCTGAAGCGTTCAAAATTATCTTGTCTGACAGCTCTGTTAAAGCCGTATTGGTTAACATTTTCGGTGGTATCGTTCGTTGCGACATGATCGCAGAAGGCATCATCGGCGCGGTTGAAGAAGTGGGCGTTAAAGTACCAGTGGTTGTTCGCCTTGAAGGTAACAACGCTGAACTGGGTACACAGAAATTGAACGAAAGTGGCCTGAACATTATCGCTGCAGAAAGCTTGTCTGATGCTGCCGATAAAGTGGTTGCTGCGGCAGGAGGTCAATAATGAGCATTTTGATCGATAAAAACACCAAAGTAATCTGTCAGGGTTTCACTGGCGGTCAGGGTACTTTCCACTCTGAGCAAGCAATTGCTTACGGTACGCAAATGGTTGGCGGTGTTACCCCAGGTAAAGGTGGTCAAGAGCACTTAGGTCTGCCTGTATTCAATACCGTAAAAGAAGCGGTAGAAGCAACTGGCGCAACGGCATCCGTTATCTACGTACCGGCTCCTTTCTGTAAGGATTCAATCATCGAAGCAGCAGACGCTGGTATCGAACTGATTGTTTGTATTACTGAAGGTATCCCGACGCTGGACATGCTTTACGTTAAAGAATACCTGACGCACAAAGGCGTGCGCATGATCGGTCCAAACTGCCCGGGTGTTATCACTCCGGACGAGTGCAAAATCGGTATCATGCCTGGCCACATCCACAAGAAAGGTAAAGTGGGTATCGTGTCACGTTCAGGTACATTGACGTACGAAGCGGTTAAGCAGACGACTGACGCAGGCTTTGGTCAGTCTAGCTGTGTTGGTATCGGTGGCGACCCTATCCCGGGTTCTAACTTCATCGATATTCTGGAACTGTTCGAAAAAGATCCAGAAACCGAAGCTATCGTTATGATCGGTGAAATTGGCGGTACAGCAGAAGAAGAAGCGGCAGAGTACATTAAAAACAATGTGTCTAAGCCGGTTGTTTCTTACATTGCTGGTGTTACTGCTCCTCCAGGAAAACGTATGGGCCACGCTGGTGCCATCATTGCCGGCGGTAAAGGTACTGCTGACGAGAAATTTGCTGCACTTGAAGCAGCAGGCGTGAAAACTGTACGCAGCTTGGCTGACATCGGCAAAGCTGTTGCAGAGAAAACTGGCTGGTAATATCCCGCCAACGCTTAAACAAAACCCGGCCTTCGCGCCGGGTTTTTTGTGTCTGCTCTCTAAGGAATAAAGGCGGAATAAGCCAAGAGCCGGTTGGGTGTTGTAGTTCTGTTATGTCAGGGGCGCTACTAGCACGTCCGTGTGAGCTTGACGAAGGCCATCCATGGCCTTCGACACCCTGACATGACAGAACTACAACACCGGGCACCAGCCCTTGTCTTATTTCGCCTTTACTGCGCGCAGTCACAAAGCGATCTTCCTGTGTATTTTATGCGTAAGCTTAATTGATACGTTAATAAATCAGGAGGCAATATGAGTAGCAATAATGCAAGCCAAGTTGCAGACTTTACAGCACCGGGAATGAAAAGTGAGTCGGCGGATAAAGTCATAGCAATTCTTGATGATCGCTTAGTCGCATTGCTTGACCTGCAATTGACACTAAAACATGTGCACTGGAACGTTGTTGGACCAAATTTTATTGGTGTGCATGAAATGTTAGACCCTCAGGTCGAAGCTGTACGTGAAATGACCGATACCATTGCAGAGCGAATAGCGACGTTAGGTGGCGTTCCTGTCGGTACACCGAAAGCAATTGCAGAGCGTCGCAGATGGGAAGATTACTCTTTAGGCAAAGGGTTAGTGGCAGAGCATTTAGTAGCTCTGGACAAAGTCTACAACGGCGTCAATGGTGATCACCGGGAAGCGATGGAAACACTGGCTGAGCTCGACCCGGTATCAGAAGACATGTTAACCGGGCAGTTAGCAGAGCTCGAGCAGTTCCAGTGGTTCGTCCGAGCGCACATAGAGTCGTCCTCTGGAGAACTGAAAAGCTAATCTTCCTCAAAGGCTTCAACCAGCGATCGAAACTCGCGCAAGCGGGTTTTAATCGCTTTAACTTCACCTTCTGTATCACGGGTGAGTTTATTTGCACTGCGCACGTTGTCGTTAATGGACATCATGCTGTCTTTCACTTCGGAAACCGCACTGGTATGTTCTTCAGCGGCAACGGCAATTTGCGTCATTCGATCATTGATTCCCGTTACGGCTTCCGTCACTTCGTAGACCTGTTGCTCAGATTTTCGGCCTAGTTCTCCGCATTCCTCAGCCAAATCTCGTTGTTCGTACATTTTATTACGCCAAGTGGTCATTGATTGCGTCATACGGTTGACCGTCTCTTCAATTTGGTCGACAGCTTGCTGTGTCTTCTGAGAAAGGGCGCGCACTTCATCGGCGACAACGGAAAATCCACGACCATGCTCACCGGCTCTGGCACTTTCAATAGCAGCATTTAATGCCAACAGGTTCGTTTGCTCAGCGATAGCATCAATCTTCTCACTGACCTCTTTTACCGAATCGGCATTACGAGAGAGTTGTTCAGTTTGCTTAGCACTCTCGTTAACGACATTCACCAACTGAGTAATTTTCTTGCTACTGTCAGCGATAAAGTCGGCTGCACTTTTTGTTTGGTCGCTAACATCATTGCACGCACTTGAAGAGTCATTTGCGTTGCGGGCAATTTCATCAACGGTCTGTCCCATTTCTTCCATAGAAGCAGCAATTTGCTCAATATCCTCAACCGTCTGTTCGGTGGCGTCGGCAGTTTTTGACGCGTTTTCAGATGTTGAATTAACGGCTTCCGCTAACACGTCGTTACCTTCACCCAAGCGGGTGGTAAGCGCCAGCAATGATGATTCGCGTAGTGCAAGCTCATACATGACTTTGCCCATGGGTGAACCGTCTCCAAATATGCGGTGTTGAGTTTTTGCGGTTGAACCATCGGCGTTAGCCAACTCTTTAGCCCATTTGCGCTTATTACGCCAATGATTAAAGGGCTTGGTTAACCAATTAAACCAACCGCCTTGACGCTTATAGACTCGCTTAGCTGCTTGCTCGTAGTGACTGTCGGCCTGATGCATGAGCCACTGACTCCCCGTAATTTTCCCGCGACGAAATATGCCGCGTACAATCACATCAAACCAAACGGTTCCGCGATTTGGCACAACAAAAGGCACAATGCCTCTCCACGGCATTTCACGCTTAAGTGACGTATTGACTTCTTTAATGACTTTGTCGGGTAAGGCATCATTATCAACAAGCGCATCAAGTGGCTGCTGTAGTAGATCGTCTTTTTCCTTTTGCATTAAGCCTTGCATATTATTCGGGCAATAAGAAACTCGCTGGTTCTCGTTAAGGCTAAAGACGAACAGTGTGTCTGCATTCCAAGTAAAGCTGCCGTTCATAACTGAACCTCCACTGTCGCAGAATTTTCTATAGTACTTAGTAACCGTAGAACTTAAGTCTTGTTTTTCAAGTTTTTAGGTTTTCTCATTATTTATTAAATCCAAATAACCAACTGCGTGCATCTAAGTAGCAATTCAGTAAAAAAGGACAAGCAAAATGCATTACGTCAGTTGGTTATTATTGGCTCTACCATTCACGTTATTGGCAAAAGGTGCTGAGGATTTTGAAACAGAAATGATGCGGTTGGACGAGACCTTCTTTCAGCGGTCGTTCAATGAGTGTGATATGAATTACCTAAAACAGCATATTTCTAATGATTTGGTTTTTTATCATGATCAAAGTGGTCAGCAGACTGCTGAGCTTTTCTTAAAAAATGTCGAGAAAAATATTTGTTCAGGTTCTAAATTGAAACCTATCCGAAAGCGAAGCCCCGGGTCTTTAAAGAACTTTCCGCTTTATAAAAATGGTGACTTATACGGCGCTATTCAACATGGAGAGCATGCTTTTTATTTAAAACAGAATAATGAAATGACTCTCACCAGTACCGCAAGGTTCACGCATACCTGGCTTTTAAATAATGGCTCTTGGAAGCTGTCATCAGCACTGAGTTATGACCACCAATCGCCAGACAGTGACGAAAAAGCGCTTTTAGAAACCATGAAGAAAGCGGGTGTTACTGCGTTAGGCATTGGAGTTTTAGAGAATGGGAAGATGAAATCTTCCAACGTACTTGGAACGTTAAATGGATCAGTTCCGGCACCTGAGAATACGTTATTTAAAGTTGCCTCGTTAACTAAACCGATTGTCACTTTAGTGACGTTAAAACTGGTTCATGCAGGTAAGCTATCGCTCGACGAATCGTTATCTAAATATTGGGTTGATCCTGATATTAAAGACCATGACTGGGGGCACCTTTTAACACCAAGAATTATTTTGTCACATGAGTCTGGTTTTGATAACTGGCGTCGTCTGTCAAAAAGCGGAAAGCTAACGTTTAATTACGAACCCGGTAAAGGTTTTGGTTATTCCGGCGAGGGATTCGAGTATTTACGTAAGGCACTTGAAAGAAAATTTGATCAACCGCTAGAGCAGCTAGCCAAGCGTTACGTATTTGAACCTGCCGGAATGCATGACACACATTTCTGGTGGGATGGGCAAGTTGATGAAAGTCGTTATGCTCATAATTTTGATGAAAATGGGGACGTTTACCCATTAAATAAGCACTACGAAGCGAATGCAGCAGCGAACTTAATCACAACTACTCGTGATTACACCTTGTTTATGCAGTATATTTTCCAGCAACAGCAGTTGATGCCAGAATTATATGCGTTAATGGTAGCGAAGAGCCGTAAGCTTGGAAAAAAACAATATTTCAGTTTAGGTTGGGAAATATTATCGGGGTTTAAAAACGGTGAGTACGCTGTTTTGCATACGGGGAAAGACCCTGGCGTCAATGCATTAGCGCTGTTTTTTCCAAAATCAAAAAACGGTTATGTACTGCTTATGAATGGCGATAATTCGCTACCGGTTATGGAACAGGTTTTACCAAGGTTATATTTAGGCTCAGAGCTCTGGAACAGAAGGTAATAGAATGAGTAATCAAGACATTGCGGTGCCACTAATATTTTTTTCTTCCGTTGTTATTTTGATAGGTCTGATTTTGGCCTATCAATTACTCAAAAAGCGTTGGTTTATACAGCTGGTCGACAAGCATAACGATATGCAGCCCGAATCTATAAGGGTGGTAGGGCGCCTATTTTTTTCATCAAAGAATGATTTACGCAAAGGCATTTTCCTGCTTGTTGTGTCGCTGGCAATTTGGGGCTTCTCTTTTATGGTTGATTTCAGAACCGGTGGCAATCTCGATTTAAATACGGGGTTGAATGGAATTGCTTTGTTTCCGTGTTTGGCTGGTATCGCTTATCTAATTTTATTTTACGTCGAACGAGATAAATAAACTGGAATGAAACAGCTTTCGGATGAGCAACTTGTTGCCATTATTCAATCAAGTGCAGATCACACAGCATTTGATGTTTTGTTTCGCCGGTACCATTCGAAGTTGAAAGGCTTTTTAAAGAGCCGTATGCAGGAATCAGTGGCTGATGACGTCATTCAAGAAACGTATATCAAAGCTTTTACTAAAATCAGTCAGTTTCAATTAGACGCCGCTTTTTCTACTTGGTTATTTTCTATTGCGGTAAACGAATATAAGCAGTTCACCCGAAAAGCGGGGATTTTCGAAAAACTCAAAGAGTCTCTGTTTCGGCAACCAAAGGCATATAAAGAAACCGCAGACATTGATGTTTTGATTGATTTTAACAAAAGTGCAAAAGCGTTAAGTCGGGTTCAGTACGACGTTTATGTTATGAGTAGAGTGTACGGTTACTCGCATAGAGAAATAACTGGGCTTACAGAACTACCGTTGGGTACCGTTAAAACACATATACTAAAAGCGGAAAAGCGAATAAAGGTGTCGGACAGTGAATGAATTTCTGAGTTTAAGAAGTAGGTGGCGAATATTTCTGTGGAAGAAGCGACGGGCCATTACTTTGTCAGCCTCGATACTGGGCGCATGTCTGCTAACTGCTTTTTTCACTTCTGGTTTATGGTTTATGAGCATCCCAACCGGTATATTATTGGTCGTATTAGTCGTGTACTTTATTGATTAACACAAATGACAGCAACATGACATGGCAATGTCGTAACAATGTCCGGTGTTTCTGGGTAAAGTTTTACCCGAACTATCGGGCAAGAGAGCTGAATACAACAATGAAAAATACCCAATTTGCAGAACGCTTAAGTTATCAACGTAAGCTGAAAGGATTTTCGCAGGAACAACTCGCGGATAGAACAAAAGTAACGGTTCGGACTATCCAGCGCATAGAAAAAGGCGAAGTCACTCCTCATTTAAGAACGGTGAAGCTGCTGGCTGCCGCGCTTGAAGTCGATGTGGATGAATTGCTGCAGCTAGATGACCCCCGCGAAGAGAATATTCAGACTAAGTGGCTGCTATTAATGCACTCATCGCCATTTATTGGCTTTCTGATGCCATTTCTTAATATCTTGTGCCCTTTGTTCATTTGGATTCACAAACGTGAAGACAACTCGCTGTACGATGTTCATGGGCGTGCGGTTATCAACTTTCAAATAACTATGACACTCATATACGCACTTGCATTTATTGCATTGCTTAGTGTCGAAGGTTTTGGCTTTTTATTCTTTATAGCCGTTATCCCTTATACCGCCATAGTAATGCTGGCTAACGTTATCGCTGTGATAAAAGCACAGAAATATTTTTACCCCAGTATTCCTTTTCTCGGCACACGCGGCTGAGCGCCAAACCTCTCATTTAAAGTTACTTAATAAAGGAACCATCATGAAAGCAATAATTTATTATTTGCTGCTGGCGACGCTTGCCTGTTTTTCAGCACGTGAAGCGCTAGCACAGTCTCAGGTTACGAATGAAAAAATGCAGGCATTTCAGGCTTACCTAAAAGAGTTTAGAAAAGAAAACCTGATCCCGAGCTTGTCCGTTGCGGTGGTAAAAGACGATGAAATTATTATGCTCGAGAGCATAGGCTTTCAGGACCACGACGCCGAAGAGCCAACAACGGAAGACACCTCGTATCTTGCCGCATCCATTACAAAGACATTCACTGGCGCAACTTTGTTGGCTATGGAAGCAGATGGTCACATCGATCTCGATGCCGACTTTACGACCTTAAGTGACTGGGACAGACGTTGTCACTGGTTGACAACAAGCGGCAATATATTTGGTGGTGGAACGCTGGATAACGGTTATCGGGTACCTGATTTACAGTGTGACCAAGTCATTACGTTGCGTCATGTGCTTCAACACCAGGTACAAGGCGAACCAGGCATGAGCTTTTTCTATAACCCTATTGTGTTCGGCCGCTTGTCTAACTGGGTAGAGGAGAATACGGGTAAAAGCTGGCGTTATTGGGTGAATAACTACGTTATTGAAGCGGGAGATTTAGAGGGTATCGCGGCTGGGTGGCGAGATCCGGCTGCCAGTGAGGTACTGGCTCATATTGCGCCGCCGTTTCGCCATGCGCCGGAAGAGTCCGACGGACTGGCTAATTCCGTATTACCGAACACCGAACTCAACGCCAGTTCCGGCATAATCGCCAGTGCAAAAGCACTTGCTCATTATTCTATTGCTTTGGACGAGGGACGTATCTTATCTAAAGACTTGATGGATAAAATGTGGTCCCCGGCGAGTGACAAAGAGGGTAATCCGATGCCTTATGCCTATTGTTGGTTCGTCCAGAACTGGCAGGGTCATAAATTAGTTTGGCACGGAGGTTGGTGGCCAGATGCCTATGCCGGGCTTTTACTAAAAGTCCCTGATTCTGGGGTAACGTTAGTCGCACTTGGAAATACTGATGGTCTGAGGTTCGAAATAAATAGTTTGACTGGCGCACACATTGAGAAGAACCCATTGGCGTTAAGGTTCCTCGAGACATTTGTTGAAGACTGAACAAAAAACTATAGGGTTGCTGATACCTCAGCAACCCCCGGAAGTAGGTGCTGAGGCTGCCGTTATGGCGGGCATAATAGCGGCTATCATGACCGCAGCTTCAATAGCCTGAACGGCTTCTTTGGCGGCTTTAGACACTAGCTCACCATTTTCTATCTGTTTTATGCGTTGTTTGCGATCTTTGAGTTCTTGTTTACTAAATACCTGCGGCAACAACTTGGTACTATTGGCTAACGCAACAGCAATAGCGACGCGAGGCTCAATATCTTCACTGTCACTTAGTACCGCATCACGCATGGCCTGACGCAATTCTTGCTCTGGTTGCGGATTAACTTCCGGGTAAACTTGGCGTTCAAATAGCCACAACACTTTCTTTTTTTCATGAGACACAATGCCATCATCAGCGAGTGCTTGTGCAACTTTATGTTTCAGGCTCTTAATACCGCCAAGCTTATGGACCCAGTCTTTTAGTTTTCGTGGACGCTTGGCTTCAGTAATCATCGTGAGGGCTTCATCCAACAGTGCGTCGCCAGTAGGGCTGTCATCGAGCACCGCAACTTTATTTTTATTGTCTTCATCAGTTTTTATCCGGCGCAACATTAGTAACTCAGCGGCTATGGCCCCGGCGGTGGCGTATTCCACGTACATACCACTCATGGTGCCTTTTTCTTCGCACAATGCGAGCAGCATAATGGCTTCGTAGAGTTTTAAGTTATCTGGCATGGCTGATGTCCTAACGGTATGAATTTGTACAAAACAATGGCTGCGCCACGATTGATTCTGTATTCTAAATGACTCATCACAAACATAAGCATTATGGTAGAAAAACTGAACTCAATACAACTGGGTGAATGGATTGTTGACCTATCGAGCGGCGTGTGTAGCCGAGCGCAAGCAACAGAGCAACCTAAAGAGTCGACTCGGCTTGAGCCGAAAGCGTGCTCAATGCTTGCAGTTCTGGCTGAAAATGCAGGCCAAGTTGTCACAAAAGAAGAGTTAATCGATAAAGTATGGCCCGGGAGCTATGCCAGTGATGACACTATTAGCCGAACCGTATCCAGACTGCGTGCGGCACTCAGAGATCAAGCTAAATCACCTCGTTATATCGAAACAGTGCCCAAGCGCGGATACCGTCTGATAGCTCCCGTTGAGAGAATTAGCGGAAAAGAAGTCCAAGACCCTGTTAGGTCAGAAGCGTTAGCTAAAGACAAAAAGTTTCAGCGTATTACCACCGTAGCTCTTTGTCTGATTATTCTTTTGCTTTTGTTGTTCTGGCTAATACCAACAAATAAAAAGGAAGTTGGCGCTCAACGATTGCAACAGGCAGATGACTTTTACCACCAAATGCGGCTTGCCGATAATGAAATGGCGATTACCCTCTACGAGCAGCACCTTGGCGTTCAACCAGACTCTGCACATGCTTATGCAGGGTTAGCTAATGCTCTTGTACAGCGAACCCTGCGTTGGTTCGACGACAATCATGTATTTACATCACTGACCCAAAGCTTAAGTGAGGGGGCGTTGTCTAGCCCTGAAGCGCAATCCGCACTAGACCGTGCAATGCGTTATGCAGAAAAAGCGGTCGAGTTAGAGCCCGATAGTAGCGTCGCATTAAAGGCGAAGGGGTTTGTTTTATCGGCACAAGGGAAGTTCGATGAGGCGATAACTTTCTATGAACGCGCGTTGGAGCAATCACCTAATACCTGGCCAGTACTCATAAATTTGGGTGAGCTTGCAGGTGCCCAAAACGACAAAACCAAAGCGATAGACTATTTTGAACGAGCTTTTGTTGCCATGCAGCAGACTTACCCGCAAAACGAAGTACAAATACGACCATGGATAAGCGATGTCGCTGAGCTCATCGGCAATCAATACCGGCAGAATAACGCTAATGGTCAGGCGGAGTATTGGTATCGACAAGCATTGTTTTACACACCGCTGCATGAAAGTAGCACCTTGGCATTGGCGCGCGTATTGGCTGACAGTGGAGAGCACGGAAAAGCCGTTGAACTCTGCCGAAACCTTAATCAAAAATTAAAGGCTGAACATGATTGCAGAGCCTTTGTCAGGGTTTTGTCCGATTAAAAACAGCACTTTGTCAGGATAGTTTCATTGGCTGAGGTTAAGGTAGTGTCTTGTTTAACTAACGGTCAGCTTATTATGAAAATTTTTTATTTATCAATTTTGTTGCTGTTCTCATTTTTTGCGTCTGCTGGCGTAGATAAAACGTATACGCCTAACGAAATAAAAGCTGATTTTCGTCAGCTTTATACCGGCCTGGAGAATGCGAGTTATGATCTCTACGCTCGCACACCTAAATCGGTTTTTGAATCAGAGTTTAACGCGTGGCTGACATCAGTTAATGGACCGGTAACTCACCTTGAAGCGCACAAGCAGTTTATGCGTTTTACGGCATTGGCTAATATTGCCCACACCAAAATTGAGTACCCGATTGATTTGCTAATGGCTCACCTATCTAACGGCGGTAAACTGCTACCGATATCAATTTCGTTAAAAGAAAACTCGGTTTTTGTAGACGATTACTACGGTATATCCGAAAGCGTCGCTGTAGGTGATGAAATTCTCACCGTTAATGGTGTCGATGCTTACTCTTGGGTTCAGCAGCTACAACAATATATTGCCGCCGATAATGCGTTTCTGGCTAATACCGCGTTGGAGGAAGGTTTCGCCCCCTACGTTTGGCTGCATGAGGGTGAATTATCCAATTATAAAATGACCTTGCGTCGAACTGCGGACAATAAGCTTTACGAGTTGGAGCAACCGACACTTGCCTTTGAGCAACACCGTAATGGTCTGAAACAGAGTAATCAGAAGCCAGAATCTAAGCCGCGTGAATTTAAGATTATTGATGACGTTGGCTACCTAAAGCCCGGCCCATTTTATAATATCGACACGAATGCAGGTAATGACACCTGGAATAACGAGACATTCGAGCAATTTATCGATAATGCGTTTACGCACTTTATCGAGAAAAACGTCCATTCTGTGCTTATTGACCTACGAAACAATCCCGGCGGTTCCAATACCTTCAGTGATTTGATGGTTGCTTGGTTTGCCGATAAGCCTTTTAAATTTGCTTCTGATTTTAAAGTGAAAGTGTCTCAATTATCGCGCAAAGCCAATACTGAACGTATGACTAACAGCAGTAATCCCAGCGCACTGAACAAGCAGCTTGAGACTTTTTACGAGCGTCGTAACAACGGTGAAATAGCATCGTTTCCGCTTGAGCTATCGCAACCCAATGAAAGGGAAAAGAGCATCGCCCATTTGCCAGTTGCAGTGTACGCGCTTGTTGATAAAAGCTCTTTTAGTAATGCTGTATCGGTGGCGGCTATTATTCAGGACTATGATTTTGGCACGATATTGGGGGAGGAAACCGCAGATTTAGCGACAACCTACGCTTCTATGGAGCATTTTACATTGGATAATACCGGCATTCGGGTAGGCTATCCTAAAGCGCACATCATTCGGCCTAACGGTAATAAAGAGCCTCGCGGAGTTGTTCCTGATCATTCAGTAAGTAGCCTTGAACTGGCGCTCAATTTTATTCGCTCTCAATAGTAAATGCCTATCGACTTAATATGGCAATGTTACGTATTCTTACAATTTATCTTTATGTAAAGATAAAATCCTGAGTATACTGACGCTATGTTAATTACTACCAGGGACAACTATGTTCTATAAACTCACCATGGCGTTAACGTTGGTCATTGCTTTTTGTTCATCGTCAGTAGCAAAGCAAGTGAAAACGGAAGACTATCAACAACGGCTCGACTCACTCGCTAGCGCCTACCAGGCTGTCTACGGATTCTCCGGCACGGTAAAAATTGTAAAAGCGGGTCAGCCACTTATTGAAAAAAGTTATGGCTTAGCTGACCGCAGTTTCAATATTGAGAATAGCGTCAATCACCGTTTTTCTATCAATTCAATATCGAAAGCCTTCACTGCGGTAGCTGTTATGCAACTGGTTGAGGGTAATAAGATTAGGCTGGACCAAAGCATAGATAATTATCTTCCGGAACTGGATACAGAATGGAAAGACAAAGTTACTGTTCATCATTTATTGACCCATACTAGCGGACTTCCGCGTGAATCCGGTGTTCAATGGTACGACGAGCTGTCGCTCGAACAGCAAGTAAAGCAACTGATTAACCAGCAGACGCTGTTATTTTCTCCGGGGGAGCGCTACGAATATTCAAATTCAGGCATTACGCTGCTTGGGCGTATTATCGAAAACGTATCGGGCGAGCCATTCTCAGCGTATATGAATAACCACATTATCGACCCACTGGGGCTTGCGAATACCGGAGTCTACGTAGGCCAGCGTGTCGTTGCCCGCCAGGCAGTACCTTACCGAATGACCACCAATGGCGTGGCAATGGCGCAGCGTACCAAACACCTCGGTCAGAATGCCGGTGGTGGCATGTACTCTACCGTGAGTGATCTCTATAGCTTTGTCACATCGCTCGAAAAGAATCAATTACTTTCTGAGAAGACCAGGCAGTTAATGTTTAAGCCTCAGGTTGAGATGGGTGGCGGTGACTTTTCAAGCTACGGATGGACGCTTAAACCATTTGGCGAACAAATTTTATGGTTTGCATCTGGCAGCGGCTATGGCACAAAAAGCGTTTTAGTCAGAGCGCCTGAGTCTGACGACTTTATAGCAGTTACATCCAATTGGGGAAACACCCCTATTTTAAAGCTTATGGCAGGACTGTTTTTGATTATCAATGACATGGATTACGACATACCCGATGAAGGTATGCTGGCGAAACCAAGCCGCTATGAGGCGTTTCTTGGTACATACGTGTTTGATGCCGGACAGCTGAATAAACACCTAATGACCGACACCAACAGCATGACGCTACAAGAAGTTGATGGTCGTTTGTTTCTTAATGACGAGTTATTGGCGCAAAAGGACAACGGGATCCTGGGGTTAACGTACACCAACGAGGTTCAAATTGAAGTGAACCAAGAGCATATGGTGATTATCGTTAACGACAACTGGTTAGTGGGAAAGCTGCAAAAGTAAGGAGTCGACGATGAATAAGATCAATCAGGTGCCTTTGCTACTGCAACGTGCAGAAAGAGAATGGAAAGCGATTTACCCGGAGTTGCCGGTTGCCGATGCGGCGCTTATTGGTCAGTTAATAGGTGCTGGGGCAAATGCTGATCGCGTGGGTTTGGAAAACCTAAAACCTTATGATCTGCGTCAGACAGAGCACGATGTCCTGGCGTGCGCGATGCGCCAGGGGCAACCCTTTAAAGTGACTCCCTCAAAGCTGTTGAAAGAGGTGAGAATTACGTCTGGGGCACTGACGACATGTCTGAACCGATTAATTGACCGGGATTTAATTGTGCGCTTAGCCGCAGACAAAGACCAAAGGTCAAAGCCAATTCAGTTAACTCAAAAAGGTTTTTCGGTGATTGAGTCGGTGACACAGCAACGGTTTCAGCTGGCGGGCGAAGTTATGGCGGGCTTCTCTAAGGACGAGAAATTAATGCTGAACAAACTGCTATCTAAATTCCAGCACAACTTATTGGAGACTGTTGAGACAGGCTCTCAATAACATTTTTTAGCTGCGATTGATTATTTGAGTCACAAAAGCTGTGCCTGGTTAACAATTTCATCAATTATCTTCTATGCTTAATGTAAGTTCGACGTCTCTCACCGATAAATTAAGCAACGGTCAATTTCTATGACGAATAACCGCGACAAGCAAACTAGCGAAGCACGGTTCCATAAGCTCTTTGATGATACACAAGCTATGTCTATTCAAGGCTATCGCGTAGACGGTTCAGTTGTTTATTGGAATGCCGCTTCAGAAAGAATATACGGTTATTCCACGAGCGAAGCGCTTGGGCGCAGCCTGTATGACTTAATTATCCCTCATGAGATGCGCGATGAGGTCAAGCGAGCCGTTGCCTGGATGTTTGACAACGAAGAGGGCATTCCGCCGGCTAGACTGAACCTAAAACATAAGGATGGCACCACTGTGCCAGTCTATTCAAGCCACACCGTCGTTTCACTACCGAATGATGAACCCATCATGTTCTGTATGGATGCGGATATGCGTTCATTAGAAATGGCTGAAGCAGAGGTCCAACGGCTTTCTTATTACGACTCGCTTACCGATCTACCTAACCGACGTTTAATGCTTGAACGGATAACTAGCGTAACGCGTAATACAACCGTTGAAAGCTCGTTTGCGGCTTTACTTATTGTCGACATTGATAACTTTCACAGTATTAATGAGAGCCTAGGCTATGAAATTGGTGATCAGGTTCTTTTAAATTGTGCTGAATGTTTGCAACGTTTTAGCTCTTCTCAAGATGCTTTAGCTCGTCTTGGTAAAGATGAATTTGCTGTTTTTCTACCATGCACTGCGCCATCTTTAGATATAGCGGCAACTGAGGCTGAGCAGCTGGGAGAGCAAATTATTCGAGCGTTAAAAACACCGATGCTTTTGGATGGGCGATCACACCAAGTTGACGCTTGTATCGGTATTACGCTTTTTCGTTGCCCTGAGGCAACACCTGCGGATGAGCTGTTGCGTCAGGCAGACATCGCCCTCAAAATGGCGAAGCGTTCCAACACCATTGATATTAGCTTTTTCGATCAGCAAATGGAGTCCTCTGTAAAAAAGCACTTAGAAATATCACAAGCCCTTAATCATGCTGTCGAGAACAACGAGTTAGCGTTAGCTTTACAACCTCAGGTCAATGCGCAGGGTGAGACTGTCAGTTTTGAGGCTTTGCTGCGCTGGCAGCATCCAGAACTGGGAGCCGTTTCTCCTAACGACTTTATTCCGATTGCAGAAGCCACTGAAAGCATTATAAGTATTGGCGATTGGGTTCTGGAAAAAAGTTGTCAAATGCTTGCTCACTGGAACGAGGAAAAGGCGTTTGAGCACTTGGGGATTTCTGTCAATGTCAGCTCACTGCAGTTCCGTCGAGGGGATTTTGTCGAGCGCGTTAAAAATATACTCAATAGCAGTGGAGCAACCCCCAGTAAATTGCGGTTTGAGTTGACAGAAAGTCTCTTAGCGGAAGATATAGATGACGTTGTTGAACAAATGGAGAGTTTGCGCAAACTTGGTGTGTCTTTTTCTTTGGATGATTTTGGCACGGGTTACGCATCTTTAGCTTACTTAACGCGTCTGCCTCTCAATGAGCTAAAAGTTGATCGAGCTTTTGTGAATGATTTAGGTCGGCACAGTAAAGGCGCTTTGTTAGCGGAAACTATTATTAGCCTGGGTCGCAGCATGAACCTTACCGTTATTGCGGAGGGCGTAGAAACAGAGCAGCAGTTCAAGCGTTTACAAAATATGGGCTGTCAGCATTTCCAGGGGTATCTTTTTGGTAAACCCTCTACCAATGTAAAGGACTATTTACCGGGCAAATCGTTATAACTCACGCTGCTCAATCCGTTCGCCTATAAGTTCTTCTATCGCTTTCAAGGCGTCAGCGTCTTCGCCTGTAACCAGCGATATAGCATGGCCAGCCTGACCGGCGCGACCGGTTCGACCGATACGGTGTATGTAGTCTTCAGCAACGTGGGGAAGGTCGTAATTAATCACGTACGGCAGCTTTTCAATATCAATGCCGCGTGAGGCAATGTCAGTTGCTACAAGCACTTGCACCTTGCCACCTTTAAAGTCAGTCAACGCTTTAGTGCGGGCGCCTTGGCTTTTAGCGCTGTGAATAGCCGCTGCCGAGAAGCCGGCTTTATCCAGCTGCTTAACTAACCGGTTAGCGCCTTGTTTAGTGCGTGAAAATACCAGCACTTTGCGTAACTCCAGACTTTTCAATAGCTTTAATAACAGACCCAGCTTTTGGCTTTTTTGTACTTCATACACAGTTTGCTCAATTGGCTCGGCAGTGGCGTTGGGTGGTGCCACCGAAATTTCGACCGAACTTTTCAGCAAGCCTTTAGCCAGCGCACGAATGTCGTTAGAGAAGGTTGCCGAGAACAGAAGAGTTTGGCGCTTAGCCGGAAGTAACTTAATAATGTTCTTAATGTCGTGAATAAAGCCCATGTCGAGCATGCGGTCGGCTTCATCCAGCACCAGAACGTCTAACTTAGGAAAGCGAATCGCGTTTTGTTTGTATAAGTCCAGCAGGCGGCCCGGCGTTGCCACCAGAATATCCACGCCTTTGCGAAGCTTCATCATTTGCGGATTAATTTTCACACCACCAAACGCCACCGTGTAATTCAATGGCAGACCCGCACTTAAGTTTGCAACGTTTTCGCCTACCTGAGCCGCTAACTCACGAGTTGGCGTTAAAATAAGCGCACGTGCTGTGTTGGCTTTGGCACGTTCGTTACCTTTCAGGCGCTCTAAAATAGGTGCCGTAAAAGCCGTTGTCTTTCCCGTGCCTGTTTGCGCGGCCGCCATGACATCTTTCCCTGCTAGCACCAAAGGAATAGCCTGTGCCTGAATGGGCGTGGGTTTGCTGTAACCTTGACGTGAAAGGGCAGTAAGTGTTTCAGGGGAAAGTTTGAGATCAGAAAATGTCATGTAGTGGGGCAAATATTAGTGATAGGAGCGACCATTCTACCGTAGACTAACTGGCAACGCATTAAACCAAGCTGTGCAACTTATTCTTATTTTTTCTATATTTTTCTTATAAACGAACGATAACTTACCAAGAATACGAAAATTCGGAGCTTCTATGTTCAGAAATATAAATATCGGAACGCGACTTGCCGTTGGCTTTGGTGTCGTGGTAACCGTAATTATTGTCGCGATGTCGGTATTTTATTTGGTTAATTCTAACTCGGTCATTCGAGAAGCCGAGCAAAGAGAGCTTGAAAACTTATACCAAGCCGCACGCTCGCAAATTGATACTCGAGCTCGCTTCGCTGAGGGAATGAGTGCTATTGTCGCACTACATCCAGATACAGCGGAAACTTTAGCGCAAGGTGATAGGGAGGGCTTAATCAACACCTACAGCGGTATTTATGACGTTCTGCATGAAGACTACGGTATTGCCCAGTTTCAATTCCATACACCTCCAGCCCGCTCTTTCCTGCGCCTTCATAGGCTTGAAAAGTACGGTGACGATTTAACCTCCTTAAGACCGACTATAGTAGCGGTAAACGAGACGAAGCAACCCGTGAAAGGATTAGATGGCGGTGTTGCGGGTATAGGTATTCGGGGCCTTTATCCAATTAATAGTCAAGGCCAACATCGAGGCTCTATTGAGTTTGGGTTAAACCTTGGTGATGCATTCGCTGAACTATTTACAGAGGACTATGGAGCAAAGCTCGCTATTCATGGAGTACAAGGAAGCAAAACGAATGTCCTTGCTAGCACGATAAATGGAAAAACGTTGGTAAATGGCGAGAGTGTAATGCAAGCATGGCGTGGGGACGAAAAAATTGGATACAACGAAATAGGCGACACGCCGTATGCCACTTACACTCGAGTTATTGATGACTTCAGCGGGAATCCGATAGCGGTTTTGGAAATTGCCATGAATCGCGAATATTACGCCGATAGCATTGCATCAACACGTACTTTCGTCATTGTTCTGGCAATTGTAGGCATTGCTGTTTCGTTGCTTATCGCGTCTTGGTTGGCAAAAAGTATTGTTAGCCCCCTCCGTACGACGGTGAGAAATTTGAATGATATTGCGGAAGGTGAAGGTGATCTGACGCGCCGTTTGGATACTGAAGGTTCAGACGAGCTCAGCGAGCTGGCAGAGAGCTACAATCGGTTTGTTAGCAAAATTCAGGACTTAGTAAAAGAAGTGACCGATGCAGCAATACAAATGGCGACCGCAACTGACGAGCTGAATGCTATTGCTGGTGAAACAAAACAAGGGGTCCGGCAGCAGCGGGACGAATTGAACCAAGTGGCAACGGCAGTTAACGAAATGGCCACTTCAATTCAAGAAATTGCACGAAATACTAACAGTGCAGCAACGAACGCAGAACAAACCAGTGAAACCGCAAGTATCGGGAAAAAAACGGTCGAGTCGTGTGTGCAACGAATTAATCAGTTAGCTGATGACGTCGAACAAGCGGCTACAGGTATGACGGAGCTTGAAAATAACAGCGGTGCTATTGCTAGTGTTCTTGAAGTTATCCGAAATATTGCCGAGCAAACAAACCTACTGGCGTTAAATGCCGCTATTGAGTCTGCTCGTGCCGGTGAAGCTGGAAGAGGTTTTGCAGTTGTTGCAGACGAAGTTCGAACACTGGCACAAAAAACACAGACTTCTACCGTCGAAATAGAAAAAATTATCGACAGCATTGTGAACAGCACTAAGGACTTAGGGCAGGTTATGCAAGGAAACCAGCAGAAGTCCTCTGAAGCAGTAACTGAAGGTGATAATACCGTTGTGGCCTTAGAGCAAATAATGGCATCGGTAGCGTCGATAAAAGACACTAACACACAGGTAGCTACAGCAGTCGAAGAGCAATCCTCCGTGGCGGAAGAAATTAATGCCAGCGTCACACGAATCAATGATATTGCGGAAAGCAGTGATCATTCAGTTGAGCAAACCGTTGTTGCGAGCGGCCAGCTGGCAGAAACAGCAAATACTTTGCGGACGCTTGTCAGTCGTTTCAAAGTTTAGTGATTGAAGCTCATGGATGAGCTTTCACTTTGATGGTGGTAAGGTTCGTATTCTAGACGAAAGGTACGCTTGTGGCATTTCATTTAAAGCCACAAAATTAATACCTACTGCTTTTGAGTCTTTTGCTTAAGAGCTTGAAGCTCTCCCCAAGACATTGCATAACCTGAGTCAACTTTTCCTAATTCGTGTTTTTCTTTTGCTTGCAACAACCGTGCGTCAAAGTGCATAGATTTTGAACCGGACAGATTGAGTTTATTTTTAAGTATTGTAACCATCGTTGGCAACTTGTGTTCAGCGACAACGGGGAGACTGTTCGTCAAAAACGCACTGAGTGTGTATTCGAGATCGAGTTGACTCAATTGTTCTTCAGAAATTTTTATTAAGTTTATAGTGAAAACCAACGACTTTGCTTTATCTGCAAACGGTACCAGCTCCTCAGTAATACTAATGGTATTCTCAGTATCGGAGTGGGGGTATTGTGTCTTAAAAAGGTGCCAATGTGGCTCGGCAATAAAAATATCCAAGCCTGTGGTCATTTGCTGAACGCAGTAAAGTGAAAAAGGCAAATCACCTGCAAAGCAGTAGTCAGCCTGACTTAATTCTAGTTCTCGTATGAGACTTTTTACCGACGACAATAAATGCGTGTTTTCACCGTAAAAAGGTTCTATAAAGTCAGTGTATAAATCAAAGTCCATTATTAATAATCTCTTTACTACCCAACAGCTCATCCGTCTGAGCAATTAATAGGGAATAAGACTCGCTAGCGGATTGAGAGGATTTAAAGCCTAACTCACATGCTCGTCTTTGCATTGCATTTAACCAAGATAAGTCATAAGCATTTTTATGACCTCTCGGTTTGTAAAAAGCATCCTCCCATAGCTTGAAGTTGGTTGGACGCCAAGTGTCCGCAAGTAATACCGCCTTAACCTGTTTTATATTTCCAAATGGTTTTCCATATATACTTGGCCGATGAAGCATTGAATGAAAGCTTAGAGCGAGTTGCTTTGAATGAAGGCGGTCATAATCGGCTTTAATCTGTTTTAAAAACCCTGTTGCGGGGTAGTCGCGTTTTGCTTCGATTAAATACAGGGTTTCATTAGCGTAAATGTAGCCGTCTAAATGATTTCTCCATTTCTTAGAGAGGATTGATTTACTAGTGAGGTCAAATCCGTCATTAGCATGGCCTGAATTGGCATTGTGAACTGGCAATGTTTTCTCGCCCACAAACGGAATTTCTAAACCCCAGTGAGCTTCTGGTGCCTTTTTTAAACAGCCCATCAAAAACGCGGTTACTAAATTTTGTTCAACTACTTCGCCACCGGGTTTACAGGGACGGAATACATTCATTGATTGTTTATAGTGTTCAACCAAGTTGGTGAATCCGTTCGCGATTAATTCGTCCATTATTCGTTTTCTCGTAAGCGTTATCGATTAATTTAAACATCATATTATAAATTTATCGTCTTAGCTCTTAGAGGCCTTCTATATTGTTCAATTAAAATCAGCTTCGTAACCTTGGGTTGCAATATTGTTATAAAGGAGTAACGTAATTGGTGAATAATTGACCTAACCAAGGAACGGTACGTAATGAAACTCTCCAATGTTCTGTCTACTGTTAATCAAATTGAAAAATCCAAATTCATTAACTTTCTTGACCGCATATGCACGGAAGCCAGCTCCCACAACAAGCAAGTGGCAAAACAGTTCAAGAACATTGATGGTCAAATCAAAAATGCTCCCAGTGGTGAAGTTACCCAACTATTCAGGCTTGCTCAGCCGCTTTTCCAAAAAGAAGTAAAGTCACAACTTGCATTAAGTGGGGTTCAGGCCGCGCTTTTGGTGAATATTCTTAGTCGTGACGGCAACTGTGTGGCACGTGTTTCCTGGATAGAACAGCTGTACGAAAAAGAATGGAAGCAAATTGACGCTCAGGCGAAGAGCTTGAAAACGCTTTTCGATGAAGCTGAACAAACAGAGGTTTATGACGAACCGAAACGTCTGGGCATTTACTACGCCTGTTTGAACGAGGCACTGCATAATGACGAGCGTTCGAACCGCGAAGGTAAAATTACCGATGAGGAACGCGGAATACTGAATGTGCTCGCTCACAAACTGGATGTTACTGCCGACAACCGTGTTGCCATTGAGCATTTAATTGATCCCATTCCCAAAACGGGCGTTTCTGACTGTCTGAACCAGCTACGTGAAATAGGCATTGTTTTCGTATCTAAGAAGCATCAGACCGTTTATGTGCCCGATGAAATAGTTGCGTTGTTGCACCGTATTCAATCTAAAGAGCTTGCCGACAAGCATCTTCTGCGAATACTGCGGACATTCTCTGATGCAGAGCTCTCAAATATTCTGAAAAGCCATGACAAGCGTATTCGCGGTGTCAGTCGTGACGATAAAATTGATACCGTTTTCAAAATGGGCTTATCGGTCAGTCAAATTCTGAGTCATGACATGCACGGCGAACAGTCCGGCGTGACTGAGAAAAAAGAGCGTTTGAAAACACTTATTGATGACTTGCAGCTTGCACTAGAAAAGCTTGGCACTACTCTCGAGGAGCGTTGCAGCCTAATTATTGGCGCGCTGAATTCCTCTACAGAGCATGAATTTAATATTTTATCGGCAACCGGGTACAAGTCGTTGTTTTCAACGCTAAGCCAGCACCTTCCGCAATTGCCGAAAATGGCAAAGGACGAGTTTGAGCTTGAGCCTAATCAGGACATAGACGTTGAAAAGCTTCGCGCGCTTGCGATAACCCCATACGATATCCTGTTTATGCTGTCGAACGAGCAGGTAAAGAGCCTGAAGTCTGATATGGGTATAACGCGCAGAGGCGACCCAAGACAGGTGATTCTTGAAAGCTTTGCGGATGCGACAGACAAGCTGGTAGAGAATTACGAAGCCCTAGCAAGGCGCGATTTAGCAGCACTGAAGCAGAAGAATATTGAGATAGCCGAAGCCGACATCGGCATTAAGTTTGAAGAAGTCACCAAGGCCATATTTGAAGAGCTTGGCTTAACGGTTGACGAAGATTTGCGCCGCGACATTAATACCGCCAAAGACAAAGCTGACATCCTGCTGTCATTGAGTGAAGACGATATTATTATCGGCGAAGCGAAAACCTCGAAGAAAGGGGACTTTGCTAAGTACTCAACGACCTCTCGACAAGTGAAAGCCTACGTCACCCGCTGCGAAGGTGCTGGTAAGCGAGTTGCACAAGTGCTCATTGTTGCCCCTAGCTTTTCTAATGACTTTGTTGAGTCCGCTGAAATGGATACAGAAGTGAATATTTCACTATTAGAAGCGGCTGGCCTGAAGAAAATACTGGAAGCTTATAAGTCGCGCAGAAACCCTAAATTCTCAGCCAAGCTGTTTACTAAAGGTGGGCTTTTGAAAGCGGATTTGATTGCGAAGAATATTTAGGGGGCGTAACTTTTGGTGGTTACGCGCTTGCGAAAAGCGATTACTCCCGCATTAGAAAGGTCTCGGGGGAAATCGCTGGCAACAAGTAATAAGTCAATCAAGTTCGTTCCGGCCTGTGGCCGTCCACCGGACGTCTAGTCGGGCGCCGCTTATCATTGGCGATATATATATACAAGGAGTATCAAGTATGTTTAGTAAATTAATTCCAGTAACTCTGATAGTTTTGCTATCGGCTTGCGGGGCAACTCAAGCACCACCGTATCAAAAAGATAGATCGCCTGAGGCGAGAGACCAATACTCTGGTGTGGAAGGTATGATGCAATATCAAAAAGATCAAAGTTACCTCGCGCGTCAAGAGCTGGCTGATAAGTGTGCTCAGGCTAAAGTTGACTTAGCCATAGCCGAAGAAGATAAAAACACGAGTGAAATAGAAAAACAAAAAGCAATAATTAGTAATACGTGCCTATAGCGAGCGTATCAACTGGTTAGCAAGCACATAACAAGCTGCTAGGGGAAAACCTACGGTTCTTCGTTGAAGGTTCGCCTCCGTTATAAAGCCGTGGGTGTAAAAAGTTTGTCCTATGAAACACCCAAATAGTAATCGGTTTTTACCAAAACGCTAACTCAAGTAGTCGTTTAAAAGCTTTAATGTAGCTGCAACAGAGTTTAGGTCTTCTTCTTTTATTTCCTGGGCCATGGCGTTGACCCACGGTATTTGTTTTTCCATCACTTTTCTAAACGTCTCTTGTCCCTTGTGGGTGAGCCTTATCAGTTTTGCTCGCCGATGCTTTGGGTTATCGAGTGTTTCAAGCAACTCGTCGTCCATCATCTCATTAACGAGTCGTTGTATCGCTTGTCTTGTCTGTCCCATTGCTCTTGCGATATCTGGCACCGTCATAGTGCTTTCGTTGTAAGAAAGTGCTCCAAGAACTTTCCAACGAGCGCTGGTGACTCCCAGATCTTTAATGAGTTGATCACCAGTCGTCACCAATAGCCCATTCAGTTTAAAAACTTCCAGAAAGACTTCCGTTAGCTTGCTGCCTTTTTGCGTGTGCTGCATTGCTTTACTCCATAATGACAATATGTTGTCATTATGGCTCAAGAAGGTAATTTATGAAACGGAAAATACACTTACTCGCCGCCGTAGTAGCGACGCTCTGCATCGCGGTTTTCTTTATATCAACAATTATTGTTGAGTTGTTTGGTTCGCTCGATATGATCGCGTCAACAAAATCTTTAATCGTAACCCCTGGGTTATTCATTTTAATTCCGGCTATGGTAATCGTCGCTGGTAGCGGTTTTTCTCTTGGAAAAAGCAGAAAAGGGCGACTGGTTAACGTCAAGAAAAAACGGATGCCATTCATTGCGTTAAACGGGCTGTTCATTCTCACGCCATGTGCAATATTTTTAAGTATTTGGGCAACCTCTGGTATCTTTGATACAACGTTTTATATCGTGCAAGGAATTGAATTAGTCGCTGGTGCAGTCAATTTAGTACTGATGGGCCTTAATATGCGTGATGGTCTTAAAATGACAGGATCGGGCTTACCGCGCTTTGCTAAAACTGTGTGACTGCTATAACGTCAGTAAAACAATCGGAGAGCACGGCCTTATGAAAGTACTCTGTGAAACAGAACGATTATCTATAAGGCAGTTTGAGTTACGCGATGCACCTTTTATTACCCGCATACTCAACGATGACTTATTTATCCGGTACATCGGCGATAAAAACGTTCGTACGCACGAAGACGCAATTAACTATCTTAAAGCTGGCCCTATGGCTAGCTATGAGAAACACGGCTTCGGCCTTAACTTGGTGTGCCTAAAAGAACCCCGTACACCAATTGGCATGTGTGGCTTATTGAAGCGAGACGAATTGGAAAATCCGGATTTAGGCTACGCTTTTTTACCAGAATACAGCGGTAAAGGTTATGCGAGAGAGGCTGCGGAAAATACCTTAAAGACCGTTATGAAAACCTGTTCAGTCGACGAAGTTGTTGCTGTCACCCTTCCCGAAAACGTTAGATCAAATAAGCTGCTAGAAATTATTGGTTTCAGATTCAAAGAGACAATAGAATTGTACGGTTCTGAGAATAATTTATACGAATATCTAGGCTGAAAGGCGGCAGCACCCCCAAACTCAGATCATTTGTTTTGCTCCCCCTCTAACTCTGGTTGTACCACCAACTGTTTCAAGTCTACAATGCTGTTAATTATTCGTTGGGAGCGGGCATTATGGACTTTTCCTACAGTGCGAAAACAAAGGACTACTTGGCGCGGCTTGACGCGTTTATGCGTGAGTATATCGAGCCGTATGAAGACCAGTATCAAAAAGAGAATTATCGGCTGAATAGCACGCCGAACTGGCGTGAGTGGCAGGTGCCGCCAAGGGTGGCGGAGCTTAAGCAGTTAGCGAAAGAGCAGGAGCTTTGGAACCTGTTTTTGCCGGACGACGAACTGGGTGCAGGCTTAACAACCTTGGAATACGCGCCGTTAGCCGAGCGTATGGGCCGTAGCCTGTTAGCGCCTGAGGTGTTCAACTGTAACGCGCCCGACACCGGCAATATGGAAGTGCTGTATCATTTTGGTGATGATCCGCAGCAAGAGCAGTGGTTAACACCGCTTTTAAACGCCGACATTTGCTCGGTGTTTTGTATGACAGAGCCTGATGTCGCGTCCTCCGATGCCACCAATATGCAAACCACCATCGTTGCCGATGGCTCCGACTGGGTTATTAACGGCCGTAAGTGGTGGAGTACCGGTTTAGGGCACCCTGAGGCTGAAGTCGCTATTGTGATGGGGCTGACCGACGAAGACGCTGACAAACATCATCGTCATTCTATGGTCTTGGTACCGCTAAACACTCCGGGCGTTAATATAGAGCGCATGCTGCCCGCGTTAGGCGAATACGACGCGCCTTATGGTCATGGTGAGGTGGTGTTCGACAACGTGCGTGTACCCAAAGAGAACATTATAGTCGGTCCCGGGGCGGGCTTTAAAATTGCGCAGGGGCGTTTAGGCCCGGGGCGTATTCACCATTGCATGCGCGCTATTGGCGCGGCAGAGCGGGCGCTGGAGCTATTCATTGAGCGCGGTACGTCACGCATTGCCTTCGGCGAACCGTTATTGAAGCTGGGCGGCAACAGTGAGCGGTTGGCGGATATGCGTGTGGCCATTGATCAGGCGCGTCTATTGACCCTGCACGCCGCCTGGCAAATCGACAATATTGGCGCTATGAAAGCCATTAAGGAAATATCTGCCATTAAGCTGGTGGCGCCTAACGTATTGCAGAAAGTGGTGGATGAAACCATGCAGCTGTTTGGTGGCGCATCTATGTGCCACGACACACCACTACCGGGCTTACTGACGGTGGCTCGTTCACTACGTATTGCCGATGGACCCGATGCGGTTCACCGTGCGACCATTGCAAAAAACGAATTAAAACAGTGGAAAGGGCGTATTAATGACTGACGCGTCAACAATAACGGATCAAGCTAGCGAGGTTCGCGAAGAGGAAGCGTTGCCGGTTGAAGCACTGGACAACTGGCTGGCTGAGAACATAGGAAGTGAGCTACCGGACAACCGAGGTGAACTCAGAATTACGCAGTACACTGGCGGTGTGTCGAACTGGACGTACCGTTTGGACTATGACGGTTTGGCGCTGGTATTGCGTCGCCCGCCGGAGGGCACAAAAGCGAAGTCAGCCCACGACATGGGGCGCGAGTACCGTCTGCAAAAACGTTTGCGTCCGGCGTTTCCTTATGTGCCCCGTATGCTGGCGCACTGCAAGGACGAATCGGTTATTGGTGCTGAGTTTTACGTTATGGAGCACCTTACTGGCATTATTCCGCGCCGCCGTTTTCCCAAAGGGCTGGACTTAACCGCCGAGCAGGCTCGCCAGCTTTGTACAAATGCACTCGACAAGCTTATTGAATTGCATAATGTCGACTTAGACAGCACAAGGCTTCGTAAAATAGCCAAAGGTAAAGGTTATACCGAGCGTCAGGTCAATGGCTGGTGCAGCCGTTATGAAAAGGCGAAAACCTGGAATGTGTTTGGGGCTAAGTCAGTCATGCGCTGGCTACAAGAAAATCAGCCAGAGAACGAAAAAATATGCCTGGTTCATAACGACTTTCGGTTAGATAACCTGATTCTGAATCCGGAAGACCCAACCGATATTATCGGTATTCTCGACTGGGAGCTGACGACCCTAGGCAACCCGTTAATGGACTTGGGTAATTCGCTGGCGTACTGGATAGAAGCGGGCGATGACAAAGTGGCGCGCGCGACCAAACGCCAACCCAGCGACTATCCGGGCATGCTAACGCGCAAAGAAATTATCGATTATTACTGCGAACGCACTGGCACTAAGGTGAAAGATTTTGCCTTTTATGAGGTGTTTGGCTTGTTCCGCTTGGCGGTTATTGCGCAGCAAATTTACTATCGGTACCACCATAAACAAACCACGAACAAAGCCTTTAAGAACTTCTGGTTTTTGGTGAACTATTTGCTGTGGCGCTGCCGTCGCCGTATCGCAAAAGCGTAACGAATTATAATAAAAAGAGAGCTCAATAATGCCGCAAGAACGGAAAACCATTTTAATTACCGGTGCCAGCTCAGGCCTAGGGCAGGGTATGGCACGTGAGTTTGCTGCTGAAGGCAAAAATTTGTGTCTGTGCGCCCGTCGGTTAGATCGCTTAGAAGCCCTCAAAGCCGAGCTGGAAGACAAGCACTCAGGCATAACCGTCAGCATTAAAACGCTGGACGTAAACGTCCACGAAGACGTATTCCGAGTGTTTCAGGAGTTCAAACAAGAGCAGGGCCACATTGACCGCTTTATTATTAACGCGGGTATGGGCAAAGGTGCGGCGTTAGGTACGGGTTACTTCGAGGCGAATAAAGCCACGGCAGAAACCAACTTTGTGGCGGCGTTGGCGCAATGTGAAGCGGCTATGGAGATTCTGCGCGAGCAAAAAGGCGGGCATTTAGTGACTATTTCGTCCATGAGTGCCTTCCGTGGTATGCCACGGGCCATGACGGTGTATGCAGCAACCAAGGCCGGGCTGGCGTCGTTAACCGAAGGTACTCGTGCGGATTTAATGAAAACTTACGGCAGTAATAGCCCGATAAAAGTGTCGACCATTTATCCAGGGTACATTCGCTCTGAAATTAATGAAAAAGTGAAAAACACACCATTCATGGTGGATACGGAAACAGGTTGTCGCTTACTGGCAAAAGCCATTAATAAAGAGCCAGTAAAAGCTTATGTCCCTTACTGGCCCTGGGCGTTAATGGCATTCCTAATGAAACGCCTGCCATTGAAATGGGTGTTAAAGCTGGCTTAACTCTCGGTTATTCACCAGAACAAATGGCGTCGCCGGCGGTAGACACCTGCACCGACAGTGACTGACTCACTCCGTTGGCGTCGTTATACAAAAATACAGGTTCCACTAAGTTCATATCAGCGCGGTCGCCATCGTGGTTAATGTCCAATTGCTGCTCATTCAGCGTTAATTTCATGCAGCCGTCGTGCTCGGTCGTTAGTAAGCGTTGCCACTTTTCGACACGCGGCTCATAAAGCCACACTTCATGTCCTTGCCACTGCTTGTCGCTACCACGCTCACACCAATAAGTATGCGCTTCTAATGAACCGTCGCCATTATTCACCAGCTGCTGAATATCGCAGTCTTCATCGGTGGGTAAGTCGGGCTGCATGGTCGTTTTTTGATAAATAACCGCGCTGCCGAGAATAACGCCGACAGTAATAATAATGGCGGCAATTGGTAGTAGAATTCGTTTTAACATATGGCCTCAGAAGCTGATACAGTATAGAGTCATTACAGGAAAACGATTAGTATAAAGCGATTAACAACAAGAACAACTATAAGAACAAAACGCGGGGATGTATGTGGCAAAGAGTATTGGCTCTTTTAATACTAATAGCCGGGCTGTTAATGGCGGTTTTGGGTGTGGTAAGTGACAACGATACCAATGTTCGTTTGGCCGGTGCGGCATTGATGTTGGTGGGCATTATTTGGCTGTACCGCCAACCAACGCTGAGCTCGCTGGACACAAAAGGCCAGACAGCGCCGTTGAAATGGTATCAGTCACCTATTTTGTGGATACCCATTATTGCGATTATTATTTTTATTATCAGCCTCTTTGTTTAAGAGCCTAATTAGGACATCGGGAATTATTCATGGATTTAAAAAAGCGGATTGTCATTTTAGCCGGTGCAGTGGGGCTATTTTTCTATTCAGCCACTCAAGAACAGCTCATTAGTGTTATTGCAGACTACAACCTGGGCTGGTATCAGCTGGGCTTACCTATTGCCTGGGGTGTGGTACTGGGCGGTGTGTGTGCGCTGCTGAAATTTCGTTGGTTGTTGTCGTGGTTACCACCAGTCGTGTTAGTTGCTAGCGCGATAACGACCATGGGCATTATTGGTGGTGTGGCGGTTTATGTGAAACACCAGCTGTTTGTGCTGGCGTTGCCGCCTCTGCAGTTAGGCGCTGTCGGTATTGGCTTGTATTTGTTTGCGGTCAGTTTGACGCGCCTGTTAGGTGACATAGAAGCACGCAGTTCAGAGAAAGAGAAAAAGTCATAAATAAAGAGTCGTAAATGAAGAAAGTAACGCTTAACGCAGACATTGGTGAAAGCTTCGGTGCCTGGACAATGGGTGCCGACGAGCTCATTATGCCGCATATAGATTGTGCGAATATTGCCTGTGGCTTTCATGCGTCCGACCCGCTAACCATGAAAAATACGGTGCGTTTGGCGAAGGAGTATGGCGTTAAAATTGGTGCGCACCCAGCGTACCCTGATCTGGTCGGTTTTGGGCGTCGGCACATGGCCTGTAAGCCGGAAGAAGTTACCGCAATGGTGCAGTATCAGGTAGGGGCGTTACAGGGGATTTGTACCGGAGAGCGTGCCAAAGTGGAATACGTAAAGCCACACGGTGCACTGTATAACGACATGCTGAACGACGGTCCGCTGTTCGACGCGGTATGTCAGGCAATTGCGGCATTACAAGGTAACGACGAGTTGCCGCTTATGATGATGGCGACGCCGGAAAACCATGCCTGGAAAGAACGCGCCGCACAGTTTGGTGTGACCTTGTGGTTTGAGGGCTTTGCTGACCGTGCCTATGACGACAACGGCAAGCTTCGCTCGCGTAAGCACGACGATGCCGTACACAGCGATAAAGACGCGATGCTGGAGCAGGCACAAGCGTTTACTGAAGGTAAGCCCATTACCAGTGTTAACGGCACGTCACTGAGTATTCAAATTGATTCGTTATGTGTGCATGGTGACAACCCAAGAGCCATTGACACCGTGAAACAGTTGAGACAGATAGTAAAAGGAAGTGATGAGTAACGCAGAAAGCGATTTTCCAAAAATAGTCACCGCCGGCGCTGACGCCATTTTGGTGTATCTGGGCGAAGGGATTGATCCAACAGTTAACGACAGGGTCATGGCGTTAACAACTCGTGTGGGCGAATCATTAGGTGACAAACTCTACGATCTGGTTCCTTCCTACAACTCACTAATGATTTACTACAACGTACTGTCACTTTCTGAAGACGAGCTGCGTGAACAGGTACGACAGCTTGTTGATGAGCTAGCGCAAAATGGGTTTGCAGACAACGCTTCCGCAGAGAGCACGCTGCATACCATTGACGTTTATTATGACTCCAGCGTTGGACCTGATTTGGAACGCGCGGCCGAGCAAACCGCCTTGTCGATTGATGACATTATTCAATTACACACCGAGCAAGAGTACCGGGTGTATGCTATGGGCTTTGCGCCGGGCTTCGCGTATTTAGGTGAGCTACCCGAAAAGCTGCGGTTGCCGCGTTTAGATAACCCAAGAACCAAGGTTCCAGCAGGCAGCGTGGCCATAGCCGAGGCTCAAACGGCGGTGTACCCGTCGGCGTCACCGGGTGGCTGGAACATTATTGGCCGCACGGCAGAAACCCTCTATGACCCTAAAGCCGACAACATTAGCCCAATGAAAGTAGGTGACAGAGTGCAGTTCAAAGCCGTGTCGAAAGAAGAATTTGAGCAAGCCGGTGGCTCACTGGAGTCGTTATCATGATGAAAGTTCTTGATGCGGGTATGAAAACGGTTGTGCAGGATTTTGGCCGGTTCGGTTATTTGTCCAAAGGCTTAACCCGCGGTGGTCCGGTGGACGAGAATGCGTTTTTATGGGCGAATCGGTTGCTTGGTAATAACTTTAACGCAGCACAGTTGGAAATTATCTTAGGAGGTCTGGAAGTTGAGTTTCAGCAAGACGGTTGTTTTGCATTGACTGGCGCTGATGCCGATGCGCACCTGGACGATGAACCGCTAACCCTGTGGCAAAATTTTGAAGTGAAAGCCGGTCAGCGTTTGAAGATAGGTTACGCGAAAGCCGGTTTACGCTTGTATCTGGCGGTGCAAGGGGGCTTTCAAGTTGAATCGAAATGGGGCAGTTGCGCTACCGTTGAGCGCGACAGTGTGGGCGGCTTGTCGGGTGACGGCTCGGCGTTACAGAGCGGCGATAGCCTGCGCTTTCACTGTGACACACCGCAGCCGTCCAGGCGTGTGAGCTGGGCTTACCGCAGTGACTATACAAAAACACCCGTGCTGGGGCTTATCCCAGGCTATCAGTATGACGACTTCCCAATGTCGGCACGAGAAGCCTTTTGCTACGAAGACTTTGAAGTCAGTAAAGACAGTAACCGCATGGGTATTCGTTTAGCTGGTAAATCGCTGGAAACGCCGGAAAAGGGCTTGGTTTCAGAGGGAATTAACATTGGCTCGGTACAGGTGCCTTCAGACGGACAGCCCATTATTATGATGCACGATCGACAAACGCTGGGTGGTTACCCCAAGCTGGGTGTTATTAACCCGGTCGACTTAGGAAAGTTGGCGCAATTACAGCCGGGCCAAAAAGTGCGTTTCACTCGTGTAGATGCGTCGGTCGCACAACAGCAATTGCGCCGCTTTTATCAGTTTTTTAATGTGCGTCTGCCTTGTCAGGGCGGCGATAACCTGCGATCATAGCGCCTTTCTAATTTCCCGTGTTCATTCTGTAGCGGAGACAACAATTTAATGGCTGATACCGATTCTCGTCCCAGTAACTTTATTCGCCAAATCATCGATAAAGATTTGGCCAGTGGTAAACACTCAACGGTGCATACCCGTTTTCCGCCGGAGCCGAATGGTTTCCTGCATATTGGTCATGCCAAATCAATCGTGCTGAACTTTGGCATTGCGGAAGACTACAACGGTACGTGTAACTTACGTTTTGACGATACCAACCCTTTGAAAGAGAAGGTCGACTACGTTAATTCGATTAAGCAGGACGTTGAGTGGCTTGGGTATCAGTGGGAAGGCGATCCGCGTTATTCGTCAAATTACTTCGATCAGCTGCATGCCTACGCGGTAGAGCTTATCGAGAAAGGTTTAGCCTATGTCGACTTTTCGTCGCAGGAAGACATGCGTGAAATGCGTGGCACCTTGAAAGAACCGGGTAAAAACAGTCCGTATCGTGATACTTCAGTGGAAGAGAACCTGAAGCACTTTGCCGACATGACCGCAGGTAAGTACGAAGAAGGTAAAGCGGCGCTGCGTGCCAAAATCGATATGAGCTCGCCGTTTATGTGTATGCGTGATCCGGTGATTTACCGTGTGCGTTTTGCACATCATCACCAAACCGGTGACAAATGGTGTGTCTACCCAATGTACGACTTTACCCACTGTATTTCCGATGCGCTGGAAGGCATTACGCATTCTTTATGTACGTTGGAGTTTCAGGACAATCGTCGTCTGTACGACTGGGTGTTGGACAACATCAGCATTGACTGCCACCCGCAGCAAATTGAGTTTTCGCGCTTAAACCTACAATACACGGTCATGAGCAAGCGCATTATTAATACGCTGGTAGAAGAAGGCAAAGTCACGGGGTGGGACGATCCGCGTGTTGCTAGCGTTGCCGGCTTGCGCCGCCGTGGTTATACGCCAGAGTCTATTCGCGAGTTCTGTCGTCGTATTGGTGTCACGAAAATGGATAACCAGGTTGAAATGAGCATGCTTGAAGCCTGTATCCGTGACGACTTAAACGAAAATGCGCCGCGTGCAATGGCAGTGATGGATCCGGTTAAAGTGGTTATTGAAAACTATCCGGAAGGCCAAACCGAGTCACTGAATGCGCCAAACCATCCGAATAAGCCGGAAATGGGCGAGCGAGACGTTACCTTCAGCCGCGAACTGTGGATAGAGCGTGAAGACTTCCGCGAGTCAGCGAATAAGAAGTTTAAACGCCTGGTGTTGGATAAAGAAGTGCGCTTAAGAAATGCGTACGTTATTCGTGCTGATAGAGTCGAAAAAGACGCTGACGGTAATATCACGACCATTTACTGCCACTACGACGCAGATACGCTGGGCAAAGACCCGGCGGACGGTCGTAAAGTCAAAGGTGTCATTCACTGGGTATCGGCAGAAACAGCGAAAGAAGCGGAGTTCCGCGTGTACGACCGCTTATTCCAGGTGCCAAACCCGGCTGCCGAAGAAGACTTATTCTCGACGCTGAACCCAGAGTCTTTGATTATTAAGAAAGGTTTTGTGGAAGCGAACCTGGAAAATGCAAAACTGGGTGAAAACTTCCAGTTTGAACGCCTGGGTTACTACTGCTTAGATACAGATGCCGAGAAAGAAGGGCGTCTTATTTTCAACCAAACGGTCGGCTTACGCGACAGCTGGGCGAAAATAGAGCAGCAACAGGCTACTGAATCGTAAATTGGTCCAGTAGCTTAGCGCCGTATAAACGAGAGGGGGTGTAAAAGCCCCCTGTGTGTTTCTGGCTTAAGGTATGTACAGCCAACTCAACAGCCCCTTCGGCCGTTAACGAGTACCCATTTTTCACTTTCACTCGCAGCTCTTTTGTATTGCCGCGACTATCAGAAATTTCACCCCAAACATAGGTCGGGTTGTCTTTTCGTTCTTTCTCTTCCGGACCGGCTGGCTGAGACTCGAGCTTTTGCTTCAGTTTACGCTGCACCCACTTCCAGTTAAAGACAAGGCGGAACCAGTTCATGCGGCGCATTTTCTTAACCAAACGCGGGCTGGCCGGAATGTACACCTCAATGTTGGGAATATCCGTAGTGTAGTAGGCAGTTGAAACGTCGCCCCATGGAATGGTCATGGCGCATTTTTTACCATTACCAAAGTCTATCCATTGCGAATGCCAGGCGTGCGGTACATCGACAATTTGCCCATTGACACGTGCAGCGCCGCCACGACCGAGGCGTTCAATACTGGTTTTAGCAGTACCGCGACTCATGCGAGAGCCGGAATCGAACCCGAGCTTTAAATGCGTCGCTTCCGGCATTTGTGCGTTTAAACGCGCCGCCACACAGTCGGTAGGAATAACGTCAAAGCCGACACCGGGACACAGCACAATACCCGCCTCTTTGGCCTTTTGATGCTTGGAGTGTGCATACTCAAATACGTCAATTTCCCCGGTTATATCCAGATAGTGTGTTTGGGTATCAATGCACGCTTGAATAAGCGGAGCGGCCGTTTTGCTAAATGGACCAGCGCAGTTCAGAACTAAGTCGACATCGGTCAGTTGGCTTTTTACCGTGTCGATATTGTCGAGTGAAAAACTGCGGTATTCAAATTCGAGGTGACGCGCCACTGGCTCCAGTGACGCTTCATTACGACCGGCGAGAATTGGGTGATAACCGCGTCGTTTGGCTTGATGTGCGATGAGCTTTCCTGAATACCCGTAGGCACCATAAATGAGCCATCGCAATGCCATACTATTCCGCCTCTATGGCCAGTTTGTATTCGCAGTTTTCGCCACGCTGGCATTCACCGTACAAATACAAACTGTGGTTGGTCAGCGTTAGCTTATTAGCTGCGGCTACCTTCTCCTGACGTTCCTCTATGACGTCGTCTTCAAACTCGAAGACATGGCCACAGGTTAGACACACTAGATGATCGTGGTGCTCTTTAGCGCTCAGCTCGAAAACCGAACGACCACCTTCAAAGTGGTGGCGAGTAATAATGCCCGCATCGTCAAACTGGTTCAGAACACGATAAACCGTGGCTAAGCCGATTTCGTCTTTTTGCTCAAGCAGGATTTTGTACACGTCCTCAGCGCTAATGTGCTGGTTCTCTGGCTTTTTCAGAATCTCCAGAATTTTCATGCGTGGAGACGTGACTTTTAAGCCTGCTTTTTTTAACTGTTCGTCGTTACTCGCCATAATTATTCTTAATCTCAGTCAAACTTAGTTAACAGCATACCCTGTATTAACTGTCATTTGCCAGTTCTGCCAGGCACATTTCTTCGTAGACTTGCTGACACCATTTAGTGACGCGCTCTTTCGTCAGTTCTGGCTGACGGTCTTCGTCAATACCCAGGCCGACAAAGTGAGCGTCATCGACCAAACCTTTAGAGTCTTCAAAGTTGTAGCCTTCGGTTGGCCAGTGACCAATAATGATGCCGCCTTTGGCTTCAACAATGTCACGCACCATACCCATAGCGTCAAGGAAGTATTCTGCGTAGTCTTCCTGATCGCCACAACCAAAAATACCGATTAATTTGTCGGTAAAGTCGATTTCTTCTAACTCTGGGAAGAAGTCGTCCCAGTCGCACTGAGCTTCGCCGTAGTACCACGTCGGGATACCGAACAGCAGTAAATCGTAACTGGCAATGTCTTCTTTGCTGGATTTAGCGATGTCTTTTACATCGACCAGCTTTTTTCCAAGCTCTTTTTGAATCATCTGAGCGACAGCTTCTGTGTTGCCTGTGTCGCTACCAAAGAAAATTCCAACCGTTGCCATAAATTATTTTCACCTGTTTATACGAATCAACAATACTGAATGGATTTGCGTGTACTTTGAATAACGAACCGCATTCAGTGACGTAAATAATTTTTAAATACCTGACTCCCACAGGACTTGAATAATGCCTTTGGCAATGAAGCCAAAGCAGCCCAGAAATAGGACTAACCAAACAATAATTTGGCCAAACCTGGGTACCGAGGAGCGTTTTAAAACGTCGCGTATCGCCAGACCAATTAGCAAGAAGAGAATTCCCAGCGTGATATTGGTGCCAAGAATTTCCAGTTGTTCATAATATTCAGCCAACATACAACTACTCCTTGCTGGAATCTGCGACTATTACGGGACTTGTTTTAAGCCGCCGTAGAATAGCATAAAGTCGGTAAATTAGCGACCTCAGGCCGTTAGAAAGTCATGCACTAAACGGTTAAATATCCGTGGTTTTTCGGCATGCAGCCAATGACCTGTGTCATCAATAACCTTAACGGATGCGTTGGAAAAACGTTTTTTCACGGCGGCTTCGTGTTTTTCTGTCAGATAATTCGAGTTTCCGCCCTTAATGAAAAGCGTTTTTCCGTCGTAAGTCTTTTCACTCACCGCACCGGATATGTCGCCGTAGCACTCTTTAAGCGCATTCAGGTTCAGGCGCCACTGGTAGCCGTCGTCGGTACGTTTTAAATTTTTCAATAGAAACTGCCGCACCCCTTTTTCGGCAATGGCGTCGGCTAGTTGTTTGTCGGCGTCACCTCGACTGTTCACCTGTGACAGGTCAAGCGCGCAAAGTGCCTCCATAATGCGGTCATGGGTGCCTTCATAAGCCGCAGGCGATATATCGGCGAACACCGCTGACAACACTCGTTTGGGAGCGCTCATAGCAACTTCCATAGCAATTTTTCCACCCATCGAGTGACCGACTAAATGAAACGACTCGAGGCTCAGGTCGTCGGCAAGCGCAATAATGTCTTTGGCCATGCTGGGATAGGTCATGTCGTTGCTGTGAAATGAGTCGCCGTGATTTCTGACGTCGGGCAACACGCAGTAAAAGTCGGGCTCAAGATCACGTGCTAAACGCTTCAGGTTGTCTTTGTCGCCAAAAAGTCCGTGAATGATGATGACTGCAGGGTTTTTAGAGTTACCAAGCGTTTCATGATTCAATTGTTTAGAGTCTGCCATCGAGTCGCCTTTAGTGATAAACTTTGCGTTCTATTTTCAAGGCTTTGTGATGCCGATGCAAGCGACAAAGCCATACCTAATGGTTTATTAGAGGTCGGTCATAAATAATGAAACGGATAGACATTGACGACGATTTGTACACCTATATAGCAAGCCACACTCAGGAAATTGGTGAGAGCGCTTCGGATATTTTGCGGCGTTTGCTGAATGTTGAAAAAGCCAGTAAGCCGGTGCCTTCCAAACCAGAAAAGGCGAAAGTTGACAGCGTGTTTAATCGCTTAAATGAGCAGGACGTGCGTATCCAAAAAAGTGTGGTGGCTCGCTTTTTATACATATTAAGCATGCTGTACAAAAGTCACACTGACCGTTTTGCCGAGGTGCTGGACATACGCGGTCGTGACCGCCAGTACTTTGCCCGTAGTGAAGATGCGCTGCTGAGTACGGGTAACAGCACCAATCCGAAGCAAATACCCGATGCGCCGTTTTGGGTGATAACCAACACCAATACGACCAAGAAAAAATCAATGCTGACGCAGGTAGCAAAGGCATTAGGCTACAGCGCTGCCGACGCAGAAAAAATAAGGGATTTTTTATAATGGCACATTCATCCCGCGCCGGGC
Source organism: Idiomarina piscisalsi (assembly GCF_002211765.1). NCBI lineage: Bacteria > Pseudomonadati > Pseudomonadota > Gammaproteobacteria > Alteromonadales > Idiomarinaceae > Idiomarina > Idiomarina piscisalsi. The sequence goes on from NZ_CP022133.1 coordinate 1,122,838, forward strand.
AGTTGGCGCAAGCTAATGATTTAACCAATATTGCACAGTTGACCAGTGCTTACTATGTGTACGAACCTGACGCTCGTAAAGCTGATCAGAAAGTCAGTTTTGGCACGTCCGGGCACCGTGGCAGCTCACTGAAGCGCTCATTTAACGAAGCGCATATCTTAGCGATAGCACAGGCTATTTGTGCCTACCGTGAAGAGCAGGGCATTACCGGCCCTATTTTTGTGGCTAAAGACACGCACGCGCTGTCAGAGTCGGCTTACTTAAGTGCGTTGGATGTGTTTTTAGGTAACGGCCTGGAAGTGCATGTTCAGGCAGAGCACGATTATACGCCGACGCCGGTGCTGAGCCGGGCGGTTATTCAATGGAATAAGAAAAACAATGCTAAGGCCGACGGTGTGGTTATTACGCCGTCGCACAATCCGCCACAAGACGGCGGCTTCAAATATAACCCGCCCCACGGTGGGCCTGCTGGCGGCGATGCCACAAGAGCGATTGAAAAATATGCGAATGCGCTGCTGTCATCCGGTCTTATTGGCGTGAACACGTGCGAAAGCGAAGATGTTCTCGAGCATCCCGGGCTGACCTTTGTGGATTGGCGCAAAGACTACATTGAGCATTTAACTGACTGCGTTGATATGGACGCGATTGCCAAAGCCAACTTAACGCTTGGCGTCGATGCGATGGGCGGCTCGGGCGCAAAATATTGGCTGCAAATTGCTGAGCATTATGGCCTGAATATCGACGTAAAAAATGCGGTAGTGGATGCCACTTTTTCTTTTATGTCGCTCGACAAAGACGAGAAAATTCGTATGGACTGCTCGTCACCTCATGCCATGGCGTCCTTGTTGGAGCTAAAAGACAAATACGACTTAGCAATGGGGAACGACCCGGACTATGACCGCCACGGTATTGTGACGCCAACACATGGCTTAATGAATCCGAACCATTATTTATCGGTCGCTATCGACTATTTGTGTAAGCACCGCTCCTGGTCCGCCGAGGCCGCTATTGGCAAGACGCTGGTATCCAGTGCAATGATTGACCGTGTTGTTGCTGCGAATGACCGTAAACTGATGGAAGTACCGGTGGGTTTCAAATGGTTCGCAGAAGGTTTAGCCGACCAGAGCATTGCGTTCGCCGGTGAGGAAAGTGCCGGAGCAACCATGTTGGATCGCAATGGTGACACCTGGACAACCGACAAAGACGGCATTGTCTTAGCCTTGCTGGCTGCTGAAATTCAGGCAATGACCGGCAAAAACCCCAGTCAGTACTATGATGAATTGTGCGAGCAGCATGGTACGTCGTTTTATCGCCGCGTTGATACCGCGTCGTCTGCTGAAATGAACCAGGGCTTTAAAGGTATCCGTGCCTATAAAGTGAAGTTACCGGAGCTTGCTGGCGAAGCCGTGACCGATATTACCACCAAAGCCAAAGGGAACGACGCACAGTTTGGCGGCATTAAAGTGACCACAGAGAACGGCTGGTTTGCAGCGCGACCTTCAGGCACTGAGCCGGTTTATAAGATCTACGCTGAGAGCTTTGTCAGTGACGAGCATTTAGATGCGATACTCCAGCAAGCCGCTGAATGGGTCAACGACTTACTGGCGGCAAAATAATCTTCTGGCTAACGGAGGATAGCGTTACTTTCGATTTCGCTATCCTCTTCTTCTTCGTCTTCTTCTGGACTTTCAGGCGCTTCTTCCGCCATTGATGTTAATAGCTCGTCAGAGGTTTGTGACGGAGCCAAAATAGCGAAGTTGCTGTGCAACTGGTCTTCTGCTTTTGCACGGCGAGTGACGCGGTACAGCGTATATAAACAGACTAGCGCGGTAAGACTGGCCAATAATAAGAAGAAGAAATTAATGGCACCAAACTGCATAAGTGCGGCAACGGCTGGTGCCCCAATGATAGAGCCCGCACCACCAATTTTGATAATGGCTCCAGTGGCGCCAACCATTTGATCTTTTTCCAGATAGTCATTGGTGTGCGCCATGCCGAGTGAGTAAAGCGGCAAGATAAAGGCGCCCAATAGCCCAACTGCTATGTAAATTAAAATAGCGTTAGAGGCACCGAGCTGGGAAAGCAGTACAGCTATAGCGGTACCGCCAGCGGCACAAATGGCAATAACGAAACGACGGTCAATACGGTCAGACAGCAAACCAAATGGTGTTTGTGAAATGAGACCGCCCAAAATAAAGGCCGCCATAAATAGAGTAATTTGGAAAACACTCAAACCAATGTAAGACGCGTACATGGGACCAATGCCGTAGAACATTGCGTAGCAGGCTTGCATGATAAAGGCGTTTACCACCCCTAACGGAACCGTTTTTAATAACAGGGAAACCGGCACTTTTTTGTTTTCATGAGTGGTCGGTTCAACGGTCACGCTGACCAAAATAGGGATAAGCGCCAAGTTAATAAGTAGGGCCACAATAGCAAAGGCGACAAAGCCCGCCGGGTCGGCAACGCCCAGTATGAGCTGACCGGCAATTAAGCCGCTGTAAATAATGACTAAATAGATAGAAAGCAGCGTGCCGCGACTTTTGTTGTCCGCCATGGTGTTCAACCAGCTTTCGACAATCACAAAAATACCGGAGATAGCAAAGCCGGTAATGAAACGCATAACAAACCAGACAATAGGGTCGACCCAAATAGCCTGGACTAAGATACTTGCTGCTGCGAGTGCGGCCAGACCGCCTAACGATCGAATATAACCAACACGACGAATGTCTTTAGGGGCACGGGTTGACCCAAACAGGTAGCCAATGAAATAGGCTGACATGATAAAACCGGTAACCAGTGTGCCGAAGTCTTCAATAGTGGCACGTAAACTTAACAGGGTACTGGTCATCCCTACGACAACACCAATGAGACTGATGCTGGTAAGCAATGAGCTGATTCCCCGAAGTTGTTGTTTTAGCATGTCTTTACCGCTGTTTTTGAATTTAGGGCAATAATAGCGTCAGTTGCCTTTTTTTCATAGGGAAGATTCCCACAAGCTTATCCACAAGTTGTTACTTGCTGTTCTGGTTTTGGCTGTTTAATATGCTCTCAAAGTCTCATTAGGATGATGTCATGTCACGGTTGCTAAGTCGCTTTGCGTTTATTGCGTCAATTACATTGCTGACAATGCTATACAACGGCGCTGCTCAGGCAAAGCTGGTTGATAACCTGTACTCGGCAGAGGTGGAAGTTGCTTCACAGAGCAATGCGCATCGCCAGCAAGCCATTCGGGAAGCCTTTGAACGGGTTATTTTGAAAGTAACCGGACAACCGGAGTCTATTGAGCATGAAGCCGTAAAGCGAGCATTGCGTAGTGTCAGTAATTACCTGATTCAGTATGGCTATAGTGACAATCAGGGGCAGCGTACATTAAGCGCGACGTTTGATGGTACGAAAATTCGTTCGTTGTTGGCAGAACACCAGTTACCTTATTGGGGCAGTCGTCGGCCAGAGCTTTTAATGTGGATAGCTGCTGAAAATGACGACGGGCGTCGCATTATTCTGGACAGCTTTGGGCAATCGGTTTTTGAGCAGCAGCTCGAATTTTATTCGCGTCAATTCAGCCTGCCTATTCGCCGGCCGTTAATGGATTTAACCGATTCTTTCACTATTTCCGCTATGGATGTTTGGGCGCGTTTTATGCAACCAATAAAAGACACATCCAAGCGCTATGGTACTGACGGTATTTTCGTTGGAAAAATCACCCATCATGCTGAAAGCGAAGAGCCATGGAAGCTAGACTGGTCGGTAGAGGTAGGTGACAGACGCTTATACGGTCAGGTTTCAGCGACCAGTAAAGACTGGCTGGCGGAGCCGCTTATGCAACAGCTGATGGCTAAACTGTCTTCCATATACAGTGTTACGGCGTCAGATGACAGTGTCAGCCAAACCATGACTATTAAAGTGGAGGGCTTAAATAAGCTCCAGCACGTTTTAGCACTGGAGTCGTTTCTGAGAAGTGTTGTGTCGGTTGAGGATGTTGCCTTAAAACATTACTCGCAAGACCTGTCTGAGTTCGATATCGTTATTAACGGTTCGCTCGATCATGTTATTCAAGCGATAAATCTTGATGGTCGCTTGCAAATTCGAGACATGGGGCCGTTTGTGAGTATGAGTGAAAACCAGGTACAAACTTATGAATGGCGTGGGGACAATTAATGCCGCCGCAGCAGTTGCCATTAGCCGTTCAACTTCCTGACGATGAAACCTTTGAGACGTTTCACGAGGGCGACAACAGTACCGCGCTAAAATGGCTGCGAGTGCTGCCGGAAAAGCAAGCGCCACTCGACATAAGCGAGCAACTGACTTGGCTCTCAGGTCCTGAGGGCGTTGGTAAAAGCCACTTATTGCATAGCTTAGTCGGTGCCTCCTCTGAAACCAGCCGTGTTTTTTACCTTCCTTTAAAAGAGCTGAGTGACGTAGAGCCAGCGGCGGTGCTGCAAGGTGCTGAGCAGGCCAGTATTATCTGCCTGGATGATGTCGATAAGGTGACTGAGGACGAGAGCTGGTGTTATGAATTATTTGCACTGATTAACCGAGTGACAGATAACGAGTACAGTCGGTTGGTGATGACGGCGAAACAATCGGCGTTAAAAACCGCGGTAAGCTTGCCGGACTTACAGTCCCGTTTTCAATGGGCAACCGCCTTTCAGCTGCAGCCTCTAACCGATGAGGACAAAGCTCAGGTGTTGTCGCTAAGAGCGCAGTTTCGAGGGCTTGAGTTACCGGATGACGTGGCGGCTTTTATGATTCAACGCTTAGGCCGCTCGATGCGAGAGTTGATGAGCACGCTGAATGAGCTGGATAAGGCGTCGATTACTTACCAACGCCGGTTAACCATTCCTTTTATTAAAAAAATTCTGGCCGTTTAGTCCTGATCGTTCAGTTTTTTCAGACCCAAACCTAATTCACGTCCTTTATAGCGTGCGAACCCCGTTGCCCCAATGAATGCGCCTACTGCAAAAAGTAGCTCTAATGCCGCCCAGATACGTTCATCGGGATGGGTCCACAGGGTGGTTAACGCATGTAAAAAATACAGCATTAAAATAAAGTTAGCCCAGGCGTGAGTGTAAGGCTTGCCGCGAATAAGGCCGGGTAACGGAAATAACAATGGCAATACCCAAAACAATAAAGATAAGGTTGTGGGTAAAGACGCCGGCGCGGAATCGGGCAGGCTATGCCAAAGCGATACTAAAATCAGTAGTGGCCAGTAACATAAATGAGTTAATACTCGATAAAACTGTGGGGATGTTGGCATTTATCAATCCTAAGACATTAACTTTTGAGCGGCAGAGGCAACGCGCTTACCCAGAGCAACAGCCAATTGACGTTCGTGATCGGTGAGTTTGCCGGAATGGTCAACGTGGCTGGCACCATACGGTGACCCGCCGGAATCCGTTTGGTGTAACGCCGGTTCAGAGTAGGGCAGACCGACTAATAACATGCCATGGTGCAACAATGGCAAAGCAAGGCTCAGTAATGTTGATTCCTGGCCGCCATGCAAAGAACTGGACGAGGTAAATACCGCACCTGGCTTGTCTGCTAACGTTGCTGATAGCCATTGTGCTGAGGTGCTTTCCCAAAAATTCTGTAACCCAGAAGCCATATGCCCGAAGCGTGTCGGGCTGCCGAGAATGAGTGCATCGCACTGCTCAAGGTCTTTTGTGTTGACCTCTAAATCACGCTCACTGGCGGCGTCACTGGCGGTATTAACCGTTCTCAGCAATGCTTCTCCGCCGGCACTGGCTACTCCTTCTGCAATGGCATCGGCCAATTGTTGAGTTGCACCACCGCGGCTGTAATAGAGGATTAAAACCTGTGTCATTAAAGAATATCCAGTACCGATTCAGGCGGACGGCCAATCGCGGCTTTGTCGCCTTTTATCACGATAGGGCGCTCAATGAGTTTAGGGTTATTGACCATAGCCGTTATCAACTCGTTTTCGTCGCTAACGCCAGCGAGCCCCAGCTCCTTGTAGATGGCTTCTTTTTTGCGCATCAGTTCGTCTGCAGAAAGACCAAGTTTATTTAAAATATCCTTTAACTCCGCAGCATTTGGCGGGGTTTTGAGGTATTCCACAACCTCTGGTTCAATAGACTTTTCTTTGAGAAGCTCAAGGGTTTGTCTTGATTTTGAACAACGTGGGTTATGATAAATTGTTACTTCGCTCATTTTTGTCGTACCTTGTAGTCTCTTGTAATGCACTAATACTAACTAAACGGGGTTAAGAATGAAACTCGCGGTCATTGCTTTCGCTGCTTCTTTTCTGCTGTTGGGCTGCTCTGAGCAGGCCAATGTTACTACGGATAATGGAAAAACCTACGACTGGTCGTCGATGCACGGAAAGACGGTTGTTGTGAATTACTTTGCCGAGTGGTGTGCGCCTTGTTTAAGAGAGTTGCCAGAGCTTAACGAGTTTCATCACCAAAAGCCTGACAATGTCGAATTGATAGGTGTGAGTTTTGATCCAATGTCGAACGAAGACTTAGCTGCATTGAAAGAAAAGCACGGCATCGAGTTTCCGCTCGTGTTAACTCAGCCCGCTCCCGCTTTCCCTTTTGAACGTCCGAATATGTTGCCGGCAACTTACGTGATTCGGTCTGATGGCAGTGTCGATGGCCCACTAATGGGCGAGCAGACGCTGGGCTCGCTTAAGAACGCAGTAGGGGCTGAATAAACTTACATCATGTTACGGGCTTGATTTTCCATTGCCCGCAGCTGGTCAATACGGGCGTTGATGCGCTTACGGGTGACGTCATTGTCGGTGTGATTATGGGCGGTATGAAGCTGGTTAATGGCCAGTGAGAAATTACCTCGTAATGCTAACGCTTCAGCGCGTGTTTCATACATGGCCGCTCGTTTGCCGCTTTTCTCATAGACCCGGGTCAGTAAGTCCAGCGCAAGTGGGTGACTTGGATTTTGCAGCAGAAATTCGCGCAACAGCTTTTCTGCCAGCTTCCCGTTACCGGACGTAAGTGCCGCATTGGCGAAGTTTATGGTAATAACCGGTTCGGTTGGCTGACGAATGTATTTGCTTTCTAACCAATCCATAACGTACTGGTAGTTTTCCTGCCCCAGTAAAATATCGGTTTGAACGTCAATATAAAATGGATTGCTGGGGTCGTCCCGGAGCAGTGTTTCCATATGTTCTGAAGCCGTATTTAACTGACCGCGATCCAAGGCAATAATAGCCAGGCCGTAGGCACCAGCGCGTTGTGTGATTGGGTTGTTACTCTCAGCCATGTCCTGAAAATCGGATACGGAAGGGTTTTGGGTGTAACGAGCTTGCACGCGAGCCTTAGCCAGCGCAAATTCAAGACTTGGCTTAACGTCGGCACGGCGCATAGATTCAGCGCGTGCTCGGGTATCAGCGATACGGGATTCAGGCAGCGGATGCGTCATCAACATCTCTGGTGGCTTGCTGACATAACGATACTTTTCCGCCAGGCGGCCAAAAAAATCGGGTGCGCCCATCGGATCAAAGCCGGCCGCCAGCAACACTGATAAGCCGATACGGTCCGCTTCTTTTTCATAAAGTCGTGTGTAATTAATTTGTGACTGGCTGGTAGCGCCGAGTGTGGTGTACAGACCGGCCATGCCGGCTTCTGGGTTTGCCATGCCTAATAGAATGGAGCCAATAACACCGGCAATGGTCATTGGCATATTTTGTTGCTGTTCTTGCATGCGCCGAACAATGTGACGCTGCGTTACGTGTGCCACTTCGTGACCTAAGACGGCAGCAAGTTCTGACTCGGTGCGGGCTTCTTCTATAAGCCCCGTATGAACACCGACATATCCGCCCATAAAGGCAAATGCATTAATTTGCTTATTACGTATCCAGAAAAAGTTAAATGGGTATTTGACGCCGCTGCTGTGACGAACCAAACGTTGTCCCAAGTTGCTTAAGTAGCTATCGAGTACCGGATCGTAAAGAATGGGGGCCTGCGCTCTTACCTGACGCATGTAAAAGTCGCCAACCACTTGTTCGCGTTCAATGCTCAGAAAGGCTGCACCCGTGGTGCCTATTTCCGGAAGTCTGCGACTGTCTTGTGCGCTGTATGCAAATGCAGTAAAAAAGGTGGTAACAGCGACAACAGCGGGCAACAAAGTTTTTAGCAGCGTTTTATACATCGACGACTCAATTAATGAAGTTACAAATACTCAGGTTTTGTCACTGATAAGAGTGATTTTCTCATCTTTAGTTCCTTTTTACTCTATGGGGTTATGGAAAGATTGCAAGGACTGATATTATCCTTGTAAGAATCTCCGGGAGATAACAGTTCATGTTTGATTACATAAAGCAGTGGTATCAACGTAAGTTTGCCGATCCTAACGCAGTCACCTTATTTCTGTTGCTGGTGGTGACAGTCGTTGTCATTGTTCTGTTTGGTAACTTACTGGCCCCTCTGATTGTTGCTATTGCATTGGCTTACTTACTAGACTGGCCGGTAACCCGCCTTATGTATATGGGCATGTCTCGCTTAAGTGCGACTGTTATTACGTTTGTGGCGTTTCTGGCGCTGGCCATTACTGTGCTGTTAACACTGGTTCCGGTGATTTGGCAGCAAAGTATGACTCTTATTCAAGAATTGCCAAACATGATAGGCAACTTACAGATATGGCTGCATAAACTACCGGAAATGTTTCCAAGCGTTATTGATGAAAGCCAAATTAATGAACTGACGCAGTCTCTGAAAAACCGTGTTGTTGGCTTTGGGGAAAGTTTGGTGACTGTCTCGCTGACGTCCTTGGTAAACCTGATGGCGATGCTGGTGTATTTAATCGTCGTCCCCCTGCTTATTTTCTTCATGCTGAAAGATCGCGACGTGTTAATGGCTAACTTCAGTAAGTTACTGCCGTCTAACCGTGCGCTTATCACTCAGGTTGGACAGGAAATGAACCTGCAAATCATGAATTACATTCGTGGTAAGGTGATTGAAATTATTGTCGTGGCGATAGTGTCCTTTGTCACTTTCAGCCTGTTTGGGCTTCAGTACGCCTTGTTGTTAGCTATTTTGGTCGGCTTCTCGGTGCTTATTCCCTACATTGGTGCGGCGGTAGTCACTATTCCGGTGGTGTTAGTGGCGTTGTTCCAGTTTGGACCGACGGCACCGTTTGTGTGGGTAACGGTTGCTTATCTCGTTATTCAGGCGCTTGACGGTAATTTATTAGTACCTTTGCTGTTCTCCGAAGCCGTTAGCCTAAACCCGGTCTATATTATCGCGGCGGTATTGATATTCGGCGGTATTTGGGGGTTCTGGGGCGTGTTCTTTGCTATTCCATTGGCCAGTCTGGTCAAGGCGGTCATTACCGCATGGGACACCGGAGCAAGCGGAATAGAGCCACCAGTAGAGGAAGCCAAAAAAGCCTCGTCATAATGGACGAGGCTTTGTATTGAATGCCAGTCGGGCTTAGCCTTTCAGGTGCTCTAAGACCACGTCGTGGTGTTCTTTGGTTTTGAACTTATTGAATACCTTTGAAATGGTTCCGTCTTGTTCAACCAAAAAGCTAATACGATGAATACCGTCGTATTCTTTACCCATAAATTTCTTAAGGCCCCAAACACCGAAGTCTTCAGCAACTTTATGGTCTTCGTCGCTAAGCAGGGTGAAGTTCAATTCATCACGTTCAGTGAACTTCGCCAAACGCTTAGGAGCGTCAGGGCTAATACCCACTGAAACAACGTTATGTTTCGCCAACTCGTCACGCTGGTCCCGCAAGTTCTGAGCTTGCACGGTGCAGCCTGGTGTCATGGCTTTCGGGTAAAAGTAAACTAGTACACGGTGCTCTTTTAGTAAGTCTTTTAGCGACACTTCGTTTTCATTTGCGTCGAGTAGTGTGAACTCAGGCGCTTTGTCGCCAGCTTGCAATGTATTCATGACGGTCTCCTTAGTATTCCAATAAATGAATAGGGGTATCTTAACCAACAGCTTATACGTTAGGAAAGCTTAGTCCGGTTTTTCTTAGGTTTACGGAACCTTCTGACTAAGATACGTTCCTATCTCTTGTGTTTCGTTAGGGCTGGCATTAACATTGTTGCCCAAAATTTAGGACTTGGAGAAGGTATGCTGAAAGGCAGTATCGTTGCACTGGTCACTCCTTTTACCAAATACGGTAATGTGGACTACAGCGAACTTGAGTTTCTGGTAGAACAACATATAAAAGCAGGAACCGACGCTATTGTTGCCGTGGGAACAACAGGCGAGTCAACGACATTAACTCACGAAGAGCATATTAATGTGGTCAATGCGGTGGTGGAGCTGAGCGCTGGGCGTATTAGCGTTATTGCCGGGAACGGCTCTAACTCAACCAGTGAAGCCGTGCAACTGACTGAAAAGATGACTCAAGCCGGCGTTGATGGCTTTTTAAATGTCACTCCTTATTACAATAAGCCTTCTATGGCCGGACTGATGGCGCACTTCGAAGCCTGCGCGGATGTTACTGATAAACCTCAAATTCTTTATAATGTGCCGGGTCGGACCTGCTCGGACATGACGCCGGATATTATCGAAAAGCTGGCACAAATCCCGGGCGTTGTCGGTGTGAAAGAAGCGACCGGTGATGTCAGTCGAGTTGCTGAGCTGAAAAAGCGCTGCGGCGACGACTTTATTTTATTAAGTGGGGACGACCCAACGTCTCGTGAGTTCATGTTTGCAGGGGGCCATGGTGTTATCAGTGTCACCGCCAACATTGCACCTGAACAGATCAAAGCGATGGTCGATGCTGCGGTAAATGGTGATGCCGATACGGCAAATAAAATCGATGAGCAACTTGCTCCCTTGCATGAAATGCTTTTTATTGAGTCGAATCCTATTCCAGTAAAGTGGGCGTTAGCGCTCATGGGATGGTGTAGTGCCAATTATCGTCTCCCGTTAACTCCGCCGGAAGAGGCGAATCAAGCCATTATCGAAGCGGTGTTGGAAAAAGCTAACCTTATAAATACTCAGGAGTCATAATGAAATTGTCCTACCTTGCCCTGGCGCTAACCGCAGCAACGCTGGCGGGTTGCTCCGCGGCGGATAGAGAAAGAGCCAGTGGTGGTTTTGATTACGTCAATATTCAACCAACCGATACATTGACGTTGCCTGGTGACCTTGAACGTCCTGAACGAGATTCCGAATACGCTGTCCCTCAAACCGATGTGAAAAATGCGCCGGTTGGTCAGCGTGTCAATATTACAGCTCCTCAGCAAGTGCGTCCGTTAGGCTTAGGCAGTCGTGTGCTCGAAACGGAAACAGAAACACGCGTGTATTTCGATATTGTCGAAGGTATGGGTGATTCTGTGACGGAATTTGTAGAAGCGGCGGTTAAAACTGTACTTGAACGCCGCGGTATTAGCTACGACGAACAGAGTGACGGTCATTGGCTAACAGAAACCATGAGTCTTCAACAAACAGTAGACGGTGAGGGTGGTTTTCTTGGCTTTGGTGGTGAGGAAGATAAACTGCAGGAGCGTACTTTTCGTTACGAAATTATTCAGGAAACTGAATCGCATAAGCGTACAACTTCGCTGCGAGTGGCTATTGATGACTTTACTCAACGTGTCGATGGTCGCACGGTAGACGTTGCGCCTGTTGTCAGAAATAACCTTGAAACGGAACTGCTGAATGTGTTTATTTCTGAAGTGAATCGTAAACAGCAGCAAGCCGTCGCGCAAATGAAGGCCGAAGGCATTGATACGCAGTTGACTCAGTCTGAAGCTGGCGAGAATATCCTGTTGGTTGAAGATGACTTTGAACAAGCATGGCCATTAGTGAACCTGGCGCTACAGAGCATGGGCTTTGAAGTGGAAGATTTAAACCGTGAAACCGGTACTTATTTTGTCAGCTACAGCGAGCCAGACAGTGGTTTCTTATTTATTGGGGGCGACGATTACGAAGCGCTGGGTATTGAAGAAGGCGAATACGAGTTTAGATTGCTTGAGTCTGGAGATAATACTGCTGTACGTGTCTATCAAGATGATACAATGGTCTCTAAGCAATGGCTGGAAAGCATTTACGAAAACTTCCGAGCAGCTGTTAAACAGCAAAGTAAACTGTAATTAAGTGCGAGTGAAATAATCAATGGAAAAGCGCAGTGAGTTGTACCGGGGTAAGGCGAAAACGGTTTACCACACCGATGATCCAGATCGTCTTATTCTGGAGTTTCGTAACGATACATCGGCTTTTGACGGTGAAAAGGTTGAACAGCTTGCCGACAAAGGCAAGGTGAACAATAAGTTTAACCACTTTATTATGAGCAAGCTGGAAGAAGCCGGCATTCCAACACAGTTGGATGAATGTATCAGCGACACCGAATCGGTAGTGAAAAAGCTCGACATGATTCCGGTCGAGTGTGTGGTGCGCAACTACGCTGCGGGCTCTTTGGTTAAACGTTTAGGCGTTAAAGAGGGAATGGAGTTGAACCCGCCAACCTTCGAGTTTTTCCTGAAAAATGATGCATTGCACGATCCAATGATAAACGAGTACCACATTCAGGCATTCGGTTGGGCTAAGGCTGAGCAAATTGAAAAAATGAAAGAACTGACGTTTAAAGTCAACGATGTTCTGAAAAAGCTATTTGCTGATGCCGGTCTGTTACTGGTCGACTACAAGCTGGAATTCGGTGTGTTCAACGGTGAAATCATGTTAGGCGACGAATTCAGTCCGGATGGCTGCCGTTTATGGGACGCCGAAACCCGCGAAAAGCTCGATAAGGATCGTTTCCGCCAGGGTCTTGGTGGTGTTGTTGAAGCGTATCGTGAAGTGGCTAAGCGCTTAGGCGCAGATATTTAATCCGGCTTATCGTTATGGTCCGCTTCAGAGTCGTCTTTTTTCTCTGACGACTTTGTACCGGGCCATTTAAATTTAGCGCTGTATTTTAAGACCATCAGGTTACTGACAATGACGCCTATGACTAGGGCGATTAGTAACCACACCAGATGTTCGTCCATCCTTCATCCTCTGTTATTGTATCGATATGCTGTTTTTTTATCGTTGGCAGGTTATCCAGAATACAGGGTTTGCCTTCAATATCGAGCGCACTAATCGTGGCTTCCAGAACGTCTAGTGACAGCAGCTTGTGACACTGACTAGACACCGGCCGGTAACTTAAGTGCCAGGGCTCTTGCGCAACACCGCCCTGGTAACGGGCATAAGGAAAGAAGAAGCCGTATTCATGAGCATGTTGTGTTAGCCATTGCCACAAAGTATAGCAAGGTCCGGATTCATTGACGTATTCGCCAGGCACTAATTCCAGTTTAAGGCTTTTGTCTGTGTCAAAAGGGTATGGGTCGTATACGTCGAGGTCGCTTCCCCAGTGATGACGACTACCACCGGGCAGCGCTGACCAATGCAGTATTGCCCACAGCTTTTCAATGTCGTTCAAGGCATTAACGTCAATAATCTCGCCATTTTTATCGCGTAAGCTCAACTCGCCTCGCCATTTTCGGTTCCATATCGACAGCTGGCGTTCCAGTGAACGAAAGCCTGACGCAATACGGATATCAACCCCGTTATCTAAGGCCGCCTGCTTAAGCTTCATGTAGGCTCGGGCTGTCTGCTCTTCCAAACGTTGGTTTTCTATGTCAATTAAATGCGATTCGGTGGCTCCGGTAATGTGCCTGAGACTTAACACAGTAAATTCTCCATGCAACGCAGATAAACAGTACTGAGTTTGTCTAAGTCCTCTGCTTTTACCCGTTCATTGATTTTGTGAATGGTGGCGTTAACTGGTCCCAGCTCGACAAGCTGTGCTCCGGTTGGTGCAATAAAACGGCCGTCGGAGGTGCCTCCGCCAGTGGATAACTCTGTCTCAAAACCGCATTCAGCCTTTATCGCTTGGGTGACCGCTTCGATTAAGCTGCCCGACTCGGTTAAAAAAGGTGGACCGTTAAGCTTCCATTTTAGTGAGTACTTTAACTGATGCTTATCCAGAATTGCTTCAGTGCGCTGCTTCAGCTCTTCAGCAGTGACCTCAGTGGAAAAGCGAAAGTTAAACTGAGTGTCAATGCGACCTGGTATGACGTTACCCGCTCCGGTTCCGGCGTTGATGTTAGATACCTGAAAGGTTGTGGGGGGGAAACTGGCGTTGCCTTTGTCCCATTGCTCGTTGACTAAGTCAGTTAATGCAGGAGCAACGTTATGCACCGGATTCTCAGCCAGGTGTGGATAAGCAACATGCCCCTGAATACCAAACACCGTTAAGTCACCGGTTAAGCTGCCACGGCGCCCGTTTTTGACCACATCACCGAGCCTTTCGGTACTCGACGGCTCACCGACAATACACCACTCAATGGGTTCGTCACGCGCTTGCAAAGTTTCAATGACGCGTTTGGTGCCGTTAATAAAAGGACCTTCCTCGTCACTGGTAATAAGAAAAGCGATGTCGGTATCAACATCCGGATATTTGGCGATAAACGCTTCAGTGGCCGTAATCATGGCGGCTAAACTGCCTTTCATATCAGCAGCGCCACGGCCATATAAATAACCATCATGAATCGTGGGTTCGAACGGCGGAAATTGCCAGTCATTAACATCACCCGGTGGCACTACGTCAGTGTGTCCGGCAAAGCAAAACACCTTACGACCATGACCCCGGCGGGCCCACAAATTCGTAGTGTCTTCAAACACCATGGTTTCCAATTCAAAACCCAGTGCCGCCAGGCGTTCGCCTATGACTTGCTGGCAACCTTCGTCTTCTGGTGTGACAGACGGGCGCGCAATGAGCTCTTTGGCTAACGAGAGTGTTTCTGAGCTCATAAGTAGCGGTCACTCCACTCGGCTTCTTTAAACCCGCAGTGATAGCCCTCGTTGTCTTTTACTAGCGGGCGCTTGAATAACGTCGGTTGTTCAGCGACTAATTCAGCTAACGCATCATTATCCTTTAGCGTTTTCTGGTTATCTGACAAATTGCGCCAACTGGTGCTGCGTTTATTAATCAGCTGGTCGGCGGGTAATTCATTCAGCCAGTCCAGAACCGTTTCTTTTTCCAGAGGTTGCTCACGAACATCAATAAACTGATAGTCAACGCTGTGTTTATCTAACCACTTCAGCGACTTCTTAACAGTGTCACAGTTTTTAATTCCGTAAATGGTCAACATACTTCTATTACTCCGGTTCTTCATTAAGACAGGTTTCATTGGCTACAACACGTCCCGTTTGTTGCCAGTGTATCGGTAATTCACAAGCTTGTTCAGTTAATGCCGATAATAACACGCTTAGCCCTTGCTGTGAGTGGGGTAAACTGCGTAGTCGGGGTAAATTTACAGACATTAACGGTGTGCCTTGCTCCACTTGTTCTGCGTGTCGACAGAGCACTTTTAGCGCATCATGTGTTAAGTACTGTTCGCCAGAGCCCCAAATGAGTTGCACAGAAAAGTGCTCGTTAATTTTAATAGCAATGTAATCGCCGCTCTGGCTTAAGTGCAGTAATTCACCGGATACTGGCGCATACAAGGTACTGCCTGTTATGCTGAGTTGCAGACCACTGCCAAGCAGTTCGCTTCCGGCAATAGCGGAGGTTGAATGAGCCGACTGAACCCGCCCGGTTATTGGTGCGTATATCAATGGAAGCTTAGGTTGGGGCACTGGGTTTGAGCCTCTTATGGTGTTAATTTTAAGAGTATAGTGACAAAGCGCGGGTAGCTTATCAACTGTATCCACATTATCTGTGGATATCTTTGTGCACTACACGGTTGTAACAGCGCAAAGTAATGAAAAATAAGGATTATTTTTAAAGGTCGAATATCGTACAGTAGTCAGTAAATTGATCATTTATGCAGCGTTTTCAGGAGTTATCCAGTTGAGTCAATCGTTTTTTCAAACACTTCGTGACGGAAAAGCTTATTCCGAAAAGTGGCCTCACCACTCGGTGGTGGCGGCAATGACGGAATCCAGAGTAATTCCTATGACCCGCAAAGGGGTAAAGTGGGTACCCGGCATAGCAGTAATTAATGCGGTGTTAACCTGGCAGTTTTTGCCACAGGAACAGCTGGCAACGGGCATTATGCTGTCACTGATCATGCTGAGTTTACCCTTGCAGGGAATCTATTGGTTAGGTTGGCGTTCGCAACAACAGCTGAAGCCACAGCTGAAGCGTTGGTATTTTGAACTTAGGAAAAAGCTTGAGGCGCAAGGCATTGTGGTTAAAATAACCAATAATAAAGCGCCTCGATATATGGACTTAGCGATTGTGTTGCGACAGGCGCTTGATCAGCTCCCGCCGCATGAGCATTAACGTTAAACGTTGAAAGTCGACCAAACCGGTGCGTGATCTGACGGTTTTTCAATACCTCTTAACTCGTAGTCAATACCGGTATCTTCGCATTTCTCTGCCAGGCACTCGGTGGCTAAGATTAAGTCAATGCGCAGACCACGATTGTCGTCAAAACCACGAGAACGGTAGTCAAACCAGCTAAATTCGTTGTCCGTGTCCGGGTTCAGCAGGCGGTAAGTGTCCTGGAAACCCCAGTTCATGAGTGTTTGAATCCACTCGCGCTCTTCTGGTAAGAAACTGCATTTACCGGTGCGAAGCCAGCGCTTGGCATTGTTTTCGCCAATACCAATGTCATGATCAATGCGCGAAATGTTCATATCGCCCATCACAATCACCGGGTCGTCGGCAGAAAGCTCGGTATTTAGGTAATTCATTAAGTCCTGATAAAACTTTTCTTTTGCCGGGAACTTGGTGGGGTGGTCACGACTTTCACCCTGTGGGAAGTAGCCATTCAATACACGTACACGCTTACCGTTCTCAAGTGGGTAGTCGCCCATGATCATTCGGCGCTGTGCATCTTCGTCGTCAGTCGGGTAGCCGAACTGTGGATTTTCCAGCGGTTTTTTACTGAGCATAGCCACGCCATAGTGACCTTTTTGGCCGTGATAAATGACGTGGTAACCCATCGCCTCGACGTCAGCCAGAGGAAATTGGTCGTCATGGACTTTGGTTTCCTGCAGGCCGATGATATCAGGCTGGTGTTTATCGATAACGGCCTGAAGTTGGTGCAAACGTGCGCGAATACCGTTGATATTGAATGATATTACTTTCATTGAGTGTCCTGTCGTCATGCAATTTTGCCAAAAGCATAACATAAGCAGAGAAAAACTTGGGATGCGAAAATATAAGAAAGTTCGTATACTCGGGCGGGCGTTAGGTAGGGAGAATAAGACGTGCAGCAGCTACTTAATAATTTAGGAATGATGATTCGTCCGCATTTTTATGAAATTGCGATGATGATTGTGGCCACTTTACTGGTCATTTACGGTAATGAAATTAATAAACTGGTAAAGCGCCAGGTTGCGCATTGGCACTTCATTTTCAGAACGTTAGTGTTTGTAGTGGTGTGCGCCTTCGGCTATGGTTGGCTGCTGGTTTGGTTTACACCGGTTTTAGCCGGCTGGCTGCATCAAATACCGCTTCAATTTGTCGCCGTCAGTGCTATAGGCATTGTCTTTTTGCTGGGTATTCTCGCCGAACGAAAGAAACAATTATAAATCAGGAACAGTAGTATGAGCGACTGGATTGATATAAAAGCCGGTGCGCAAGCGTATCAGCACATTCAGGAAAAACAACTTACCGCTGACGACGTAGGCTTGTTGTTGGGGGCCTCTGGTGGGCCTAAGTGGTTTGTGCTGCAGGGCATTGACCGTTGGATGTTCGGCGACTTTTTTAAAAACAATGAAAAACCTTTGAATACGCTTGGAACCTCGGCAGGTGCATGGCGTTTTGCGGCGCTTGGTCAGCAGGACCCAGTCGCTGCCAGTGACTTGTTTTGTCAGCTGTACAGCACACAGACCTACAGCGAAAAGCCTGATCGGGCGGAAATTACCAGCGAAGCCAAAATACTGCTCGATAAGTACATTTCTGACAAAGCCGTTGAAGAAATATTGGGGCAGTCAGCGTTCCGTCACCACTTTATTGTTGCCAGGTGTCGTGGCTGGACAGCCTCGGAGTCACGCCGACAA
The DNA here is from genome assembly GCF_002211765.1 of Idiomarina piscisalsi. NCBI lineage: Bacteria > Pseudomonadati > Pseudomonadota > Gammaproteobacteria > Alteromonadales > Idiomarinaceae > Idiomarina > Idiomarina piscisalsi. Next base: position 1,140,783 of record NZ_CP022133.1, read on the forward strand.
CTGGTTGGGTTGTTAAACTCAGCGATAGCTAATGGCATTAGTCGACGTTGGTTAGGCCGCTTTTACGAGCGTGTTATTTTCCACCATCCGGACTCTGATGCCGCGTTTACAAAAGACTGGAATGATTTACCCACTACCCGAGTCGCGCTGAGCCAGGAGAACTTCCAGCCCGCTATTTTAGCAACAGGCTCAATTCCTCTGGTATTGGACGGCGTTAAAGACATTCCTGGAGCACCCAAGGGCATTTATCGTGACGGCGGCGTGACTGACTATCACTTTGACCTCGACTTCAGCAATGTTGATGGCTTGGTACTGTACCCGCATTTTAACCGTGACGTTATTCCCGGGTGGTTCGACAAGCGATTGACCTGGCGTCGAACCACGGGTAAGAAGTGGCCAAACGTTATCTTCATTAGTCCGTCTGAAGCGTTTATTAAGTCATTACCTTACGGAAAAATTCCGGACCGAACCGACTTTGCTAATTTAGATGCAGAAACCCGCATGAATTACTGGCGCAAAGCCATTGACGCGGGACGTCGAATGGGCGACCAATTACAAGACTGGGTAGAAAACGGCAAGTTAAGAGAAAAAGTAAAGCTGTGGACGCCCTAGTACTTTGCTAACTTAGAGCCCGTGAGTGTCAAAACTGGCATCGCATAACTGCTCGAAGCGTTCGGCCGCTAGGCGTCGGGCGCTGTTCAGTTGTTTTGCGGTTAATTGATGAACCAGTGACTGCAGCAGTTCGCTTGCTCCCTCTTCACCGGCATTTTCTGCCAATGTTAACCAACAACAGGCATGAAAAATACTGTGGGGTAAGTCGCGGCCTTGCATAAACATTTGGCCTAAATACAGCATGGCTTTACTGTGTCCGAACAGTGCGGCGCGGCGAAAATGCTTAGCGGCTTCAAACCCCTGACCCTCTTTCATTAAATCGGCTGCTCGTACGTAGTGGTGTTTAGCAAAGCGTTGCCAGTACTCAGGACCGCGAACTGTGGGTCTATTTTTAGCGGGCAGGCGAGTTTTGGCCAGCTCAATGAGCTGATCAACCTGTTGTAATAATGCATTTTGCCACTCGTTGACGTTCGCCTGACTCATCCGGAATTGGTTATTTTTATGTTATTGTTGGCGTCAGTGTACACTATGTTTTTCAGTGGGCAAACTGCCTGACTCATAAGGACTATTCTCGCTTTCATGAAAACGCCAATTTCAAACGACAACCTTGCTGCATTGTTGAATGCGGGGACGCGGCTGAGTCTTTTTATCTGGGAAGACGTGCCCGGCTGGCCCGTGTTATTTGTTTCTGACAACGTTGAATCTTTATTAGGCTACTCTAAAAGCCGGCTGGTAAACCGGGAAATTGAGTATAAGTCACTGGTGCACGAGGAGGATTTGCCGCGAGTTTTGAAAGAAGTTGAACGGCTTACCAGCCTTGAATCTGGTGAGTCTATTACGCATGAAGACTATCGTTTGAAGCATGCGCAGGGACACGACATTTGGGTGTCTGATACCACCGTTGTTATCACCGATGATAACGGGATTAATAATCTGTACGGTTACCTTATTGATATTACTGAGCGCAAACAATTAGAACTGGCGTTAGAAACTGAGCGCAACCGCTTAAAGCTGCTATTGGATGCAACCCGCTTAGGTACTTGGGAGTGGAATCCGCAAACAGGTGTAACTCTGTATAACGAGCGCTGGGCGCAGATGTTCGGGTGGGAGTTACACGAGCTGGAAGCGCACGTAGCCAACTGGTCCAGCATTTTACACCCGGACGACTACGAGCAAGTGTGGAAGTCAATTAAAAATCATCTTGATGGGGTAACGCCTTATTACGAGAGCGAGCATCGTATTCGCCATAGGAACGGCAGCTGGGTGTATGTATTAGACCGGGGGAAGGTCATAGAGCACGACGAAAATGGCAGAGCAATCCGTTTTACCGGAACCGTGACTGACTTGACCGAGCAAAAGCGGTCTGAGCTTGATGCGAAACGCGCGGCGCACGCGAAAAATGTCTTTTTGGCGAATATGTCTCATGAAATACGAACACCGCTGCACGGTATTTTGGGTGTGACCTCGGTTCTGGAAGCGTCCGGGCTTGATAGTAAGCAAAGCGAGCTGATCGAAACGATAAAAGATAGCGGTGATTACCTGTTGACCACCCTAAACGATATTCTGGACTTGACTAAAGCAGAAGAAGGACAGTTAAAGCTGGCGCTGGGCTCTCACTCGCCGAAAAAGGTGCTTGAACACATTGCGCACTTATTCGAAAAGCCAATAACCGATAAGGGCGTCAAGTTTACTTTGAATATAGCCGATGACATTCCGGTAGTGACACAGATGGATCAGTCGCGCACAGCTCAGGTTGTCAGTAACTTGGTTAATAATGCGATGAAGTTTACTGAAACCGGTGAAATTAGTCTCTCGGCTCGCTGGAACGAAGAGTCGAATTATGCGGGCGAACTCATTATAGAAGTTAAAGATACCGGCTTGGGTATAGAAGATACACAGCGTATTTGGCAATTGTTCGAACAGGAACAGTACGGGTTGAATAGGCCAAAAGGTGGTAGTGGCTTGGGTCTGGCTATTGTTCGTAGTCTTGTGCAATTGCTCGATGGCACCATCAGAGTGGATAGCGCGCCGGGTGAGGGGTCTTGCTTTACGGTTGAACTGCCTATGAGAACACAAAGCGGCGCTAGTGCGTATACGCTTAAAAGAGAGTTACCGAATTTATCCACGCACCGAGTGTTGGTTGTTGATGACAATAGAGTTAATCAATTAATTATTAAAGAAATGCTGACATCGCTAGGGCAAAAAGTGGAAATTGTTAGTGATGCGAAGAAAGCGTTTAAATTGTTTGCGACACATTCGTACGATGCACTCTTTATGGATGTACACATGCCGGGTATTGATGGGATGCAGGCGACACAGAAGTTGCGGGGAATGACTATTAAGCAACCCTATATCGTGGCGCTAACCGCGGATGCCTTCCCGGAAACACGCAAGCAAGCGATGAACGCTGGTATGGATGATTATGTCACTAAACCCTTTGTAAAAATGGATATTGCGGAGGCGCTTAAGCGTTACGAAGCTCGTCAGAACTCGCACTTGCACAAACGTTTGCGATAGTATGTGCATCACTTTTAAGTCAGAACAGATAATAGGATCGCCGAATGGAGTTTAACAGTCGTTCTTACGTCGTATCTAAAGAGCTGGCGACAGCCGTCAATGCAGCAGTAACACTGGAGAAACCTTTACTATTAAAAGGCGAGCCAGGTACCGGAAAAACACGTTTGGCTGAAGAGTTAGCCGATGCTTTAAATACCGAATTATTAACCTGGTCTATCAAATCAACGACCAAAGCTCAGCAAGGGCTGTATGAATACGATGCGGTATCACGCCTGCGCGACAGCCAGTTAGGCAGCGACAAGGTGCACGATATTAGCAACTATATTCGCCCGGGTAAGTTGTGGCAGGCATTTACCGCGGACAGACGTCCTGTGCTTTTAATTGATGAAATTGATAAAGCCGACGTGGAGTTTCCTAACGATTTACTGCATGAGTTGGACCAAATGGCCTTCCATGTTTATGAAACCGGCGAGCAGGTTAAGGCCAGGGTGCGGCCGATTGTACTCATCACCTCTAACAACGAAAAAGCGTTGCCGGATGCGTTTCTGAGACGCTGTTTCTTCCATTATATTCAATTCCCTGATGAGACAACGCTAAAACAAATTGTCGATGTGCATTATCCGGACATTCAAAAAGAGCTGATAGATACGGCATTGTCCCTATTTTTTGATTTGCGTGAAGTGCCGGGGCTTAAGAAAAAACCGTCAACGTCTGAGTTGCTTGACTGGCTGCGCCTGTTGCTGACAGAAGATATCAATGCTGAACAATTACAGCAAAGTCAGCAAACTGGGGACCTGTTGCCGTTGTCGGGGGCGTTATTGAAGCACGAGCAGGACATTGAACGAGTCACTGAAATTGCCAGCATGAAACGCCGGTAGTTGCCATGTTTGTTGAGTTTTTTCAAACTTTACGGCGGCATGGTTTAAAAACCAGCATTACCGAATGGCTGGATTTGCTGGCGGCCATGAAAGCTAATTTGGCGTTTGCTGATGTTGATCAGTTTTACCATTTGTCTCGGTTAATACTGGTGAAAGACGAGTCTTACTACGACAAGTTTGACCGGGCGTTCAGCGAGTACGTTGAAAAGGTATCAAAAACCGATGTTGCTGAAAAAATCCCGAACGACTGGCTTGAAAACGCGTTAAAGCGAGAGCTTAGTGAAGAAGAAAAACAGAAAGTTCAGCAGCTGGGCAGTTTGGATGAGTTGATCAAGACCTTCCATGAACGCTTAAAAGAGCAGCAAAAGCGGCATCAAGGGGGCTCAAAATGGATAGGTACCGGGGGGACGTCTCCATTTGGCGCATACGGATATCACCCCGGCGGTATTCGCATTGGTCAGGAAGGGAATCGTAATCGCAGTGCCTCCAAAGTCTGGGATAAGCGTGAGTTTAAAGACCTGGACCGGAATGCCAGATTAGAACAACGAGGGTTCCAGGTCGCGTTGCGTAAACTCAGGCAGTTTGCTCGAACCGGTGCCGCATCAGAGCTTGATTTGGATGAAACCATTGCTGCAACGTCAAGAAAAGGCGGTTTACTTGATTTAAAATGGCGGGCAGAGCGTCACAATGCCGTTAAAATCATATTGCTGTTGGATGTTGGTGGCTCAATGGATGACTACATTTATCAATGTGAACAGCTGTTTACCGCATTGAAAAATGAGTTTAAGCATTTAGAGCTGTTTTATTTCCATAACTGCGTGTACGAAGGGGTATGGCGTGCGAACAGTCGCCGCCGGGAAGAGCAAATACCGACCCAACAGCTGATACAAACGTACGGTGAGGACTATAAGCTGTTGTTTGTGGGAGATGCCACCATGGGCCCTTACGAAATAGCTTACCCGGGCGGAAGTGTTGAACACTGGAATGAAGAGCCGGGTCAGGCATGGCTGGAGCGCTTAACTCGACATTTCGATAAAGTGGCCTGGCTGAATCCCCAACCTAAGCAATACTGGCAGTACTACATGTCGGTTCGAATGATAAACGACTTAATGGCTGGTCGCATGTACCCGCTGACTATTGAAGGGCTTGAAGAGGCGATGGAAAAGCTACGATGACACCTAAGGTTAACGTTGCACAGGTAAGTCAGTTTCAGCTGCTGTCAGATGCGCATCAGGCGTTGATAGAGCGGGTGAAACTGCTGCGCTCCGCAAAGCAACATATTGCGATGCAATACTACCTGTGGCGGCCGGACACCAGTGGGTTAACACTCTTAAAGGAGCTGTTGAATGCGGTAGAACGGGGGGTGACTGTGGACTTGCTGCTGGATGATCATCACAGCAGGCCCATAGAGCCATTGTTGCGTGACTTATCCCGCCGTAGCAACTTTAACGTGAAGTTTTTCAATCCGTTTCGACATCGTCGCTGGCGCTGGGTGAATTGGTTGACTGATTTCAAGCGCATGAACCGACGTATGCATAACAAAGCGTTGGTAATTGACCAGCAAATAGCGATAGTGGGCGGGCGTAATGTTGGTGATGAGTACTTCGGGACACATGCCGGTCAGCTTTTTTCTGACTTGGATGTTATTGTTCGAGGCCCGGTGGTTACGAAAGTGCTGGAAGATTGGCGTCATTACTGGCAATGCGCGTTGTCTAAATCGGTTGGTTTAATAAAGCGAAGCCATCGTAGTCGACTGTTTGAAGAAATATGGAAAGTGTTTGAGTCCAAGCCGGAAACGCAAGATTTAAACAAGTATGTGTTGTCGGATGAACAGTTAAATGATGAAACCAAAGCATTGCCTGAATTTTCAGCATCAGCGCAGGTGGTCAGTGATGACCCTTTAAAAGCGGACCTGGCCTCAAAGCCTAAACGATCGTTAACGCAGCAAATAGCCAAAACCATTGGCTCGGCGACTCAGTCTATCTTGTTGGTGTCTCCATACTTTGTCCCTACGGCAACCGGTGTAAAAGAATTAGAAAGCTTAGCTGAACAAGGCGTTGAAGTCCGCGTTTTGACAAACTCATTAGCCGTTACCGATGTGCCGGCCGTGCATGCAGGGTATCAGCGACGTCGTCGTCGTTTGTTGTTGGCAGGCATCAAGTTGTTTGAATTGCGTCTAACGGAAGAGAAAAAGCTGCGAAAAGACATGAAGCCTTACTTTCGTCGCTCTGCCTCCAGTCTGCATGCCAAAACCGTTACTGTAGACGGCAGCAAAGTCTTCGTTGGTTCGTTTAACTTCGACCCTCGCTCAGCACAGATCAATACAGAATCGGGAATTATCATTGAATCGGTCGCTATGGCACAGCGCATTAATTCAATGTTTGATCATGAGCTTCCTATGCGTGCTTATGAAGCAAGATTGAATCGTTTTTATAAACTGTATTGGTTGGACAAAAGTCAAATTCCGGCGCAAAAGCTCTATAAAGAGCCCGGCGCTGGTATTGGCAGACGCTTAACGGTTTGGTTGACCGCGCGTCTGCCGGTGGACCATTTACTCTAAAGTCGTTCGGCTATCCAGCGTCTGACTTTTTGTTCCAGAATGACAAGTGGCACAGCGCCGTCTTCTAAGATCACCCGGTGAAACGCCTTAATATCAAATTTGTCGCCGAGTTTGTTTTCGGCGCGGCGACGTAACTCGCTGATTTTTAACTCGCCAATTTTGTAGGCAAGAGCTTGCCCTGGCAATGCCATAAAACGTTCTGCTTCCGAAACGGCACGTGATTCAGCAACTGGTGCGTTTTCGTACATGTAGTCGAGCACTTCTTGTCGCGTCCAGCCTTTCGAATGGATACCAGTATCCACGACTAATCGAATAGAGCGCCAAAGTTCGGCAGCGAGTTGACCAAATCGTTGATACGGGTCCTCATATAAGCCTAAATCGTAACCGAGTGCTTCGGAATACAGTCCCCAGCCTTCAGTGTAAGCGGTTTCACGACCATATTTGCGGAACTCGGGCAAATCTTCAAGTTCTTGCTGAATGGAAATTTGGAAGTGGTGTCCCGGCGCTGCTTCGTGTAAAAACAGGGCGGTTTTTGCCCAGTTAGGGCGTGAGCCTAAGTCGTACGTATTGAGGTAGAATATCGCCGGGCGTGAACCGTCTACGGGTGCTGATTGGTAGGAGCCTGAACTTGCCGACTGTTCACGAAACTCTTCTACTTTTCTGACTTCGTAGTCCGCTTCCGGGAAAATATTGAAAAGCTTACTAACACGTTCATCAACTGTACTGCGTAATGCTCGGTAGTCCTCGATCATTGCTTCACGACTTTCGTAAATAAACTGAGGATCGTTGGTCATAAAGTCAAAGAATTCTGCCAGGTCACCGTCGAATTCAATTTCCTCCATAATGTCGCGCATTTGTGAATGAATGCGCGCCACTTCGCTTTTGCCTATTTTATGAATACGGTCGGCGCTAAGTTGCGTTGACGTGTTGGCTTCTATCTTATGTTGATACCAAGCATCGCCGCCGGGTAATTGGCCAAGACCAAAACTGTCGGTGCGAGTATGGGGTAAATAATCTTCTTTCAAATAAGTGGCCAACATTCTGTAGGCCGGTATAACGGTATCGTTTAACACCTGTTTATAGCGCTGCTTTAATGTATCTGCCTCTGCCCCTGAAATAGTCTCAGGCATATTGGTTATGGGCGTCCAAAAGAGGGTGTTCTCCACTTTATTATCAATATGTGCAGTAATTTGCGGTATGGCCTTTTCAATCAATATGCGCGGTTGAACAATGTCTTTCTCCACGCCTTTTTTCATGTTGGTAATGGCTTGCTCGAATAGGCGCGGAATTTGTTCCATTCGCGATGCCCAATTTTCATAGTCCTGAACCGTCTTAAACGGTTGCGCCGACTCACCAGAGCCCAACATAGCTAAACGACCCGCTAGGTTATAAAACTGATTAATTGGAATAAGGTGCTCCGGGTACTGCAGCCCTTCAAGCTCTAACGCCATTTTACGTTTGAAAATGTCGTAACTGATGCGTTGGCTGCGTGAGAGTTGCTCGGGATTAATGCCGGATATTTTATCCAGAAAGCGTTGGTTTAACTGACGTTGCTTTGCAATGTGTTGTTCGGACAAGTAATTGGGCAGCTGGTCGTTATAGTGACTGTCGCCAATGTAAGTCGCTAATAGCGGGTTAAGCTTCAGGTTCTGTTCAAAGTAGTCGTTGTAAATGGCATCGAGCTGTTCAGAGACAGACGATTGTTTAATAACTGAATTGGTTTTTTCAGAGCCTGAATTGTTCGTCGCTTCGCCACAGCCACCAAGAAGTAAAGAGATAGAAACCGCAATCAGTGCCTTTTTCATCGTTGAACCTTTCATTGTCATTATTGTTGCTAAAATACTAGGTGTTTGGCTGTTAAGGTGCAATCCAAAAGGCAAAACGAACAGTAGAAGTATTACACCGTTTTAAGAAGGAGTTTTTATGACTAAGGCATACGCAGCGGAATCTGAACAGTCAGGTTTAGCCCCTTATGGTATTGAGCGTCGTGAATTGAGAAGTGACGACGTTGCTATTGATATTCTTTATTGTGGTGTGTGTCACACCGACATTCACTATGCTGAAAATGACTGGGGCGGCACTATTTACCCAGTGGTTCCGGGTCATGAAATTATTGGCCGTGTGACCTCTGTTGGTAAAGATGTCAACAACTATAAAGAAGGCGACTTGGTTGGTGTTGGTTGTATGGTCGACTCATGCCGAGAGTGCAGTTCGTGCGACCAGGGCTTAGAGCAATACTGCTTAAACGGTATGGTGCCAACCTATAACGGAGAAGACCTGCACGATAAAAGCATTACCTACGGCGGCTATTCCGAAAAAATCGTTGTCAGTGACCGTTTCGTGGTGCGCGTGCCTGAGAAACTGGATGCGGCAAAAGCGGCTCCCCTGTTATGTGCGGGCATTACTACCTATTCACCGCTGCGTCATTTTGGCGTGAAAGAAGGCCATAAAGTTGGTGTTATTGGTATGGGTGGCTTAGGTCACATGGGTGTAAAATTTGCCAAAGCCATGGGGGCTGAAGTCACTATTTTTACTCGCTCGGAGAGCAAGGTCAGCGAAGCAAAAAAGCAAGGCGCCGACCATGTCATTATATCGACCGATGAAAAGCAAATGGAAGCGGCGGCGGAAACGTTCGATTTCTTGTTAGATACGGTGCCCGTTCAGCATGACTTAAATCCGTACATTAACTGCCTGAAAGTCGACGGCACGCATATTTTAGTGGGGCTGTTGGAACCGGTTGATCCAGCGTTGCAGGCCGGACAGTTGGTGATGAAGCGTCGTGTACTGGCAGGATCGCTCATTGGCGGTATTCCTGAAACGCAGGAAATGCTCGACTTTTGTGCCGAGCATGACATTCATTGCGACGTTGAAATGCTGGATATCAAGAACATCAATGACGCGTTCAAACGCATGAAAAAAGGCGATGTGAAGTACCGCTTCGTCATTGATATGGACACATTAAAGCAGTCGTAGATTGAATATAAACCGCATTTTGTGGTTTACTAATGTCTGGAAGAGGTGCGGAACTCAGGCAGCTTAGCAAGCATCTACCAAAGAGCTAAGCGAGGGGAGTAACCGCCGAGACGCAAGTGCATGGAATGGCTTGCGTCGGCCGTCGAGTTTGAACACTTGCGGCTGTCACCGATAGGTGGAGAGCTTCTGGAGACCCTCCTTTTTAAGCTCTCTGAACGTTGTTGTATTCAGTTCAGGGGAAACTATGTTACCCATTCATGTTGCAAAGTTCGGCGGCACCAGTATGGCTGATGCCGAATCGATACAAGCTTGTGTCGAGGTTGTCGAACGCCAGAACAACCCAAGTCTGGTTGTGGTCAGTGCCTGTGCCGGTGTCACCAACCGTTTAGTGGCAATAAGCTATTCTCATACGCAAACAGAACGGCAACGCTTGTTCGATGAGATTGTCGATATTCATTGCCAGGCGGCGTCCGCATTACCTAAAGAAAATGCGGTGCATCATCATCTCGCGCAGTTGCATCAGCTGTTACACATGTTGGTTCAACAAGCGCCTGATACACTGGAGAGTCATCAACGACAAAAGCGGGATGAGTTGTTAAGTTTTGGTGAGCGTTGTTCGTCGCGATTGTTTGCGACGTACTGGTCACAAACGGCGGCAGACGTTGAAGTTGCTGATGCGCGCTCTTTGTTAGTCACTAATAGTCATTTTGGTAATGCGTCCCCCGATATAGGAAAGACCCGAGAGCACTGTGCAGATTTACGGGAACAGTTAAGTCAAGGCGCCAGAGTGGTGACTCAGGGCTTTATTGGTTCCAGCGAGGAAGGCAATACTACTACCTTAGGACGCGGTGGCAGTGACTACAGTGCAGCAATACTGGCGTCCGCGCTGGACGCGGAGCAGTTGAATATCTGGACGGATGTGGCTGGCATTTACACAACTGATCCGCGTATTTGCTCAGAGGCGAGACCTTTAGAGCAAATTAGCTTTGCCGAGGCGGCAGAATTGGCGACCTTTGGTGCAAAAGTGCTGCATCCGAAGAGTCTAAAACCGGCTATTGAAAGCGGCATTAAGGTCTTTGTGGGTCATAGTCGTTACCCGGAAAAAGGCGGCACGCTTATTTTGCCTGAGCCCGATGAACGACCCTCTATTCGTGCACTGGCGCGACGTAAAAATCAGACACTGTTGACGGTGAATAGTGTCGATATGTTGCATGCAACTGGCTTTTTAGCACGTCTATTTGACATTCTGGCACGCTATGACATTAGTGTCGATTTGGTGACAACCTCTGAGGTCAGCATTGCATTAACTCTTGACGAAGAAGGGTCTCAGGCAAATGGATTGTCAATGTTACCGGAGGCTATGCTGGATGAGTTGCGGGAATTTGCGACCGTAACGATTGAACAGGGATTGAGTCTAATTGCGGTCATTGGCAACGATATTGGTCACTTTGGCGATATTTCTCCCTGGGTGTTAGAGGCTGCATCGCCGGTGCCTATACGCTTAATTTGTCAGGGAGCCAGTCGGCATAACCTGTGCTTTTTGGTTGCTGACGAAAAGGCGGAAAACATCATTAAAAAACTTCATGCAAAACTATGACGGTAGTGCCTACTTCGGTTTATAATGCTCGCCAATTTTTGGGCAATTAAAGACAAAGAGCGAGTCGTTCAATGGAGCTGTGGCAAGCCATCATACTAGGGATAGTGCAGGGCATTACCGAGTTTTTACCCATTTCCAGTTCAGCGCACTTAATTCTCATGCCAGTGCTGACCGGCTGGGATGATCAGGGTGTAGGCTTTGATTTATCAGTGCATGTGGGTACCTTGCTGGCGGTGATTCTCTATTTCCGTAAAGACGTTGCCGCATTGTTTACGGACGGGCTTCGTTCAATTCCTGCTCGCCAAAATGTCGGACAAAGCAAATTGGGTTGGATGGTCGTTATTGCCACCATCCCTGCCTGCGTTTTCGGCGTGCTGCTGCTTGACTATATTGACACGGTATTACGAGCGGTGTGGGTGATTATCACCACCACGGTGGTGTTTGCAGTGCTACTTGCCGTTGCTGACCGCTGGGGACGCGGCAGTCGCCAGCTTGATGCTATTGGCCTTAAAGACGCCATTATTGTCGGTCTGGCTCAGGCCGTTGCGCTTATTCCCGGCACGTCGCGCTCCGGGGCGACCATTACTGCCGGATTATTCATGGGGCTTGATCGCGAAACGGCTTCAAAGTTTTCCTTTTTTATGGCCATCCCCATTACCACAGCGGCCGCTTTAATTAAGCTGCTTAGCATCTACAGCGAAGGGATAGCTGTTGACTGGCATGGCTTTATTGTGGGTGGCGTGGCTTCGTTTGTAACGGCAATTACAGCCATTCACTTCTTTTTGAAGTGGCTTAATGATTTTGGCATGTGGCCATATGTTATTTACCGCCTGGTGCTTGCGGCTGTCCTATTTTGGGTGTTTGTGTAAACCATGTACGAGAACCTAAAAAAACAATTATTTGAGCTTAAAAGCAATCGTATTTTTGAGTTTGCAGTTATTGCTGTCATTATCATTTCTGCACTGGAAATTGGTGCGAAAACTTATGAACTTCCGGGCATCGCTAATAACCTATTGTTGGGCTTGGACTGGTTTATTACTGTCTTTTTTGTGGTGGAAATTAGCATTCGCTTTATTGCTGACCATGACAAAAAGAACTTTTTTAAAAATGGCTGGAATGTTTTCGATACCTTAGTTGTTGTGGTCAGCCTGATACCAATAAATGATTCAGAACTGGCGCTTTTAGCCCGCTTAGTGCGAATATTCCGAGTGCTTCGGATGATTTCTATTATCCCTGAGCTTCGCACCCTTATTACCTCTCTTTTGAAAGCTTTACCGCAAATGGGTTATGTGGTTTTGCTGATGTTTATCATCTTCTATATTTACGCCGCAGTTGGAAGTTACCTGTTTGCAGATATTAACCCGTTTTTATGGGATAACATTGCGACGTCTATGTTAACGCTTTTTAGGGTCATGACGTTTGAAGACTGGACAGATATTCAATACGAAACCATGGAAGTGTATCCATGGAGCTGGCTGTTTTATATGACGTTTATATTCCTGACCGCTTTTGCTTTTCTGAATATGGTTATTGGTATTGTTGTTAATGTCATGGACAAAGAGAGTCAGGCTGAAGCAGAAGAACTGCGCCAGCAGCTTGAGGAAGAGCAGGGGCCTGAGCCGACCATGCGTGAACTGCAGGATGAGATTCGTGAGCTTAAATTGCTATTGCAGGCTCAACGGCAGAACACCGAGTAAGTTATGCAAATCGGCGGCTGCAAAATTGAAATTACCCGCAAGCGCATAAAACATCTTTATTTAAGGATGAAAGAACCCGGCTGTGTTCAGGTCTCGGCGCCAAAGCATTGGCCGGGAGGTTATATTCAGTCAATTTTAGAAGCGAGAAGTGATTGGATAAAAGAGCAGCAACAAAAGCTATTGCAGCGGCAATTAGCAACCCCTCGGTTTCAGTCCTATGAAGATCATGCAGAAGTATTTTTTGAAGGGCAAAGCTATCGCTTGAATGCGGTACTTAAAAGTGCTTTTCCTCACCTTGGCGTAGTGACGCTTTGCCATAAAAAAAAGACATTAACCTTAAGCTTGTCTGATCCGTCCAACTTAGATGCCCGTAAAAAACAGTTAGATAAATGGCTTCGCGCGCAGTTAAAAGAGCGTATCGCGCAGTTACTGGAACATTGGCAACCCATTATGGAGGTTGTCGCCAGTGACTTTGGTGTGAGAAAAATGAAGACTCGTTGGGGCAGTTGCAACATCCGTACTCATAAAATTTGGTTAAACTTTGACTTAATTTCGAAAGCGCCGGAAAGCTTGGAGTACGTGGTCGTGCACGAACTCACACACCTATATGAGCGTTACCATAACAAGCGGTTTTACAGCCTTATGGATCATTATTTACCCGACTGGCGAAAACGAAAACATCGGCTCAATAGTTAGCGAAGGTCTTGTCCTAGCTGATTTTGCGCAATAAGTCTGAAAACATAAGCAACTTTAAATAAGCCCGCTAAAATAACTTGTGATAAGTGCAAAAATACCAGCAGCATAAGTGGCAGGTTTTCTTCCTGAAACCAGGCCAAATAAAACACAACAATTGAAAGCAATAAAAACACTACCATAGAGGTGTTAGAGGTTTTTAACAGTGTTAGAGGTTTCATAATAAACATTCCTAATGCATGTTTAATAAGTGCGTTTTATATGTGTCTTTAATATAGATCAAGAAAAGTGTTCAAGGAGCAGGTAATGCGGTATTTACATACCATGGTTAGAGTGCACGATTTGGAGCGTTCATTGCACTTCTATTGCAATTTACTCGGAATGAAAGAAGTGTCGCGCAAGGAAGTTGAGAAGGGGCGGTTTACCCTCGTTTATCTTGCCGCAGAAGATGATTATGAGCGCGCTGAAAGCGAACGTTCTCCTGAACTGGAGCTGACCTATAACTGGGATCCTGAAACCTATAGCGGTGGTCGTAATTTCGGACACTTAGCGTTCGAGGTAGATAATATTTATGATCTTTGCCAGAAGTTGAAAGATAACGGGGTTATTATTAATCGTCCGCCGCGCGACGGTCACATGGCGTTTGTCCGTTCACCCGATAATATTTCTATCGAACTACTCCAAAAAGGCGAAAGCCTTCCGGAACAAGAACCCTGGGCGTCAATGGAGAATATCGGTACATGGTAATTGAGGGCTAAATCGCCTATAATCTTGCCACCTTTTTTTGCATATTTACTTTAGGTCCAACGAATAGGAATGACTATGTCGACTGATAAAGCAAAGATTATTTACACTGAAACGGACGAGGCGCCACGCTTGGCGACATACTCGTTATTACCGATTATTGAAGCTTTCACAAAAGCGGCCGGTGTTTCAGTGGAGACCCGCGATATTTCTTTGGCTGGTCGTATTATTTCGCAGTTTCCGGAGTACCTGACCGAAGAACAACGTCAGTCAGACGCTTTAGCTGAGCTGGGCGAAATGGCGAAAACTGCAGAAGCAAACATTATTAAGCTGCCAAACATTAGTGCGTCTATTCCACAAATGACAGCGTGTATTAAAGAGCTACAGGAACAAGGTTACAAACTGCCGGACTTTCCGTTTGACCCGCAAACAGACGAAGAAAAAGACGTTCGTGCACGTTACGACAAAGTAAAAGGCAGTGCAGTAAACCCAGTGTTGCGTGAAGGTAACTCTGATCGCCGTGCACCAAGTGCAGTAAAAAATTATGCGAAAAAGAACCCACATCGCATGGGGGAGTGGTCAAAAGACTCGAAGTCTCACGTTGCGCACATGAGCGATGGCGACTTTTACAGCAGTGAAAAATCAATGACATCGGCTACCGATGACAGCTTCAAAATTGTTTTAGAAGCGAATGGTGAGCAAAAAGTACTGAAAGAGTCTGTGCCTGTGTTAGCAGGTGAAGTGGTTGATGCAGCCACTATGAGCAAAAAGCAATTGCAGGCGTTCTTTGAAAAGGAAACCGCTGCGGCAAAAGAAGAAGGCGTTTTACTGTCTCTGCACTTAAAAGCGACCATGATGAAAGTGTCTGACCCAATCATGTTTGGTCATGCGGTACGTGTTTTCTTTAAAGACGTTCTTGAAAAGCATGCCGACGTGATGAAAGACATTGAGTTTGACGCCAGCAACGGTATTGGCGATTTGTATAACAAGCTTGAGAAATTGGATGCAGATAAGCGCGCTGAGATTGAGGCTGACCTAGAAGCGGTTTACTCAAGCCAGCCTGAGTTAGCCATGGTTAACTCGCACAAAGGTATTACGAACCTGCACGTTCCAAGTGACGTCATTATTGATGCGTCTATGCCTGCGATGATCCGTGATTCGGGCAAAATGTGGGACAAAAACGATAGCCGTCAAGATGCTAAAGCAATGATTCCTGATCGCTGCTATGCCGGTCTTTATCAAGAAACCATTAACTTCTGCAAAGAAAATGGCGCTTTTGATCCATCGACTATGGGTACCGTACCTAATGTTGGTCTAATGGCACAAAAAGCGGAAGAGTATGGTTCGCATGACAAGACGTTTGAAATTCCAGCTGACGGCGTTGTAAAAGTGCTGAATAAGGCCGGTGATGTTGTGTTCGAACATAACGTTGAGGAAGGTGATATCTGGCGTATGTGTCAGGTAAAAGACGCTCCTATTCGCGACTGGGTGAAACTGGCAGTGACCCGTTCACGCTTAAGCGGCATGCCTGCGGTATTCTGGTTGGACAGCAACCGTGCGCACGACGCTCAGTTAATTAAGAAAGTCGAAGAGTACTTAAAAGAGCACGACACCGACGGTCTTGATATCCAAATTATGGCGCCGGTAGAAGCCACTCGCCACACACTACAACGTGTGAAAGAAGGCAAAGATACCATTTCTGTAACCGGTAACGTTCTGCGTGACTACCTGACCGACTTATTCCCAATTCTGGAACTGGGTACATCAGCGAAAATGTTGTCAATTGTGCCTCTGATGAATGGTGGTGGTCTATTTGAAACAGGCGCTGGCGGTTCTGCACCGAAGCACGTTCAGCAGTTTGTGGAAGAAAACCACTTACGTTGGGACTCTTTAGGTGAGTTCCTGGCGTTAGCGGCCTCTCTTGAACACTTAAGCCGTACGTTTGATAACAAGCGTGCACAAGTTCTGGCTGACAGTCTTGACGTTGCAACGGCTAAGTTCTTAGACGAGAACAAGTCACCGTCGCGTAAAGCTGGTGAAATTGATAACCGCGGTTCTCATTTCTATCTGGCAATGTACTGGGCAGAAGCGTTGGCGAATCAAAACGACGACGCTGAGCTTAACGAACGCTTCAGTAAGTTGTCTGAAAAGCTGTCTGGCAATGAGCAAGCGATTATTGACGAGCTGAATGGCGTTCAGGGTAAGAAAGTGGACATTGGCGGTTACTACCAGCCAAACCCAGAGAAAGTGTCTGCAGCAATGCGTCCTTGCTCTGTATTGAATGAAACCTTAGCTAGCTTATAATTGAGTCAACTAAGCGAATAAGAAGCAGGCTTCGGCCTGCTTTTTTAATGCCCATACTTTGTCAATTCGACTTCCGGGAGAAAGAATAGTGGCCAATGGCAACTACTTAATAAACTTATACGAACGCTGTTTAAAAATGCCGTTTGGGCGCAAGGTTTTCTCAACCATGTTTGCTCGAAAAGCGCCTTATTTTGCAACCATAAAGCCGCTTATTACTGAATTAGAGCCTAATTTTTGTCAGCTTACGTTCAAAAAGCGCAAAGCCGTTCAGAACCACATTGGTACGGTGCATGCTATTGCGGTGTGTAACGGCATGGAAATGGCCATGGGTGCGCTTGCTGAGGCTTCTATTCCAAAGCATCTGCGTTGGATACCTAAGGGGATGAATGTTCAGTATTTGGCAAAAACAAACAGTGACGTGACTATTGAGGCGAAGGCATCAGAGCAGACCTGGCAAGTGGGTGAACAACCGATAACCGTGGAAGCGAAACGGGATGATGGTACTGTGGTTGCTGCTGGTGAGATTTTTATCTACGTGTCGGAAAAGCCTAAGAAATAAATCGGGCATAATAAAAAGGGACCCGAAGGTCCCTCTTTTTTACATGCTAATTTCTTAACCTTTATTAAGGCTTGCTAACCGGTTCGTTAGCATCAATAACTGCACCAGGGTGCTCGTCTTCGCCATCGTCCGGCGCCAGTTTTTCCCATTTACGAGTAAACAGAGCCAATACGAAGACCGCCGCACCAACGCTCACACCGAACAGGAAGATAGTCCAGTATAGCTCAGGCATGGCCTGTGGATTCTCTGGGTCGAGACCACCAGCCAATAAGCCGGCAACAACGTTACCGATAGAGTAGGTGAGTACGAAGATACCCATCATTTGGCCTGCCATACGCTTCGGTGACAACTTACTCACCGCACTCAGGGCGACTGGGCTTAAGCATAGCTCACCAACGGTATGAATAAAGTACACCGCAACCAACCAATATGGCGCCACTTTAAGTCCGCTGGCAGCGGCTTGTGAGGCGAAGAACATGACAATGAAGCCTGTCGCCATAATGATAAGGCCAATAGCACTCTTAAAGCCGTAGGATGGGTTGATCATACGCTTGCTCAGGTTGATCCAAAGCGCAGCGAAGAACGGTGACATAATGACCAGGAATATTGAGTTCAGCGACTGGAACCAAGTGGTTGGTATTTCAAAGTCACCGACCATGCGGTCGGTTAAGTCGCGGGCAAACAGGTTGAATGAAGAGCCTGCTTGTTCAAAGCCTGCCCAGAACATCGTTGAAGCAATACACACCAGGAATAGTGCACCGAGTCGCTTCATTTCGTCTCGAGTCAGCTTTCCGAAGATAAAAACGGACAGGTAGTACAGGAAAAATATCACCGTGAAAATAATGGCAACGTTTCCGGCAACGACGGTTGGATCAATTGTGACGTAGTCATTCAAGGCTAAAAAGGTATAAACCGCTAAACCCGCTAGTAATAGCCAAATGATGCTCCAGCTACGCTTAGTCGCTTTTGGGCTCATTGGTTTAGGCGGTTTCTCACCAACGCCTTTCAACTTAGGTTGAGTCAGTTTGTACTGAATAAGACCGAATGCCATACCAACAGCTGCTGCACCAAAGCCCCAATGGTAACCTGCATTCTCCATGAGGTAACCGGTGACGAAGTAACCGATGATTGAACCAATATTGATACCCATGTAATACAGGGTATAGCCGCCATCTCGACGGTCATCATCGGAGCTGTACAGTTGCCCGACCATAGCGGTAATGTTTGGTTTCAATAAGCCTGTACCCAGTACCACTAAAATCATGCCAACGAAGAAGCCGGCTTCACTAGGAATGGCCAAAACAATGTGGCCAAGCATAATGATGATACCGCCGTACCAAGTTGCGCGTTGACCACCTAACAAGCGGTCAGCGATCCAGCCACCCGGCAAGCCCATGAAATAGACAGCGCCGGTGTATAGACCGTAAATAGCCGTTGCAGAGGCAACGGTTATTGCAAGGCCACCTTCTTGCAAACTGGCGGTCATGAATAAAACGAGCAGCGCGCGCATGCCGTAGTAACTCATGCGCTCCCACATTTCGGTAAAGAACAGGGTTTGTAATCCCCCTGGCTGTCCGAAAAAGCTTGAGTCTTTATCGACTATATTCTTAGGATCCATTCTTGTTATCCATTTTGTTATTTAACATCAAATAGTTATGTCTATTTTTAGCTTATTCGACTAAAGTCGGAGTCGAAAAAGGTGGCAATACTTTACTAGTGGTCGCCATATAATGGAACCGAAAACGACGAATTCGTTAGTTTTCACGATGCGTCGCCCGGTATTCCTTTGCGTAATTTGACGGGTTCTCGTTTAGAGCGGCGTTTTCTAACTTTTATATTTAGCATTTCTACCGTAAGCGAGAACGCCATAGCGAAGTAAACGTAGCCTTTTGGTACGTGGAAACCAAAACCTTCACCTACCAGTGTCATACCAATAAGAATCAAAAAGCTCAGCGCAAGCATTTTAATCGTTGGGTGTTGGTCGACAAATTCACTCACCGATTTGGCGGCGAGCAGCATAACGCCGACGGAAATAACAACAGCGATAACCATGACGGATAAATGTTCAGCTAAACCAACTGCTGTAATGACAGAGTCAAGGGAAAAAACAATATCCAGAATGGATATTTGAACGATGATGGATACAAAAGACGCTGAAACGATGGCTGTCTTTGTCTCGTCAGGCCCCTCAAGCGAGTGGTGAATTTCTAACGTCGACTTTCCTAAGAGAAAAAGCCCCCCGAGTAAGAGAATCAAGTCTCTTCCGGATATTTCTTCTGAAAACACAGTGAAGAGCGGTTCGGTTAGAGTCATCACCCAAGTAAGAGAAAAGAGCAGTAACAAGCGCGAGACCATTGCTAATACGAGACCAAGGGTTCTTGCTTTATCTCTTTGAGATTCCGGTAAGCGACCAACCAGTATTGAAATAAAGATGATATTATCAATACCCAGCACTATTTCCAGGGCAGTTAAAGTAGCAAGAGCTATCCAAGCCTCTGGCATTGTTACCCATTCAAACATAAAAGCACCCGAGAGAGTTGTTATTTGAAGTGCTTACTATGCTTACGAAAGTCGGGTTCTGCAACTGGCTTACTGAATAAATAGCCCTGAAAGTAATCACAGCCAAGTGAAGAGAGGTAGTCAAAATGCTTCTCTGTTTCAACGCCCTCAGCCACTACTTTAAGACCCAGGTTATGTGCCAACTGAACAATCGTTTGAACAATGGCTTCTTTCTGTACGGACTGAAACATATCACGTACGAAAGACACATCGATTTTTAGCACATCGAACGGCAGTTTCATTAAGTAGGATAGTGATGAATAGCCTGTTCCAAAATCGTCTAGCGCAAATTGGATACCCAGCTGCTTCAACTCCTTAATTTTATGAATAACGTCATCCAGGTTTTGCATTAGTACGCTTTCTGTCAATTCAAGCTTAAGTTGACCAGCAGGCACTTCATACTGTTTTAGCAGAGAGTTTAATTTGTCGACAAAATCCATTTGCTGGAATTGTGGGGCACTGACATTAATTGAAAGTACCAAGTCGGTCAGCCCTAACTGTTGCCACTGACGTATAATCTGGCAGGCCTGTTCATTAATTAAGTCACCCAAGCCGATGATAAGTCCAGTTTCCTCCGCCAGTGGAATAAATTCTGCTGGCGACACCATGCCTCGTTCACTATGGTGCCAGCGAATCAGTGCTTCTGCGCCAATGACTTGACGGTTTATATCAAGTTGGGGTTGTAAATACAGTTCCAGCCCATCGCGTGTTTCTATAGCCTGGCGCAATTCTGCTTCAAGTTTCACGCGCTTTTCTATCGCGTCGGCCATTTCAGGATGATACAAGCGAATTTCACCCATACCATTACGTTTTGCCTCTGCTAAGGCCAGCGCAGCCTGAACAAGAATGTCCTCAGACGACTTTTTAAAACTATCAACAACAGTGACACCAAAACTCATTGAGCACTGGTGACGGTAGTCTTTGAGCGAGTAGGGGGCTTGCAATTCTTGTTGCAACGTTTTGGCCATACTGAGCGCGTGAGACTGCGCTTGTACCGGATTGTTACTTTTCTGTACCCGGGCGACCACGGCAAATTCGTTGGAGCTGGGGCGAGCCACCATGTGTACGTTTAATGCAACACGCTCTAGTCGGTGAGTAACGGACTGCAATAATAAATCACCTAACGTCGGTCCAAGCGTGTTATTCAGCACTTTAAACTTATCGATATCGAGTAAGAACAGGACTAAGTGTTCGTTTTCTGGCGTTTCCTGCTGTTGTTGCGATAAGTAATCAAGCAATGAGCGGCGGTTTGGAAGGCCGGTTAATGCATCATTAAAGGCTAACTCCCGAATACGCTTATCTGACTGCTTGATAGCCCGGTAGTTGTGCTGGAAACGTTTATCAATAACGGATGATACCCAGGAAATCAGTGCGATCAGAGTGACAGCAACGACGATGGCGTAGATCAGCCATAAGTGTTGGTGTTGAGAACCTATTGGTAGAATTTCCGTAGAGGCTGTCGGGTAAAAGCGAGCGGCCAGCATAGCCGCGTAATGCATGCCACTAATTGCTGCAGCGATAATCAACGCGGTAACAAACTGGATTTTACGGAGTTCGTTTTTTGCACCTCGAATTGCGCTCGAGCGGCTGTAGGTGCTCATGGCGAATATGCCAAGAACGACTGCTATGAGAATTGAGGCGGCGAACCATACCGGCGAATAGAGCAGCTTGGGAGTCAGCTGCATGGCTTCCATCCCCATGTAGTGCATTAGGCCAATGCCTGCGCCTAAAATTGTGCCGGAGAGAATGTTTGTTTTTAAAGAGACCCGAGCACGCGTTTTTTTGAAGTTTGCCAACCTGTCTTCTGACAGGTGGAGTGAATACGCGTAATAATTGCCGATAACAGCAGGAACAATAGACGCCAGGGTTAGTCCCACGCTGTGAGAAACCATGACAGGTAACTGAAAAGCAATCATGCCTATAAAATGCATGCTCCATACGCCAATACCGGCGACTATTGCCGTAATCAGAGTCCAGGTTTTTTGTTGACTGACAGAGCGGTGCCGGTGCGCACGTTCAAAAATCTTTAATGCAGTAAATGACGCGATAAAGGCAACGAGGTAAGACAAAACAACCAGCCAGTGATTGTAATTGCCGGGGAGTGGGGCCTGTGCGTATTGCCCCAAATCAAAAAAGTTCATTAAAACGTCATTCATAAAAGCATCTTATCAGATCATTGGAAGGCTTAGACACGCTTAATTTACGAAAAGTTAAGCCATTTAAATTGTCGACAATATCAATCAAACCGAATTGAAAAATGCAGTTATTTCGACTACCCTAGTTGCATTGTCGACAACCAAGACGTTTTTATTAATTGAAATAACCTATGCAGACCTTTTACGATCAGCCGTACTCATTCAGATCACCCGTCACGTCAGCCGATCGTGTTTTAGTTGCGGTGCAAAAAGCCATTGTTGAAGGCGATATTGCTGCGGGAAGCAAAATCAGCGAAGCGGGCCTTGCTAAACAGTTTAATGTGAGTAGGGCGCCGTTGCGTGAAGCACTGGCGCGGTTAGAACGCTGTCATTTGGTGGAACGTACTCCAAACGCCGGCGCTCGCGTTGTCACGCTGACCTACGAAGGCCTAATTGCCTTGTATCAAATACGGGAGGAGCTGGAAGGTTTAGCCTGTCGGCTTGCGGCAGAGCAAATGGCTAATGATGAAATTGAGGCGCTGTCTAAGTTGTTAGAGCAGCACTTGGAAAGCCAGCGAGTGCGCGAGGGCGAAAGCTATTATCAAGAAGCGGGCGACGTCGACTTTCATTACCGCATTATTCTTGCCAGTAAAAACCAATACTTAATTAACATGTTGTGTGACGAGCTGTATTTTTTGGTTCGCATGTATCGTGTGCAGTTGGGAATGAATGGGCCGCGGGTGTCGCGTGCCTTTGACGAGCATAAAGCCATTATTACGGCCATTGCTAACCGCGATGGTGAACTTGCCGATTTGTTGATGCGCCGGCATATCAGTGCATCACGCAAAAACATTGAAACAAAACTACAAGCACATAAGGAAGTATCATGAGTCATTTACAAAGCCCAGGCGCTAAATTGCGCCAAGCCGTAGCCGATGAGAGTCCACTACAAATTGTCGGTACCATTAATGCTTACACCGCCATGATGGCAGAAAAGGTGGGTCATAAAGCGCTTTATCTGTCCGGTGCAGGTGTTGCTAACGCTTCGTTTGGCTTACCTGACTTGGGTATGACTTCATTGAACGACGTGTGTGAAGACATCCGTCGTATTACCGGTGCCAGCGACTTGCCACTTTTAGTTGATGCTGATACCGGTTGGGGCGGCGCATTCAACATTGCCCGTACGGTTAAAGAAATGAGCCGCGCTGGTGCTGCTGGCTTCCATATTGAAGATCAGGTCGCGCAAAAGCGTTGTGGTCACCGTCCTAATAAAGAAATTGTCAGCCAGCAGGAAATGGTTGACCGCGTTAAAGCGGCTGTTGACGCGCGTATCGATGATCAGTTCTACATCATGGCGCGTACGGACGCGTTCCAACAGGAAGGTATCGATGCGGCAATTGAGCGCGCACAAGCTTGTGTTGATGTTGGTGCGGATGCCATTTTTGCTGAAGCGGTGCACACGCTGGAGCACTATAAAGCCTTTACAGACGCATTAGACGTGCCGGTACTGGCTAACATTACTGAGTTTGGTGCTACGCCGTTGTTTAATAAACAAGAGTTGGCCGATGTCGGCGTTGAGATTGTGCTTTATCCATTAAGTGCCTTCCGAGCTATGAACAAAGCGGCACTGAACGTCTACAATAGTATTTTAGAAAACGGCGACCAAAAAGCCGTTGTTGATGACATGCAAACCCGAGCGGAATTGTATGACTTTTTGAACTATCACGATTTTGAAGAAAAACTCGATCAATTATTTAAAAAATAAACAAAATTAAGAAGGGAAAAATCATGGCAGAGAAGAAACTAAGTGGCGCAGGCTTGCGCGGACAATCAGCCGGCGAAACGGCATTATGTACTGTTGGCAAAAGTGGCTCAGGCTTAACCTACCGAGGTTATGACATCAAAGAACTGGCTGAAAAAGTCAGCTTTGAGGAAGTGGCCTACCTTCTGGCAAAAGGTGAATTGCCCACTCAGTCGCAACTTGACGATTACCGCAAACGCTTAAAATCACTGCGCGTATTACCACAAGAAGTAAAAGACGTGCTGGAGCGCATTCCTAAATCAGCACACCCTATGGACGTTATGCGTACCGGTTGCTCAATGCTGGGTAACTTGGAAACGGAAGAAAGCTTTGATGAAGCCGACGACCACATTGAGCGCTTTCTAGCGACCTTCCCGGGTATCGTGCTTTATTGGTATCGTTTCACTCACGACGGCGTGCGTATCGATACGGACTCAGAAGAAGAATCTATCGGCGCGCACTTCTTACGTTTATTGCACGACAAAAAGCCGTCGCAATTGCATGCCGATGTCATGAACACGTCATTAATTCTGTATGCAGAGCACGAATTTAATGCATCAACCTTTACGGCGCGTGTTTGTGCTTCAACACTATCTGACATTCATTCGTGTGTTACCGGTGCAATTGGCTCATTACGTGGCCCACTGCACGGCGGTGCGAACGAAGCAGCAATGGAATTAATCGAAGACATGAAAGACGCGGAAGATGCTGAGAAAACGCTGATGGGCATGCTGGAGCGCAAAGAGAAAATCATGGGCTTTGGTCACGCCATTTACAAAGAGTTTGACCCCCGTAACGACATCATCAAAGCATGGTCTAAGAAACTGTCTGAAGAAGTCGGTGACAGCCGTTTATATGACGTGTCTGTGCGTTGTGAAGAAGTCATGTGGCGCGAGAAGAAACTGTTCCCGAATGCGGACTTCTTCCATGCGTCGGCTTATAACTACATGGGCATTCCAACCAAACTGTTTACCCCAATCTTTGTTATGTCGCGGGTAACCGGCTGGACAGCACACGTTAAAGAACAACGTGCGAACAACCGTATTATTCGTCCGTCGGCGGATTACACCGGTCCAGAGGCACGTCCAGTACCTGCAATTGGTGACCGTTAATATGAATAATGAGTATCGCAAAAAGTTAGACGGCACGACGCTCGAGTATTTTGATACTCGGGCTGCCGTTGAAGCTATTGAACCGGGCGCCTACGAAAAACTGCCGTACACCTCGCGTGTATTGGCAGAAAACTTAGTTCGTCGTTGCCCGCCTGAGATTCTAACGCAGTCGCTAGAGCAGCTAATTTACGGCAAAAAAGAGCATGATTTTCCGTGGTTCCCGGCGCGTGTGGTTTGTCACGATATTTTGGGTCAAACGGCATTGGTTGACTTAGCCGGTCTGCGTGATGCGATTGCAGAGAAGGGCGGTGACCCAGCCAAAGTAAACCCGGTTGTGCCCACACAGCTGATTGTCGACCATTCATTGGCAGTTGAACACGCAGGGTTCGAAAAAGACGCGTTTGAGAAAAACCGTGCCATTGAAGACCGTCGTAACGACGATCGATTCCATTTTATTAACTGGACCAAAACGGCTTTTAAAAACGTTGACGTGATTCCACCCGGTAACGGGATTATGCACCAGATTAACCTGGAGAAAATGTCGCCAGTGGTGCAGGTGCGTGACAATGTGGCCTTTGTTGATACCTGTGTTGGTACTGACAGCCACACGCCAATGGTGGACGCTTTAGGGGTTATTTCTGTTGGTGTCGGCGGTCTTGAAGCCGAAAGTGTCATGCTAGGCCGTGCCTCTTATATGCGTCTGCCGGATATCGTCGGTGTCGAGTTGACCGGCAAATTACGTCCGGGCATTACCGGTACTGATTTGGTTTTAGCGCTCACTGAATTCTTACGTCGCGAACGTGTGGTTGGTGCTTACCTTGAATTCTTCGGTGAAGGCGCAGAAGCATTGACCGTTGGTGACCGTGCGACTATTTCGAACATGACGCCGGAGTACGGGGCAACCGCGGCGATGTTCTATATCGATGATCAAACCATCGATTACTTAAAACTGACCGGCCGTGATGATGACCAGGTCGAATTGGTCGAGAAGTTCTCCAAAGAAACCGGCTTGTGGGGCGACAGTCTGAAAACCGCAGAGTACGGTCGTGTCTTACGTTTTGATTTATCGAAAGTTGAACGTAACTTAGCTGGACCGTCTAACCCGCACGCTTTGCTGCCAGCAGCAGAGCTTTCTGAGCGCGGCGTAGCTAAGCATATTGAAGACCCTGAAAACGGTAAAATGCCGGATGGCGCAGTCATTATTGCGGCGATTACCAGTTGTACCAATACCAGTAACCCTCGCAATATGATTGCAGCTGGCTTAATTGCGCGTAACGCTAATAAACTAGGCTTAACGCGTAAGCCTTGGGTTAAATCGTCTCTGGCGCCTGGCTCCAAAACCGTCAAAATGTACCTGGAAGAGGCTGACTTATTGCCGGAACTGGAAGATTTAGGTTTTGGTGTGGTGGCGTTTGCTTGTACCACTTGTAACGGCATGAGTGGTGCGTTGGATCCGAAAATTCAGCAAGAGATCATCGATCGTGATCTGTTCTCAACCGCTGTATTGTCGGGGAACCGCAACTTCGACGGACGCATTCACCCATACGCTAAGCAGGCTTTCCTGGCTTCGCCTCCGTTGGTTGTAGCGTATGCGATTGCGGGCACCATCCGCTTTGATATTGAAAAAGACGTGTTGGGTATTGATCCGGACGGCAACCCTGTAACGCTGAAAGACATTTGGCCAAGTGATGAAGAAATAGACGCTATTGTTAAGCAGAGCGTTAAGCCAGAGCAGTTCCGCAAGGTTTACGATCCCATGTTTAATTTGAGCGTTGATTACGGTGAGAAGAACAACCCACTGTATGAGTGGCGTGAAATGAGCACCTATATTCGCCGCCCGCCATACTGGGAAGGCGCATTGGCTGCGGAAAATACCTTAACGGGTCTGCGTCCGCTGGCAGTACTGGGCGATAACATCACCACCGACCACTTGTCGCCATCCAACGCGATTATGGCTGACAGTGCTGCGGGGGAATATCTGGCGAAAATGGGCGTGCCGGAGGAGGACTTTAACTCTTACGCTACTCACCGTGGTGATCACTTGACCGCACAGCGTGCCACTTTTGCTAACCCTAAGTTGTTTAATGAAATGGTGCGTGACGAAAACGGTGACGTGATTCAGGGGTCGCTGGCGCGGATTGAGCCAGAAGGCAAAGTTGTGCGCATGTGGGAAGCGATTGAGCATTACATGACCAATAAACAACCGCTGATTATCGTTGCGGGTGCGGATTATGGTCAGGGTTCGTCACGCGACTGGGCGGCGAAAGGTGTTCGCTTAGCGGGTGTTGAGGTCATTGTTGCCGAAGGCTTCGAGCGTATTCACCGTACCAACTTAATTGGTATGGGTGTGTTGCCATTGCAGTTTGAAGAAGGCACCACACGTAAGACGTTGAATATTGATGGTACGGAAACCTTTGACGTGAAAGGAACGCCAGCGCCGGGTGCGGTGTTGCAGCTGACCATACACCGTAAAGACGGGGTGTCACAGCAAGTTCCGGTTATTTGTCGTCTGGACACCAAAGAGGAAGTCTCTATTTACGAGGCCGGTGGTGTATTACAGCGCTTTGCGCAGGACTTTTTAGAAGCGGAAGCAAGCTAAGGAGTTTGAGCTATGGCGTTTAAACCACAAATTAAAATTCCCGCCACCTACATGCGTGGCGGGACCTCGAAAGGTGTGTTTTTCCGTTTGCAGGACTTGCCCGAAACTGCACAGCAACCCGGCGCAGTCCGCGATGCAATTTTATTGCGTGTCATTGGTAGCCCGGATCCTTATGCTAAGCACACTGACGGCATGGGCGGGGCGACGTCGAGCACCAGTAAAACGGTCATCGTTTCTAAGAGCGAAAAGCCGAATCATGATGTTGATTACCTGTTTGGTCAGGTGTCGATTGATAAGCCATTTGTCGACTGGAGTGGTAACTGCGGTAACTTATCGTCAGCGGTAGGCCCTTTTGCCATTGCGAATGGTTTGGTAGCGCCTGAACGCATCCCCGAAAACGGTATTTGCGAAGTCCGTATTTGGCAGGCGAATATTGGCAAAACGATTGTTAATAAAGTGCCTATGGTGGATGGTGAAGTACAGGAAACCGGTGACTTTATTCTGGATGGGGTTACTTTCCCGGCAGCGGAAGTGCCGGTGGAATTTATGGACCCATCAGCAGATGGCGAGTCGATGTTTCCGACCGGTAATCTGATCGATGATTTAGACGTTCCTGGTATCGGTACCTTAAAAGCAACGTTGATTAACGCCGGTATCCCAACCATTTTTCTGAATGCGGAAGAAATTGGCTACGACGGTACCGAATTACAGGAAGCCATTAATGGCGACTCTGCGGCTTTGGAGCGTTTCGAAACTATTCGTGCGTACGGTGCCGTAAAAATGGGGCTGATTGACGATGTTTCAGAAGCAGCTAATCGCCAGCATACGCCGAAAGTGGCGTTTGTCGCGCCGCCGAAAGACTATATCGCTTCCAGTGGTAAGAAGATTAGAGCGACTGAGGTCGATTTACTGGTACGTGCGATGTCGATGGGGAAACTGCATCATGCCATGATGGGCACGGCAGCAGTGGCTATTGGAACCGCCGCAGCGATTCCCGGTACGACAGTGAATTTAGCGGCGGGTGGCAATGACCGTACCATGGTTAATTTCGGTCATCCTTCAGGTACCTTACAGGTGGGCGCTGAGTGCAAACAGGTTAACGGTCAATGGGCCGCCATAAAAGCCATTATGAGCCGCAGCGCGCGGGTCTTAATGGAAGGCAACGTCCGTATTCCGGGTGACGTTCTTTAAATGAAGCAAACCACGCAAGTCAAACTGCTTAAAGTTGCCATGATTACAGGTATCAGCCTGATTTTATTAGGTCACGTGGTGTTGGTAGTGACCTTTGGTAATGATGATATTGATTTTCGTGGTTATATTTTGGGGGCAGCGATGAATGCCATCGGTATTATTTTATCGCTGCCCACCAAAATTTATCTCACCTTAGTGCTTATGGAAAAGGAAGAACGAGATAATAAAAATACGCATTGGAGTGACAGAAATTAAAGCTACTCTGCATAGCCCCATGGAGTAGGCGGTGTATCAACTGTTTCTGTTAAATCAAAATCAACCCGAAACTCTCTGCCTTCGCGAATTAAGCGATACGTAAAAGTGTCGTCATGAATATACATTTGCCAAATATTCGTGTTCGATTGAGGTACTCCGAGTTCAATAAATAATTCCTTTGAATAGGCGTCAGCAGGGAAAGACTGAGCAGTTGGGTAACCCTTATCTATCGTATGTCCTCCGTACATCGTTAACGGATCATAATTTCCGTCCGCTTTGCGATGGTCATGCTTAAGGCTAATACCAGAGCCTGTTTGGGTTAGAATCCAAGTACGTGAATGGTCACTTCCAACGTGAAAAGGAATTTCTATTTTTGCGTCGCCGCATTTGCGCACATGCATAATTAGTGGGCCTTCAAAACCGTCGCTGGCCGGCGTATCAACAGTCACCTCACCAGCGTATGAATTCCCGCAATGTTCATTAATGGCCGCAAAAAATTCAGCCTGGGCTTGGGTTGTCACCTGTGGTGCCGGTTTTATAACTTGAGCAGAGCTAAAAGGAACAAAGCTTGCGACGGCAATTGACGTAAGAAAAACAATATTCTTCATTTTTAGACCATTGGATAATGTTTAATTTTGAATTATATGAGAAAGTAAAACCTGACATGAATCAAAGGCACATGCCAGTACTTTTACGTAAACTTATGATACCAAGTGCAGTAACCGAAATTTCCGATCTCCAACATATTCTGGATAGTCTCGACGCCGTTGTGTACGTATCTGACGTTGAAACTCATGAGCTGCTTTTTATGAATAAGTATGCGCTAAAAAATATTGGTGGGGTAAATCAGTTTGATGATATTAGAGGAAAGCGTTGCTTTGAGGTTTTACAAAAGGGGCAAAAGAGCCCTTGTGACTTTTGTACGAACACTTTACTTCCTAAAAACGGTGATACGTATCTTTGGGAGTTCAAGAACACGCGAAATAATTGCTGGTATCAATGTCGTGACCGTTTGATTCGGTGGCATGACGGACGCCAAGTGCGACTAGAAGTCGCAACAGATATTACTGAGCGTAAGAGCGTAGAAGAGCAACTGCATGAAACGCAAAAGGAATTAAAATTTCTCGCAGAAGTGGATAGCTTAACTCAGCTATATAATCGCCGCGCATTTTTTATGTACGCGGATAATTTGCGAAAAAGCCTTCCAAAATCAGCCAGTTTGGGCTTAATGATTCTCGACTTGGACTATTTTAAAGACATTAATGATAGCTATGGGCATGAAGCTGGTGATACGTTACTAGCGGCAATCGGGCAAAAGCTTCTTTCATTTTCCGGTGATGGCACTGTGGTGGGGCGTATGGGCGGTGAAGAGTTTGCTATCGCCTTCCATGAAACAGAGAAACGGGAAAAGTTAGGCTTTGCAAACGGAGTTTATAAAGCAGTGAGCAGCGTGAAAGCGCTGTACTTTAAAGATACATTGCAATGTACAACAAGCATCGGCGTGTCATCACAAATGGCGGCTACAGAACTTCGAGATATTATGCGTGAGGCAGATAATGCATTGTATCAAGCAAAATCAGCCGGTCGCTCTCAGATAAAAGTAGCCTAGGGCAGCCAAATATCTCCAATGGCGGTTTCTGGCGAAAAGTGATGCGCAATTTGTGCTTGCAGCAACTCACCACAGGCAAGCGCGTCTGTCATGGCATCATGGGGAGCATAAAAGGGCAGGTTATAGCGCTGCCGACTGTCAGCTAAACGGATAGATACGGGCTTTTTACCGGTTATTTTGTCCCATAAACTTCGCTTTTGGCGATGGAAGCGTGCTTCAATTTCCATCGTATCGATAACTGGAAAATGAATGGTCTCGTTTAAACGTTCTTTAAAGCCCCCTTGTAAAAAAGGGCGCTCAATACCGTTGTAGTGAACCACCCATACCTTGCCGGCGACAGCCTCTAGAAGTGGGTCAATGACTTGGGCTAAATCCGGTGCTCGCTCTATTTCACTGTGCGTTATGCCGTGAATAGTGACCGATTCTTCGGTTAATAACCGTCGGGGTTTTACCACCCATTGCCTGGCCTGACTCATGTCGATTCGTCCCAGTGTCATAGGAATAACCGCGATACTAATAATGCCGTGCTTGTCAGGATCAAGACCGGTCGTTTCGAAGTCAACAGCAACCATCGGCACGTCTTTAATTGGTGTTTCAGCCGCAGCAATTGCGGCTTCGTAGTAGCGCTTAAGGGCGGGGTGCTTTGCTTTCTCCGCAAGTTCCTGAAATCGCCTTGGCCAGTTTACCGTGCTTCTTCTCTGCTTATTCTCGGCGTCTGGTGGCAAATACAGCATAATTAGCCTCCAGAGTATTTATAACGCAGGTATTTCTGCGCATTACTGAGAATTTGGAAAGCGTCTTTCAAGTTTTTACGCTCAAAGTCAGAAAGGTCTTCAGGTGCCACATTGTTATCTGGCGTATCACCTGCCTCCAGAGCCAGCGCCTGGTGACGAATTCGAACCATAGAAATTAATTCCAATGCATCCCGTAAATCAGGACCGCGACCTTTGGGTAAGATATTGGCATCAATAATTTCTTCGAGACGAGCAAACGAATTTTGCCGTTGTGCACCAATAGCTAGAGCGTGTACACGAATTAAGTCCGCTACCGGCCCCGTGCCGCGACGCTTTGTGTTTATACTGTCACGGTGCTTACCGTCTTTCTCCATGACAAAGTCTTTAAAGAAGCCGAGTGGGGGAGTACGGTTTAACGCATTGCGAGCCATCGATCCCAAAAAACGCTTATGTTTCGGCGCCTTTTTTCGAATGAGCTGGTTTAATTCTTTTGCAAAACGCATCTCACCACTGACGCCATCTAAGTCGAAGAAAATGGACGAATGCAGAAGCTTTTCTGGTGACGGGTTTTCTATCCAGTCGGTGAAGTATTCTTTCCATTTTGATAACGGCTGACGCCAATTAGGGTTGGTTGCCATTATGTCGCCTGTGCAATACGTATAACCGCAAGCGTTTAACCCGTCAGAAACAAACTGCGCAATATTTAAAAAGTATTTGTCATGCAATTTAGGTTCAAAGCTGTCATCCAGAACCATTGCATTGTCCTGGTCGGTCACAACGGTTTGTTCATCACGAGCCATGGAGCCGAGAGCTAGGAAACAGTATGGTACAGGAGGCGGACCATACTTTTCCTCAGCCAACTCTAATAAGCGTTGTTTAAAGCTGCGCCCAATGGTCGCCATGGCCGACCCGATTATGCGAGAGTTCGCGTCTTCTTCAACCATACGCACAAAGCTTTTGTGGACATCTGGCACTAATTGGGAGAGTTCTTCAATACTGGTTTGTTTAAAAATACTCGACACAATGTACAGACTGCTTTGTGATTCATGTCTCGCTACGTCTGACAAAGCAATAACACCTATGACTTTGGACTGACGTAATACCGGTAAGTGGTGTAAGTTGGTGCGTAGCATCGTCAAGAACGCTTCAAAAACCCGATTATTATGCTGAACAAAAACTAAATTTTCCGACATAATGTCGGCCACTGGATCGGAGGCGTCTTTCTCGACCGCAAGTACGCGCTTGCGTAAATCTTTGTCGGTGATTATCCCAGCAGGAATATCACGCTTTTCATCGTCATAAATAAGCAATGACGAAACTTTCTCATCGGTCATTAAGCAGGCAGCTTCACGTATGGATGCACTTTTATTAATCGCGATTGGCTCGCGCGTAATTAACGTTTCCACTCGAGCGGACAACGTACGATTGCGGCTTTCATGTGTTTTTACTGCGTGACTGACCCGACGTTGCTCTTCAACTTCAACGGCGTCGGCAAAAGCATCGTATTCGTCATAAAAACGATTGAATAAATCGCCCGGGATATAGTAGAGCAAAGTGTCTTCAATGGTTTTTACGGGAAAGCGGACTCGGCCTTTGCGAAGTAAGCCGGCTTCTCCAAAAAAACCGCCTTCATCTAAGCGGTTAAACAACGAGCCGTCTTTGTGATAAGTCTCTATAGAGCCACTTCTGACAACGTGAAGTGCATCAATGTGTTGATTAAATTCAAGGATTTGAGTGTCCGCTTTAAAGTAAGCAACAGAGGTGTTTTGTGCCGTTAATTGAAGTTCTTCTTCCGGTAACTCGTTAAAAGGAGAGTACTTGCGTAAGAAGTTCAGTATTTCTACGTGCTCAGCTTCCATATAAGCACCTTAAAAGGTGAGCGACACCCAGAGGCGCCGCTCGTGGTCGATTATTTTGTGGTTTTACCAACTCGTGGTTCCGAGCGCAAGCCCTGGACTAGCGCAACACACGCCGCGAGCAGAACGATCGTAAATGGAAGTCCTGCTGATACCGCCATCGCCTGCAAGGCTACAAGCCCACCACCGAGAATTAGAGCAATAGCGACTAACCCTTCAAAAGTACACCAGAATATTTTCTGAGTGGTTGGTGCGTGAACTTTACCGCCCGCACTGATGGTATCAATAACCAATGAGCCAGAGTCAGATGACGTAATGAAGAACACCATGACAAGGACAATGGCTACGAAGGAGGTGATGCCCGTCCAGGGCAGGCCTTCCAACATCACAAACAGTTGTAATGATAAGTCAACTTCTGCGACCTTTTCTGCGCCGGCAAGGAATTGCTCAATAGCCGCGGTACCAAATACGCTCATCCAGAACACACAAGCCAGTGATGGAATCAATAGCACTGAAATCAAGAATTCACGTACAGTACGACCGCGAGAAACACGGGCGATGAACATGCCAACAAAAGGTGACCATGCTATCCACCACGCCCAATAGAATGAAGTCCAGCCTTGTGAGTAGTTTAAGTCCTCTCTCCCGACTGGGTTAGACAGCGCCGGTAAGTTCACAACGTAGTTATACAGGTTATCGACGAAACCAGTCAGAATAGCAACCGTTGGTCCCACTATAATAACAAAGAGCATTAACAGTGCGGCGAGTGTCATATTAATTTGCGATAAACGCTGAACACCAGATTCAAGGCCGGCTAAAACAGAGACTAAAGCGATAGCGGTAATACCGATAACCAGCAACACTTGAGTTGTACTGCCTTGGTCCCAACCGAATAAAAAGTTAAAGCCGGAAGCCGCTTGAGAAGCGCCTAAACCCAGTGATGTAGCTAAGCCGAACAACGTAGCCAAAATGGCAATGATGTCAATGATATGGCCTGGCCAGCCCCAAACACGCTCTCCCAAAATGGGGTAGAAAATAGAGCGAATGGTTAATGGTAATCCCTTATTAAAAGAGAACAGTGCCAGGCCTAAAGCCAGAACTGCGTATATGGCCCAAGGGTGTAAAGCCCAATGGAAAATGGTTGCAGCCATACCAAGGGCAATGGCTTTTTCTTCATTTCCTCCGGCAGCGCCAAGCGGCGCCCAGTCGGTGCGAATACCATCCGCGTTAACTTCCGTTCCGCCAAGAGCGGTACTGAAGTGCGTTATAGGCTCGGACACACCATAAAACATGAGTCCAATACCCATGCCTGCCGCAAATAACATTGAGAACCAGCCCAGGTAAGAGAAGTCAGGTTTTGCTTCTGTACCCCCAATTCGGACTCTTCCTAATGGGGAAAATACTAAGAACAAACAAAGTAAGACAAATATGTTTGCAGCCCCAATAAAGAACCAGTCTAAATTCGCTGTTAACCAGTTTTTCGTGCTGGTAAATATTGGCTCTGCCTGATTCTGAAATGCTAACGTAATAAATACGAAAGCGATAATGGCTAGCCCTGAAATAGCAAAAACGCGGTTATGAAAATCAAGCCCGAATGGACCTACTTTCATGACCACGTTGTCTTGTCCAATTTGGTAGTCCGTATTTATGGGGTTAACTTCCCCGTCTGGAATCATTGGGTCTGACGCTTGGCGCTCTCGTTCTACATCTTTGTCGCCGCGCAGTACCTCTTCTTCTTTTTTGGTCATTTAGCTTCCCCTTTATTAAAAATAGGCGCTATTACGCATTTGAATTTAAAGCTTTATTTTTAAATTCATGAGTAGAGTATAGAAGCTACGGAGAATTCTTAAAGTTAGATCGGTAGGAAATTAGAATTGTTTTTCAAATAACTGATGAACAAAGAAGCAAATGACTGGCGTATAAGCACATATACGCCAGTTTGTCGGTTATTTAGAAGCTGTAACGAACGCTCGCACCGATAGTGTCGATGTCCTGATCAATTTCATCTAACTCCACTTAATCGTTTAGTAACAACTTAGGTGAATTGAGCGCCTTCCGATTAACCCAATCTATTTTTCGAATCTATTTGAACCTACCGAAATTGCTGGTTTGGTCTATTATTATTTGCGCCCAAACTGGTGTTTAACAAAAAGGTAATAAACCATGTTTAAGAAAACACTTCCTTTACTTTCTGCGGTATCAATTGCGGTATCGTTGTCAGTGGCTTCTGGTGTTGCTAGTGCACAGGACAATATGTCTTACGATGTGAACAAGCCAGAGCCTAAACCCAATGAATTCTGGTGGCCTAACAAGTTGAATCTTGAGCCACTGCGTCAGCACAGTCCTGAGTCAGACCCTTACGGTGACGACTTTGATTATGCAGAAGCGTTTAGCAAACTAGACCTTGAAGAGGTTAAAAAAGACATTGAAGAATTAATGACGTCTGACCAAGACTGGTGGCCAGCTGACTATGGTCATTATGGTCCTTTCTTTATTCGTATGGCTTGGCACGGTGCTGGTACTTATCGTGTGCAAGATGGTCGCGGTGGTGCCGCTGGTGCTCAACAACGTTTTGAGCCACTAAACAGCTGGCCGGACAATGTCAGCTTAGACAAAGCGCGCCGTTTATTGTGGCCCGTGAAACAAAAATACGGTCGCAGCTTGTCGTGGGCTGACTTAATGGTGTTAACAGGAAACGTTGCTTTAGAGTCGATGGGCTTTGAAACCTATGGCTTTGCTGGTGGCCGGGAAGATGCCTGGGAGCCGGATATTGTCTACTGGGGTCCAGAGACTGAGTGGCTTGGCAGCGACAAACGCTACAAAGGTGATCGTAAGCTGGAAAACCCATTAGCAGCAGTACAGATGGGACTCATTTATGTCAATCCGGAAGGTCCTAATGGAAAACCTGACCCGCTTTTAGCGGCAAAGGACATTCGTGATACTTTTGGTCGCATGGCAATGAATGACGAAGAAACTGTGGCGCTTATTGCCGGTGGCCATACCTTTGGTAAAGCACACGGTGCGCATAAGCCAGAAGAATGTTTAGAAGCTGAGCCAGCGGCTGCCCCTGTTGAGCAGCAGGGCCTTGGCTGGAAAAACAAATGTGGTAAAGGCAACGCTGAAGACACTATTACCAGTGGCTTAGAAGGTGCATGGTCAGTCAATCCAACCGCATGGACGACACAATACCTGGATAACCTGTTTGGCTTTGAGTGGGAACAAACTAAGAGTCCGGCGGGCGCTATTCAGTGGATTCCTGTTGATGGCCAGGCGTCTAACTTGGTGCCGGATGCGCACGTAGAAGGTAAACGTCATGCGCCAATTATGTTTACCACTGACTTGTCACTGAAGTTTGACCCTGAGTATCGCAAAATTGCGAAACGTTTCCATGAAAATCCGGAAGAGTTTGAAAAGGCGTTTGCAAAAGCCTGGTTTAAACTGACTCACCGTGACATGGGGCCGAACCAGCGTTACTTGGGTGACATGGCACCAACAGAAGATTTGATTTGGCAGGATCCTATTCCAGATGCTGATTTCGAACTGATTGACTCAAACGATGTAGCTGAGTTGAAAGAAGCATTACTGGATTCAGGCCTAACGATTCAGCAGTTGGTACGTACTGCTTGGGCGTCGGCGTCGAGCTTCCGCGGAACGGACATGCGTGGCGGTGCAAACGGCGCACGCATTGCCTTAGAGCCGCAAATTAATTGGGAAGCGAACAACCCGGAAGAGCTGAAAGAGGTTCTGGCAACACTGAAAGAAGTACACGAGGACTTTAATGATGACCTGTCAGGCGACAAGTACGTGTCACTGGCTGACGTTATTGTGTTGGGCGGTGCCGCAGCTATTGAGAAAGCGGCTGCAGACGCGGGCTACGATGTAACAGTGCCATTCGAGCCGGGTCGTACTGATGCCACTCAGGAAATGACCGATGTCAATTCGTTCTCTTTCCTGGAACCAAAAGCGGATGCTTTCCGCAATTACTTTGGTAAAGACAACCGCTTGTCACCGGCGCAAATGATGGTCGACAAAGCGGATCAGTTGACTCTGACGGTACCTGAAATGACAGTCCTGATTGGTGGTTTACGCACCATTGGAGCGAATTACGACGGCTCTGAGCACGGCGTATTAACCGACCAACCGGGTACGTTGAATAATGACTTCTTTGTTAATCTGCTAACGATGGATAACGAGTGGAAGAAGTCAGAAAACAGCGAAGCGGTGTATGAAGGTTATGATCGCAAAACGGGCGAATTGAAATTCACAGCAAGCCCGGTTGATCTTATCTTTGGCTCAAACTCTGAACTGCGTGCAGTCTCTGAAGTGTACGCAATGAGCGACGCTAACGAGAAGTTCGCCAACGACTTTGTTCAGGCATGGGCAAAAGTGATGCAGTTGGATCGCTTTGACCTGAAATAAGCCAAAACACTCAAAAAAGACAGAAGCGGCGCTATGACTTAGCGCCGCTTTTTTTGTGGTTTTTGCCAATACCGGCACTAATGGTTAGCTGCAAGGCTTCGGCCGGTTTCATATCGAGGGACTCTATACAGTCCTTTGGTACCATAATCATGTAACCACCAACGTTGTAACTCATCGGTAAAAAGACGGCGACTTGTTCGTTATCGAGAATTTCGGATAACTTATCGTCACTGGCTCCTGGCTTTTTCGTGACTATACCTATCAGCTTCGTATTGCTGTTCGGTAATGTCACCATCACAACGGACTCATCGGCAAAGTCCTTACCTGACATCATTTCAAAAACGTCATTAACCGTGCCGTATAAGCTGCGAAGCAATGGCATTTTGTTCATGAGCTTGCCCGGTAGCTGCCAGATTGAGTTGAACAGGTTCCAGCGTGAGCTGAAGCCGACGAGTAGGGCAAGTACTAAAAAGCTTATAAACGCAAGGCCCGGGAAATAGTAAGCGTCACCACCAAGTGCCATCCAAACCGGTTTCAGGGACTGCTCAATGGTGACCAACAACCAGCGAATGAGGTAAACGGTAATGACTATTGGCAGTAAAATCGCCAAGCCTTTAAGAAAGTAATTCAGTATTTTTTTCATAAGCCTGCTTTTTAGTTCGGGTTTTGGTACAAGCTTAGCGGTTTTTTAGGGTTCGTGAAATTCTTTACGGTTTGTTAATGTAAGAGGAGATTAATACACAACTGATAAAAGGGACGGGCTGCGCGTTAGCGCTGTTCAGCGGAAATAACGAACTTAGATAAATTTATTATGGTATAGCATCTTTCAGCGCCGGACGGTTACTGATAGCCCGCACGTAAAGTACGGGCAATTCATGAACAAGATGGTGGTATAACATCTATTACTAATATTACAGTTTAACCAGCAACTTCCCTTTATTGTCCCCGGTTAGGAACAGGTTTAAGCCTTCAATAGCAGATTCGAGCCCTTCCAGCGTATGCGAGCGGTATTTGATTTTGCCGCCCATGACATACGGGGTCAGTTTTTCCAGTAGACTAGGCACTTCATGGAAGTGATCGGGCATGGTGAACCCCTGAATTGTTAGGCGCTTTTTAATTATGGGGATCCAGCTTGGGCCGGGCGCTGGTTCGGCTTTGTCGTAGTCGGCTATCATGCCGCACACCACAATACGGCCATGGGCGTTCATGTGCTGCATAACATGATGTTGAATCGGGCCGCCGGTGTTTTCAAAATATAAATCAATACCGTCAGGTGTCAGCTCTTTTAGTTTGGCGTCTAAGTCATCGGTTTTGTAGTTAATGGTGCCGTCAAAGCCTAACTCGTTGGTAATCCAGTCGGCTTTTTCGTTGCTGCCGACTACACCGATAACCCGTAAACCGTCGGCTTTCGCGAGTTGCCCGACGATAGATCCGACTGAGCCAGCCGCGCCGGTGACCACCAGTGTTTCACCTGATTTAGGTTTGCCGACGTTAAATAAACCTTGAGTGGCGGTTAGTCCGGGTAGGGCGAACACCGACAGCACCATTTCGTCGGGCACGTCAGCTTGTACTTTATTAATGCCCTGACCGTCGCTCAGCGCGTATTCTTGCCAGCCCATCATGCCCATCACGCGGTCACCTTTGGCAAAGTCCGGATGTTTGCTTTCCACTACTTTACCCACGCCTGAACTGCGCATGACAGTGTTAAGCTCAACCGGTGGGATGTAACTTTCGGTATCCGGGCTCATCCAGCCGAACATTGCGGGGTCGAGCGACATGTGGGTTTGTTTTATTAGTAGTTGGCCATCGTTAACCGTTGGCAGTTCCTTCTCCACTACCTCAAAAACATCGGCACTGACCGGACCCGGGTTAGGGCGCTTCACCAAGTTTATCGCTTTATAGGTTGTCATGTTGCTCCTTATTACGTCTTTATTGAGTGCCGTTAGCATAACGCTGTGGCTTGTATACGTAAAAGAAAAATAAACGGGTGTTTGAATTTAACGAATACTGGTTAAAACAGGCGTTCTGGTAAGAAAACGCTGAGATTGTTTGACGTTATGGCTTAGTTGCGAACTAGGGATGTGATCGTATGCTAGCTTAATAGAAAGGTTAGGCTTGTTGATATCAATATTTGACCGTATCTCATTTGAGATACATAATATTTTAAGTTTCTTAAACGTAGGTGAAAACAATGCCCCATACCTCAATGCTACATGTTCGGGTTGATGAAAAGTTAAAGTCAGAAGCATCAGAAAAACTAGCTAATGTTGGTTTAACGATATCTGACGCAGTACGTATTCTTTTAACTAGAGTTACAAAGGAAGGCGGTTTGCCAGTAGGCTTAACAACAGACGATGCCGCTTATGACCGTTGGTTTAAAGAAAAAGTAGAGCAAGCGTTGTTGAGTGACTTGCCAACAGTATCGAATGAAAGTGTCATGGAAGATGCTAAAAAACTAGTGGAAAGGAAGCTTGGTGCTAAAAATTGAATGGAAGCAGTCTGCTAAAAAGGATTTTATTGCCATAGTAGAATATATTTCACAAGAGAACTTGCTGGCAGCTGAAGCGTTTATTGAGATTATTGAGGACAGTGTCGAACTATTAAAAGCTCATCCTAAAGCAGGAAAAATAGGCAGAGTAAAGGAAACACTAGAATTCGTTGTGTCCTCAAATTATATAATCGTTTATCAGCTGAGTGCGGATAAACTAATCATACTAGCTTTGTTACACGCCAAGAGGCAGTGGCCATAATTCTTTATGAAGAGACTAGAAAAGTGGTGCGTCCTAGTAGACTCGAACTACCGACCTCTGCCATGTCAAGGCAGCGCTCTAACCAACTGAGCTAAGGACGCACATTTTGAGGTGTGTCGTGAAGACGGGCGGTATATTAGTTATTTGCGGCCGCTCGTGCAAGTCATTTTTTGCAAAAAGTCACTGTTTGTCGAATTTCTAGTCAGGCGCAGGGGTGAAATTACACGCGCTGTAAAAACGCTGCCAGGGGCGAACAAAATGAACGGTGGCATCGGTCAACACTTTGCTGAGTTTACCGAGCTCTGCAATATAGTCTTTCAGCGCTGGCTGCGGAGCTATTCCTTGTAAGTTTTCAAGGGTCATTAACAGCCGCTGATGTTGCTCAATAACTTCTGCAATGTCGCCCTGCATTTCTTTAATGTATATTTTGTTAAACGCGTCTCTCAACTGTTCTGCTTTTTTGGGAGCGCTGCCATTTGGGCAGTGCAGGGCTTCTGGAATTTCCGGTAACTGGTCATGCATGGCATCTAGCTTATGTGCGTAGTCCAGCATGGTTCTGAATAAGTCGGGTAGATAGTTACTGCGCTCAAGTCGTCCCAGCATTTTTATCATCTCGGACGGGTCATCCGCTTCTTTCGTATAGTTCCAGCGTTCCAAAATTCGGGTGAAACGCTCCAGAGCATTAACGGCGTAGTTATATTCGGTGACATGAATTTTCGGTAGAGAGTTATTGCCTATAGACAGCGCTTTACGAAGTCCGTCTTCAAATGCGAAAGCATTGGCAAGGCTGGCGCTTAACTGTGACTTTTTGTGCGCTAGCGCCTCTTCTAATTGCTTTTTCACGTTAGCAGACTCAGGGTGCTCAATGCACTCTTCCAACGCCTGTATCATGGTTAAGTCGGCGTGGTATTTACTGAAGCCGTCTTTTAACTTGCCCAACGAGCTGTTGTTTTCTGCAATTTCCTGACCCAGCCGACAGTGATTCAGACGCATACTGTCGATAAAACCAAGACTGGTGCGTTCAACGTCACGTTTGAGTTCGCTTTTTGCGGGATACTGAAGCGTTGGCTTGTTTGGAGTAATAGAGCGGGCCGGTAACTCAAGTGTGTCATGCACGTCGTTGTGCAGTTTGTCCGCGTACTCGGTTAACCCTGGATTGTCTGAGCAAGCGACCATACCCAGTGCGCTAAAGGCAATGAGTGCATAGCCAACGGGCCTAAAAATAAGTACACTTCGAGTCATTTCTCCGGTTCCTTGTCACACGGGTGGTTAATGTTTACAGGTATTGTACAAACACAAGTTACGATATTTTCGGTTTCTGACCAAGCTTCTTTTCGACATATTGTGGTCGAAACTGAACCTAAGTTTTTAAAAGATTTAGCCATTGGTGCCAGTATAGCGATTAACGGTTGTTGTTTAACGGTCGTTGAATTCAGTGATACGCAAGTGCATTTTGATGTTATCGATGAAACCTTACGTTTAACGAATTTAGGCAAGTTGAAAGAAGGTGACAAGGTTAACTTTGAGCGCTCACTGCGGGTTGGTGATGAAATTGGCGGTCATGGTGTGTCTGGACATATTCATTGTTCAGGCAAAGTAACTGATGTGGAATTGTCAGAAAATAATTGTGCGATGTGGATCCAAATACCAGAAAAACACAGCCGTTACCTGTTCGACAAGGGGTTTATCAGCGTTAATGGCGCCAGTTTGACCATTGGCCGGGTTGAGGGAAATTGTTTTTCATTGCACCTCATTCCCGAAACTCTGCGCATTACCAACTTAGGTGAGTGCGAAGCGGGCTCAGAAGTCAATATAGAGCTTGACCAGCAGACGATAACAACGGTTGATACGGTAGAGCGAGTGTTGGCGAAACGTCAGTAAAATTGTTCATCGTTACCGTCGACTTTAATGCGCGTCTGTTGGTTAATTTCATCGACTTGTAATTGCACGTGAATGAGATCACCACAGGCGGAGCACTCTTCCTGATAGTCCTGGTTTCCCTCGGAAGCATCAATATCTAAAAAGGTATTGTGGCCGCAATGCGGGCATTTCACTGGCACACTTTTTAGGTTCTCTTCGTTCATTGCTGTGTCCCGCTTATTGAGTCTTTCTGTAACTATAGAAATAAAATGCCAATTCCGCCTAATGAGACTAAAGCACCTGCGACTGAACGCACGGTAATTCGTTGTTTTTTCAGAAAAGAAATCGGTATTAAAAAGAGCGGCGCGGTCGACAGTAACGTTTGAGTCAGGCCTGGGTTAATATTGGCGATAGACACCTGCTGTAACCAAATAGCCAGGAAAGTGCCGAAAATAATGGCTCCCAACAGTGGCAAAGGGTTTATAGCGCGGAATTGTTTAATCATTGCGAAATAAGCGCCACGTTGAGAGAACCCGACGATAGCGGCTAGCAGAACCGAGCCGGCGGCAAGTCGAACAAAGGCCGCGTCAATGGCATTCATTTGCTCGCTTTGTAATACGGAAAAGGCCATGACCAAACCGGTTGCCTGACATAATGCAGCGCCGCAGCCGAATAGTACTCCTGATAATGACAACACGGGTTGTTTGTCCGGGGCTTTTTCGCTGACCACCCATAATACGCCACTTAGCGTGACCACAGCACCCGTTATTTCAATGGCGGAGAGACTATCGGCTAAAAAGAGCCAGGCCATAAAAGCTGCGAGTGGCGGAGCCAAATATTCAAGTAGCATGGCGTGCCACGGACCGAGTCTGCGCAGTGCCGCAAAATGGCAGCTGTCACCAATGGTAATGCCAATAATACCGCTTAGCGCTAACAGCCAAAGGCCATAGGTTATTGTTAATGAACTACCGAGAAACAGGCTGATGACTAGCAATAGGGGGGTAGCAATAACGCCTTTAACCAAGTTCATTTGTAGTGGCGAAAAATGACTACCCGCACGGTGATATAAAATCGTAGCGACCGCCCAAAAGCTAGCGGCCAGTAAGGCGGCAAGTTGTCCGGTTATTTCGGCCGTAAACTCTGACATTGAAAGGCTCTAAGGTTGCTCAAAAGTAAGCGGTCGATTATAGTAGCGTCTTGCGTTCGATGGTACCGAACGCACCAAATTTCAATAAATAGAGCATGTGGCACTTGGTAGGTGTCACCACTGGATAGGAAGGAAGTTTCATGCCTGTAATTACTCTCCCTGACGGAAGTCAACGCGAATTTGAACAACCGGTTTCAATCATGGATATCGCTATGGATATCGGGCCTGGTCTGGCGAAAGCGACTGTTGCTGGTCGCATCGACGGCGAGTTGGCCGATGCCTGCGATAAGATTGAACACGACGCCAAAGTAGAAATTGTCACGCCGAAAGACGATGACGGTGTTCATATTATTCGCCACTCGTGCGCGCACTTAATGGGTCATGCGGTTAAACAGCTGTGGCCTGACGCGAAAATGGCGATTGGTCCGGTTATCGACAACGGTTTTTATTACGATATCGACGTTGACCATACCTTCACCGAAGAAGACTTAGAAAAAATTGAAAAGCGAATGAAAGAGTTGGCGAAAACCAACTATCAGGTCGTTAAAAACAACGTCAGCTGGAAAGAGGCGCGTGAAACTTTTGTTGACCGTCATGAGCCTTACAAAATAGAGATTTTAGACGAGAACATTCCAACCGATTCTCGACCAGCGCTTTACCACCACGAAGAATATATTGATATGTGCCGTGGCCCGCATGTGCCTAGCATGAAGTTCTGCGAGCACTTTAAAGTGATGAAAATGGCTGGCGCGTATTGGCGTGGCAACTCTGACAACAAAATGTTGCAGCGTATTTACGGCACTGCATGGGCAGACAAAAAACAATTAAAAGCCTATTTGAAGCGTTTGGAAGAAGCCGAAAAGCGCGATCATCGTAAAATTGGTAAGAACCAGGACTTATTCCACTGGCAGGAAGAAGCGCCGGGCATGGTGTTCTGGCACCACAACGGTTGGACTATTTTCCGCGAGCTGGAAGACTTTGTACGCGAAAAACTGCGTGAATATGATTATCAGGAAGTGAAAGGTCCAATGATGATGGACCGCGTGTTGTGGGAAAAATCAGGCCACTGGGAGAAATTCTCTGACTTGATGTTCACAACGGCGTCAGAAAACCGTGAGTATGCCGTTAAACCGATGAACTGCCCGGGACACGTGCAAATCTTTAACCAAGGGTTGAAGTCTTACCGTGATTTACCTTTACGTATGGCTGAGTTTGGCTCGTGCCATCGAAATGAACCTTCGGGGGCATTGCACGGTCTGATGCGTGTACGTGGCTTTACTCAGGACGACGCACACGTTTTCTGTACTGAAGATCAAGTGCAGCCTGAAGTGGCGGCGTGTATCAAGATGGTTTACGAGACTTATGAAACCTTTGGTTTCGACAAAATCGATGTAAAACTGTCGACGCGTCCTGAAAAGCGTTTAGGCGATGATGCAACCTGGGATCGTAGTGAAAAAGCCCTGGCTGACGCGCTGAAAGCGCATGACATTGATTTTGAATACTTGCCAGGCGAGGGCGCATTCTACGGTCCGAAAATCGAATTCACGTTATTCGACTGCTTAGGCCGTGCTTGGCAGTGTGGTACTATTCAGTTGGACTTTGCGCTACCTGGGCGCTTAGGTGCGACTTACGTGGGCGAGGACAATGAGCGCCATACGCCGGTGATGATTCACCGTGCCATTTTAGGCTCACTGGAGCGTTTCATGGGTATTCTTATTGAAGAGTACGCAGGACATTTCCCGGTTTGGTTGGCACCGACACAGGTTGTTTTGATG
Source organism: Idiomarina piscisalsi (assembly GCF_002211765.1). Taxonomy (NCBI): domain Bacteria; kingdom Pseudomonadati; phylum Pseudomonadota; class Gammaproteobacteria; order Alteromonadales; family Idiomarinaceae; genus Idiomarina; species Idiomarina piscisalsi. The sequence continues at coordinate 1,185,719 of NZ_CP022133.1, forward strand.
AATATCACCGATAATCAGAGCGATTATGTGAAAAAGGTGGTAAAATCACTGAATGAAAAGGGAATTCGTGCCACGGCTGACTTGAGAAATGAGAAGATTGGCTTTAAAATCCGTGAGCATACTCTTAAACGAGTTCCTTATTTGCTGGTTGTCGGCGACAAAGAAGTCGAGGCTGGTGAGGTTGCGGTTCGTACTCGTAGCGGTGAAGACCTGGGTAAACTGGCTCTGGAAGACTTCATTGCAAAAATTGAAGACGAAGTACGTACTCGCAAAATTTAATAATTACTTGGAGGAATAAACCATTAAAGGCGGAAAAAGAACTCAAAAAGCTGCAGATAAAAACCGTATCAACGACCAAATTACCGGTGTTGATGAAGTTCGCTTAATCGGAACCGATGGTGAACAAGCTGGTGTCGTCAGTATTAACGAGGCTCTTGATGCAGCAGCGGAAGCTGGTGTTGATTTGGTGGAGATGAGCCCTAACGCAGAGCCACCGGTCTGCCGCTTAATGGATTACGGCAAGTTCCTCTTCGAGAAGAGTAAAGAACAGAAAGAACAGAAGAAAAAGCAGAAACAGATTCAGGTTAAGGAAGTGAAATTCCGACCTGGCACAGATGAGGGCGACTACCAGGTAAAACTGCGCAACCTGCGTCGCTTCCTCGAGGGAGGTGACAAAACCAAAGTCACTATCCGTTTCCGTGGCCGGGAAATGGCACACCAAGAGCTGGGCATTGACTTGCTAAACCGTGTTAAAGCGGATTTAGAAGAAATCTCAACTGTTGAGTCGTTCCCTAAAAGGGCTGAAGGTCGCCAGATGATTATGGTTCTGGCACCGGTTAAGAAGTGATCGTGGTCTACAAGTAGGCAGCTAGCTGTCTCACCCTTTCACACTTTCAATCAACAATGCGGAGTTTAATTTCATGCCAAAAATGAAATCAAACAAAGGCGCTTCTAAGCGCTTCAAAAAGACTGCTTCAGGCGGTTATAAGTGCAAGCAATCTCACTTGCGTCACATTCTGACTAAGAAAACTCCTAAGCGTAAGCGTCAGCTGCGTGCTAAGAGCATGGTCCACGAAGCGGACATTAAATTAGTCGATCGTATGTTACCGTACGCATAAGGGGAGATTAGCAAATGGCACGAGTAAAACGTGGTGTAATCGCGAGAGCGCGTCACAAGAAAGTCCTGAAGCAGGCGAAAGGTTATTATGGTGCCCGTAGTCGCGTTTATCGCGTTGCGGTACAGGCAGTCACTAAAGCAGGTCAATATGCATACCGTGACCGTCGCAACAAGAAACGTCAATTCCGTCAATTATGGATTGTGCGTATCAATGCTGCGGCACGTCAAAACGGGTTGTCATACAGCCGCTTTATCAACGGCCTTAAGAAAGCATCAGTAGAAATCGATCGCAAGATCCTTGCTGATATCGCAGTTCACGATCAAAACGGCTTTGCTGCTTTGGTTGAGAAGGCGAAAGGCGCACTGTAAATAACGACTTTTTAAGTTCGTTTAAACAGATTTCAAAGGGAGCCATTAGGCTCCCTTTTTTGATCGTTTTTCTGATAGAATAACGCCTTTAAAAATCACGCTATAAAAGCCTATTGTCAGTGTTGAGGGAAACAATGCAATTAGAGGAAATCGTCGCACAAGCCGAAGCGGCCATCGCCAATGCGGATAACCCGCAAGCGTTGGATGACGTTCGTGTTCAATACATGGGGAAAAAAGGCCAATTAACAGAGCTGTTAAAAGGTTTAGGAAAACTTGACCCGTCAGAGCGTCGCGAAGCCGGCCAAAAAATTAACGAAGCGAAGCAACAGGTTCAAACCAGCATCAATTCGCGCAAAGAGTTGTTAAAAGCGGAAGAGCTAAAGGCCAAGCTAGAAGCAGAGCGAATTGATGTCACCTTGCCAGGTCGAAACGCTGCGGTTGGTGGTGTCCACCCGGTTACGCAGACTATTCGCCGTATTGAACAGTTCTTCGGTGACTTAGGTTTTAGTGTTAAAGAAGGTCCAGAAGTGGAAGACGGTTTCCATAACTTCGATGCATTGAATATTCCGGCGAACCATCCGGCTCGTGCCGACCACGATACCTTCTATTTTACTCCCTCAACGATGCTGCGTACGCAGACCTCGGGTGTTCAAATTCGTACTATGGAAGTGGAAAAGCCGCCACTGCGTATTATTTCGCCTGGTCGTGTTTATCGTAACGACTACGATCAAACCCACACGCCAATGTTTCATCAGGTTGAAGGCTTGATGGTTGATACCGATGTGTCGTTTACACAGTTAAAAGGCATTTTAGAAGATTTCCTGACTCACTTTTTTGAAGAGTCATTGCAAGTGCGTTTCCGTCCGTCTTACTTTCCGTTTACAGAGCCTTCAGCAGAAGTGGATGTCATGGGTAAAGACGGCAAATGGTTAGAAGTACTGGGCTGCGGCATGGTACACCCTAACGTGTTGAAAGCGGTTGGCATTGATCCGGAAAAATACACCGGCTTTGCCTTTGGTATGGGCGTTGAGCGCCTAACCATGTTGCGCTACGGCGTAACTGACCTGCGCGCGTTTTTTGAAAACGATTTACGTTTCTTAAAACAATTCAACTAATACAGAATTCAGAAGGCATTTGCAGCATGAAATTAAGTGAACAGTGGTTAAGAGAGTGGGTTAACCCAGCCGTAGACAGTAACGAGCTTAGCGAGCAGCTGAGCATGGCTGGCCTTGAAGTTGACGGTGTCGAGCCCGTAGCAGCTGACTTCCATACGGTTGTGGTGGGTGAAGTGGTTGAGTGTGGTCCTCACCCCGATGCGGACAAGTTGCAAGTCACTAAGGTGAATACTAACGACGGTGAGCTGCTAGACATTGTGTGTGGTGCGCCAAACTGTCGTCAGGGTATTAAGGTGGTTGTTGCTAAGGTTGGCGCGGTTTTACCGGGCGACTTTAAAATTAAAAAAGCGAAACTACGTGGGCATCCGTCATACGGTATGCTTTGCTCGTTCAAAGAGCTGGGCTTAATTGACGAACATGAAGGCATCATTGAACTGCCGGAAGATGCCCCAGTAGGCAAAGATTACCGAGAGTATTTAGGTCTTGAAGACCACAGCATTGATATCGATTTAACACCAAACCGCGGTGACTGTTTGAGTGTTCGTGGTATTGCTCGTGAGCTGGGTGTATTGAATCGAATGGATGTTAACGAGCCTGAAATTAAGGACGTTGCAGCCAAAGTTGATGAGCAAAAAGCGATTCATTTAGACGCACCGGAGCAGTGCCCACGTTATTTAGGTCGTGTTATTAAAGGCATTGATGTGTCACGCCCAACACCTATCTGGATGAGTGAAAAGCTGCGTCGCAGTGGCATCCGTAGTATTGACCCTGTGGTCGATATTACCAACTACGTATTGCTCGAGTTGGGGCACCCAATGCACGCGTTCGACTTAGATACACTGGAAGGTGATATCCACGTGCGTTTGGCGGCGGCTAAAGAAAAGCTGACGCTGCTAGATGGTGAAGAAGTTGAGCTTGATGAAGACGTATTAGTGATAGCCGACGAACAAAAAGCGTTGGCAATGGCAGGCGTTTACGGCGGTAAAGACAGCGGTGTGACGGTTGAAAGCAAAAATATTTTCTTAGAAAGTGCGTTTTTTGCGCCGGATGCTATTTTAGGTAAAGCACGTCGTTTTGGCCTGCATACGGACGCATCGCACCGCTACGAGCGTGGAGTTGACCCACAATTGCAACGCACGGCTATGGAACGTGCAACGCAGCTATTGCTGGACATTTGTGGCGGTGAAGCAGGACCGGTTACTGAAGCCGTTTCTGAGAAGCACCTGCCAGAGCGTGCTAACGTCAAATTACGCAGCGCTCGTTTGGCGAAAGTGCTGGGCGTAAAAATAGCTGATGACGAAGTAACAGAAATTCTTCAGCGTCTGGGTCTGGAAGCTACCTATAACAGTGGTGAATGGCAGGTTCAGGTTCCGTCATACCGTTTTGATATTGCCATTGAAGAAGACTTAATTGAAGAAGTGGCGCGTGTATATGGTTACAATGCGATTAAAGCAGCGGCGCCAGCAGCGCAGCTTCGCATGACTGATCGCAAAGAAGCTTCAGTGAGTCGCCATACCCTAACGAATGCACTTGTTGAACGCGGTTATCAGGAAGCTATTACGTACAGCTTTGTTGATCCTAAGCATCAGGCCATGTTGTTTAACGAAACTGCAGCATTAACCTTGCCGCACCCCATTTCGGTCGATATGTCGTCTATGCGTGTCAGCTTGTGGCCTGGGTTGGCGGGGGCTGTTGCACACAACCAGAAACGTCAGCAAGCCGTATTGGCGTTTGTTGAAACGGGCTTACGTTTTATTCCAGATGAAAGCGCGGAAAATGGCGTTCGTCAGGAGCCGGTGCTCGGCGGCATTCGTGCCGGAAAAGCACATACCGAACACTGGTCAGAAGGTGAGCGTGCGGTCGACTTTTTCGATGTAAAAGGCGACGTTGAAGCCTTATTGGAAAAGACCGGCGAGGCGAATTTATTCCGCTTTGTTGCTGACCAGCACGATGCATTGCACCCAGGGCAATCTGCGGCAATTTATAAAGGTGAACGCAAAGTCGGCTTTATGGGCGCTTTACACCCGCAGCATGAAAAGGCGTTAGGCTTAAATCAGCGTGCTTTTGTGTTTGAAATTGAGCTGGACGCAATAGCTGTTCGTCGTATTCCGGCAGCTCAGCCTGTGTCGCGTTACCCGAGTATTCGTCGTGACTTAGCCGTTATTGTTGATAAGCACATTGCGGCGGGTGAACTGTTGGCTGCGATGGAAAATATTGGCGTAAAACAGTTAGTTGACCTAAACTTATTTGACGTATACGAGGGCGACGGCGTGCCTGAAAACAAACGTAGCTTGGCGTTGTCTGTAACATTACAGGATGCTGACAAGACGTTAGAAGAGGCCGACGTCACTGACATTATGACTCAATTTATAGACACCTTAAGAAGTGAGTTTAATGCAACATTGAGGGATTAAACTATGGCGCTAACCAAAGCAGAATTGGCGGAAGTCCTGTTTGAGAAACACGGTATTAGTAAGCAAGACGCAAAAGCGCTTGTTGAAGATTTTTTTGAGGAAATACGCACTGCTTTGGAAAGTGGTGAGCAAGTGAAGTTATCGGGCTTTGGTAATTTCGAGTTGCGAACCAAGGGCCAACGTCCGGGAAGAAACCCTAAAACCGGTGAAGAAATTCCGATTAAGGCTCGCCGAGTGGTGAGCTTTAAGCCAGGTCAAAAGTTTAAGAGTCGTGTAGAGAATGCAGAGCCTGAATAAAATCAGGCTCTTTTTTATTTGAAGAGTAAGAAATTAAGCTCTGAAGAATAGGCTGCTGAATGGATTAAGTAACCGACTGATGCCTGAGGTGAAATGCAGTGGGGCATCCAGAGTTGCTAACGTCAGACAGTCTTGCTCTTGAGTTTCAGGTGTATGTGTTTTTGATGGATCAAGCAACACAAAGTCACCGTCTTTATACTCATCTTTTTCGTCATTAAACACACCATCCAACACCAGTGTTGCTTCCTGACCCTTGTGTGTATGCTCAGGAACTTTGGCACCAGGCGCCATATAAATTAGGTTCGTCTGGTTACCATTTTCAAGCGTCAGCGGCGCTCGCCATAGTTTCCCAACCAATTTTGACCAGTCGCCAATACGGTGACTATTGTGCGCCAAGGTTCTCGGTAGTGTGAAACGGCGACCTTCAAGATATAAGATATCGCTAGGCTCGTTTTCTACTTTGTTGCAAACCGAAGACTGAAAAATAGCTTCGAGCATTTGGTCACACTGACTTTTGGTCATCGCGTGGTTAGCCACATTGACAATAGTGTCCAGGTTATCCTCACACAATTTCTGTTCAATGTCGCACACCGTTCGACGACACGCCTTACACATATCGACGTGAGTCCCTACGACTATCGTCATGGCTGCACTTAAATCACCTGCAGCATATTGGTATAAAAGGGCTTCGCCCGGGTGCGATTTAATCACCATTGACTATCAACTCTTTTAATTTCTTAAGTGCTAAACGAGTTCGGGACTTGATAGTCCCTAAAGGCACGCCAAGAGCATCAGAAACTTCCTGCTGTGACTTACCTTCAATGTAAATTTTTTCAATGACAATACGTTGAGCGTCTGGAAGTTGCGCATAATATTGCGAAATTTCCTGCATCAACACGTCGTTGTCCAAACTGTAACCATCGTCTAAATTGTCGTTCTGCTCTGACAAAATAGGCCAAAGTTCATCGGCACTGATGTCATCTTTACGTTTTTTGTTTTTACGTAAAAGATCAAAACGAATATTACGAGCAATGGTAAATATCCAAGTTGACGGTGAACCTTTATCTGGCTTAAACAAATGCGCTTTATGCCAAACATTCGTCATGGTTTCCTGAACCAGATCCATGGCGGTTTGTTCGTTGCCAAATTGCCGTGTTGCGTAAGATTGCAGTTTGGGCGCGAAATGTCGAAACAGTTCACTGAAAGCCGCTCGGCTTCGAGTTTCAGCTATACTTGCAAGCAGTTCGGCTGCACGTTCTGCAGCGTCTGTTTGGGTGGTATTCATAGACCCCCGAGTCGATGTTCTTCCTGACACCATCTGCATAATTAGACCTGCTATCTTTCCACAATGTACCAATTAATACTTAAGCTCCGAATATTCGGATCACTCGATGACAGAAATTTATTTATTTGCCCATTAAGTCTAGCAAATATTCCTGCGTTTTTAGACAACTTTCCTCTTTTATTAAAGATTGTTTCGTGTCTGTGTCGAGTGGGAGAATTTCAAGCCAGCGCGAGCAAAGCCAGTCAAGCCTGTCGTAGCTTAAATCTGGCAGCAATTCAGAGAGCTCAGGATAGGTTTCATAAGCTTCCTGAAGTTTTTCTTTTAGGTTTATACAAGAGTCCGGCAAAGCTGCTTGTGGCCAAGCTGGTAAGTGTTCAATGTTGCCAATTCTCAAATTATCAGACTCTAGCCAATGGCCAAGAATGCGAACTCGGCTCTGACCTTCGACAGTAATACCAAGCAAACCGTCGTCGCGTGGCTCAAAATCGATGATTTTTACCGAAGTGCCATAAGGACGAATGTAGTCGTCTTCCGCCGGTGACTTGTCGTTATCAAACATGGCTATGACAAACTCTGCGTCGCGTTGCAATGAGTCCTTAACCAAACGAATATAGCGAGGCTCAAATATACGCAGCTTCATACGCCCCTCAGGTAAGACTTGAGAGGTGAGGGGAAAAATCGGTAACTGCTCAGACAACGACATAACACCTCTTTCCGCTGAACTCGTGTGAATTAACTCCTTCTACGTGCGTTAAATCAAAGTTGGATCTATTTTTGTTACAAGAAACGAAACTATTTTTTACAAAGCGCCGTAAATTAAACCAGCACAATACTGGAATGACGTTAATAAGAGGGAAGCACAGTGCGTTTAAAAGTTGGTATTAGCTCTTGCCTTATGGGCGATGAAGTGCGCTTTGATGGCGGTCATAAGCGCTCTGCGTTTGCGACCGATGAACTGACTCGTCATATTGATTTAGTTCGGTTCTGTCCAGAGGTGGGTATTGGCATGCCAGTCCCCAGACCCACGATTCGGCTGGAAAAGCACGGTAGCAATGGCAGCGAAACCGTTGAAGCGGTCGTACCGAAAACCGGTGAAATCGTCACAACGGAGCTGTCTGATTTTGCCGACAAAATTCAGATTAAGGCAAAAGATCTGAGCGGCTATATTCTTTGCGCAAAGTCACCCAGTTGTGGAATGGAGCGTGTGAAGCTTTATGATCCTGAAACTGGACATGCTCGCAAAGAGGCTACTGGTATTTTTGCTTCTCGTCTGCAAGAAAACAACCCGGCCATGCCATTAGAGGAAGACGGTCGCTTGAACGACCCGCATCTGCGAGAAAACTTTATTATGCGGGTTTATGTGTATGGACAATGGAAGCAAATTGAGGACACGCCAACGAAGAATAACCTGTTGAGCTTCCATAGTTCCTGCAAGCTTTTGCTGTTAGCACACAATCAGCAACGCTATAGAGAGCTGGGCAAAAGACTTGGCGAGACCGAGGTTGTCGATGCTGAGTTTGCTACGCAGTATATTCGGGACGTCATGGAGGCATTATCGGAACCCGCATCGCGTCGTAACCACACCAATGTGCTACAACATATTCAAGGGTATTTTAAAGGCGACTTAGACCCCCAACAACGTGAAGAACTCAGCGATATTATTTTGCAGTATCACGATGGCATTCTACCGTTAATGTCGCCGTTAACACTGATAAAGCACTATCTACGTGAGTTTCCGAAAGCGTATCTCGATAACCAATGGTACTTGAACCCGTATCCGGTCGATTTGAAACTTCGTTATGGTCTATAAAGGGCAGAACCAATGAAAAAGGCAATTTGGTTTCGAAGCGACTTACGTACGTTAGATAACGAAGCATTATATTTGGCGACCCAGTCAGAGGTAGCTCCTGAAGCGATTTTTCTGGTGTGCGAGGACACCTGGCAGTGTCACCATTGGGCGCCAATTAAGCAGGACTTTTTGTGGCGTACTCTCGAAGTGCTCAACGAAAAGTTGGCGGCATTGGGTATCAAACTCCATATTAAAAATATTGGTAAGTTTTCAAAAACAGGTGGTGCGCTTCGCGAATTTTGTAAAACGCATAATATCAATAAGCTGTATTTTAATGCCGAATACGCGCTGGATGAAAAAAATCGCGATAGGGCGGTAACCGCGGTTTTAAAAAATGACGGTGTTGAGGTAAGTAAGCACCATGGAAACCTGCTTATTAAGCCTGGCATGGTGAAAACTCAGCAGGGTGAGTACTATAAAAAGTTCACGCCTTTTAATAAGCGCTGGCGAGCGGTTTTAGCTCAAGAAATAGACGTTACATCGCTTAAACCGAACCTCTTCCCGAACATTAACCCCGAACCTTTACCGAACGTTTCGCTGAAAGCTCAGGATTCATCACATTATCCAGCAGGCGAAGAGGCGGCTTTAAGTAAGCTGGGGCAGTTTGTAGGGCATTCGGTAGAAGTTTACCAGACTGGTCGCGACCGACCTGATGAGAACCACACCTCTGAGCTTTCTGCCTATCTTGCGATTGGAGCTATTTCTCCAGTGACGGCGGCCAGAACCTTACAGCAATTCTCGCCGGAGTTTCCTTATGGTTTACCGGAAGGTCCCGATACCTGGCTTGCCGAACTGGCCTGGCGAGAGTTTTATCAGCATTTAATGGACTTTGAGCCGAGACTGTCGAAAGGGGAAAGCTTCCAGCGAGAAACGGACAGTATTCAATGGCGCGATGACGAAAAAGGGTTTATCGCATGGTGCGAAGGAAAGACCGGGTACCCGATTGTTGATGCGGGTATGCGCCAGCTGAATGAAACTGGCTGGATGCATAACCGCTTACGCATGATAACGGCTAACTTTTTAGTTAAAGACTTACTTATTGACTGGCGCAAAGGCGAAGCTTATTTCATGCAAAATCTAATAGACGGAAGCTTTCCGGCGAATAATGGAGGCTGGCAGTGGAGCGCCTCTGTAGGTACTGATGCGGTGCCTTATTTTCGTGTGTTTAACCCGGTTAGGCAGAGCGAAAAGTTTGATCCGCAGGGGGCCTATATTCGTAAATGGGTTAAAGAGCTCGATAGTGTGCCGGATAAGCACATCCATTGGCCACATGAGTGGCTCAAGAATAAGAGTAATAATGAGTATTATCCGCCGATCGTCGAGCACAAAGCGGCTCGCGAACGTTTTTTAACAACCTTTAAGCAGGTGAAACATGGATAACAAAGAGTTGGTCGACGCATTAAAGTCTTTTTACGACGAATTAAAAACCGACAACCTTGATGACATGGACGATATGTATCACGACGAGGTCAGTTTCACTGACCCGATTCATCAGGTTGTTGGACTAGAGGACTTAAAGAAATACTTTAAAGGCACGATGGAGAACGTTGAGTACTGTCATTTCACATTTGATGATGAGTGCGTGAGCGAAGAAAGAGCCTATTTGTCGTGGCAGATGCGCTACTCACATCCCAAAATTGGCAATGGTATGGAAATTATTCTGCCGGGCGTTTCTTATATTAGCTTCGAAGACGGCAAAATTCGTGAGCAGCGCGACTATTATGACTTGGGTGCAATGCTTTATGAACACGTGCCGTTGGTTGGCTACGTTATTGATAAAATTAAAAGCAGGTTGGTCAGCGAATGAGCATTCTAATTACCGGCGCGTCGTCAGGTATCGGCCGTCAACTGGCATTGGACTACGCCGCAAGAAGTGAACACGTCATTGTGTGTGGACGCAATCAGGAAGCACTTGAAGAAGTACAGTCTGAATACCCTGAGTTCATCGACACATTGGCGTTTGATATTACCGATAAGAACGCGACAATTGAGGCTTTGAGTAGTGTTGAGACGTTGAACCGCGTTATTTTGTGTGCCGGTGTCTGTGAGTATTTGGATACTAATAGCTTCGACGCAGATATGTTTGAGCGCGTATTCCGGGTGAACGTATTTGGCACCATGAACTGCGTGGAAGCGGCGTTACCGAAAATGGCGCAGGGCTCAAAGCTTGTCATTGTGGATAGTTTGGCACGGTTGCTGCCCTTCACCAAAGCACAGGCTTACGGTGGCTCGAAAGCGGCCATGCACTACATTACGCGCAGCCTGGAAGTGGATCTGAAAAAACGCGGTATTCGAGTGCAAAGTGTTTCCCCCGGTTTTGTTAAAACACCGATGACCGACGCAAACGACTTTGAAATGCCAATGCGCGTTACCGTAGAAACCGCATCGAAAGCCATTATTAACGGCATTGACAAAAACAAAAGAGATATCGCATTTCCGAAGCTTTTCAGTGGTATGCTCAAGTTTATGGGACTTCTTCCGGAAGGCATGCAAGTGAAGCTTTCCGAATACATGGCAAGGAAGCAGTAAATGAAAATTGCAGTTATAGGTAGTGGTATTGCAGGGCTAACCTGTGCCTATTATTTAAGTCGAGAACATGAAGTCAGTGTGTTTGAGAAGAGAGACCGCATTGGCGGGCACACCTGCACTAATGACGTAAAAGTCAATAATACGATGTACGCGGTGGATACCGGTTTTATTGTTTTTAATGACAAAACGTATCCACGCTTTAAGCGGTTATTGCGGGAGTTAAAAGTGGCGTGGCGAGACACTGAAATGAGTTTCAGTGTGACTGATCCCGAATCGGGGCTTGAATACAACGGTCACAATTTAAACACACTGTTTGCGCAACGCAGTAATCTTTTCAGCCCTAAGTTTTACCGTCTGGTGTCGGGTATATTGGCCTTTAATAAAGCGGCCAAAAAAGCGTATGAGCAAGACAGCGAGACGCTTGATAAAGTCACTTTGGGCGAGTTTTTAAGCAAAAACGATATTCCACGGGCAGTGTCGGACTATTACCTGCTACCCATGGTGTCGGCCATTTGGTCGTCTACACTGGCCGACGCAGAAGCGTTCCCGTTAGGATTTTTTCTGCGCTTTTTTAATAATCACGGTTTGTTAAACGTGAGCGACAGACCGCAATGGCATACGCTTGTTGGTGGTTCAAAAGCCTATATTCCCATGCTCACAGAGCCTTATGCAGAGCGTATACACTTGGGCAGCGAAATTACCGCGGTCACGCGTCAGTCCGATCAGGTGACACTGACGTTTTCTGACGGCAAACAACAGTTTTTCGATGAGGTTGTTTTTGCCTGTCACAGCAACCAGACATTGCAATTACTGGGTGACGCAACTGACGATGAAAAAGTGATTCTCGGTGGTATTCCTTATCAACCGAATGAAGTGGTGCTGCATACCGATACCGCTTTGTTACCGAAGAAAAAGCGTGCCTGGGCTAGCTGGAACTATTTACTGAGAACCGATGAGGGGGCTGAACAGCAGCCCAGCTCTGTGACCTACAACATGAATATTCTTCAGGGTATTCAATGCGAGGATACCTTGTGTGTAACGCTCAACAACACGTCAATGATAGACGCTGAGAAGATCATAAAAACCATGACATTTGACCATCCACAATATTCAGTGTCGTCAATGAAAGCTCGCGGGCAGCGCGACAGAATTTGTGGTAAGCGCAATACGCATTTTTGTGGCGCATATTGGTACAACGGGTTTCACGAAGACGGGGTGCGCAGCGCCATCGACGTTGTTAACCGCTTGAATAGCGAGCAGGTTCCCAATCAATGAAAAGTGGCATTTATTGGGGGATCTATTCCACGCCCGATACAAACCTAAAAAGCATGAGTTCCATTATAAATTCTTTCAGTGGGCAATTGATTTGTCGGAGCTGAAAGAGGCTCATCAGTTGAGTCGTTGGTTTTCGTGTAAAGGTTTTGCTCCGCTGTGGTTTCGGCGAAAAGACTACCTTAAAAAAGAGCCCGGCACTTTACATGAGGCAGCGCTGTCTAAAATGTCAGCGCTGGCGGGCAGAAAGCTAGATGGCCGGGTTATGTTTGTCGGCAACATTCGGACCTTCGGTCTGTTTTTCAGCCCGATTAACCTTTATTTTTTAGAGCAGCAGGGCTCTTATACCTATATGCTGGCTGAAGTCAGCAATACCCCCTGGCTGCAGAGGCATTATTATTTAGTCGATTTAGGCGAAAAGGAACCCACAAGCCAAAAGGTGTTTCACGTATCACCTTTTAACCCCATCGATATGACCTACCACTGGCGCATCATGCCGCCGGCAGAAAAACTGTTTGTGCAAATAAGTGCGCATCAGGAAGAAAAGGACTTTGTGGCCGGTATGAATTTATTACGTTCTTCGCTAAACCAAGAAAGTATCCATAGCGTATTAAAGAAAACGCCTGTTATGGCTTTGAAAATAATCGGCGGTATTTATTGGGAAGCGTTAAAGCTATTTATAAAGCGGGTACCGTTCTACGGTCATCCAGGAAAATAATCTTAGTAAAGGAAAGTATTATGCCTGGCAGTGAAGTGGCATTGGAAACTCAAGTTCAGCGCGGGTTTTGGAATAATCAATTTCGCAACGTGGCGTTTACGTTATTACGCCATTTAAAAAAAGGCGAGTTGGTTATCGCCGAGAACGGACGCACGATAGAGCGTTTTGGTGAGAAAAACGCTGACTTAAGCGCGACAATTAACGTGCTGTCCGCAGACTTTTATCGCCGCTTAGTGACCGGTGGAAGCATAGGTGCGGCCGAGCTTTATATTGATAGGAGTTGGGAAACCGATGACTTAACGTCCGTTATTCGCGTGTTTGCCCGTAACCTGCCCGCACTGGACAAGCTTGAAACGCGGCTGGCGTGGCTTACGTACCCGTTTAATAAATACCAACATTGGTCAAACCGAAACCATAAGTCACAAGCAAAGAAAAACATTTCGGCTCACTATGACTTGGGTAACGAACTGTACACTCGTTTTCTGGATGACGCGATGCAGTACTCCAGTGCGTTATTTTTAAGTGAAGAAGACACCTTAGATACCGCGCAGCAAAACAAAATGAAACGTCTGTGCGACGTTTTGGAGCTAAAAAAAGACGATCATTTACTGGAAATTGGTACCGGCTGGGGTGGATTGGCCGTTTTTGCGGCTAAAAATTACGGTTGCAAAGTAACCACCACGACTATTTCAGAAGAGCAGTTCGAGTATGCAAAAGCTCGGGTTGAGAAAGAAGGCTTAGAAAAGCAAGTGACTTTGCTTAAAAGCGATTATCGGGACTTAGAGGGTCAGTACGACAAGTTAGTGTCAGTTGAAATGATAGAGGCGGTCGGTAAGCAGTATTTGCCAACCTTCTTCAAAACTTGCAACCGATTATTAAAGCCGCACGGTAAAATGGCGTTGCAGGCCATTACCATAGCGGATCAGCGTGAGAAAGCTTATGCCCGCTCTGTCGACTTTATTCAGAAGCACATATTCCCGGGTGGCTTTCTACCGTCGCTAAGCCAGATGACTCAGTTGTTTAAAAAGCATACCAACATGGTGGTCAGAGATACGTTTGACTTTGGTCTAAGCTACGCGAGAACGCTGAATATCTGGGCGGAGAACTTTAATGCAAAGGCAGATGAGTTAGCCAAGTTTGGTTATGACGAGCGTTTCTCAAGACTGTGGAACTATTACTTCAGTTATTGCGAAGGTGGCTTCTTGGAAAAGCGCGTGTCGGTCGTGCAAGTTGTTGCGGACAAGAGTCAGCTTTAATTAAGACCTGGGCGGAAGGTATTTATGCACAAGATTATTAGTTTTGTTCTGTTCAATGGTATTTGGTTCAGCGCGGTTGTAGGACGTGGTGATTACCTTTGGCTGACAGTTGCGTTAGTGCTGATACAAGTCGTCTATAGCTTGCGTATTGGCAATACTCACTGGACAGTTATGGCTCGCTTGTTTGCGGTGGGCCTTTTATTGGAAGCTATCAGCATTAGTTTGGGCGTCATTGATTTCGAAGGTGGTTACTTTCCACTATGGCTCGCTCTATTGTGGCTTGGTTTTGCAGCCATGGCACCAGTTGCTCTTGACTGGCTGGCAAAAAAGGCGTGGTTGGCGTTGATCGCGGGAGCAGTTTCAGGACCGGTGACTTATATGACCGGCGTTCAGTTTGGTGCCGCCACTATTGAGTCAACGCTGTTAACGGTGGTGACCTATGCCGCTGTCTGGTCATTGATGATGGGCTACTTTGTCTATCTTATGACGTCTAAGCCTAATGAACGTAAGGAGATATTGCCATGAAACGTTTTCTGACAGCTGCATTGACGCTGCTATTAAGTGCCGTGAATGCTTCTGCGTTGGCGGCCAGTTGCGAGGCGTCGGTGCCCGGGGACTTTTCTAAAGTGGGTGAAACCCGGCTCAGTGTTTTGTTTTGGGATGTCTATGATGCAGCGCTTTATAGCCCATCGGGTGCGTATGAAAAAAGTGAACGTCAGGCGCTCAAGCTGAATTATTTGCGCGATATTGACGCCGATGAGCTCATCGAAACCACTGAAGAAGAATGGCAAAAATTGGAGTTGGACGCTTCAGAGCATGATGAATGGTTAGCAAAATTAAAGGCTATCTGGCCGGACATTAAAGAGGGCGACTGCCTTCTTCTGGTGGAAAGTGATAACGGCTATGCAGAGTTTTATCAGGGCGAAGATCTGTTAGGCACAGTTGAGAGCCAGGCGTTTACCGATCAGTTTCTAGCGATATGGTTGTCTCCGGAAAGTCGCTTCAAAGAAGAGCGTAACGAACTTGTGGGAGCAAAATAATGGTTAAGTTAATAAAAGTACTTGTTCTGGTCAGTGTTGCTGCCTTGTTAGCCGCTTGCTCAACTAGCATAGACACTTACAAGTCAGCCAAGCCTGTATTAAAGCTCGAAGAGTTTTTTAAAGGCGACTTAGTGGCTTATGGCATGGTTCAGGACTACAGCGGTGAAGTGATACAACGCTTCACTGTTGAAATGACTGGAACCTGGGACGGTAACGAAGGGAAGCTAGACGAATATTTTACCTACGCCGACGGCCGTGAACAGCGTCGTATTTGGTACATTACCAAAACCGGTGAAAACAGTTATGAAGGGCGAGCCGATGACGTTGAGGGCGTGGCAAAAGGTACAACCGCAGGTAACGTTCTTAACTGGGAGTATCAGTTAGAAGTACAAATGGACGGCGAGCCTCTGGTACTGACTTTAGATGACTGGCTGTATTTGGTTGATGAAGATAATATGATCAACCGTACCAACATGTATAAGTGGGGCATTCCGGTTGGTGAAATCACGCTTTATATTGGTAAAAAATAAAGGTTAAGAAACCCTGTCATAAGCCGATAACAAACGTATAATGCACGTTAGTGTTAAACTGTAATCTGGGAATCGGCTGTGGCAATTAATTATCCGTCATTTACCTACAATAACCCGCGTATTCAGGGGCAAACAGTATTTATCAAGCGAGGCCCTCATCAGGGCAAGCTTGGCATTATTGCTAAGGTCATGGATAACGAGCGTTATTTAGTGTCACAGGCAGATTTTGGCTCTGAGCAAGTCATTTTCAAACGCAGCGACTTTTTGGTGCATCGTTACCGAAAAATTAAGGTGCCGATTGACCGTGTGGCGGGCAAAAATCCAGACGTTCTGTAATAGATAATGTATTAAATAATAAAAAAGCGACATTGAATGTCGCTTTTTTATTGGGTTAGAGCGCTGTGTTTATGCGCTACCGCGGGGTAGACGGCAGTCAGTGCCTTTGTCATCTAATTTCTGTTTCCACAGTTCTTTCGCAGTTAAGCCACCAGAGTTTGATTTTTTAACAGCAGGCTTTTTCGCGGCCGCTTTTTTAGGAGTCTCTTTCTTAGTAGCGCTTTTCTTAGGGGCTGCTTTTTTGCTTTCAGACTTAGTTTCCGTCTTTTTCGCCGTTGCCTTTTTAGGCGCGGCTTTCTCAGCTTTAGCCGATTTACCTTTCGCTAACGCTTTGGCTTCTTCGTCAAGCTGGGCCAAGCGGACGTTTTTGCCACCATCAACGCTGTACCAACCGTTGCTTGCTTCAATTTTTGGCTTTTTACCATGAGCTTTTTCGTAAGCTTCGGTATATTCCGCCAGTACCTTTTCTTTATCCAGTTTGCTCATGCAAATTTTCCTTTATTCAAGGGTTACTTTAAAACTCTGCTTAAAAAAGCTTCACACTTTGTTTATACCGTTTTTTCGGATTATTGTCTAATTTACGTTAATATAACGTTTTTTCAGGCCTTTTAAGCGAGAAAGCAGTATGACAGTTAAGCGTTCTGAACTTCACCAGTATTTAAATTCGTATTTAAACAGTGGAGCAATAAAAGATTATTGCCCAAACGGGTTACAGGTGGAGGGTACCGAATCTATTGGTAAAGTCATTACTGGAGTGACAGCGTGTCAGGCGCTCATAGATAAGGCCGTGGAAGAGCAGGCCGATGCTATTCTCGTGCATCATGGTTATTTCTGGAAGGGGGAACCTGAGCCTATAACCGGCATGAAAAAAAACCGTATAAAGCAATTGCTGAAGCACGACATTAACTTGTTTGCCTATCACTTACCGCTCGATGTTCATTCTGAGGTAGGTAATAACGCTCAGTTAGCAAAGCTGATGGGGTGGCAAATGGATGGGCCGGTCGACTCGAGTGACCCGGCGTGTCCTTTAGTGATTGGTTCGGTAAGTGAATCAATGACAGGGCAGCTATTCGCAAATGAACTTGAGAGCAAATTACAACGCCCACTCACGTGCTGGGTAGAGCCGACTCGCCCTATTCAGAGATTAGCTTGGTGTACCGGCGGTGGGCAAGGCTTTATCGACAGGGCCGCCGCATTGGGCGTCGACGCTTTTATTACTGGCGAGGTCTCAGAGCCGACAATTCATAGCGCTCGCGAGCAGGGTATTGGTTTTTATGCCGCAGGGCATCATGCCACTGAGCGTTATGGCGCGAAAGCACTGGGTGAACATCTTGCTGGCAAGTTTGGTTTGGATGTACGCTTTATCGATATAGACAGTCCGGCCTAGGCGATGCATGAATGAACAACGAAAAACGTCAACGTGGCGACTTTAGTGGTATTAGCAAAAAGTTTTCTAAGAACATTTATGACAGCACAAAAGGGCGCTTGAGAATGGCGGTTCTCAAAAGAGATTTACAGCCTTTTTTGAGCGGTCAGCCGCGTCACGTGTTGGATGTCGGCGCGGGCCTTGGTCAGGCGAACGAGTGGTTTTTAGAAAGAGGCTTCGATGTGTTGCATACGGACATTTCTGAAGAAATGGTTGAAGCAGCTCGGCTGCGTCATGAAGAGCTCGGGTTAGCCGGTAACTGCCGCTACCAAATTGCCGATTTAGCGACGTTAGCAAGTAATGAAAGCCAATTTCCAATAGTGCTTTGCCACGCAGTTTTGGAATGGGTGCCAGATGCCGAAACAGCATTGGCTCAATTGAATGCGTTGCTAGAGCCGGGCGGTACACTTTCACTGATGTTTTACAACCGTAATGCCAAACTGTTTGCTAATGCGGTTTACGGTAACTTTGATTATATCGAGCGAGGCTTAAAGGTGAAAAAAACGGTGCGGTTAAGTCCGCAGAACCCGTTGGTGCCGGAAGAGGTTGAAAACATCGTGCATAAGCTTGGGCTGGAAGTGACCCAAAAAACCGGGGTTCGTTGCTTTCATGACTATTTGAGAAACCTTGATGATCAGCAGCGTTTCGACGAGCTGCTCGCCATTGAATTGAAATATAACCAGCAACCCCCTTATCGCGACTTGGGGCGCTACCAACATTGGTTGATAAGAAAACCGGAGAACGAACAATGACAAAACAGTGCGCATTTATTGGTTTAGGTGTTATGGGCTACCCAATGGCGGGCCATTTGCAAAAGCAGGGCTTTGATACGTGTGTGTATAACCGTACGGAGAGCAAAGCGAAAGCCTGGGTAAACGAGTACCAGGGGCGCTATGGTGAAACACCGGCACAAGCGGTTAAAAGTGCGGATGTTGTTTTGGTTTGCGTTGGCAACGATGACGATGTGCGCAGTGTATTTTATGGAGACGATGGTATTTTAGCTGGCTTAAAAAATGGCGCTATTGTTATTGACCATACCACCGCGTCGGCAGAGTTGGCCCGAGAGCTTAATGAAGCTGTCGTCCAACAAGGAGGTCACTTTATGGACGCGCCGGTATCTGGTGGACAAGCTGGTGCTGAAAATGGCGTGTTAACGGCAATGATTGGCGGTGAACAGGCGGCTTTTGATGCAGCCAGCGATGTATTGGCGTGTTATAGCAAAACACGTGAATTAATGGGCGACGCTGGTGCCGGGCAATTAGCTAAAATGGTGAACCAAATTTGTATTGCCGGCGTGGTTCAAGGTTTGTCGGAAGGTTTACAGTTAGCGCGCAAAGTGGGATTAGATCCTGACAAACTTATTGCTGCAATAAGTCAAGGCGCTGCGGGCTCCTGGCAAATGGAGAATCGTTATAAAACGATGTGGAATAACGAATATGAACATGGCTTTGCGGTAGACTGGATGCGCAAAGACCTAAAAATTGCGTTGAACGAAGCCGACAGGCAAGGTCTCTCCATGCCATTAACTGCATTAGTCGATCAGTTTTACGCTGACGTACAGAAGATGGGCGGCAACCGCTGGGATACCTCAAGCCTTCTAGCCCGCCTGGAAAAATAACATAACTGAAGTAGCGTGATGCTATTGCATCAGGTGAGATATCCAAAAAGAACACCGGATAATAAAAAAGGAGACTCATGTGAGTCTCCTTTTTTGTGGTTTGTTACCGTGACGGCTTATCTGAAGCCTTTACGGCGCAGAGCGTTAGTAGTGAACTCGTCACGGCTTACTTCAATATCCCACTCCATGTATGGGTCTTCTTCGTTACCCAAGCCAAGGGAAATGTAACGACCAGAGTTTAAGTCGTACAGTGCTTCGGCAGCCATCCATGGTACGTCTTGGTTATAGAACTGAGTATTCAGAGCTTCACCAACACGCCATAGCTCGCCACGACCGTCATAATGGTCGATGATAGACGCTGTCCAGCTATCTTCGTCAATGTACATAGTACGTTTTGAGTAGATGTGGCGTTCGCCTTCTTTCAGGCTGCCTTCAACGACCCAGACACGGTGTTTTTCGTAACGAATAAGATCCTGGTTCATATGACCAGCCTGAATGATATCTTCATAATTTAATTCAGGGTTCATGATCTTAAAGTTGTTGTAAGGGATATAAATCTCTTTTTTACCCTTAAGCTCCCAGTTGTACTTGTCAGGAGCACCGTTGTACATATCAAGGTTGTCTGAGGTACGCAGACCATCGGACGCGGTACCCGGACCGTCATACGCAACGTTAGGTGCGCGACGAACGCGGCGTTGTCCTGCGTTATAAATCCACGCACGACGACCTTCTTTAACCTGGTTAATGGTTTCATGAACCAACAGAACGGTACCGGTTAAGCGAGAAGGTGCTTCAACTTCCTGCATGAAGTAAAACAGGATGTTGTCGTCAGCTTCTTGGCGACCTGTTTCTAAGTATTCAGGAAATGCCAGTGTTTCTTTTAGTTCAACGGTTACGTAATCACCATTCGCCAATACTGGAAATTGTGCAATGTTACGTGTGACTGCACCACCGCGATAACGAGTAATATGGTTCCAGACAACCTCTAAACCGTTCTGAGGAATAGGGAATGGAATAGTCGTATCGAAGTTTTCCAAGCCGTTACCGCCGGCAACCATTTCCGCGTTTTCAGCATTTGACTTGATTTTTGGCCACAGCTCGTCGGGGTAAGTCGCCGTACGGTGTGTAGGGTAAACGTGCATTTTATAGTCCGGATACTTCTCGAACATTGCCACTTGACCCGGCGTTAAGTTGTCTTTGTACTCAGCCAGGTTGTCGTTAGTAATTGTAAATAATGGCTTCTCGTCAGCAAACGGGTCATTACCGCGAACAACTTCTACGGAGTGATCAGAGTAACCACCGTCCCACGCGGGGATAGAACCATCGGCATTTGCTGCTTTCTCAGCACCAATAGGGGTTAAGTCTTGACCAAGCCGTGCGGCTTCTTCAGGTGATACTTTAGCCGCAACGCTCGCGGAAATCACCGACATGGCGAAAACGCCAGCTTTTAGCATCAGTTTATTCATTATGATTTTCCTTGTTGTTCTACTTTCCAACATCACTTTGCCAGAGGACTGACCTCTCAGGCAATACTTTAACGAAAAAAAGCATGAAATTAACGAAAAAAGGTTTTCAAATTATCTTGAGCTTATACAATCCTATGACATTTTGAGTACCCAGGAGGTTCCATGCGTTCGTCTTTTGCCCTGTCCGGGCTGTTGTTGGGGGCGTTTTTTAGCACCGCGGTATATGCCCAGGACGGCGATACAACAACAAACACTGACTACGAAGTTATCAGTGCACCAGCGCTGTCGTCTGATGAAATACAAAGTGAAGTACTTATTGAAATTGCTTCTAATGGTCAACAACTGGTTGCTGTTGGCGCACACGGGAATGTGATTCGTCAGGACAGTAATGGCAATTGGGTGCAGGCAGACGTTGATAGTAGTGTACTCATCACCAGTGTTGATTTTGCGAACGCTGAAAAGGGCTGGGCGACTGGGCATCATGGTGTCATTTTAACAACTGAGGATGGCGGTCAAAGCTGGACGCGTCAATTGGACGGTTTTCAACTCATGGCGTTGGAAAAAGCCTTTTATCAGACGAAAGTCTCAGCTCTTCAAGCTCAAATAAAAGAAGAGGAAGATCCAGAGGTTATTGGCGAACTTGAGTGGCAGCTGGAAGAAGCGCAGTTTCAAATCAGTAATATTGAAGTGGCAGAGGAAGAAGGTCCCAGCAAACCATTTTTAGACATACTGGCACTCAATGGACAAACGGCGTTTGCTATTGGCGCATACGGAACCTTCCTGAAAACCACTGATGGTGGAGCAAACTGGCAGGTTATTTCCGACAAGCTGGACAACCCCGGTGGTTATCATTTAAATGCCATTATTGCTCGTGGCGATGACTTTTTCATTGTTGGCGAAGCAGGACTGTTATTTAGCAGTGACGATAAAGGCGAAAACTGGACGCGTTTAGAGTCGCCCTACAGGGGCTCGCTATTTGGCGCACATTTAGATAATGCGGATAACTTATGGATTTATGGTCTTCGTGGGAACGCTTATGTTTCGTCGGACAAAGGTCAGTCTTTTGAGCAAATTGAAACGGGCACTGGCGTTAACCTGTCTGCTGGTGTTGCAACGGAGTCGGGCGATCAGCTCATTGTCGGGCATTCTGGGACGATTTTAAAAGTCGATACTGATCTCAATGTTGAGGCGCTCAGACACCCTAGTGGCTCAGTAATGACAGACATTGTCGTCGTTAGCGACGGAAAGTGGTTAATGACAGGACGTAGCGGGTTATTGCATTGGCCTGCTAAAGTGACTGAGGACGAAGCGTTGGCATCTCAACAAGGAGCGCAGTAACGATGGATAATCCAATATCGAAAAAGCCGGCGGGAATTATCGAGAAGTTACTTTTCGGATTTCGTGCACCCTGGCTCGTCATATTCTTACTGATTACCGTTTTTCTTGGTTACAACGCGGCGCAGGTTCGTCCCGATGCCAGCCTGACCAAGATGATTCCAACGCATCATCCGTTTATTCAAAACTATTTTGAGTATCAGGATGACCTTGCCAGCTTAGGTAACGTTGTCCGTATTGCTGTTGAACATAAAAACGGTGATATTTTTGATGCCGAGTTTCAAAAGAAACTTCAGGAAATTACGGATGAGGTCTTTTTTATTCCGGGCGTTAATCGTTCAGGCTTAAGAAGTTTATGGACGCCTAATGTCCGCTGGATGGAAGTGACCGAAGAAGGCTTTGTGGGTGGCCCGGTTATTCCGGACAGTTACGATGGCAGTGAAGAGTCGTTAGAACAGCTGCGCACAAATGTCCTGCGATCGGGTGAGGTAGGGAACTTAGTCGCGAATAACTTTGAGTCGACCATTATTTACGTGCCACTTGACGAAGTGAATCCGGAAACGGGCAAGAAGCTCGACTATCAGGAGTTTTCAGAAAAGCTGGAAACCTTGGTTCGCGAAAAATACCAAAGTGAAGACATTGCCATTCATATTACCGGCTTCGCCAAACTCATTGGTGATCTCATTGAAGGCGCTGAGCAGGTCGGTTTGTTCTTCTTGCTGGCTATTGCTATTACGTTAGCGATGCTTTACGCCTACAGTCGTTGCTGGCGAAGTACTTTTACGGTACTTGGCTGCTCTATTATCGCGGTACTTTGGCAGCTGGGCATTATTAAGCTGATAGGCAGTGGTATTAACCCCTATTCGATGCTGGTACCATTCCTGGTCTTTGCGATAGGAGTATCGCACGGTGTTCAGGTTATCAATGCGATTAGTCATAACCGCGTTGCCGGTTTTGACAAGCTTGAATCTGCCAAGCTAGCGTTCCGCGGGCTTTATGTTGCGGGTCTAACGGCACTGGCAAGTGACGCCATTGGCTTTACCACACTCATGGTTATTGACATAGAAGTCATTAAAGAGCTGGCGATTGCCGCAAGTATTGGTGTTGCGGTTGTCGTGTTGACTAACTTGGGTCTACTGCCAATTTTAATGTCGTACCTGGGCACTTCTAAAAATGGCGTAGAGTATGAGAAGCGCATAGAAGGCGAACGTCACCCCATATTTGAGTTGTTTGCTAAGTTCACTCAACCTAAATGGGCTTATTCCGCAGTAGCCGTTGCATTAGCAATGTTGGCCTGGGGCTTAATTAATAGCCAGAACATGGAGATTGGCGACCTTGATAAAGGGGCGCCAGAGTTGCGTCCTGACAGTCGTTACAATCAGGATAACGCCTTTATTGTCGACAACTACAGCTCAAGTACTGATATCTTTGTTGTTATGGCAGCGTCAGCGCCAGAGCAATGCATTGCTTATGACAATCTGGAGCTAATGGAGCGCTTTAGTTGGCACATGGAAAACACCCCTGGTGTGCAAGACGTTAAATCCGTCGTCTACGTGTCAAAGATGGGCATGTTCGGTATTAATGAGGGGAACCTGAAGTGGTTCAGTCTGAACCGCAACAAATATGTTATTAACGCATCATTAAGCCGTATTCCGGATGGTTTAATTAATAACGATTGCTCAATGGCGCCTATCATCATTTATCTGGATGATCACAAAGCAAAAACTCTGCAAACCGTTGTCGACTCAGTGGAAAGCTTCAATAACCGTTACCAACAGGAAGGGCTAGATTTACTCATGGCTGCCGGTAATTCGGGTATTGAAGCGGCAACGAACGATGTTATCTCCAAAGCTCAGAACAAAATGCTGTTGTGGGTGTATGGTGTGGTTATTGTGCTTTGTTTCATCAGTTTCCGCAGCTTAAGAGCTGTTGCCTGTATCATTTTACCGTTGGCGTTTACCACCGTCATGAGTCAAGGCTTAATGGCCGTGCTGGGCATTGGCATTAAAGTCGCAACCTTACCGGTCATTGCCTTGGGTGTCGGTATTGGTGTTGACTACGGCATTTATATTTACAGTAAAGTGAAAGAAGGCTTACAGCAGGGAATGTCACTGCAAGACACCTATAAATATTCGCTGGATAATACGGGTAAGGCCGTTGGTTTTACGGGGCTTACTCTGGCAATAGGTGTGGCAACCTGGATATTCTCGCCCATTAAATTCCAGGCGGATATGGGCATACTGCTGACCTTCATGTTCCTTTGGAATATGTTGGGTGCGCTCATTCTTATTCCGGCATTGGCGCGTTTATTCCGAGTAGGCAGTAAAAACGAGCAGTAACTTCGGTTAACGGAAAAATGGTGGAAAAACCTAAGCGTCGGCTTTTATTAAGTCGGCGCTTTTTTCTGCAATGGCGATAGTGGGGGCGTTGGTGTTACCGCTAATAACCGTGGGCATAATTGACGCATCGACGACCCGTAAACGCTTAATGCCATGTGCTTTCAGCGACGCATCGACAACGGCTTCTGAATCATTGTCAGGACCCATCTTACACGTGCCGACTGGGTGGTAAATAAGCCCTGTCCTCGACTTAATTTCTTCAAGTAGTAGCGAATCGTTTGTCGCCCCTTCGGTTGGGAATAAACGTCCACCATTGTGTTTTGCGAGCGCTGGTTGTTTCATTATCTCAAAGGCTTTTTTTATTCCATGTAACAGCGCTTGTTGATCGTCTTTTTCTTTTAGAAAGCCATAAGTAATTGTCGGCTTTCCCATTGGACTATCTGGATTTAACTGAACCTGGCCACGAGACTTAGGCCGAAGCAGGCAGACGTGACAGGTGAAGCCGTTGACTAGCGTGGGTAGCCAGTCATAACCACTGTCATTGAACATTACGGGCAGTAAGTGGACTTGTATGTCGGGCTCGTTAACCGCCTCTGATGAACGATAAAACGCGCCAACTTCAGCAATCGAATGCGCCAATTGGCCTTTACCGGTAAACAGGTATTTTAAGAAAGGCACCGAAAGCTTCAGTAAATTCCAGGGCGTCAGAGTCAATCCGTCTTTGGCTTTGTTTTTGTAATGCAGACTGATGTCGACGTGCTCTTGTAAGTTTTTACCTACACCGGGTAACTCATGAACGAGGTTAATACCTGCATTCTCTATTTCATTAGCCGGACCAACACCAGAGCGCATTAGAATCTGCGGTGAGTTAAAAGTGCCAGCGCTTAAAATAACCTCTTTATTCGCCATTGCGATATAAGACTCACCAGACCTTTGATAGGCGATGCCGGTGGCAGTTTTTCCGCAGAATAGAACACGCTCAGTGAGGGAGTCGGTTAACACCGTTAGATTCGTTCTATGCAACGCGGGCTTTAGGTAAGCATGATAGGTACTGCAGCGCTTGCCATCTTTCATCGTAAACTGATAAGGGCCATGACCTTCTAATTGCGCGCCGTTAAAGTCTGTATTTCGGGGTAAACCGTATTCCTGACAGGCGCTTAGAAATTGTCTTGAAACGCAGTAGTAAGGCGTGACATCGGAAACATGTAACGGACCTTCAGCTCCATGATAAGCGTTAGCTCCGCGACTGTTGTTTTCACTTTTAATGAAGTAGGGCAGTAAGTCGTTATAACCCCAGCCACGGTTTCCTAAAGCGACCCAGTGATCATAGTCGGATGCAAGACCGCGAGTGTATATCATGGCATTGATACCACTGCTGCCACCCAGCATTTTTCCGCGTGGCGTGTAGCTGCCTTTAGCCGAGGTTAAATGCGGTTCTTTTTCGGCGCGATACAGCCAATTAAATTTGCGGCTGTGCATAAAGCGGGCGAAGCCGGATGGCATGTCAGAAAACAGCCCACCGTGCGATGCTCCGGCCTCTAATAGCAAAACGCTGTATTTACCGCTTTCAGTAAGCCTATTGGCGAGCGTACAGCCGGCAGAGCCGGCTCCGACAATAATGTAGTCGTATGACTTTTGAGTGTTAGAGTGAGGCGACGTAGTCATACAATGATTTTAAAAGGCGCAACTTGTGGGCGTCTTCCTGATGCTGGTTAGCCAACTCTTCCAGGCGCAACGCAAAAGCGTCCGCAGAGAGCATCCCTTGCGGCGGGTCAATGAGACGTTGCTGACAAAACTGACGCCACTGATTCAGCTCTTTGTCCGTTAATGTCGACGGATAGTTACGAGCACGGTATCTCAGCAGCAGCTTTTCCATACGCGGGTCTTCAAAGGCTAAATCCAGCCCAGCTAATTGTTGCGGCTCTGATGATCGAATAATTTCCATGTGCTTTTTGTCTTGCGGCGAGAAAAAACCGTCGTAAATTTTGTGGTCAACATCGGTTCTTGGGGCAAACTCTTTGGTTTGCTCGAACACTTGCATTAGCTTGTCTCTGAACGCACTGTTTTCCTGCAGCCACTGCGCATTTGCAGCTACGGTTTCCATATTGAGGTCAGCTCGTGCAGAAGCGTCCTCAGAGATTGTTTTAATAGGCGCAAGAAACGGACTGCGGCCTAGATGAATGTTTTGTAGACCACTTTTTTGCTGCCCTTGAGCTTCCAGCTCTTCGCGGCTGGTGTAAGTCAGTTCAACAAGTTCATCGACTGACTTATCGGCAAAGAGCTTAGGATCAATGCGCAAGTCCCAGGCAATAACATTACTGTTTTGTTTGGGGTGAAAGCCCAGGGGCAATATGGCGGACAAATACCGGTTTACGGTGCCGTAAAAGCCGCTGACGTGTGCTAGAGGTTCAGGTGCTTGCCAGTTAAAAAGGTTAAGCAGCTTTTGCTTACGGCGAATACTGTACGCCCACTGCCATAACTTTGGCTGCTTTTCTTTAATGAGTTTAGCCAGTCCAATGGTCGCGTAGACGTCGGACATTGCATCGTGCGCTTGGCCGTGTTCAATGTTATTAGCGACACTTAAATGCTCGAGTTTCAAGCTAGGCTGGCCGTCCTCATTGTCTGGCCAGTTAATACCTTCAGGCCGCAATGCGAAGCAGGCTCGGGTGACATCAATTAAATCCCACCGGGAATTGCCATTTTGCCAGCTGTATTCATAAGGGTCATAGAAGTTGCGATAGAACAGGGAACGGGTTACTTCGTCGTCAAAGCGAATATTGTTGTAACCAATAATGGTGGTGTTTGGCTTTTGAAACTCTTCGGCAATGGCTTTGCTGAACGCAGCCTCACTGATCCCTTGTTTTAGTGCCAACTGTGGTGTTATGCCGGTCACTAACGTCGCCTCAGGGTTAGGCAGAAAATCTGGCGTAGGCTGCACATACAGTGTTAACGGACGTCCAACCACATTAAAGTCCGTGTCGGTGCGAAGCCCAGCAAATTGCGCCGGACGGTCAACTAATGGGTTGGCTCCCCAAGTTTCATAGTCGTGCCAGTAAAAGGTCTCTTGTTCGTTTTGTGCCATAACCTAAGCTTACGCTGCTCTATAGAAAAGAAAAACTATAGCATGAGCTCAATACTAAATTCAGTCACTTATTAAGCCGAGGTTATCAAAATAGCGCATTAAACCCGCTCATAATCCTCAATAATCAAGTCGTAAGCTTTCTTCAATTTTTCTGTCAGTGTTCTGTTGTCGTCATGACGAAAGGCAAGCTCCGCATGTGGTAACACTCGTTCGCCTACGCGACGGGCAATGGCGTCTTCTAACTGCTGCTGGTCGCCCGATGAGGCCTTGGTTGGCACTTCAACGGTAATGTCGCCTTTTGAACCGATGTGTTCATAGTTAACACGATAAGTTGGCATAATCCCTCCATCAATCGCATTGCTAAATGCGTGTTTATCCCCTCTAATAAGACTAGACGAAATACAATAAAAAGCAGGGGATATTGGTTATGAAAAAAACACTTCTCTTATCGGTACTGGCTGGCGCACTGATTGGATCAGCGCCGTTGCAGGCGGATGACCACGGTGCTGAATACGCAATGGCGATTCACGGTGGTGCCGGAACCATTACGCGTGCGAATTTAACGGATGAACAAGAGCAAGCCTACAAAGACAAACTCAACGAAGCGTTGGAAGCGGGTAGGGCTGTATTGAAAGACGGTGGTGACAGCACCACTGCGGTTATTGCGGCTATCCAAGTGATGGAAGAGTCTCCGTTATTTAACTCGGGCAAGGGCGCTGTTTATACCTGGGACGGTGAACACGAACTGGATGCGTCATTAATGGAAGGCGAAAAGGGTAACGCCGGCGCAGTTGCTGGTGTAAAAACCGTGAAAAGCCCTATTGAACTGGCACGTGAAGTGATGGAAGAGTCCGTACATGTCATGCTCAGTGGTGAAGGCGCTGAACAGTTTGCCAGACAGCAAGGTTTAGAGCAGGTCGATAACAGCTATTTTAATACGGAACGTCGCTATCAACAGCTGTTAAAAGCCAAAGAAAAAATTAAGGCAAGTGAGCAGCCAGAGCAGCAAGCCTGGGAGTATCTCGATTTAGATTATAAATACGGCACGGTTGGCGCTGTAGCGGTCGATAAAAACGGTTTATTAAGCGCTGGTACGTCAACAGGCGGCATGACGGCGAAGCGTTATGGTAGAATAGGTGATTCCCCTATTATTGGTGCTGGCACTTGGGCGGATAACGACAGTTGTGCGGTATCAGCTACTGGGCACGGTGAGTATTTTATTCGCTTTCACGTGGCGGCAGATATTTGTTCGCGGGTTAAGTACAAAGGCCTTTCGGTCAGTGAAGCCGGCGACGAAGTCATTCATGGTGTCCTGGAGCAAGCCGGAGGTACCGGTGGCGTGATTATTATTGATGCCGAAGGCAATGTGGCCATGCCGTTCAATACCGAAGGTATGTATCGTGGCTACTTTAAAGGCGACGGTAACACGCACATTGCTATTTATAACGAGGAAGAATAAGTTCGGAGTTTATGAGTCGTAACAAAACGAATACCAACCCTTTCGTTAAAAAATATCAGTCTCAATTAGAGCAATGTACGTACCAAAAGGCCGCGCAACTGCGCGGTCGTTTGCGTGGGCTGGTGAAAGTAAAGGATGAAAAGAAGCAGCAAAAAGTGCTCAGAGCCATTGAGGCAGACATTGAGCAGGCCGAGTTGAACTACTTACAGCGCTGCGAGCAGTCTTTTCATATTGAATATCCTGAAAACTTACCGGTTGCGCAGCAGCGAGATGATATTAAAAATGCCATTGAGGAAAACCAGGTCGTTGTTGTCGCTGGTGAAACCGGATCGGGTAAGACGACTCAGCTACCGAAGATGCTACTGGAGCTTGGCTATGGCTGCAAAGGTGTCATCGGCCATACACAACCGCGACGTTTAGCGGCTCGAAGTGTTGCTGCGCGCATTGGTGAAGAGCTTCAGGATTACGCTAAACAGCAAGTCGGTTACAAAATTCGCTTTCAGGATGAAACGGCACCGACGACTGCTGTGAAGCTAATGACCGATGGTATGCTGCTTTCCGAGCTGCAGCAGGATCCGTTATTACTGCAATACGACGCCATTATTATCGATGAGGCGCACGAACGCTCGTTAAATATCGACTTTTTGCTCGGTGTTTTACACACCTTGCTGCCCAAACGTCCGGACTTAAAAGTTGTTATTACCTCCGCAACTATCGAAACAGAACGTTTTTCTAAACACTTCCACGACGCACCGGTGTTAACGGTCAGCGGTCGGACTTATCCGGTGGAAGTGCGTTATCGAGACCCGTCAGAAGGGAATAAAACCTCTGAAACGGATATTTTGCAAGGTGTTTGCGATGCGGTAGAAGAGCTGCAAAGTGAAGGGGACGGCGATATTCTCATTTTTGCCAGTGGAGAGCGGGAAATTCGTGATTATGCCGACGCTATTGGTGATTTAAAACTGAGAAACACCGAAATACTGCCTCTTTATGCCCGGTTGTCCTCTCACGAGCAAAACCGAGTGTTTCAGTCACATTCTCAGCGCCGTATTGTCATTGCTACCAATGTGGCGGAAACGTCATTGACGGTGCCGGGCATTCGCTATGTTATCGACCCGGGAACAGTACGTATCAGTCGTTACAGCTACCGAACTAAGGTTCAGCGCTTGCCGATTGAGCCAATCTCTCAAGCTAGCGCGAATCAGCGTAAAGGCCGTTGTGGACGTATTGGCCTGGGCATTTGTATTCGCTTGTACAGCGAAGACGATTTTTTACAGCGCCCGGAATATACCGACCCGGAGATACTACGGACGAACTTAGCTGCCGTTATTCTTCAAATGTCGGCGTTGCGTCTTGGGGACATTAGAGACTTTCCGTTTGTACAAAAGCCGGATGAGCGCTTTGTTAAAGACGGTTTGAATCTGCTGGAAGAGCTCAATGCCATAGAGCCGGGTAAAAAGCGAGAGAAGCCAAGGCTCACGGAAATAGGACGGCAGCTTTCTCGTTTACCGTTAGACCCTCGGTTGGCGCGAATGGTGTTAGCCGCCAAACAGTATGGCTGTGTGCGGGAAATGCTGGTGATAACAGCAGCGTTGAGTATACAGGATCCGCGTGAGCGTCCGCATGAGTTTAAACAAAAAGCTGATGAGTGGCATCAGCGATTCCACGATAAACATTCCGATTTCATGGCGTATCTGAACCTGTGGAATTACATAAAAGACAAGCAAAAAGCGCTTTCCGGTAATCAGTTTCGCAAGCAAGTGGCGCGCGAATTTATTCACTTCATGCGGCTGCGCGAGTGGCAGGACATTTACACACAAAGTCGCCAGACGGTGCGGGAACTGGGTTTTTCGATTAATGAAGAGCCAGCGACTTATGAACAAGTGCATCGTGCGCTCATTTCTGGCCTGTTGTCGCAAGTGGGGATGAAAGAAGACCGGCATGAATATCAGGGGACACGTCAAACTAAGTTTCATATTTTTCCAGGCTCAGGACTTTTTGGTAAACCGCCTAAATGGGTGGTTACCGCTGAACTTGTCGAAACCTCGAAGCTGTATGCGCGCATTAATGCGGATATCGATCCTTTATGGGTGGAGGAAGCGGCATCTCATTTGGTGAAGAAAAGCTATTTAGAGCCGCACTTTGAGAAGAAAAAAGGCAGTGTGGTGGCAGACGAACAGGTCACTATGCTGGGCTTAGTGTTAGTGCCAAGACGACGTGTTCAGTATGGCCCTGTAGCACCAACTAAGGCGCGTGAGATATTCATCCGCGAGGGCTTGGTTAACAGTCAGTTGCAACGCAAGTTGCCGTTTATTCAACACAACTTGAAACTGATTCAAGATGTTCAGGCCCTGGAGGCGAAGTCGCGGCGCCGCGATATTCTGGTGGACGAGGAAGTCCTTTTTGAAGCGTATGAACGGCACATACCGGAAGGCATTTATAACGAAAAGCTGTTAGCCGGTTGGTGGCATAAAGCCGCCAAAAAAGAGCCGAAGCTATTGTTTTTTGAACGAGATGATCTCATCGCCGGTGAGACCGAACACATTACCGAGAACGATTATCCGGAGTTCTGGCGACAGGGTAACTTGCGTTTGCCATTAACCTATCACTTTGAGCCTAATGCGGTTGATGATGGGGTGAGCGTCAATATTCAATTAGGGGTGCTTAATCAGGTAAAACCAGAAGGCTTTGATTGGCATATACCGGCACTGCGCGAAGAGCGCATTGCTCATTTAATTAAGTCACTACCTAAGGCGTTGCGCAGAAACTTTGTGCCTGCCCCTAACTTTGCTGGCGCCATAATGGCCGACGTTGAGCCCTTTGAAACGTCGCTGTTAGAAGCCATGACACACAAACTTCGCCGTATGACCGGTGTAACCGTACCGGATGACAGCTGGGACGAAAGCAGCTTACCATTGCATTTACGTATGAACTTTAAAGTGTTAGATGGCAAAAAGCTCATAAAGCAGGGCAGAGATTTACAACGTTTACAAGACGAGCTGTCCGGGAAAGTTCAGCAACGTCTGGAAAAGGCTGCCGGTGATGACATCAGCCGCGATGATGTTGAAAGCTGGGACTTTGACGATTTGCCGGAGGTGGTGACGGAAGCGCAGCAGGGGTTTGAAATTAAGGCCTATCCTGGCTTAGCGATTAAAGGTAGCCGTGAGGTTGCGTTGCAGTTGTTTGACTCGAAAGAAGAAGCCGAACAGCAGCACCGACAGGGCTTGCGTCGACTGTTGTTAAAGCAAATTCCGTCGCCAGTAAAGCATTTGCAAAAGTCACTATCGAATAAAGCGAAGCTGGCGATGTATTTTAACCCCTGGGGTAAGGTAGAAACACTGATTGAGGACTGTATTGCTGCGGCTGTGGATGCGGTGATTGATGAACAACTTGAAGTGGGCAATAGGTTGCGAAGCGAACAAGGTTTTGAGCGGCTGAAAGAGCAAGTTCGTGGTGAATTAAATGAACGAGTTGAACAGATAGCCCTTAGGGTCGAGCAATGTCTGACACATTCGCAGGATGTTCGAAAAGCGCTGAAAGGTAAAATTCCGCTCGATCAAATTCAGTCGCGAGGCGATATTCAGGATCAGCTGGATAATTTAATTTTTCCGGGCTTTGTCTCGAGGTTTGGTGAACGACGGCTCGACGATATTGTGCGCTACTTAAAAGCCATGCAACGTCGTTTGGAAAAACTGCCGGTGGACCCGAATAAAGACCGCTTAATGACCATAGCACTTAGTAATTTACAGGAAGCCTATAGTGCGGTCTTAAAACGTTATAAAACCGGCGCTTTGATTCCTGAAGATGTGGCTGAAATTCGTTGGATGATAGAGGAGCTGAGAGTTTCGTTCTTTGCTCAGACGTTAGGAACGAAATATCCAGTGTCTGAGAAGCGAGTGAAGCAGGCAATAGAAACGATCAAAAAAGGCGGCTGAAATAAGCCGCCTTTCTTAAGCTAATGCTCGAAATATTAAGCCGTGTATAGGCCTAAGTTCTCTTTTGCGTATGCTTCAAACTCAGTGAAGCCGCCAACGTGTGACTCGTCGACAAATATTTGAGGTACTGTGTGTACCGGCTTCCCAACCGTTTTTTCTAAGTCCGCTTTAGAAATGCCTTCTGCGTGAATATCAACGTAGCGATAATCGAAGTCATCGCGGTCTGCTTTTAATTGATCGGCAACTTCTTTTGCGCGTACGCAGAACGGGCAGCCAGGACGTCCAAAAATTACTGTAAACATGAAATACCTCTTCCTTAATCAGTGTTATCGGGAATTATCCATTTTTTAGGCATAAAAACAAATGGCTCTTACCGATGACTGTAATCGATTCTGTGAATAGCCAATACGCTCTGTGCTAGTGTTCAATATCGAGGTCGGATTCCGGCACGCAACAGCAGGGCAAAATATCGCCCTTTCGAACGTAAGCTAACGGCTCAGTGGTATAACGTACTTGACCAGATTTTAGTTTAGTCCGGCATGCACCACAAAATCCACTACGACAATGGTAGTGCATTTCCAGCTGGTGTTTTTCCAGTGTCTCCAGCAATGTTCCTTCAGTCGCGTCAACGGCAAGCTCAGGCCCGCCGTTAACTTTGACTTTAAAGGTTTTAGTCATGGCTTAGAGATCAAAGTCCCCAAGATCAGAAGCATTGACTTCACTGTCAATTTGGCCAACCAGGTAAGAGGTAATTTCCGCTTCCTGAGGAGCCACCTGCACGTTGTCAGAAACCAAATACTTGTTCATCCACGGTAATGGGTTAGAGCGCATATTTTCGAACGGAGCGTCAAAACCAATGGCCTGCATACGTAAGTTAGCGATGTACTCAACGTACTGACATAACATGCTCTCGTTCAGACCAATCATTGAGCCGTCTTTGAATAGGTAGTGAGCCCACTGTTTTTCCTGCTTCACTGCGGTCATGAAAATGTCATAGGCTTCGTCGCGCAGCTCTTCGGCAATTTCTTTCATTTCCGGGTCGTCTTCGCCGTACTGCCATAAGTTCAGAATATGCTGCGTTGAGGTTAGGTGAACGTTTTCGTCACGCGCAATCAGCTTAATGATTTTGGCGTTACCTTCCATGAGCTCCCGCTCAGCGAATGCGAAAGTACAAGCAAAACTGACATAGAAACGAATGGCTTCCAGTGCGTTCACCGAGTTAATGCACAAGAACAGTTTCTTTTTAATTTCGCGCTGAGTCACATTGTATGTTTCACCGTCGACCGTTACTTCACCTTCACCGTGGGTTTGCCATAGCTGCGTGTAGAAAATAAGGTCGTCGTAGTATTGCGAAATATCGTTCGCACGAATTTTAATTTGCTCGTTAATAACGATGTCTTCAAACACTTCGCTTGGGTCAGTAAACAAGTTACGCAAAATGTGCGTGTATGAGCGAGAGTGAATGGTCTCAAAGAATGACCAGGTCTCAATCCAGGTTTCTAACTCTGGAATGGACACAATCGGCAACAACGCAATATTTGGTGAACGGCCCTGAATAGAATCCAGCAGTGTTTGATATTTCAGGTTTGAAATAAACACGTGCTTTTCGCTGTCAGTGAGTTTATTAAAGTCGACTCGATCGCGGCTTACGTCAATTTCTTCAGGGCGCCAGAAAAAGCTAATTTGTTTTTCTATAAGCTTTTCAAAAATACTGTGCTTTTGTTGATCGTATCGAGCCACATTAACCGAATTACCTAAAAACATAGGCTCGGTTAACGGATTCGTTTGTTCCTGGTTAAACGTTGAGTACGACATTTCGCAAAATCCTTCTTTTAAATTTTACAAGCGCCGCCGGCACAATCGTCATCTTCTTCAATGATGACTTCGGATGGCTGTGCACCAGGCTTTTCTGCTGTTTTACGGGCTGCGATATCTGACTGGTTATCGGCTGCACCGTCGCGCGTGTTGTGATAATAGAGGGTCTTAACGCCCAGTTTGTATGACGTTAGCAGGTCTTGTAGCAACTGTTTCATCGGTACTTTGCCCGCATCGAACTTGCCTGGATCGTAGTTGGTGTTCGCAGAAATAGTTTGGTCAACAAACTTCTGCATAATACCGACTAACTCTAAGTAACCTTTATTATTCGGAATTTGCCACAGCAGCTCGTATTTATCCTTAAGCGTCTCGTAGTCAGGCACTACCTGCTTCGTAACGCCGTCTTTTGACGCTTTCACGCTGACAAAGCCGCGTGGTGGCTCGATACCATTGGTCGCATTTGAAATTTGCGACGACGTTTCAGATGGCATAAGCGCTGAAAGGGTAGAGTTGCGCATACCGTGCTGCTTGATATCTGCGCGCAGTTGATCCCAGTCGAGATGCAGAGGCTCATTACAAACACTGTCCAGTTCTTTCTTATAAGTATCTGTCGGCATAATGCCTTGCGAGTAGGTAGTCTCGTTAAACTTCGGACACGACCCTTTTTCTTTTGCCAGGTTCATTGAGGCTTTCATCAGGTAATACTGTATAGCTTCGAAGGTTTTGTGAACCAGACTGTTCGCCGAGCCGTCAGAGTATTTAACACCGTGCTTAGCCAAGTAATAAGCGAAGTTAATGACACCAATACCTAAAGTACGACGGTTCATAGTCGCATTATACGCTGCTGGAACTGGGTATTCCTGATAATCCAGTAGGCTGTCGAGCGCACGAACGGCTAAGTCAGCCAGTTCTTCAAACTCGCCTAAGTCGCTAATTTTACCCAAGTTGAATGCTGACAGGGTACACAGCGCAATTTCACCTTCTTCGTCATTGACGTGTTGTAATGGCTTAGTTGGCAAAGCAATTTCCAGACACAGATTGCTTTGACGAATAGGCGCCACTTTCGAGTCAAACGGGCTATGCGTATTGCAGTGGTCAACGTTTTGTACGTAAATACGCCCCGTGCTGGCACGCTCCTGCATAAACAGGCTGAATAGCTCAATGGCTTTAATGCGTTTTTTACGAATGCTTTCGTCTTGCTCATACTGAACGTACAGCTGCTCGAACTTCTCCTGATCTTCGAAGAACGCGTCGTACAGGCCCGGTACGTCAGAAGGGCTGAATAGCGTAATGTAGTCGTCTTTAATCAAACGTTGATACATCAAGCGGTTGAATTGAACTCCGTAGTCCAAATGACGAACACGGTTTTCTTCAACACCACGGTTGTTCTTAAGCACCAACAAGCTTTCTACTTCTAAATGCCATAGTGGGTAGAACAGAGTTGCTGCGCCACCACGAACACCGCCTTGCGAACAGCTCTTAACCGCTGTCTGGAAGTATTTGTAGAAAGGAATACAGCCAGTGTGGAACGCTTCACCGTTTCGAATTGGGCTGCCCAGCGCACGAATGCGACCGGCATTAATACCAATACCGGCGCGTTGAGAAACGTACTTCACAATGGCGCTGGCGGTCGCGTTAATAGAGTCCAGGCTGTCGCCCGTTTCAATTAATACGCATGAACTGAACTGACGTGTTGGTGTACGAACGCCAGACATAATGGGGGTTGGTAGTGAAATTTTAAACTCAGACGTTGCATCATAGAAACGCTTGATGTAATCCATGCGAGTTGCTTTCGGATAGTTCGCGAACAAGCAGGCAGCGACTAAAATATATAGGAACTGGGCGCTTTCATAAATATCGCCCGTCACACGGTTTTGAACCAAGTATTTATTCTCAAGCTGTTTGACCGCTGCGTATGAGAAGTTCATGTCTCGCCAGTGGTCGACAATCTCATCCATTTGGTCGAACTCGGCTTCGCTGTAGTCTTCCAGTAAGTGCTCGTCATAACGGTGCTCTGCCACCATTTTCTTGACGTGATCAAATAAACGAGGTGGCTCAAACTTTCCATAAGCGCGTTTGCGTAAATGGAAAATGGCCAAACGGGCTGCCATGTATTGATAGTCAGGAGCTTCTTCCGAGATTAAATCAGCTGCCGCCTTTATAATGGTCTCGTGAATGTCTTCGGTTTT
Organism: Idiomarina piscisalsi; assembly: GCF_002211765.1. Taxonomy (NCBI): domain Bacteria; kingdom Pseudomonadati; phylum Pseudomonadota; class Gammaproteobacteria; order Alteromonadales; family Idiomarinaceae; genus Idiomarina; species Idiomarina piscisalsi. The sequence continues at coordinate 1,222,510 of NZ_CP022133.1, forward strand.
AATACCATCGTAAAACTGAATATGAGACTTAATTTCGACTTGAGAAGCGGAAACATTATGCAGACCTTCCGCTGCCCACATGATCACTCGATGAATTTTATCTAGGTTTAGCGGTTCACGTTCGCCGCTACGTTTGGTGACATACAGTTGCTCGTTCATTTTGCGCCGACTCTTAGCTTTTTGTTATAGAGATGTAGCCACAAGATATTGTGGTCATTAGTTATACAGAGTGAAATTCACACAATATCTAGTGTCTTTGATTTTTCAGTATGCTAGGTCTTAGTCAGACTTTGATCAAGCGAATTTATCGAGAAAATGAAAAGAAATTTGACGTTTAATTGTTGATTTTTTTCTAGCCTTTAATAGACGTGAGTTTGCGAGGACCTCGGCTTTTTATAACTTTTTTGTCTTTAAAAATGGGTTAATAGATCAAGGTTGTGGTAGTCCAATAATATCCAATAATTCTAATGGCGTGCTAATTCCATAGTCGGCTTTCCAGTCGGCTGGTGAGTCACTGTCACTAATATACCCATAATGGGCCAGTACCGTTGTCATTGCAGCATTACGGCCAGCCTGAATATCACGTTCAGCGTCACCCACGTAGATACAGCTTTTAGGGTTAACCCCCAGCTGCTCCGCGGCCAGAAGCAAAGGTGCAGGGTCAGGTTTTGATACACTTAGAGTGTCCCCGCAGACAACCGACTCAAAGACATTAAACTCGGGAAAGCTAGGCAGTAATTCTTGGGTCAACTGCTTAGGTTTGTTCGTAACAATCGCCACTTTTACCCGGGCTTGAATCAGAGTATTAAGTAGCGGTACAACCCCTTCGTATACATGGGTTCTAGCGGCAATGCTGTTCGAATAGGCGTCCAAAAAAGCTTTCCGTAACTCGCTTTCATGGGTCTGCAGCTCCTCTGAAAAGGCCAGCTTTAGCAAGCCTCTGGAACCATGGGAAGCAACCGGAGTGTAAATGCTTTCATGAACAGGTTCTTTACCATATAAAGCGCACACATTGTTGAGTGCGGCTCCAAGATCAGGCGCCGTGTTCAGCAAGGTGCCGTCAAGATCAAACAGCACGCCTTCGGGAAGCTTCGGGTTGTTTGCGAGATTCGTCATGAGCTATGTCAACGGCTTTTGTAAAACGGTAATGTAATTCACGTCTATGTCGGTTTCTGACAAAGTGAATCCTTTTAATGGATGGAAAGTTAATCCATTAATATCAATCTCATTAAGTCCGGCTTCATCGGTCATGCGAAGGAGTTCCGACGGCTTAATAAAACGCTGATGTTGGTGTGTTCCTTTCGGCACCCAGCCAAGTATGTGTTCGGCTGCTAGAATGCCTAACAGCCATGATTTCACGTTGCGATTTAAGGTAGAAAAAAACACCAGGCCGCCTGGTTTAACCGCTTGTGTGCAGGCATTTACAATGGACGCTGGGTCAGGGACGTGCTCCAGCATCTCCAGGCAAGTTACCGCATCATATTGACCCTCATGTTCGGCCGCGTGATTTTCAACGGCGACACATTGATAATCGACAGAAACTTCGCTTTCCAGTGCATGTAGGCGCGCTATTTTTAATGACTCTTCGGCTAAGTCAATACCGGTAACCTTAGCGCCGCGTTCTGCCATAGCTTCACTTAGCAGACCACCACCACAACCAACATCGAGAATATTTTTGCCAAATAAGCCATTAGCGTGTTGCTCAATGAAAGACAGCCTCACCGGGTTAATTTGGTGCAACGGTTTGAATTCGCCTTCCGGATCCCACCAACGCGAGGCGAGGGCGGAGAACTTAGCGATCTCTTCTAAATCGACGTTTTTTTGTTCAGTATTTTGGTTTTCTTGGGTCATGTGGTGCACTGTTGTGAGCGATAAATAACGCCGCTAGTCTACCCTAGCTAAAGAATAAGAAAAAGAGGGTGCGAGACTCGTTTCGGATGGGTACAATGACTGCATCAAAATAACAAAGATATGCGGATTTTTATTTTAGGGACTGAACTATGAGCGATCTAGCCAGAGAAGTGTCACCGGTTAATATCGAAGATGAATTAAAAAGCTCTTATCTCGATTATGCGATGAGCGTTATCGTCGGGCGTGCATTGCCTGACGTCAGGGACGGACTAAAACCGGTACACAGACGTGTCTTGTTCGCGATGAACGAGTTACGTAACGACTACAACAAACCCTATAAAAAGTCAGCGCGTGTGGTCGGTGACGTTATCGGTAAATATCACCCGCACGGTGACAGTGCGGTTTACGACACGATTGTTCGTATGGCGCAGGACTTTTCATTACGCTACATGTTGGTTGACGGGCAGGGTAACTTTGGCTCGGTCGATGGTGACTCGGCAGCGGCGATGCGTTACACCGAAATTCGCATGGCCAAAATCTCTCACCAATTACTGGCCGATTTAGACAAAGAAACGGTTGATTTTGTCGATAACTACGACGGCACTGAACGCATTCCTGACGTACTGCCAACTCGTGTTCCTAACCTGTTAGTCAATGGCTCTTCCGGTATCGCGGTTGGTATGGCAACGAACATTCCGCCGCACAACCTCACAGAAGTCATCAATGGCTCTTTGGCGATGATAGACAACCCGGACATCGATGTTGATGGTTTAATGGAATACATTCCGGGGCCTGACTTCCCAACGGCTGCAACAATTTCAGGCCGCAGCGGCGTTGTTGAAGCGTACAAAACGGGTCGAGGTCGCATTCACTTACGTGCGAAAGCGGAAGTTGAAGTCGACGAGAAAACAGGCAAAGAGACCATCATTGTTACGGAAATTCCGTACCAGGTGAACAAAGCGCGTTTGATTGAAAAAATTGCTGAATTAGTCAAAGAGAAGCGCGTTGAAGGTATTAGTGCACTGCGTGATGAGTCTGACAAAGACGGTATGCGCATTGTCATCGAAATACGCCGTGGTGACGTTGGTGAGGTGGTACTGAACCACTTATACGCAAACACCCAATTACAAGTGGTGTTTGGTATTAACATGGTGGCGCTGGATAAAAACCAACCCCGCCTATTTAATCTGCGCGACATGCTGGACTGCTTCATCCGTCACCGTCGTGAAGTGGTAACTCGCCGCTCGGTTTACGAGTTACGTAAGGCACGTGAACGTGCCCATATTTTGGAAGGCCTGGCGATATCGCTGGCGAACATCGATGAAGTTATTGAGTTAATTCGTCGTTCCCCAACACCTGCGGAAGCGAAAGCCGGCCTTATTTCCCGCGCGTGGAAACTGGGTGATGTAGCCGCCATGCTGGAAACGGCAGGTGTCGATGCGGCACGCCCGGATCACTTACCGGAAGAGTACGGCATTAAAGGTGATAACTATCACCTGACCGAAGCTCAAGCGCAAGCCATTCTTGATTTACGCTTACACAAACTCACAGGCTTAGAGCACGAGAAAATTCTCGACGAATACAAAGGCCTGTTAGAGCAAATTGCTGAACTGCTACATATTTTGCGTAGCTCAGAGCGCCTAATGGAAGTGATTCGCGAAGAGTTAGTCGAAATTCGAGATAACTTTGGTGACGAGCGTAAGACGGATATTACTTCTGCAGCGCATGATATCAGCATGGAAGATCTTATTAACGAAGAAGACGTTGTGTTGACGCTCTCTCATGAAGGTTATGTGAAATATCAGCCGCTGACTGAGTACGAAGCACAGCGCCGTGGCGGTAAAGGTAAAGCCGCAACGAAAATGAAGGACGAAGACTTCATTGAGCGTCTGTGGGTTGCTAACACGCACGACACCATTTTGTGCTTCTCGACTCGTGGCCGTATCTATTGGATGAAAGTGTATCAGCTACCACTAGCCAGCCGTGCGTCGCGAGGTAAGCCGATTGTTAACTTGCTGCCGCTTGAAGAAGATGAGCGTATTACCGCTATTCTGCCAACTCGTGACTATCCGGAAGATAAGTTTGTGGTGATGGCAACGAAGAACGGCACGATTAAGAAAACGCCATTGCCTGAGTATTCTCGCCCACGTAACGGTGGCATTATTGCCCTGAACCTGGTGGATGGTGACGAGCTTATCGGTGTTGATATTACCGATGGTAATGGCGATATTATGCTGTTCTCAGATGCGGGTAAAGTGGTTCGCTTTGCGGAAGAGCAAGTTCGCTCAATGGGTCGTACCGCAACAGGGGTTCGTGGTATTCGTTTAGAAGAAGACCAACGTGTTGTGTCACTCATAGTGCCGCGTGAATACGAAGAACAGGAAGCGGCCGTTCTGACGGTTACGGAGAATGGTTACGGTAAACGTACGCCGCTGACTGAGTATCCAGCGAAGAGTCGTGCGACCAAAGGTGTCGTTTCGATAAAAGTGAGTGAGCGTAATGGCTCTGTGGTCGGTGCGATGGAAGTTATCGACGGCAATGAAATTATGCTTATTAGTAATAAAGGCACACTGGTTAGAACTCGTGTTAATGAAGTGTCTACTGTTGGTCGTAACACTCAGGGTGTTCGCTTAATTCGCACCGCTGATGACGAAAAAGTCGTTGGCTTGCAGCGCATCGATGAAATTGATGAAGACGAAGAGCTGATTGAAGGTGACGTTGTTGCCGATAATGGCGAAGAAGACGGAGCCAACGAAGAAGGAGCGTCTGAAGAATAATGAGTGACGTATTTAACTTTTCAGCAGGACCGGCAATGTTGCCGGTCGATGTGTTAAAGCAAGCTCAGGAAGAACTTCTTAATTGGAATAACCAAGGCGTTTCTGTGATGGAAATGTCGCATCGTGATCCGGCGTATGTACGTATGGCACGAGAGGCAGAGCAAGACTTACGTGACTTAATGAACGTTCCGGATGACTACGACGTCTTGTTTTTGCAAGGTGGCGGGCGCGGCCAATTCTCAGCCGTTCCGCAAAATATCGCTTCGCCTGATTCAACGGTCGACTACCTGGATACCGGTATTTGGTCTGGTTTTGCTATACGAGAAGCTGAGAAGTTCGTCGCTAGAGTCAATGTAGCCGGGCAGGTGAAAGAGGGCGTTAAAGGCAAGGAAATTGAGTCTCCGAATGACTGGCAGTTGTCTGACAATGCAGCGTATTTTCATTATTGTCCCAATGAAACCGTGGATGGTATTGCACTTCACGATATCCCTAATGTTAATGCACCCATTGTGGCAGACATGTCGTCAAATATTTTGTCAGAGCCGCTGGATGTTTCTAAGTTCGGCGTTATTTACGCCGGCGCTCAAAAGAATATAGGTCCGTCAGGCTTCGCTATTGCCATCGTTAAACGAGACTTGCTGGGGTCACCACAGAAGCAGGTTTCATCGATTATGGACTATCAGCTTCAGGCGAAAGACGGGTCTATGTACAACACGCCTAACACCTTTGCCTGGTATTTAGCTGGGTTGGTGTTCAAGTGGCTTAAGGCGCAAGGTGGTTTGTCCGAAATGGGTCGAATCAACCATGAAAAGGCGCAGTTATTGTATGACTTTATCGACAAGTCTGACTTTTACCGAAATACCGTTAACCCGCATTATCGTTCTATTATGAATGTGCCTTTCCAGCTTGCTGATGACAAACTGGATGCTGAGTTTTTAGCTCAGGCCGAAGCAGCAGGTTTCAAAGGCTTGAAAGGGCACCGTTTTGTAGGCGGTATGCGAGCCAGTATTTATAACGCAATGCCGGTAGCCGGTGTTAAAGCGTTACTAAACTTTATGGCGGAATTTGAGAGAAGCCAAAGCTAGGCTCACAATAGAGTTAAGTTCCAAAAATAATAAGACAAAAGGCTTACGAGAATTATGAGTAATTTTGATGCATTGTCATTAGTTAACCCTGGTGTAAAACAGCTCCGTCCCTATCAAGCGGGAAAACCGGTGTCTGAATTGCAGCGCGAATTGGGTTTGCAACACGTTGTTAAATTGGCGTCAAACGAGAACCCTCTGGGGTTAAGTGAAAAAGTGAAGACGGCGCTGGAAGCCGAGCTGAATGATTTGGTTCGTTATCCGGACGCAAACGGGTATTACCTGAAAAGTCGCCTGGCTGAGCTGAACTCCGTGACAACGCAACAAATTACTCTGGGTAATGGCTCTAACGATGTTTTGGAAATTCTGGCACGGACGTTCGTTTCAGATCAGGACGAAGTCATCTTCTCACAGCATGCGTTTGTGGTTTATCCGCTAGTCACTCAGGCTATTGGTGCAAAACCTGTTGCCGTACCAGCGGTTGACTACGGTCACGATCTTGATGGTATGGCAGCAGCCATAACCGACAAGACGAAGATGATTTTCATCGCTAACCCGAATAACCCAACGGGCACTTTTTTAACGACAGCGGCGATTAAAGCGTTTTTGGATAAAGTGCCTCAGAGCGTTATTGTTGTGTTGGATGAAGCCTATTACGAATACGTACCTGAAGGTGAGCGCGCGCCGTCGGTTGAATGGATTAAAGAATACCCGAACCTTGTCGTCAGCCGCACGTTTTCAAAAGCCTACGGGTTGGCTGGATTACGCGCAGGTTATGCAGTAAGCCATGAAAGCATTGCTGATGTATTAAACCGTATTCGTCAGCCATTTAATATGAATTCTCTGTCCTTAAAAGCGGCAGAAGTCGTGTTGGATGATCATGCTTACTTGCAAAAAGCAGTTGAAATTAATGCGCATGGTATGAAACAGCTAACAGACTTTTGTGAAGATGCAGGCTTCAACTATATTCCCTCTTACGGTAACTTCCTGACCATTGAAGTCGGTCCGGATGCAGAAAAACTGTACGGTGAGCTGCTGCACGAAGGCGTGATTGTTCGTCCGGTTACTGGCTATGAGTTGCCGAACCATTTGCGTGTCAGTATCGGTTTACCCGAAGAAAACGATGCGTTTATTAAGGCGATGAAAAAGCTGCGTGGCTGAATCGATCTTCCTTGAATCCCGGAGTCAATGCAGCGGAACCGTTGTGCTTCCGGGCTCTAAAAGTATTGCCAACAGAGCGCTGTTAATGTCAGCGCTCTGCTCTGAACCTGTCCGGTTACATAATTTACTCAACAGCGAAGACACGGAACATATGCTCAATGCGCTGACTGCCTTGGGCGTTCAGTGTGAAAAAGTCGATAAGACGATGGTGGTTACCGGGCTTTCCGGTCGTTGGAAACCTGCCGAAACATCATTGCATTTAGGTAATGCCGGAACTGCCATGCGACCATTAATAGCGGCTTTGGCGTCAACATTAAGTGCGAATCAGCAAGTTGAGCTCACCGGCGACTCTCGCATGCAAGAACGGCCTGTTCAGCATCTGGTCGAAGCGTTGCAAGCACAAGGCGCAGAGGTAAGCTATAAAAAGGCGTCCGGCTTTCCCCCTGTTCTAATTAAACCGGGCCTGAACGCTGGTGATTTTTCTATTGACGGCTCCGTTTCCAGCCAGTTTATTTCCGCGTTGCTCATGGCATTACCGCTGCTAAAAGGCAACTCTACCTTAACGTTGGTGGGTGAGGTGGTGTCGAAACCTTATATCGAACTCACGTTAAAAATGTTAGCTGATTTTGGAATTGTAATAGAGCGTGTGTCTGAAAGCCGTTTTCATATAAAAGGCAGCCAGTCTTATGTATCTCCCGGTAATTATCATGTTGAAGGTGATGCCAGCGGTGCTTCCTACTGGATGGCTGCGGCATTGCTCGGTGGGGGACCGGTTACTATCGAAGGTGTCGGCGCTGCTTCTATTCAGGGTGATAAAGCGTTTACTGAGGTCATTCAGGCAATGGGCGGCAACGTTGATATGGGCCAGCACCAAATGACAGTAACAGGCTTCGGACATATTAAAGGTATTGAGCAAGACTTTAATGCTATTCCGGACGCTGCAATGACGGTTGCTCCGTTAGCGTTATTTGCCGACAAACCGACCATTATTCGCAACGTTGCTAACTGGCGTGTAAAAGAAACAGACCGATTATCGGCAATGGCGACAGAGTTACGAAAGCTGGGGGCAGAAGTAGAAGAGGGTGTTGATTACATAAAGATACACCCGGTTCAGCAATGGCAAAGCGCTGAAATAGATACCTATAACGACCACCGGATGGCCATGTGCTTCTCGTTGGTCGCTTTTTCTCCCGTTGGTATCACTATTAATGATCCTGACTGTTGCCGTAAAACGTATCCCACTTATTTCCAAGAGTTTTCACGAATCTGTCAAAGTTACTGATTAAACTCAGCCTTCCTGTTATTTCGTGCGTCTGATTAATGCAATTTTTTTACAAATGCGTATAATTGCGCCGCTAAAAGCTGCAATACGCACAGCAAATTGAGGATTTTATGGCAACGCATATCCCCGTCATTACAATTGATGGTCCTAGTGGTGCAGGGAAAGGCACTATCAGTCGGTTACTCGCAGAAAAGCTGGGGTGGCACTTGCTCGACAGCGGTGCAATTTACCGTGTTTTGGCCTTGGCTGCGATACATCACGACTTCACGCCGGAAGATGAGGAAAGCCTGGTGGCTTTAGCCGCTCATTTGGATGTTAAATTTGAAGCCGACGAAGAAAAGTCACTGACACATATTATTTTGGAAGGCGAAGACGTTACGTTAACTATACGCACAGAAGAAGTCGGTAATATGGCATCGAAGATTGCGGCCCTACCGCGTGTGCGCGAGGCGTTATTGCGTCGTCAACGCGGCTTTAAGGAATTGCCTGGTTTAGTCGCTGATGGTCGCGATATGGGAACCGTGGTGTTCACTGACGCCGACGCAAAAGTGTTTTTAACCGCGTCCGCCGAAGAACGCGCCCAAAGACGCTTTGATCAATTGAAGGAAAAAGGCTTTGATGCTAATATTGATCAGTTAGTAAACGAAATTAAAGAACGCGATGATCGCGATATGAATCGCTCTGTGGCGCCATTGAAGCCCGCGGAGGGTTCTTTGTATTTAGATTCTACTGATACGCCGATTAAAGACGTATTGGAACAAGTATTGACGTTTGCCCACAGCAAACTCTCAGAAACTAGCTAGGGCCTGGCCCTAATTAGGGGTTCACAGTAAGGATACAGGTGAACATTTTTAATAACCCCGCTGCATACGGAATTTCAGTGGACGTCATTTATTAAGCGAAGTTAATTATTATGTCAGAAAATTTTGCACAGCTGTTTGAAGAAAGCCTGAAAGAAGTCGAAACTCGTCCGGGCTCTATCGTAAAAGGCACAATCGTTGCTATCGAAAAAGACTTAGTATTAGTTGATGCAGGTCTTAAGTCTGAAAGTGCGATTCCTGCAGAACAATTCCGCAACGCTGAAGGTGAGCTTGAAATCAACGTCGGTGACGAAGTTGACGTAGCCCTTGACGCTGTTGAAGACGGCTTCGGTGAAACGATTCTTTCACGTGAAAAAGCGAAGCGCTATGAAGCTTGGCTGCAGCTGGAAAAAGCACACGAAGAAAACGCAACAGTTACCGGTTACATCTCTGGTAAAGTTAAAGGCGGCTTCACAGTTGACCTTGGCGGCGTTCGTGCGTTCTTACCTGGTTCATTGGTTGACGTACGTCCAGTACGTGAAACGACCCACCTTGAGAACAAAGACTTAGAATTCAAAGTTATCAAGCTTGATCAGAAGCGCAACAACGTTGTTGTTTCTCGTCGTGCTGTTATCGAGAAAGAAAACAGCGCAGAGCGCGAAGAGCTGCTTGAGAACTTGCAAGAAGGTCAGGAAGTACAAGGTATTGTTAAGAACCTGACTGACTACGGCGCATTCGTAGATTTAGGCGGCGTAGACGGCCTATTGCACATCACCGATATGGCTTGGAAACGTGTTAAACACCCAAGCGAAATCGTGAACGTTGGCGATGAAATCACAGTTAAAGTATTGAAGTTTGACCGTGAGCGCACTCGTGTATCTCTTGGCCTGAAGCAATTAGGCGAAGATCCGTGGGCAGATATCGCAAACCGTTACCCAGAAGGTCACCGTTTAACTGGTCGTGTTACGAACTTGACTGATTACGGCTGCTTCGTTGAAATCGAAGAGGGTGTTGAAGGTCTTGTTCACGTTTCTGAAATGGACTGGACTAACAAAAACGTTCATCCTTCTAAAGTGGTTAACCTTGATGACACTGTTGAAGTTATGGTTCTGGAAATTGACGAAGAACGTCGTCGTATTTCTCTTGGCCTTAAACAGTGCAAGCCTAACCCTTGGGAAGAGTTTGCTAAGAACCACAATAAAGGCGAGAAAGTTACCGGTAAAATCAAGTCAATCACTGACTTCGGTATTTTCATTGGTCTGGACGGTGGCATCGACGGCTTGGTTCACTTGTCAGACATCAGCTGGAACACTCCAGGTGAAGAAGCGGTTCGCGATTATAAGAAAGGCGAAGAAGTTACCGCTGTTGTCATGCAAGTTGACGCAGAGCGTGAGCGTATCTCTCTAGGTATCAAGCAATTAGAAGAAGATCCGTTTAACAATTACCTGGCAGCTAACAAAAAAGGTGCTATTGTTGAAGGTACAGTAACTGAAGTTGACGCTAAAGGTGCTAAAGTTGAATTAGCAGAAAGCGTTGAAGGTTACGTACGTGCAGCAGACATCGCACGCGACCGCGTTGAAGATGCAAGCACTGAATTAAGCGTTGGTGATAAGATCGAAGCTCGCTTTATGGGCGTTGACCGCAAAAACCGCACTCTGAGCCTGTCTATCAAAGCGAAAGACGAAGCTGAAGAGAAAGAAGCGGTAGAAAGCGTTAACAAACAGCAAGACAGCTCTGGTATCAACAGCGCTATGGCTGACGCGTTCAAAGCGGCAAAAACTGACGACTAAGACAGTTTTTAGTCGGAATAAACGGCTTTATCAGGAGGTAAGTTATGACAAAATCAGAGCTAATTGAACGGTTAACTTTGAAGCATGAGTTGCCTCCTAAGCAAGTTGAAGCTTCTGTTAAAGAAATTCTCGAACAAATGGTGCAGTCCCTGTCTCAAGGGAAGCGCGTTGAAATTCGAGGTTTTGGAAGCTTCTCTTTGCATTATCGTGCGCCACGTGTTGGCCGTAACCCGAAAACAGGGGAACCGGTAAACTTAGATGGGAAATACGTTCCTCATTTTAAAGCTGGCAAGGAGCTGCGTGAGCGCGTCGATTTATAAAGTGGTTTTTACGCTCGATTGATAAAAACGGCATGCTATACTGGCATGCCGTTTTTTTATAAATAACAGGTAAGCGAACATGCTCAGGAAGTTGCTTATTCTTATTCCCGTTTTGGCTATATTCCTTTTAGCCTTGGCGTTTGGAGCCCAAAATACGCAAGTCATAAATGTCAATTTATTGGTTCTGAATGCCGACATGACCGTTGCGTCGTTATTGGCAATCTTCTTTGGTAGCGGTGTATTAGTCGGATTATTGGCGATGTTGTTATCCAATTTATATTGGCGTTATCGCTGTCGAAAACTTTCAAAGCTGTTGTCTAAACAGCAAAGTAAGTGAGACAGCGCTGAATGTTAGAGCTTCTTTTCTTGCTTCTTCCAATTGCTGCCGCCTATGGTTGGTTCATGGGGCGCAACAGTGTGCGTACAGAAGAAAGAAGAGAGCAAAAGCGATTTTCAAAACAATACGCAACCGGTATTAACTTACTACTCTCTGATCAGCCTGATAAAGCGGTCGATTTATTTGTCGAGTTGCTTGATGTCGATAGTGAAACCATAGAGACACACTGGACGTTGGGTAAGTTATTTCGTCGTCGGGGTGAAGTAGAGCGGGCGATTAAAATACATAAGAATCTGACATCATTACCTAACCTGTCTGAAACCGACCGCCTTACTGCAATGTACGAGTTAGGCAAAGATTATTTAGCGGCGGGTATCTATGATCGTGCAGAGAAAATGTTTCATGGTTTACAAAGCAATAAGCTTTTTAAAGAACGCAGCCAGAAGCATTTACTCGAGCTTTATGAAGCTACCCATGAGTGGGACAAAGCTATTATTGTTGCGTTAAAGCTGATAAAGCAGGACGCAGCGGTAAAAGTGACATTGGGCCAGTTATATTGCGAAGTGGCTGAAACTGTCGACCCGATTTCAGGTAAAATAAAGTACTTCAATAAAGCGTTAAAGCAAGATTCGGGGTGTGTACGGGCGTCGTTATCGCTGGGGAAAATCTATCTGGAGCAGAGCGAAAATAACCTAGCAATAGAGCATTTAACGAAAATAATTGAACAAGACAAGGCGTACGTTTGCGAAACTATTCCGTTGTTAGAGCAAGCATTTGAAGCTAAGAAAAACCGTCATGGCTTTGTCGACTACTTGCATACCTGTGTCGAACGGGAGGCGGGTATTACTGCGGTTATCAAGTTGTCGGAAAAAATGGCTGAGTCGCAAAGTATTGAAGATGCCGAAAGCTTTATGGCGACTGCATTGGAGAAACATCCAACGATGCGCGGTTTCCACCATTTGATGGGGCTTCATATACAGGCAGCCGACATAGGCAGCGCCAGAGACAGTCTTAAACGATTGCAAAGAATGGTGCACGAACATATAGTTCAGCGACCAAATTATAAGTGTTATCACTGTGGTTTTTCAGGACACACACTGTATTGGCAGTGCCCGTCATGTAAAAGCTGGTCAACAACAAAACCGATATTTGGATTAGATGGTGAATAGTCGAATGGAATTACCGAAAGTTTATGTTGCTCTCGATTACCAAAATGCGTCCGACGCAGATCTATTGATCAATCAGCTTGCTCCAGGGAAAGTAGGCTTAAAGGTTGGGAAAGAGTTGTTTACATCTGCTGGTCCGGAGTGGGTGAAAGGACTTGTACAAAAAGGCTTTTCTATTTTTTTGGATTTAAAGTTTCATGACATTCCTAATACCGTCGCGAAAGCCGTTACCGCGGCGGCTAAGCTTGGAGTCGACGTTGTTAACGTGCATGCCAGTGGTGGTAGCCGCATGATGAAGTCGGCTGCAGAAGCTCTAAAAGGTTTAGATGCTCAGCCGTTGTTAATCGCTGTTACAGTATTGACCAGTATGGACGAAGATGATTTAAAAGAGTTGGGCATTTCTAAGACAATTAATGAGCAAGTTGAATACTTAGCGAGTTTGGCCAAATCATCAGGTTTGCAAGGGGTAGTTTGTTCCGCTCAGGAAGCAAAGATGTTGAAAGCAGTTTGCGGTAAGGACTTTAAACTTATGACCCCTGGTATTCGTCCTGAAGGCAGCAATAAAGATGACCAGCGTCGTACGATGACGCCTCCTGAAGCAGTCTCCGCGGGGGTTGATTACATGGTGATAGGGCGACCTATTACACAATCCTCAGACCCGGCAAAGGCAGTGGACGATATACTTGCGAGTATAGCTTAGTGACTTACCAATCTGTCTTATAAGTCGTAATTTGAATTAGCCTCAGCAAAAACCGTTTATAGTATGGCCACTGCAGTGACGCAGTGGTTTTCAAAAAGGATGAACATACTATGAAATTAAAAATGCTACCAATTGTTGTGGCTTCATTTATTGGTTTTTCAGTTCAGGCAGTACCCATCGTTTCTCCCTCGCCAATTGCTTTGCAAGCAGAAGCTCAAACCGGCGTAAACATTAATACTGCTTCGGCTCAGGAAATAGCGTCAGCATTGGTCGGTATTGGCGTTACAAAAGCAGAAAAACTGATTGAAATGCGAGAGCAGCTAGGTGGGTTTACCGAGTTAGAGCAGTTATTAGATGTAAAAGGAATAGGCTTGAAAACGCTTGAGAAGAATCGCGACAATATTCGTTTGAATTAGTGATAATGAAGAGAATAAAAAAAGCCAGTAAACAGGGAATGTTTACTGGCTTTTTTGTGTTAGTCACATTTTGTCATTTCAGAAAATGAACGTGAGCGGGCATTTGCATAGCCTGCAGTTTGTTCATCTTTCACGAACGCTAAACGTGTTTCCTCTGAGGCAACGTTTAGTGCTTGAAAAGGTGCTTGTCTTTCAACGGCTGAGGCTTTAGTCATTGGAGAAAATGCAGAGCCGCTCAACTTACGTGCCGGAATAATAGGCGCATCGTCTTGTTCTTTATTTTCACGATTTTGCTTGCGTTGTTGACCAGCTGCCCTCTGATGTCTTGGTGAGCGACGTGCTCGGTTGCGTGCCTTTTTCTCTTCGGCATCACTTTGAGGCGTATTCTCAGCAGACTCTGTTGAGTCACCTTTCAACGGCGCTTCTTTCTCAGACTCCGTTGTTTCTGACTCAACCGCATCGTTTGACTCAGAAGCCTTTGTCTGTTCGCTGCCAGTTTCAGGCGTTTGATCCGTCGCTCCCTGAGTATCAGGCTCTGGAGTGGGTTCGGCTTTAGTCGCGACTTCTTCCGGAGTAGAGTGGTCCGCTGTTTGTTCGTCGGAGTCTTTACCAGATTCAGCAGCCGATTCTTCAGCAGGCTTCTGCTCATTTACTGGCAGGTGTTCGTTGTTTTCAACAAGTTCCGCCGCTGCCTTCATTCGAGGATCTAACGCGCGTTGTTGAGTCGCTTCGCTATTGCCTTTTTCGGACTCAGTGTTTTTCTTAACGCTAGTTGAATCGGCTTTTTGTTCAGGCGCTTGGCGAGCCTCAACATTCTTAGCCGCAGGTTCCTCCTGCTTTGCCGGAGACGATTGTACTTGTTGCTCTAAACCTCTCTCATCTCCTTTTACGCGAACGGATTTGTCCATCGGTTTACGTTGACGGCGAGGTTTAACTTCCTGTGTCTTCTCCGTAACAGCTTGTGATTGAGCGTTTTGCTCAGACGTTTGTTGCTGATTTTGAGCACTAGCATTTTGTGTGTTTTGTTGATTACGATTGCGGCCACCGCGACGGCGGCGATCATTTCTGTTGCGGTTCGGCTTATTATTAGACCCTTTTGTATCGTCCGTATTTTTATCGGATTTAGCAGAGTCTTCAGCCGTCTTATCGGCTGGGTTATTACGACCTTGCTGCTGGCGGTTAGCAGGGCGACGGCCTCGGCCACGTCGGTTATTGTTGTTGCGACGTTGATTAGGGCGACGTTGATTTGAACTCTGCTTATTTTTGTCGTTCTCTTCTTCGCTTTCAAACAGCTTGCTCAACCAAGTTGATAAGCGCTTCAATAAAGAAGGTTTTTCAGGTCGCTTCGGCGCCGGTGCTGGAGTCGGTGCGGCACTTGGTGCCTGCAGGCCTTTAAGAGCTGGCTCATCAAATTTAGCGGACTCTTGGGTTAGCGTAATAGAAACCGGTGATTCGTGTTGCTCGGGCTTTTGAACCAGTTCAAAGCTGGCCGCTTCCGGCACTTCATCATCGCGAATACGCAGTACTTCAAAGTGTGGCGTTTCTAAATGATGATTTGGAATAATAACGATTTTAACGTCATGGCGTTTTTCAATATGGTTCAGCGACTGACGTTTCTCATTCAGTAAATAGGTCGCAACGTCAACGGGCACCTGCGCATGAACTTGTATCGTGTTGTCTTTCAGCGCCTCTTCTTCAATAAGCCGCAAGATAGACAACGCTAAAGAGTCGCTTGAACGAATGGTCCCCTGGCCGTTACAGCGTGGACAAACGTTATTGGCAGACTCACCCAGTGACGGGCGCAACCGTTGACGCGACATCTCCATTAAGCCAAAGCGAGAAATGCGGGCTACCTGAATGCGTGCCCGATCTTGCGCAAGGCTGTCACGTAAACGGTTTTCGACATCACGCTGGTGTCTGGCTGGTGTCATATCAATAAAGTCAATAACGACTAAGCCACCAACATCACGAAGTCTCAGTTGACGAGCAATTTCTTCAGCTGCTTCCAGGTTTGTCTGCAAAGCGGTTTCTTCAATGTCACCGCCCTTGGTCGCACGAGACGAGTTGATATCAATTGAGGTTAGAGCTTCGGTCGGATCAATAACAATTGAACCACCTGAAGGTAGGCGAACTTCACGTTGGAACGCTGATTCAATTTGACTCTCAATTTGGTAATGGCTGAATAAAGGGACATCGCCTTCATATTGCTTAACGCGCTGCAAGAAGTCAGGGCGAATAATTTGGATATGGTTACGCACCTGTTCGTAGACTTTTGGGCTATCGATAAGCACTTCGCCAATGTCACGGCGTAAATAGTCACGAAGGGCGCGGAAAATAACATTACTTTCCTGATGAATTAGAAATGGGGCAGGGCGTTCAGTAGCGGCTTTGCTAATCGCTTCCCAATGATGAATAAGAACATTTAAGTCCCATTCTAACTCTTCTTTAGATTTACCAACGCCTGCGGTACGGACAATAAGGCCCATTTCTTTGGGTACATTAATTTCCGATAAGGCTTCTTTTAATGCTGAACGTTCGTCACCTTCTATACGACGAGAAATACCCCCAGCCCGAGGGTTATTCGGCATTAATACAAGGTAGCTACCCGCCAGAGAAATAAACGTGGTGAGTGCAGCGCCTTTTTGGCCACGTTCTTCTTTATCAATTTGAACGATAACTTCCTGACCTTCAGAAACAACGTCTTTAATGTTTGGACGTCCCTGGAAGGTATAGCCTTCAGGAAAATAGGTTTTGGCAATTTCTTTTAATGGAAGGAAGCCGTGACGCTCTGCGCCATAGTCGACAAAAGCGGCCTCTAGGCTAGGCTCTATGCGGGTTATTTTACCTTTGTAGATATTTGCTTTTTTCTGTTCATGTCCCGGACTTTCAATGTCCAGGTCGTAAAGGCGCTGGCCATCTACCAGTGCCACACGCAACTCTTCTAATTGCGTGGCATTTATTAGCATTCTTTTCATTACTGTGACTCAATGTTTTCGGGCCACAATATGACACACGCACTCTGGTGTCCGTGCGATTATCGAATTCGTCTGTTGTACAGGCTTATGACCTGTGCCACCCGTTATTGAAACGTGTGGTTAAAATGATTTTGACTGTGCCGATAACACCATTATGTCCGGTGTCATATTGTCGCTATATTATACGTCTGCAATCGCTCTTTCTTTTGAGCGAGGTTCTCTGTTCTTTTTCCGTGCCATCAACATCTCGGATTTTGTTTATTGTCTTTGAAAGACTTTTCAACCGTACGCTGATGTGGATAATGCGTCGCTCTGTTGACACGATTGCGCGAATTAGTTTCTCTGTCTGCCATCCACGATGGACTTTGACACTTAATTATTTCACGAAAAACGCCGAAAATACAAGCGCTAATTTCACTGAATATTACTAGGAAGCGTGTTAAAATACCGCCATGAAAAGCATTCAACAAAAAGTCCGTTGGCATACTGTTCTGACCGATGAATCGGGTCAGCGTTTGGACAATTTCCTTATTGCCCAATTAAACAAAGTACCAAAGTCGTTGGTTTATCGAATTATTCGCAAAGGTGAGGTGCGGGTCAATAAAAAGCGCGCGAAGCCAGATTATAAAATTAACAGTGGTGACTTAATCCGAATTCCTCCGGTGAAAGTCGCTGAAAAAGCGCCTCTGCCCTCGGCAAAGCTCGATAAAATAGCGAAGCTTGAAGCGCATATTCTTTATGAAGATGCTTCTTTGATTGTGGTTAATAAACCATCAGGTCTGGCGGTTCATGGTGGTTCAGGTTTGAATTTCGGGCTTATTGAGGGCCTAAGAGCACTACGACCTAAGGACAAGCATCTTGAGCTGGTTCACAGAATCGACCGCGATACCAGCGGTATTTTGCTCGTTGCAAAAAAGCGTTCTGTACTGAAAGCGCTGCATGAGCAACTGCGTAATAAAGAAATGAATAAACAGTATTTAGCATTGGTTCGTGGTCAGTGGCAGAAGCGGGTGAGGTTAATCGAAGCGCCATTGCAGAAAAACACACTGCTATCTGGTGAGCGAATTGTTCGGGTGAGTGCGGAAGGAAAACCATCACAAACGCGCTTTCGGATTCATCAGCGTTATGCTGAAGGAACACTTATTGAAGCATCACCGTTAACAGGCCGTACGCATCAAATTCGTGTGCATTGCCAGCATGCTGGTCATCCTATCGCTAAAGATCCTAAATATGGTGACACTGACTTTGATGAGTTAATCGCGTCGAAAGGGCTCACTCGATTGTTTCTACATGCCTGGAAACTTGCGTTTAAGCATCCGGAAACCGACAAAAACATCCAGTTTGAAGCGCCCTTAGATGAAAATTTAACGCTGGCGTTGTCTCAATTAACAAAGCAATAACGCCGTAATCAACTGAGTAGTAGTCATGTCGCAATTTAAATTCATTATTTTTGACTGGGACGGCACCTTAATGGATTCCATCGGGCGCATTGTTTCTTCAATGCAACGAACCGCGGAGTACGTTGGCCTAGCACCGCCCTCTGAGCAAGCAACAAAAGACATTATTGGATTAAGTTTGGAGCCGGCTATTGAAGCCTTATTTGGGAAATTGGATTCAGCGCAAAAACAACGGTTTTTAGATCGTTACAAAGACGAATATGTGACGTTAAATAAGGTAGCCTCGCCTTTATTCGGTGATGCAATTACGACACTGGAGCGGCTGAGAGAGAATAATTTGAAACTTGCAGTAGCGACAGGGAAAGCACGCAGAGGTTTGGATAGAGTTTGGCAGGAAACAAATATGGCTGCTTTCTTTCCTCACTCACGATGCGCTAACGAATCAAAGGGCAAACCCAACCCAGATATGTTGTTTGAACTTATGGATGAGGCCGGACACAGCCCCAGGGACACCGTTATGGTCGGTGACTCAGTCCATGACATAAAAATGGCTTCTGCTGCAGGCGTGTTTCCAATCGGTGTGACGATGGGCGCCCATCAAGCAGAACAGTTAGAAGCGGCTGGAGCAAAGTATATTGCGTCATCGTTGACGGAACTTTCTAACTTTATTTTAAAGGAGAGGTTATGACACTCCCACTGGTGCTTGGCTCGGGTTCAAAATATCGCCGGGCGATAATGGATAAGCTGCATTTAATCTATAATGTCGTGAAGCCTGATATTGATGAGTCAGCGGTTAATGAAGAGCAACCAGAGCAGCTGGTCGGACGCTTGGCAGAAGAAAAAGCGCAAGCGGTAGCAAAAAAACTCAACGGAGAACCGGCTATTATTATCGGCTCTGACCAAGTAGCCGTATGTGACGGTAATATTCTGGGAAAACCGGGAACCACGCAGAAAGCTATTGAGCAATTAAAAAGCTTCGTTGGCAGAACCGTCACTTTCTACACCGGACTTGCGGTATTAAATTCAAAAACATCACAGTGTGAAGTCCGTATTGAGCCTTTCTTCGTGACATTTCGGAACAACCTTACCGACAACGAAATTACACGCTATGTCGAGCTTGAACAACCGCTGGACTGTGCTGGCAGCTTTAAAAGTGAAGGGTTAGGCGTAAGTCTGTTTAGTGAAATGAAAGGGAATGATCCCAATACGTTGATAGGACTTCCCACTATTGCGCTACTGGATATGCTAAGATCTCAAGGGATTAACCCATTGAACTAATTATTGAAGATAATAGGCAAACAAGCCCGATTTATCTTGTCACTTGACACCAACTTAAGGTAACATTCGCGCGCTATGCAAAAGGTTCGTATTCCCGTAACGGTAGACCCCGTAAAATGTGCCAATAAAAAGGTCACTTACGAGGGCTTAGTACCAGCAAAAACGTTAACCCGGTTTCAGGAGTTACTGGTAGAGCCATGTCCTGATCCTGACGTTAAGGTTGAATTTGGTATTGATGAACAAGGCATAAGCTATTTTGCAGGTGACGCAAAAGTACAGATTCAGGTGCTTTGCGAACGCTGCAATACGCCTTTAACAGTTGATATTTGTGCGCAATTTGCGTATGCTCCTGTCACTAAGCGGCAGGTGGCCGACGATTTCCCGGAAAGCTATGAAGCTATCAAGGTGAATGAGTTTGGTGAGGTCAATCTGCATGGGCTTATTGAAGATGAATTAATTCTGGCAATGCCTTTAGTACCCAAGCACGATGCTAAGTCTTGTCAGGTAGACCGTGATGCGATGACATGGGGTGAAATCGACGAGTCTGAGAAAGACGAATCTGATAACCCGTTTGCCGTATTACAAGAATTAAAGCGTAAATAATCAGGAGATAGCGTAAATGGCTGTTCAAAAAAGTAAGAAAAGTCGTTCAAGACGCGACATGCGTCGTTCACACGATGCGATAGACGGCCCAACACTGTCGGTTGACTCAACTACTGGTGAGACTCATCGTCGTCACCACGTAACAGCCGACGGTTATTATAAAGGTCGCAAGGTCGTTAACAAGTAAGACAGGCTATGCCTGAGCTTAATATAGCGATTGATGCAATGGGGGGCGATAATGGCCCCTCTATTGTTATTGAAGCTCTGGAACGAGCTGTTTCAACTTACCCCAATACTCACTTCACAGTTTTTGGTCACGAAGACCAAATTAACCCGCTCTTAAAGCAATACAAGCTTAATGAAAGCACTGCTGTCAGCTTTGTTCATGCTGAACAAACCATTCTCATGGATGACAAACCCGGTCAGTCGTTACGTAGCAAGCCGAATTCGTCTATGCGTCTTGCCCTACAAGCACTTGCCAATGAGCAATGCCATGCAATGGTTTGTGGTGGTAATACTGGCGCCTTAATGACTAATGCGTATTTTACGGTGAAAACCTTACCCGGGGTTTTAAGGCCTGCCCTCATGACGGCGATTCCTAATCAGGTTGGGGGAAAGTCGTTTTTATTGGATTTGGGTGCAAACGCCAGCTGCGATTCCGACACCTTATTTCAGTTTGGTGTGATGGGATCGGTTGCCGCGGAGCATTTACTGGGTATAGAAAGACCGAAAATCAGCCTGTTAAACATGGGCGAGGAAGATATTAAAGGCAGCGATGTTGTCCGCAATGCCGCCGCTAGGTTGAGTCAGTGCGAAGGGTTGAACTATAACGGCTTTATTGAAGGCAACCACTTATTCAGCGGTCGTTCAGACGTTATCGTTTGCGATGGCTTTGTCGGTAACATTGCGTTGAAAAGCTGCGAAGGCTTAGCAACCTTTATTATAGAGCAAATGAGAGAGACGCTGAATTCTCATTGGCTCTATCGTTTTTTCTTCAAGTTTCTGCAACGACGTACCCACAAGTCCTGGGACAGGCTGAAGCCCGACCACTACAACGGAGCAAGTTTGATAGGATTGCGCCATGTGGTTATTAAAAGCCACGGAAGTGCCAATGCGGAAGCATTCTACAGTGCAATTCAACAAGCTGTAGCGGAGGCGCACGAGCAGCTTCCTGACCGAATTAAGAACAGGGTCGAAGCGGTCTTATCTGAACAGCCTTAAAACGCAGAGTTGTTATGACATACTCAAGAATCGTTGGTACCGGTCACTATTTACCGGAGCAACGTCTTACAAACAATGACCTTGCCAGCCGTGTTGATACCTCAGACGAATGGATTACGGAACGCACAGGTATCAAGGAACGCCGTATTGCTTCTTCTACTGAGTCGGCGGCAACGCTGGGCGCCGAAGCAGCCAAGCAAGCATTACTAAGTAGCCAATTAAACGCTCATGACATCGACGTTATTGTGGTTGCGACAACCTCTGCGGAGCATGCGTTTCCAAGCGCCGCTTGTGAAATCCAGCGTATGCTAAATGTGACCAATATTCCTGCTTTTGACGTTGGCGCGGCGTGTTCCGGCTTTATTTTTGCGCTGTCAGTGGCCGACAACTTTATAAAAACCGGTCAATATAAGCGTGCGCTGGTGATAGGCACCGATGTACTTGCCAGACTTTGTGATCCGAACGACAGAAATACATTGGTATTGTTCGGTGACGGTGCTGGAGCGGTTATATTAGAAGAGAGTCATGAGCCTGGTGTTATTTCTACTCATTTATACAGCGCAGGTGAGTACAGCCATTTACTGGGCGCCAAGCAGGCAAGCCGAATAAAAGAATTCGAAAACGATGCCTGGATGTACATGAAAGGCAACGAAGTGTTCAAAGTTGCGGTGGCTAAATTAAGCAGTCTGGTGACGGACACGTTAGCGGCAAATGATATGTCGCCTGAAGACTTAGATTGGCTAGTACCGCATCAGGCGAATCTACGCATTATTAAAGCAACCGCAAAAAAGTTAAAGATGTCGATGGAACAAGTGGTGATTACTTTAGACAAAACCGGTAATACCTCTGCCGCATCGGTACCAATTGCGTTAGACTGGGCGGTTAAAGATGGTCGAGTGAAACGTGGACATAATTTGTTATTAGAAGCCTTTGGCGGCGGATTCGCCTGGGGCTCAGCATTAATTCGATATTAAGAGGGTAGTTATGACAACGGCGTTATTTTTCCCGGGACAAGGCTCTCAGAGCGTTGGTATGCTTGGCGAGTTAGCCGATGAGTTCGCGATAATAAAGGAGACTTTCGCACAAGCAAGCGACGCGCTTGGCTATGATTTGTGGGAACTTGTGCAGCAAGATCCCAACAATCAGCTTAATGATACGCAATTTACTCAGCCCGCATTATTAACCGCCAGCGTTGCGTTGTACCGCGT
This sequence comes from Idiomarina piscisalsi, assembly GCF_002211765.1. Lineage (NCBI taxonomy): Bacteria > Pseudomonadati > Pseudomonadota > Gammaproteobacteria > Alteromonadales > Idiomarinaceae > Idiomarina > Idiomarina piscisalsi. The sequence continues at coordinate 1,244,874 of NZ_CP022133.1, forward strand.
AGCTAAAGATAAAGGTTTAGGTGACAATGTCGTTATGGCAGGACATAGCCTTGGGGAATATTCAGCCTTGGTTTGTGCCGGCGCCATTGACTTTAAAGATGCGGTTAAACTCGTCGAAGCTCGCGGCAAGTTTATGCAGGAGTCTGTCGCTGAAGGCAAAGGTGCTATGGCAGCGGTTATCGGTTTAGACGACGATGTTATTAAGCAAATCTGTGAAGAGCAGACCCAGGGCGAAGTTGTTACTCCGGTGAATTACAATTCGCCGGGGCAGGTGGTTATAGCGGGTCATGCCTCAGCGGTTTCCCGTGCAGGAGAAGCACTAAAAGAAGCTGGTGCTAAGCGGGTATTGCCACTTTCTGTGAGTGTGCCGTCTCATTGTGCATTAATGAAGCCGGCGGCGGATAAGTTGAAAGCGGAACTTGAAAAAATAACTATCAAATCGCCTGTTGTGAATGTGATCAACAATGTTGATGTGAATATCGAAACAGACGCAGCTGCTATAAAAGATGCGTTAGTCAGACAGCTCTACTGTCCAGTACGCTGGACTGAGTCTGTTGAAAAAGCCGCAGAACTGGGCGTGGAAAGCGCGTTTGAAGTGGGTCCGGGGAAAGTATTAACGGGCTTAAATAAGCGTATAACAAAATCATTTAGTTGTTCAGCACTGAACACCGCTGATGCATTGAATTCAATTTAGAAGGTGAGTAATTCATGAGCTTTGAGAATAAAGTTGCTTTAGTAACAGGTGCCAGTCGAGGAATTGGTAAAGCGATTGCGCAGCAGCTCGTTCAAGGGGGTGCTAAAGTAATTGGTACCGCGACTTCTGACAAAGGCGCTTCGGCGATTTCTGACTATTTGGGCGACAACGGTAAGGGTATAGCGTTGGATGTGACCGATGCAGATAGTGTGCAGGAAACGGTCAAGTCCCTTGAAAAAGAGTTTGGCAGCATCGATATCCTGGTCAATAACGCCGGTATCACCCGTGATAATTTAATGATGCGTATGAAAGATGACGAGTGGAACTCTGTTATCGATACCAACTTAACGGCTATTTTCCGTGTTTGTAAGGCGGTGGTTCGCGGCATGATGAAACGTCGTCATGGTCGCATTATTAATATCAGTTCGGTTGTTGGCACGACAGGCAACCCCGGTCAAGTCAACTACTGTGCAGCAAAAGCTGGGCTCGTCGGCTTCAGTAAGTCGCTGGCCAAAGAGGTGGCTGCACGCGGAATAACCGTGAACTGTGTGTCGCCAGGGTTTATTGATACCGACATGACAAAGGCCTTAACGGAGGAGCAAAAAGAAAGTATTTTTGCTAATATTCCTGCTGCAAGACTGGGTAAACCCGATGAAATTGCGTCTGCAGTGACATTTTTGGCGTCCGATGGCGCAGCTTATATTACGGGTGAAACCATTCACGTTAATGGCGGAATGGCGATGGTTTAAGTGGTCAGCGGTACGACCTCTTAATTTTATCCGAATTTTTACTTTATTAATGAGGCTGGTTTCACTAAACTACGGCCAACTTTCACTCTCGCGACGACTATTTGAGGGATTTTATAAATGAGTACTATCGAAGAACGCGTAAAGAAAATCATTGTTGAACAACTGGGTGTTAAAGAAGAAGAAGTTAAGCCTGAAGCGTCATTTGAAAATGACCTGGGTGCTGACTCTTTGGACACAGTTGAGTTGGTAATGGCTTTGGAAGAAGAATTTGAAACTGAAATTCCTGATGAAGAAGCTGAAAAAATCAAAACTGTTCAAGCAGCAATTGATTACGTAAATAATCACTCTGACGATTAATTTTTCAGAGAATTATTGAGACAATAGGCGGAACTTTGGTTCCGCCTATTTTCGTTATGACATTGATAAAACAGTTTTTTAATACTCAAGCCACTGATACTGGTGCTCTTGATAGAGGGCTTCAGTTTGGTGATGGTCATTTCACAACACTTCGTATTCTTAATGGTACACCCGAACATTTAGAAGCCCACCTTGCCCGATTAGTTCATGCGAATAGGACCCTTCGCATTCACCATTCGACCTTTACGACCTTAAGAAATCGACTGACAGAACTGGCGAAAGACGTTGAACAAGGAGTGTGCAAGGTCATTGTTACTCGTGGCAATAGTGCTCAAGGCTATGGGTATGATCACCGCATAGAAGCGAACGAATACATCCAGATCAGTACGTTACCGGAACCTCAGAACCCACTTGACGTAGGGCTTGCTAACGTGACTTTAGCCGAGCAAACCGTTCTGGCAGGGCTTAAAACACTTAACCGTTTAGAACAGGTGTTGCTGAGTGCTGAGAAATCAGAGAAAGGCGTTGATGACTTAGTCGTCTGTACCAATGACGGACGTGTTATAGAGGCTGTGCAGGGAAACCTTTTTTGGAAGAAGCGTGGCCGCTGGCAGACTCCCTCGCTGACTACAGCAGGTATAGACGGAGTCATGCGACAACACATCATTAACAGTAACGCTCTTGGCAACCTCGATATAAAAGAGGGAAGAGTGACTGACCTTGAACACGCTGAGCAAATTTTCGTTTGTAACAGTGTCCGAGGCGCTGTCCCTGTTCGTTCATTTAATGGTAAAGTATTTGAAAATCTTCCGTTACCTGAAAAAGTACAACGCCTGGCTTTATGACTTTGCTAAAACGTTTGTTTGTTATTGCTTTTTTCTTTGGTGTCATTGGTGCTGGCGCGCTTAGTTATGGTTATTACTATTTGTCCCAGCCCTTTACCAGTAGTTCAGTAAATGAGCCGTTAATACTGGAGTTTCCCAAAGGCAAACATGCTCGGTATGTCATTACACAAGTCAGTAAGCATTACGCTCTGGGTGAGTCCATATTGGATAATAAACAGCTGCGTTATGGTTTTAGTCGGCTATTGGGTGGTGTAAGCCATTTGCGGGCGGGGGTTTATGAGGTTAAGCCGGAACATAATTGGTTTGACGTCTGGTCCATGGTTTCAAACGGTGACGAGCTTCAATTTTCAGTCACTCTTGTAGAAGGTCATACATTGCAACAATGGTTGTTCACGCTCAATTCGGCGCCTTACTTGAGTGGCGACGCAAAATCTGCAGCGAATGCCCTACAAGAAAGTCTTGGACCAACGGTTGATTCTTTAGAAGGTCTATTATTGCCGGAAACCTATACTTACCGAGCCTATTCGACGGTTTCCGGTATTTTAAAAAATGCTTATGAGTCAATGCAAAAAACGTTAGCCGACGTTTGGAGCAGTCGCTCTGAAGCTTGTCCGGTAGAATCTCCTTATGAGCTTCTGATTTTAGCGTCAATAATAGAAAAAGAGACAGGTATATCGGGTGAAAGAAGTTTGGTTGCCAGCGTTTTTGCTAATCGTTTGGCTATTGGTATGCGGCTGCAGTCCGATCCAACCACAATTTATGGCATTGAGGATTTTGACGGCAACTTAACCCGTGCACATTTGCGTGAGAAAACGGCTTATAACACCTATCGAATTAATGGCTTGCCTCCGACACCTATTGCTATGCCAAGCAAGGCCTCGCTTGAGGCTGCCGCTAACCCAGATGACTCGCCGTTTTATTACTTTGTCGCTGATGACACTGGTGGTCACGTATTTTCAGAAACGCTGGAAGAGCATAATAAAGCGGTGCGCCGCTACCAACTAAATAAAGAGTGAATATGAAAGGGAAGTTTGTTGTTATTGAAGGCCTGGAAGGGGCAGGTAAAAGCTCTGCTATTGCTAATGTCATTACTCATTTGCAAGCGAAAGGTATTCAGACAGAATCGGTTCGAGAGCCAGGTGGAACTCCTCTAGCCGAGTCTTTGCGGGACTTGGTTAAGAAAAAATGGGATGAAACCGTAGTGCCGACAACTGAGTTGTTGTTAATGTACGCCAGCCGTGTTCAATTGGTGGAGAATATTATTAAGCCTCACTTGATGGATGGAACATGGGTTATTGGCGACAGACACGATTTATCCTCCCGGGCCTATCAAGGGGGCGGCCGCCAGCTTGGAGATGATTTATTGCAAAAGCTTAGAACGATAACATTGGGAAACTTTTACCCAGACTTGACCATTTTACTGGACGTTGACGAGGAAGTTGGCTTAAAGCGCGCGCGGGAGCGAGGACAGCTGGATAGAATTGAAGAAGAAGATTTGGCGTTTTTTAAACGAACTCGACAAGCCTACTTAAACATTGCAGCGAAAGACCCTTCTGTTTTTGTAATTGATGCAAACCAACCGATGTTAAAAGTTCACGAAGCTATTCTACGAACTCTAGAGGAGAACTTGTTTTAATGGCGGCTCCCTGGCTACGAGATGCATGGTTACGGTTAGTCAATGCTTATGAAAGCAATAGATTGGCTCATGCTTACTATTTAAAGCACAACTTGGCACATGGCAGTAACCGCTTCATTGAACAGTTCACCAAGTACCTGCTTTGTCAGGCAAAAGGAAAAAGTGCCTGTAATCAGTGCAAGTCATGCTTGTTGTACGCCGCCGGAAACCATCCGGATACATGGACACTTGATGGAGACGAAACCAGTCGGATAGGTGTTGATGAAATTCGGGACTTGCAAAAAAACATTGTCAACAAAGCGAATCAGGGGGGCTTTAAAGTTGCGGTAATTTTGCAAGCTGAGAAAATGACTGAGCAGGGATCTAACGCGTTGCTAAAAGTGCTGGAAGAGCCACCAGAAGACACCTGCTGGCTGATATCAACAAAACAACCAGAGCAACTACTGCCAACCCTGCGAAGCCGTATGCAATGGCTAAACATCCCTTACCCCGAGGCGGCACAAACGGAAGAGCAAAACGCACAGGCAGCCGAATTATTTGATGCGTTGCATAAACTAGCGCCGTTACCCGAGCTAAAGGACAAAGCAATGGCTGCTGACTGGTTGATGCTCTCTGAGCGCTTGGTTTCTGATATGTTAGCTGAGTTAAACCGCCTCCCGGAAGAGCGTTTTTACTTTCCTGGCTTACTCGATAACGACAAGAGATTGGTACAGTGCTCATGGCTGGATGCGCGCCATTTAAGCGAATGGGTATCAGAATGCCGACAGTTACGTCAGATATATCAGGGCTCACCAGGCATTAATTTGCCGTTATTATTAACCCTTGCCTGGAGCCGCTGGTCAAACTTTCTTTTAGGTGAGGAATAAGGCTCCGGATTTTATAAAAGGGGTCTTATGTCTAAAACGGTTCGCATTGATATTGATTCAGTTCGTGAATTAGCGGCACGAACGGTGCCTTTCTTTAAATATGTCTCATTTTTAGTAACAGAGCTTGATGATGGCGATTACGTATTAGGCAAGAGCGTTGATGTTGAGCTGTTTTTACCTGACATAGCGGCATCGCCGTTTCACTTCAGTGCCCAGGTATCCTGGCTGTTTGATGACAAATCTTTTCCTTATGTTATAAGCCTATTACCGCAAGACATCGCCACCGGGCATCGACTGAGTTACCTGACTAACCAGTACAAAGCCGAATATGGTAAACTGTTTTATTCGTTAATAAATTCTTGCGCAACTTAATTGCAACGGAGCATTGGATGTTTGTTGATTCGCATTGCCATTTAGATCGTATTGACCCGAACAAAGTGGGGACAGACTTGGCCGGCTTAGTAGAGAACGCCCGCAAAAACAACGTTGAGCACATGTTGTGTGTTTGTGTAACGCTGGATGAGTATCCTAAGATGCGTGACACGGTATCAGCGTATGACAATGTTTCGTTATCCTGTGGCGTGCATCCGCTTTATGTTAATGAAGAGAGTCATAACGCCGATGAAATGGCGGCAACGTTAACTGAACTTGCCAGTGAGCCGAAAGTGGTGGCGATTGGCGAAACTGGTCTCGACTATTTCTATGATCCGGACTCAAAAGTAAAGCAGCAGAACAACTTTGAGCAACATATTGCCGTAGCAGGGGAGTTGAATAAACCCCTTATTATTCATACTCGTGACGCACGCGAAGATACTCTGGCAATGTTAAAGCAGGGTCATGCCGACAAGCCCGGTGGCGTCCTGCACTGTTTTACTGAATCTTATGAGATGGCAAAAGAAGCCATCGACGCGTTGGACTTTTATATTTCTATTTCCGGCATTGCGTCTTTTCGAAATGCATCAGAGCTACGCGATACCGTCAAAGCGTTACCACTTGATAAGCTGCTCATTGAAACCGACAGCCCATGGTTAGCGCCGGTACCTCATCGTGGAAAAGTGAACCAGCCTGCTTATGTAACTGAGGTCGCTAAATGCGTTGCTGACGTTAAAGGTATGACGCTTGAAGAGGTCGCCAGAGTCACGACTGAGAACTTTTATAAGCTGTTCAAAGCCTCTTAATGAGCTGTGTGTAACTTGTGAGTAAAAGGACTTTAGTACTTCAAAAACATTAAGTTAAAAGAAACTGTAAAAAAATTAGACATCCATCAATTATTGTCTACACTAAAAATTGTTGGATGAATTTTAAGCAGGATAAATGAGACTGTTTTACCATGAGTTAGCGCACGGCTCATCCCATGAGCCATTCCCCTATACCCGGAACAATCTGGATTGGTTCCGGGTTTTTTTTATCCAAAATAAACGTAAAAAGCGATCAATCAACCGACCGATTCCGTAGCTGTTTGAGTAAGCCTTTGAATTAAGGAGTGATAATGTCTACGACTGTTGAACAAAACAAACGTCCAGATTACGACAGGGTTATCGTCGATATTGCCGACTATGTCATGAACTATAAAGTCACCAGCGAAGAAGCCTGGAGCACAGCCCGGTATTGTTTGATGGATACGTTGGGGTGTGGAATGTTGGCATTAGGCTATCCCGAATGTGCGAAGCATTTAGGCCCTATGGTTCAGGGAATGTCAGTGCCTAATGGTGCCCGGGTTCCCGGAACCCAGTTCACATTAGATCCGGTTAAAGCTGCCTGGGACATTGGTTGTATAGTTCGCTGGTTAGACTTTAACGACACATGGCTGGCGGCGGAATGGGGTCATCCGTCGGACAATTTGGGTGGTATATTAGCGACAGCTGACTTTATTTCTCAGCAACGCCGAAGTCGGGGACTTGCGCCTCTGACAATAAAGAACGTTCTGGAAGGAATGATTAAAGCGCATGAGATTCAGGGAAACCTGGCGATTGAGAACAGCTTTAACCGGGTTGGACTCGACCATGTTGTACTGGTAAAAGTCGCTTCAACTGCGGTGGTCAGTTGGTTAATGGGCGCAAGCAAAGAGCAAATTATGGCTGCGCTGTCTCAGGCTTGGGTAGACGGTCAGTCGCTGAGAACCTATCGTCACGCCCCAAATGCGGGGTCGCGTAAGTCGTGGGCTGCGGGCGACGCAACGTCACGAGCCGTTCGACTGGCAGACATTACCCAACGCGGAGAAATGGGTATTCCCGGCGCTTTAACAGCACCGCAGTGGGGCTTTTACGATGTGCTGTTCAGTAAAACGAATAGAGATCAGAAACTTAAGGATAAAAAAGACAGAGAGTTTAAGTTTCAGCGCGACTACGGCAGCTACGTTATGGAAAACATTTTGTTCAAGTTGTCTTTCCCCGCTGAGTTTCATGCCCAAACAGCCTGTGAAGCTGCCGTAACACTTCACTCTGATGTAAAAGGTCGAATTGACGACATAGAAAAGATCGTGATTACCACGCATGAGTCAGCGATTCGCATTATTTCTAAAGAAGGTACGCTTGCTAATCCCGCGGATCGGGATCACTGCTTGCAGTATATGACAGCCGTGCCTCTCATTTGGGGCGAGTTGAATGCGGATCATTATGAAGACAGCTTTCATAGTGCACACCCGGAAATCGACGAGCTTAGGGAAAAAATGTTTGTTGAAGAGGACGAGCAGTACAGCAAAGACTACCTCAATCCGGACAAACGATCTATTGCAAACGCGGTGCAGGTGTTTTTTAAAGACGGCAGTAAAACAGAGAAGGTGGCTGTCGAATACCCGATTGGTCATCGTAAACGCCGTGACGAGGGCATACCGGTTTTAAAAGAGAAGTTTAAAAGCAGCTTGAGAAAGCGTTTTCCAGCCAGTCATGCGGATGAAATATTTTCACTCTGCACGACCGATGAAGCGACGTTTGACCAATTAGCTGTGGATACCTTTATGGACAAATGGGTTATTTAGTCAAATAAGTGTCGAACGAAAAGGGCGGTGCAAGTGATAAGTACCGCCCGGTTAACTATCAGCCTTGCCAAATAATCAGTAGAATAAGCACTGGACAAACAAACTTTACGTACCAGGGCCAAATTTTCCAGAATAGACTTTTATCAATATCCGGAGAGCCTTGTTTCAAGGCTTTCAATAGGTGGTTTTGACGTAAAACCCACGTTAGCATAACAGCAAAAAAAAGAGCCATTATTGGCTGCATATAAACGGTACTAAAAGTGACCACGGCGCCAAAAAGTGACTCGAAATTATAGATAATCGCTGTGGAGATCGCCGTAACCACCAGTGTCACTATCCATACACCGGAGCTTCTGTCGCAGCGGGCTTCCTCACGTAATGCATTAACTGGTGCTTCCAGCATTGAAATAGACGACGTAATAGCGGCAATAACCATGAGTAGGAAAAAGCCAAAGGATACAAATAAACCGGCAGTACCCAGGGTATCAAACATGGCGGGCAATACAGTGAATACAAGTGTGTCAGCTGAAAGTAGGGTACCGTCATCGGCGTATATTTGAACCCCATTGGACTGAGCAACGAACATAGCCGGTAGAATTAAAAGCCCCGCTAAAAAGGCTACGCTGGTATCGATACCGGCCACCCAGGCAGCCGTTTTAGGAATATTTTCTTTGTTTGATAGATAAGCGCCGTAAGTCATCATCACGCATACGCCCAATGACAACGAGAAAAAGGCCTGACCCATGGCGCGTATAATGAGTTGTGGGTCGCTAATTTGAGAGAAGTCTGGAACTAAATACATTTTGAGGCCATCGATAGCGCCGTCTTGGGTCAAAATGTATGCTGACATCCCAATAAGCAAAATAAACAACATCGGCATGAGCCGACGTGACCAGCGCTCAATGCCATTATTCACACCTGAGCGCACAACATAAACGGTCAGCAGCATGAAAAATATCATAGTGGCCATGTTGCGAGCTTCGGAAAACTCGACAAACCAGGCAGCAGTCTCGGGCAAACCGACAAAGACAAGTAGTGGCGATATCATGTAGGAGATCAGCCAACCCGAAACAATCGCATAAAAGCTTAAAATTAAGCTCAACACGACAAGACCAACAACGCCGGCGATAGCACCGGTCCCCCGGAAAAAAGCTTTGTCAGACAGGTTTCTTAGCGCCTCAATCGGGTTGTTCTGGCGAATACGACCGATGGTGACTTCTGCCACAAGCATAGGGTAAGCAAGAATCGCGATCATAACGAGGTAAACCAACAAAAACGCACCGCCACCATTACTGGCTGCCTGCGTTGGAAAGCCCCAAATATTGCCTACTCCAACAGCGGAGCCGGCAGCAGCGAGAATAAAGCCTAATCGCGAGGCAAAAGCCGGAGACGTATTTTTAGCCATGATGATATTGTTATTATTATTGATTAAAGTCAGTGCTCGATTATGGCGGAGTTAATTCGCCGCGTAAATTCTTCTGTAACAGTTTTTGAATCTCGCTATGAGAAATGTCTTGCGAAAGCAGATAATGCAACTTGGTCAATGCTGCTTCAATGGTCATATCAGAGCCGGATACTAATCCGAGCTTAGCCAATGCATTACCCGTCGCATAACCATCCATATCGACCCGGCCCTTAAAGCATTGGGTGCAGTTTAAAATGGTAATACCGTTATCGATACCGCGCTTTAATACAGAAAGTAGAGCATCGTTTTGCGGCGCATTGCCGACACCATAACTTTGTAAAATAAGCGCTTTTACTGGTTGCTTTAACTGATTGTCGATAATGTCTGGTGAAATACCGGGATAAAGCATCACGACACCAATAGGCTGAGGCGTCATTTCTACAACATTCAGTTTACGCGGTTGTTCTTGTGCCGCTGTTAACTGACCTGCATTAAGACGAATTTGTATGCCTGCCTCCAGCAGTGACGGGAAGTTAGGGGACGAAAATGCATTAAAGCCGTTAGCATCAGACTTAGTCGACCGGTTGCCACGGAACAGTGTATTGTTGAAGAACAAGCCAACTTCGGGAATAGGGTAGTTAGCCGCAACATATAGCGCATTCAGCAAGTTAGTTTGACCGTCTGAGCGCAGCGCGGCCAAAGGAATTTGAGAGCCAGTAACGATGACCGGTTTCGCTAGGTTTTGTAGCATGAACGACAGTGCAGAGGCGGTGTAGGCCATGGTGTCAGTACCATGCAAAATCACGAAACCATCATATTCAGCGTAGTTGTTTTCAATATCGCGAGCTATGGTGACCCAATCTGCCGGGGTCATATTTGACGAGTCCATTAAAGGACAGTATTCGTGGATAACAAATTCCGGCATTTCTTCCCTGAAAAATTCCGGCATTTTTTGTACACAATCACTTAAGTGCCCCGCGACCGGAACGTATCCCTGTTCCGATTTTTTCATACCTATGGTTCCGCCAGTATAAGCGACATATATCTTTTTACGAGGCACTTGCGTCTCCTGTCGACATTCTTAAGAACGAATGTCGATTATTCTAACGCGGTTGTGGACACAGTGCACAGTAAGAGTAAATGTTTTTCGGATCGTTGAAGTTTCTCAGCACGGCTGTTTCAGACTGCACGTCACTGAATAACTTCAATAGCCAGTCACTGCTGTTATCACGGCTTACTTTAGGTAACAGGTCGCTTGCAGCACTATTGCTGAATAACTCAGCCAAAAATTGCTCTTGCGGAGACAGCTTTTGCTTAACAATAGTCACATCGTAGTCTTCAATAGCGGCTAACTCAGCGGCGAGTTTAATGGCGTCGTCATAGTCACCTAACGTATCAACCAAGCCTCGTTTCATTGCTTGACGACCCGTCCAGATACGTCCTTGTGCAATCTCGTGAACGTCGTCTTTACTCATATTACGAGCATTGGCGACCAGGCTTAAGAAGTTGTCGTAAGTGTTTTCAACGGACTTCTGAATCATTGTTTGCTGGTAGTCAGTCATTTCTTCCAGCGGGTTTATGGATTCAATTTCTGTGGTGCTGACAGAGTCGCTATGGATACCAATCGCAGCCAGGCTGTCCTCGAGGTTCATTAATAACCCAAATACACCGATAGAGCCAGTAATGGTCGTAGGGGAGGCAATGATCTTGTCTGCATCGGCAGCAATCCAGTAACCGCCTGACGCTGCGACGGAGCTCATTGATGCCACCACAGGTATACCGTCTTCTTTTGCCTGCAACAACTCCTGACGAATAATTTCAGAGGCAAACGCACTACCGCCCGGACTATCAATGCGAAGTACAATGGCTTTGGTATTTTCATCGGTGCGTGCATCGCGAATTAGCTTAGCGGTGCTGTCGCCACCAATCATGCCGGCTTTTTGTGAACCATCCACTATTTGTCCGCGCGCCACAACAACGCTTACTTTGGGTTTATCTTTCGCTTTTGGTGCTGGCATCGGCGGTTTTTGTGCGGTCAGATAGTTATCAAAAGTAATGTGTTTGAAGGTTTCTTTTTCTTCATCTAAACCAGCCAGGTTAATGAGCTCGTTACGAACTTCAGTACGTGTTTTCAATGCATCGACTAAGTTGTTATCTAACGCCATACGGGCTATATCACCATCAGCTTCGTTGAAGGCCGCCATATAGTCGTCAATTTTACCGCTGGTAAGACGCGGATTAATATTGCGCGTTGCGGTAACACTGCCACGAAACTCTTCCCATAGCTCGTTATACAGCGTTTCATTAGCTTCACGAGCTTCGTCTGACATGTCATTGCGAATGAACGGTTCTACGGCCGCTTTAAATTTACCGACTTTAAACACGTGCGGCTTCACTTTTAGCTTTTCGAGCAACTCTTTAAAGTAGACCTGAGTGTAGTCGAGTCCTTCAAAAACAACGCCACCCATTGGGTTTAGGTACAGTTGGTCGGCGTGTGCCGCAATATAGTATTGGTGTTGCCCGTAGTAATCGGCATTACTGATAATTGGCTTGCCTGAGGTTCTGAACTCTTCCAGCGCTTCTGTAACGGCATTGAGTTTATTAATGCCGCTGGGGTAAAGATCCTGCAGATCCAAATAAAGGGCGCCTATACGATCATCGTTTTGAGCCATCTCAATACTTTCAACGATATCAGCAACCAGAACCTCTGGCACTTCGTCGCCGCCGCCGAATGCTTCCGAGAAGAATTTATCAACAGGGTCGACCCAAGTTTCTTCCTCAACAAGAATGCCGTGCGGGTTAAGCACCATAATACCATTCTCTGGCACTTCAATAGGGTCATCACCACTTATCATGCTGGCCAGGAAAATAGCCAAAACAATAAAGAAGACCAAATTAATAATAACCTTTCGGGTACCGTTGATTATTCGCCAAATATATTTAAAGATTGAGCTCACTGAACGCATAGCTATCACTCATTGTTATTTAAGAAATGTCTTAAGCATATCGAAAGTGACCTATGCAAGCTAGCTAGAGAATGTAACGAACCGTTACATAATGAGAAAGGTTGATATATGGATGCAGTAGAATTATTAACAACGCGTTCTTCAATGCCACGTCTGATAGAGCCTGGGCCCAATGTCGAACAATTAGAGCTAATAAAAAAGGCTGCGGTGAGAGCGCCCGATCACATGTCCTTAGCGCCATACGAGTTTATACAATTTCAGGGAAAGGATCGTGGAATCCTGGCTGACATCTATCAGCAGGCGGCGCGTATTAATGATTTTTCTGACACGATTGTTGAGCAAGCGGGGCAGTTACCGTTCCGTGCTCCTTTGGTGATAGCGGCCTGCCTAAGGTATCAAGAGCATCCAAAAGTACCCCGTGAAGAGCAGCTTTGTACTGTTGCCTGTGCTGCTCACGGCATGCAGCAAGCGGCTTTTGTGCAGGGGCTTGGGGCAATCTGGCGTACCGGTTGGACTGCGGAAGACGACTACGTCAAAGAGCAACTGGGACTCGCTGAAGACGATGCTGTTGTTGGTTTTTTGTACGTAGGCACACCTGCTGTACCTACGCCAATAAAACCTGAAAAGGACGCTGAACCGTATTTTGTGTCAGCAAAAGACAAAGTGCTGAGTTAAAACTCAGCACTTTTTGGTGCGCGTGGGAATGGAATAACGTCACGAATGTTTTGTACGCCGGTAACGTAAGCCACCAGACGTTCAAAACCTAAGCCGAACCCGGCATGAGGAACTGTGCCATAACGACGTAAGTCGCGGTAGAACTCATATTCTTCCATTGGCAGGTTCATCTCTTCGATACGTTTATCAAGAATATCTAAACGTTCTTCACGAGCAGATCCGCCAATGATTTCTCCGATGCCAGGCGCCAGCACGTCCATTGCCGCTACCGTTTTTCCGTCTTCGTTTTGACGCATGTAGAACGCTTTAATATCACGCGGGTAGTTTTTCAGAATAATCGGTGCGCCAACGTGCTCTTCTGCCAGATACCGTTCGTGCTCAGATTGCAAATCAACGCCCCATTCAACCGGGTATTCAAACTTCTTGCCGCAGCCTTTCAAAATCTCAATAGCGTCGGTGTAATCCATGTGCACAAAGTTACTGTTCACAATCGCTTCTAAACGGCTAACGGCTTCTGAGTTAATGCGTTTAGCGAAAAACTCCATGTCGTCTGGTCGCTCCTGAAGAACTGCTTTGAACACATACTTCAGCATGTCTTCCGCTAAGTCAGCGACATCATCGAGTGATGCAAAGGCAAGCTCAGGTTCTACCATCCAAAACTCAGATAAGTGACGGCTGGTGTTCGAGTTTTCAGCGCGGAAGGTCGGGCCGAAAGTGTAAACCTTTGACAGTGAGCATGCATAAGACTCAACGTTTAACTGACCCGATACGGTCAAAAAGGCTTCTTTACCAAAAAAGTCCTGTGAAAAATCAACATCACCTTTGTCCGTTTTAGGCACATTGAGCAGGTCGAGTGTCGACACACGGAACATTTCTCCGGCACCTTCACAATCAGAAGTGGTAATAATAGGGGTGCTAACCCATAAATAACCGTTTTCGTGAAAGAAACGGTGAATCGCCTGAGATAACGTGTTACGAACACGCATAACCGCGCCGGTAATGTTGGTTCTCGGTCGTAAATGTGCGTACTCGCGCAAATATTCCATGCTATGGCGTTTTGGCGCCATAGGGTAAGTGTCAGGATCTTCAACCCAGCCATACACATGCACTTTAGTGGCTTGCAGCTCAAATGACTGCCCCTGACCCTGAGATGGAACCACGACGCCGGTAATAGCAACAGAACAACCGGTTGTCAGCTTTTGCACTTCATTACTGTAGTTTGGAAGTTCAGCAGGTACAACGGCTTGAACTGCTTCAAAGCAAGAGCCGTCATGTACATTAATAAAGGAAATTCCCGCTTTGGAGTCACGGCGTGTACGTACCCAACCGCGAACCGTAACGGTTTCGTCGACCGGGATTTTGCCTTCCAGAATATCCACTACAGAAGCATACGACATGGGTTTCTATTCTCCGAAATTTACACTATTTTGCGAATCAAAGGTTGCTATGTTACCTCGGATTGGCGCAGACTCAAGTATAACCCCGTCAACAGAGAGAAAAATTATGAAAAGGGGCTCTATAGATGACTTAAAAAAAGTACCGTTTTGGTCGAGGGTGCTTGGCTTATTATGTATTTTTGGCTGGGTTATATTTGTTATAGCCACCATTGTTTTTAACTACGCCAAGCCAGAGCGTAACACCATACTGACGCAAATCTTCGGTATTCCGGTCCGGGATTACTGGCATATAACACTGGGTGACCTGTTTGTGATCACACTTTGTATTGGTTTGATCATTAGCCTGATAAGCTTGGCACTCAACTTTGTGCTCTTCCGGCAACATAAACAGCATATTTGGGTGAACCTGGTGATACTCGTTTTAAGCTGCCTGGGCGGTTTGTCGCTTTACTTCTTCGGCTTCTGAATGCTTTTGGCGTATTCCGCCATGGCAGAGCACAAAGCTGACAACTCCTGTTTGCTAATAATGTAAGGCGGCATGATGTAAAGCAGTCTACCGAACGGGCGTATCCAAACACCGCGTTTAATGAATAAACGCTGGGCTTCAGCGACGTCGATTGTCTGTTCCATCTCCAACACTCCAATAGCGCCAAAAACTCTGGCATCGCGCACTGAACGTAACTCATGTAACGGAAGCAGTTGTTCTCTCAACTGTGCTTCTATTGCTCTTACCTGCTGCTGCCAAGTGCCTTCATTGATAATAGCAAGCGATTCTGAGGCGACGGCGCAAGCCAATGGATTCCCCATAAAGGTTGGTCCGTGCATGAGTGCACCACCGGCCGGACCTTGCCCAATAGTATTCGCCACCTGTTCAGTGGTTACGGTTGCGGCCAGAGTGATATAGCCACCCGTTAACGCTTTACCCAAACAGATAATGTCAGGGGTGATCCCCGCATGTTCGCAAGCGAACAACTTTCCGGTACGACCAAACCCGGTAGCAATTTCATCGGCAATGAGCAGTACATCGTATTTATCGCAAAGAGCACGAATGAGTTTCAGGTAATTGGGGTGATAAAACCGCATACCACCGGCGCCTTGCACAATTGGTTCGAGTATGACGGCGGCTACTTCTTTATGGAATTGTTCAAACCATAGTGTCAACTGCTGACCTGAGGCTTCATCCCATTCATCGGCAGGTGTTAATTCCGGCGCGTCAGCAAAAATCTGGGTGGCAATGGCTTTATTAAAAAAACTGTGCATGCCATTTTCCGGATCACACACTGACATGGCTTTAAAAGTGTCGCCATGATAACCACCTTTTATGGTTAACAGCTTGGACTTTTCAGGGCGTGATTGAGCCAACCAGTACTGCAACGCCATTTTTATGGCGACTTCAACACTAATAGAGCCAGAGTCAGCAATGAATACTTTTTCCAGCGGTTTTGGCAACATGTCGACGAGCTGTCGACCCAATTTTATCGCTGGTTCGTGAGTAAGGCCGCCGAACATGACGTGGCTGACGGTATCAATCTGCTGGTGCGCAGCTTTATCCAGTCTTGGGTGACGATAACCGTGAATGACCGCCCACCAGGAAGACATACCGTCTATGAGTTGCTCCCCGTTTTTTAAGGTAATGGTGGCGCCTTTCGCAGAGCTTACTTCATAGGAAGGCAAGGGGTTGCTCATGGACGTATAAGGGTGCCATAAATGTTGGCGATCGAATTCTTCGTTACTCAAACGACTTGATGAGGTCATAAAATACTCAGTTGTAAAGTTTGCATGGTTGCGTAAATTGACAGGGCAATGATAACGCATATTCTATGCAACATTAACTGTTCAAAACACGAGATTCTATTATGCCAGCCATTCGCAACGACTGGACCGTTGAAGAGGTTCAACAACTTCTACAATTGCCGTTTAATGACCTAATGTTTAAAGCCCAGAGTGTTCACCGAGAGCATTTTAACCCGAATGAAGTACAGGTCAGTACGCTTCTGTCGATTAAAACCGGCGCGTGTCCGGAAGACTGCAAATACTGTCCGCAAAGTGCTCATTATCACACCGGGCTTGATCGAGAACGTCTGATGGCCGTTGAGAAAGTATTGCAAGAGGCGCAAGCGGCCAAAGACAAGGGAGCGAGCCGTTTTTGTATGGGCGCCGCCTGGCGTAACCCGAAAGACCGTGACATGCCTTACATTATGGAAATGATCAAAGGTGTTAAAGAGCTGGGGCTAGAGAGCTGCATGACGCTGGGGATGCTGTCTGCTGAACAGGCGAAGTTGCTGCAACAAGCCGGGCTTGATTACTACAACCATAATCTCGATACCTCGCCTGAGTTCTATGGTGACATTATTACCACGCGCACCTATCAGGATCGAATTGATACGCTGGCTAATGTTCGCGACGCGGGCATGAAAGTGTGCGCCGGCGGTATCGTGGGTATGGGAGAAAGTGTGAAAGATCGCGCCTCATTATTGGTGCAGCTTGCTAACTTACCCAAGCACCCGGAAAGTGTGCCAATTAATATGTTGGTGAAAGTTGAAGGAACGCCGTTTGCTAAACTCGAAGACTTAGATAACTTTGAGTTTGTGCGTACAGTGGCCGTGGCACGTATTCTTATGCCGCAATCGCATGTGCGCTTATCGGCCGGTCGTGAAGACATGAACGATGAAATGCAGGCGCTGTGCTTTTTGGCCGGAGCTAACTCGATATTTTATGGTGAAAAGCTACTGACAACGGCGAATCCGGAAGCCGACGCTGATCTTCGTTTATTTGAGCGTTTGGGTATAACACCGGAGCAAGCTGATGGTTATGATGACGAAGTGCATACCGCTGTTATTGAAGATGCCATTGCAGAGCAAGAGCAACCGGTTCGTTTCTACGACGCCTCCTAAGCGATCGAACAATGCATGACGCTCTTAAGGAGAAATTGAAGCAACGTATGGCCTCGACACAAATGCGTCGACGTCGTTGTCGTGCCGCAAAAGAAGCCAGTGTCGTTGTCGACTTTTCGAAAAACGATTACCTCGGTTTAAGTCAGCATGAAGAGGTTATTAAACGCTTTATCGATGCAACGAATCAATGGGGCGTTGGCAGCACAGGGTCGCCGTTATTAAGTGGTTATTGTCGTGAGCACCAACGGCTTGAATCTGAGCTGTGTGAGTGGCTTGAAAAGCCGGCTGCGCTTTTATTTTCCTCCGGTTTTGCGGCAAACACAGGGGTGTTAAATACCCTGACAGGTGAAAGCGGCAAAATATACGCAGATAAGCTTGTTCACGCGTCTTTAATTGATGGTATCAAACAAAGTCGTCAACGTTTTAAGCGCTATGATCACAGTCAGCCGTTAACCATTGCTGGCATGCTACAACCCGAAGACTGGCTTGTCACCGAAGGGGTTTTCAGTATGGACGGGGACGACGGCGGTATTGCGCAATTGGCCGAGCTGAAAAAACAACAGCCAGACGCGACATTTATGGTCGATGACGCACACGGCATTGGTGTTTTAGGTCAAGAGGGGAAAGGCGCTCTGGCGGACAACTTGAACGTGATAGACATCATGACGGGAACCTTTGGCAAAGCATTCGGCGTTGGTGGGGCGTTTGTCTGTGCTGATAACGACACCATTGAAGCGTTAATTCAGTTTTGTCGGGAATACATCTATTCAACGGCCATGCCGCCCGCACAAGCTGCCGCAGCCAGCGCCGCACTAACGGTTATTCGCAGTAACGAAGGACGAGAGAAGCGAGATCATTTAGCACAGCTAGCGCAACAGTTTCAGCTGGAAATGTCTCGTCGTGGCTTAGCGTATATAGAGTCCTCAACGCCTATTCAAACCTGGTCGTTTGAAAGTGAAGAGACCGCGAGGCGCATTGCAAGAGAGCTGACGAGCCTGGGGTATTTGTGCCGAGCGATTGTTTATCCCACGGTGCCTAAGCATTTGCCAAGAATTCGCTTTAGCCTGAACAGTAACATGCAATCGGCGCACATCAGTCAGTTTTGGCATGTGGCTGATGAGCTACTGGAATCGAATAGGGCTCTATGAAACCGCTAAATTTTGATAAAGCTGTGGCGCAGCACTTTGACCGTGCCGCTACCAGTTATACTCAACACGATGAAATTCAAAGAAGAGCGGCCCACGATCTCCTGGCTTGCGCGAATCCAGCTATTTCTCAACATACGGGAACACTGGTTGATATTGGTTGTGGCCCTGCGGCTGAAACCGCCGCATTGCTAAGCCGCTGCCAACAGTATATCGGCATTGATATTTCCCCGGCCATGCTGGTACAGGCGCGTCGGTTATACCCAAACTTGAATTGGTCGCATGGACACTGGACTGAGTTACCATTAGCAAGTGGGAGTACCGATTGGGCATTTGCGAATTTGTCGTTGCAGTGGGTTGATGACTTGAGTTGTGCGTTTAACGAGGTCTACCGTATTCTTAAACCCGGTGGTGTTGCAACGGTGAATACATTGTTACCCGGCACCTTCTCGTCATTGCAGGAAAGCTGGGCAAGAGTCGATAGCCGGCGTCATATTAACCAGTTCCCGCTATTAACCGATGTTGTCTCTGCGGTTAAGAAACACGCTTGGTCAAGTGCCGGCTTTCATGACTACAGCTATACCCAGTATTTTAATAATTTGAGAGAACTACTGGGCAGTATTAAAGGTGTTGGTGCAAGCTTAGTAAAACGGGAAAGCTCGTCTGGTTTGATGACGAGATCAAAGCTTCAAAACTTAGAAAAAAGCTATGAAACCTGTCGACAAAGCCAGGGCTTACCACTGGAATGGCAAGTTATTAATATCGTTTTGGTTAAGTAGGGTTGATTAATAGTTAATATGGATATTTATTTTATAACAGGTACCGATACTGACGCAGGTAAAACCGTGGCAGCCTGTGGCTTTGTGCAATACTTGGTAAACAGTGGTCGCAAAGTGGCTGTTATGAAGCCTGTTGCTTCTGGCTGCGAAATGCTCGATGGGCAATTAAAAAATTCAGATGCCTTAGCATTAATGAAGGTTGCGAATATTAAACAACCCTATCAACAGGTAAACCCTTACACGTTTGAGCCAGCCATAGCGCCTCATATTGCAGCGGCCGAAAAGGCCGTTGAAATCAATATCAACAGGCTTCAAAAGACCGTTGATGAGATTCGT
Source organism: Idiomarina piscisalsi (assembly GCF_002211765.1). Taxonomy (NCBI): domain Bacteria; kingdom Pseudomonadati; phylum Pseudomonadota; class Gammaproteobacteria; order Alteromonadales; family Idiomarinaceae; genus Idiomarina; species Idiomarina piscisalsi. The sequence continues at coordinate 1,264,595 of NZ_CP022133.1, forward strand.
CAAATCGGTGCTGATGTTTTGGTGATAGAAGGCGCCGGTGGCTGGCAATTACCGTTATCGAATACGTTCTTTATGCCAGAGTTGGTTGAGCAACTGTCCGCCAAAGTTATTCTCACGGTTGGTTTAAAGCTGGGCTGCTTAAATCATGCGTTACTTAGCGCCCAGTCGATTCAAGCATCGGGCTGCGAACTCGCAGGCTGGATTGCCGTGCAGACCGACGAAACGCCAATGCCCAGGCAAAAAGAAAACCTTGAGACATTAATCAGCATCCTGAAGTCCGAGCCAATTGCCACATTGCCTTATATGCCTGGCTGGCAAAGCCAAAATTTCGCCGGTAAATTTTCACTCGTGCATTGAACTTAATGTGAGGCGCCTACATATCAGTTAGCGTAGACATTCTTAACGGAGACTAGGATGAAAAGGATCCTGCTATTTTTAGCCACTAACATTGCTGTTTTATTGGTCGTTAGTGTTGTTTTTAATATCGTTATTGCAGCAACGGGTATAGACGCTCGTGGCTCTGCAGGGTTGTTAATTTTCTGTGCGCTGTTTGGTTTTGGCGGTGCTTTTGTTTCACTATGGATTTCCCGTTGGATGGCTATTCGTTCAACTGGAGCACGGGTTATCGAGCGTCCACAGAATCAGTCTGAAGAATGGCTGTTAAGAACGGTTCAGCAGCAGGCGCAAAAAGCCGGCATACCGATGCCTCAGGTTGCTGTATATCAGTCACCGTCGCCCAATGCGTTTGCCACCGGACGCAGCAAAAACCATTCACTGGTTGCGGTCAGCACTGGCTTGTTACAAAGCATGAACGCAGATGAAGTTGAAGCGGTGTTGGCGCACGAAGTCAGTCACATTGCGAACGGCGACATGGTCACGCTGACGTTAATTCAGGGCGTGGTGAACACCTTTGTAATGTTCTTTGCGCGGATCATCGCCAGCGCCATCGCTCGCGGTGATAACCAACGTGGCGGACTCGCGTACTTCGGTTTGGTCATGTTACTGGAAGTTGTTTTTGGCATTCTCGCCAGTGTCATAGTGATGTGGTTCTCCCGTCAGCGCGAGTTCCGAGCAGACGCTGGTTCCGCAGATATTGCGGGTAAACAGAAAATGATTGCAGCGTTGCGTCGCTTACAACAAGGCCGCGAATCAGAGCTGGACGGTACCATGTTAGCTTTCGGCATTAAGGGAAAACGCTCAACGATTGGTAAACTCTTTATGAGTCATCCGCCTTTGGAAGAGCGTATTCATGCACTTGAGCAACGGCGTTAGTCGTTGCTTTTCAATGGCGGACACCGTACATTCGTACATCTTATACAGTGAAAAAAGTCGGAAGTTAATTTTATGGCACAGTGGAGTGCGCGCAGCTGGCGCGATAAGCCAATTCAACAACAACCCAGCTACCAAAACGAACAACAGCTGCATGATGTCGAAAGGCAACTAAGCCAGTTCCCGCCGTTAGTGTTCGCGGAAGAAATTCGTGCGCTGAGAAATCAACTAAGCGATGTCTGTCAGGGAAATGGTTTTCTGCTCCAGGGCGGTGACTGCGCTGAGTCGTTTAGCGACTTTAATGCCCCAAAAATAAGAGACACTTTTAAAGTTATTCTGCAAATGGCCATTGTAATGACCTTCGCGGGGTCGTGTCCGGTAACCAAAGTCGCACGAATGGCGGGGCAATATGCTAAGCCGCGCTCCAGTGACTTTGAGTCTGTTGATGGTGTTAACCTGCCAAGTTATCGCGGCGATATTATTAATGGCTCTGAGTTTACAGAGAGGTCTCGAGAGCCGGATCCTGAGCGTATGCTTAAGGCGTATCATCATTCGGCGGCGACGCTGAATTTGTTGCGGGCGTTTGCACAGGGCGGTTTGGCAAACTTACATAAGGTTCATAAGTGGAACTTAAGCTTCATTGCGTCAAACCCGTTGAAAGAACGCTATCAGCAAATCGCGGAAGAAATTCAGTCAGCGCTGCGTTTTATGGAAGTATTGGGCATCAATGCAGATAATAATGCGACCATCCACGAAACCTCGCTGTTTACCTCTCATGAGGCCTTATTGTTGCCTTATGAGCAGGCGTTAACTCGTACAGATACATTAACCGGCTTACCCTACGACTGTTCTGCCCATATGGTTTGGATAGGGGAGCGTACGCGTCAGTTAGATCATGCGCATGTCGAATTTATGCGCGGCATTAATAACCCAATAGGCGTAAAAGTCGGACCGAAAATGCCTGAAGATGAGCTTATTCGCTTAATCGATGCGCTTAACCCGGATAACGAAGCGGGGCGCTTAACGCTCATTACCCGTATGGGAGCAGATAATCTGGCTGAAAATATGCCACGTCTGGTACGTCGAGTTAAAGAAGAAGGTCGCAACGTTATTTGGTCCAGCGATCCAATGCATGGCAACACGATAAAAGCGGACAATGGCTTGAAAACACGTTCTTTCGACGCCATTCATAAAGAATTGAGACAGTTTTTTGCTATTCACCAGTCAGAAGGCACGTATCCCGGCGGTATTCATTTAGAGATGACCGGGGAAGACGTCACAGAATGCACAGGTGGAGCTTATAAAATCAGCGAAGAAGACCTGTCGAGTCGTTACCGTACACAATGCGATCCACGACTTAATGCCGATCAAGTGTTAGAATTGGCGTTTTTAGTGGCCGAGTCGCTTAAAGCTGCGCGCAATGGCGAAGGCTAATTTTCTATTTCATTGAACGTATAAGAGGACAACCGTTGTATGTCACAGCAGGTAGAGCAGTTATTTGAGAATTTGTGGCAAGATTACTTATCTCGCACGCCATCGGCAGAAAAAGTTCACAAAATACTGGGTGAAGGGCATCCGATCATTAACGATCACGTCGCCTTCAGAACATTCGATATTGCTCCGGTTGGCTTAGAGGTTCTGGCACAGCACTTTCTGGACTTAGGTTACAAAGAAGGCGGCGATTACCACTTCGAGGCTAAGAAGCTTCGTGCGAAACACTTCGAGCATGATGACCCTGAGCTGCCTAAAGTGTTCATCAGCGAATTAATGACCAGCGAGTTTTCTGACGAATTGCAAGCCAAAGTCAAAGAGATGGTGGCGCAAGTATCGGAAGCCGATACGAAAAAGTCTGACTTCCTGTACTCAGGCACCCATTGGAAAGTTAGCCACGAAGACTATCTGGCGCTGTTAGAAGAAAGTGAATACGCTGCCTGGATGTCGGCGTTCGGTTACTGCGCTAACCACTTTACGGTGAGTGTTAATCAGTTGCCGGGCTACGAATCATTAGAGCAGGTAAACCAGAGGCTGAAGGATAATGGCTTTACACTCAATAGTTCAGGTGGCGAAATTAAAGGCTCGCCAGAGGTTTACCTCGAGCAGTCGTCAACAATGGCTGACCGTCATGACGTTGAGTTCTCAGACAAAACGGTCAGTATTCCAAGCTGTTTTTATGAGTTTGCGAAGCGGTACGAAATTGAGCCGGGTAAACTTTACACGGGTTTTGTTGCGGCTTCAGCAGACAAAATCTTTGAAAGTACTAACGCAAAATAAGCGCAAAATAAGCGTTAATGACAGAACGGCACTAATAGCGGTGCCGTTCTAAGTTGGTCTTCGCAAGAATCTTCGCGGCAATTTCTTCCACTGAATAATGGGTCGAATTGATAAACGGTATTGCCTCCCGGCGGTACAATTTTTCGACTTCAGCCAACTCAAACCGACACTGTGCTAACGATGCATAACGGCTGCCTTCCCTACGCTGACTGCGTATTTCATGCAGGCGCTGAGAGCTGAGCGTTAGACCAAAAATTTTATGCCTGTGCATTTTCAGCTCTTTGGGTAACTGCAAACGTTCAAAGTCATCGTCGTCGGTAAGCGGATAGTTGGCGACCTTAATACCGTATTGCATAGCCAAGTAAAGGCTTGTCGGCGTTTTACCCGTTCTTGAGACACCTACCAGAATAAGATCCGCCTTATCAAGCTGGTTGAGACGTTTACCGTCGTCGTTATCAAGGGCGTAGTTAATAGCATCTATTCGGAAATTATAATTCTTATGAACACCATGAGTGCGGTGGGTCTTCGGTTCGGCTTTAACGTTAAGCTCTTTTTCTACTGGTGTCACAAAGTGATCCAGGAAGTCATAGCAAACGCCCCCGCAATTCGTTATTTTTGACTTTAGCGTTTCATTAACGAAGGTATGGAATATCAGCGGCGGCTCGCCGCTCTCTTCTTTTGCTTTTTGAATGGTTTTACAGACATTTTCTGCTTTTTTTTGTGTATCAATAAAGGGCAGCGTTTTATGCTCGAATTTTACCGGAAACATTGAGAGCAGGGCATGACCAAAGGCCTCAGCGGTCAGTGCCGTGCCGTCAGAAATATAAAAGGCGTAGCGCACGTTAAGTCTCTTTTACAAAGGATTAATACAGCGATATTAACTTGTTGAGCTATAAAGTGTAAAATACCCGACACTTCCATGCCTAAAAAATTAATTGAGGACTGTGACGTGCAAGAATACGTAGTGTGGTACCAAGATCTGGGAATGCAGGACGTTAATCGTGTGGGGGGCAAAAACGCCTCTCTGGGTGAAATGATCAGCAACTTATCGGGCGCCGGCGTTGAAGTTCCCGGAGGTTTTGCGACCACAGCCGAAGCTTATAATCAGTTTTTGGAGCAAAGTGGTCTTAACGATCGCATTCACGATTTGCTCGACAGCCTCGATGTCGATGATGTTCAAGCACTGACGCAAGCCGGTCAAAAAATTCGCCAATGGATAATAGATACGCCATTCCAGAGCGAGTTTGAAAATGCCATTAAATCAGCATTTGAAACGCTGAGCGAAAACAACGACGAATTCAGTTTCGCTGTACGTAGCTCAGCGACGGCTGAAGACATGCCTGATGCATCATTTGCCGGACAGCAGGAAACATTCCTGAACGTTCGTGGCTTAGACAATGTGATGGAAGCCATTAAACATGTCTTCGCGTCATTATTTAACGACCGGGCAATTTCTTACCGAGTTCACCAAGGTTATGACCACCGGGGTGTAGCGCTTTCGGCGGGTATTCAACGTATGGTGCGTAGTGATATTTCGTCTTCGGGCGTTATGTTCAGTATCGATACTGAGTCAGGCTTCGAGGATGTTGTCTTCATTACCTCGTCTTTTGGACTGGGCGAAATGGTCGTTCAAGGCGCAGTTAACCCTGATGAATTCTACGTTCATAAGCCAACGTTAGAAGCCGGCCGTCCGTCGGTATTACGACGTACGCTGGGCAGCAAAAAAATCCAGATGATTTTCTCAGAAGACCGCGCGCACGGTAAACAGACATTAATTGAGGACATCGATACAGAGAAAAGCCGCACGTTCTCAATTACTGACGACGAAGTTGAAGCTCTGGCCAAACAAGCGCTTATTATTGAAAAGCACTATGGTCGTCCAATGGATATTGAATGGGCGAAGGATGGTGTTGATGGCAAGTTGTATATTGTTCAGGCACGTCCTGAAACGGTGCAGTCAAACCAGAAAGGTCAGGCTATAGAGCGCTTCGCTCTAAAAAGTAAAAGTGACGTAGTATGCCAGGGACGTGCTATCGGTCAGCGTATTGGTCGAGGTGTTGCGCGTGTTCTTAATGACATTAGTGAAATGGATAAAGTGCAGCCGGGCGATGTGCTGGTAACAGACATGACGGATCCTGACTGGGAACCTATTATGAAGCGCGCGGCTGCCATTGTAACTAACCGCGGTGGTCGTACTTGTCATGCGGCTATTATCGCACGTGAATTAGGGATTCCTGCGGTTGTCGGTTGTGGTGATGCCACTGACCATATTGCTAATGGCCAGGAAGTGACTGTTTCTTGTGCTGAGGGCGATACCGGGTATATCTATCAAGGACAACTTGATTTCGATGTCACCGAGTCTCGCATTGATGCGATGCCGTCGTTGCCGCTGAAAATTATGATGAACGTAGGTAACCCGGATCGCGCGTTTGATTTTGCTGGCTTGCCTCATGCTGGTATTGGCCTGGCACGCTTAGAGTTCATTATTAACCGCATGATAGGCGTGCACCCGAAAGCGCTGTTAAATTACGATGCACAAAGTGATGACTTGAAAGCTACTATCGATCAAATGATGGCGGGTTACAGCACTCCTCGCGAATACTATGTAGCGCGTTTGGCGGAAGGCATTGCCACTTTAGGTGCTGCTTTCTCACCCGAACGTGTCATTGTTCGCATGTCTGACTTTAAGTCAAACGAGTACGCGAACCTTATTGGTGGTAGTCAATACGAGCCGGGTGAAGAGAACCCTATGCTTGGGTTCCGCGGTGCTTCCCGCTATATCTCAGAGGAATTCCGTGACTGCTTTGCATTAGAGTGCGAAGCCATCAAACGGGTTCGTAATGACATGGGACTCACAAACGTCGAAATTATGATTCCGTTTGTCCGCACGCTGGAAGAGGGCCGCAAAGTTATCGAGCTTCTGGAGGAGCAAGGCTTAAAACAAGGCGAAAATGGCCTGCGCGTCATCATGATGTGCGAGTTGCCGTCGAACGCGCTGCTTGCTGACGAATTCCTCGATATATTCGACGGTTTCTCTATTGGCTCTAACGACTTAACTCAGCTAACTCTGGGGCTTGATCGTGACTCGGGTGTGATTGCGCATTTATTTGATGAACGCAATGAAGCCGTTAAAAAGCTGCTCGCTATGGCCATTCAAACGGCTAAGGAGCGAGGCAAATACGTTGGTATTTGTGGCCAGGGACCGTCGGATCATCCCGATTTTGCTGCTTGGCTGGTTGAACAGGGCATTGATTCCGTATCACTAAACCCTGATACCGTTATTGAAACCTGGATGTACCTGTCGGAACACCTATAAGTATGACCGCATTACCGAACGTTTCAGCGGAAAGTGCGTTACCGGACAATTACCAGAGCTTTTTAAAAGCATTAAAAGGCTCTGGTTTCTCCGGCGAAATTGATGTGAGCTACTCGGGGCGGCTAATTGCCGCTACCGACAATAGTGTTTACCAACAACTCCCACAAGCCGTTTTATACCCTAAAAAGCAATCTGATCTGGCTCTGGTGATGAAGTTTGCCGGACAAGATGCGTTTTCTGATATTCAGTTTTCCCCACGAGGCGGTGGCACTGGTACGAATGGCCAGTCATTAACGTCTGGCATTGTCGTCGATATGAGCCGACACATGAACAAAGTGCTCGAAGTGAATGCTGAGGAAGGCTGGGTTAGGGTGCAGTCGGGGGTCGTAAAAGATCAGTTAAACGATGCATTGCGCCCGCACGGCTATTTTTTCGCACCTGATTTGTCGACCAGTAACCGAGCAACCTTAGGTGGTATGATTAACACCGATGCGTCTGGTCAGGGCTCTTTGGTTTACGGCAAAACCAGCGATCATATCCTGGAACTGAAAACCGTGTTATTGGACGGTAACGTTCTGGACAGCGGGCCGGTATCACTTGAGCAAGCAGAAAGCATTGCACAAGGGAGTGACCGCATAGCCAGAATCTATAGGCAGGTCATAGACACTTGTGTTGGCGAAGAGCAGTTAATAGCGGATAAATTCCCGCCGCTGAATCGTTTCCTTACCGGTTACGATTTAAAACACGCCTACAACCCGAAAGAGCAGGTTGTTGATGTTTCAAGAATTATTGCCGGCTCAGAAGGGACGTTAGGCTTTGTCAGCGAAGCGCGTCTAAATATTACGCCGATTCCTAAGCATCGTGTGCTGGTTAACGTTAAGTACTCCAATTTCCAGGCTGCCTTAGAAAATGCGCCATTCCTGGTGGAAGCAAACGCAACGTCGGTTGAAACCGTTGACAGTAAAGTGTTGAACCTTGCGCGGGAAGACATTATTTGGAAGTCGGTCTCGCACTTGCTTGAAGATGTTGAAGGCAAGCGTATGGACGGTATTAACATGGTCGAGTTTACCGGACTTGACCAAAATGACATTGATACCAAGGTCAACACACTTTGTCAGCGTCTGGAGAAACTCATTAAGAGTAAAGACAATCAGGGCGTTATTGGCTATCAAATTTGTGATGACTTGCCGAGCATACAACTGATTTACGCAATGCGTAAAAAGTCAGTTGGTCTACTGGGCGCAACAAAAGGACGCCGCAAGCCGGTTGCTTTTGCAGAAGACACGGCCGTTCCGCCTGAAAAACTGGCGCCATTTATTAATGAATTCCGAGCATTACTCGATAGCAAAGGTTTGGATTATGGCATGTTTGGACACGCTGATGCCGGAGTCCTGCATGTTCGTCCGGCACTCGATTTAACAGAGCCGGCTGATGAGAGTTTACTGCGTGAGGTCAGTGACGAAGTCGCTAAGCTGACGCAAAAGTATGGCGGTTTGATGTGGGGAGAGCATGGCAAAGGTTACCGCTCGGAATATGCCCCTAAGTTCTTCGGTGACGATCTCTACAAAGAGCTACAAAAAATAAAAGCCAGCTTTGATGCTTGTAACCAGTTGAATCCCGGTAAGATCTGTACACCACTAAATACGGAAGCAGAGCTGGTTTCTGTCGACGCAATAAAACGTGGCTACTATGACCGGCAAATCCCCGTAGCTACGCGCGAGAGCTACCAAAACGCAATGGATTGTAACGGTAACGGCTTGTGTTTTAACTATGACACGTCGTCGGCTATGTGTCCGTCTTATAAAGTCACTCGCGACAGACGATATTCTCCGAAAGGTAGGGCGGGTCTCGTGCGTGAATGGTTACGACTGACTCAGAAAGAAGGCTACGATGCAGCGCAATCCCCTCAGCAAAGCCACTTTTTTGAGAAGCTTTCACGTCAACTTAAGACATCGGATGACTTTAACCATGAAGTGAAAGACTCCATGGATAAGTGCTTAGCCTGTAAGGCGTGTACCAATCAGTGTCCGGTCAAGGTCGATGTGCCGACGTTTCGGGCGCGTTTTTATGAACATTACTACAGCCGCTATTTCCGTCCATTAAAAGACTACCTGGTCAAGAACGTCGAGAAAACCGGACACATAGCCAGCCGCTACCCAACAGCCAGTAATGTGCTAATTAATAACCCCGTTTCTCGCTGGGTGCTTAAACATATTGTGGGTTATGTTGATACGCCGAGCTTTTCGACGCCGGATTTACTAACGGGGTGGAGCCAAAGCGGCTTCGATATTTTAGATACTGGCGATATTCTGGCGTTAAGTGAAACGGAAATAAGCCAAACGGTTGTTATTGTTCAGGATCCATTTACCAGTTTTTACGAAGCCGAGTTTGTTTTAGCTTTGGGTCACTTGGTATCGAAGTTGGGTTATAGACCAGTACTACTGCCTTTTGCAGGGCATGGTAAAGCGCAACATGTGAAAGGCTTTTTAAAAGACTTTGATGAAACCGCGCGAAAGGTCACTAAACAGTTACAAGCGCTTTCAGAGGCGGGTATTCCTTTAATTGGCCCAGATTCGTCAACAGCACTGATTTTTAGGGATGAATACCGAAAAGCCTGTAATGGCGAGTTACCACCAGTCAATGTCAGCACCGTGATTGAATGGCTTATGTCTGTGGATTTTGAGCCGCACGATCAAAAGCGATCGAGTCACTATGGACTGCTGCTGCACTGCACTGAACAAAGCTTCGTTCCTGAATCAGCGAAACAATGGCAAACGCTGTTCGCTAAGCTGGGCCTCACCCTGGATATTGTTAATGTCGGTTGTTGCGGTATGGCCGGTACGTTCGGTCATGAGCTTAAAAACCTGGATGACAGTATGGGCTTGTATCACATGGGTTGGCACGACGCGGTTCAACGTTACGGTAGTTCAGGAGTTTTGGTAACGGGGTTCTCCTGCCGCTCGCAAGTTAAGCGGGTAGAAAAAAAGCGGGTGAAACACCCGCTTGAAGTTATCTTACAAAGCCTGGTTTAATCACCAGGCTTTTTATAGGTTTTACTGCTTACCTTTGGCGATTATCTCTCTTGCCATTTCATCAGCAATAACGCCGGTTGGGCGGTCTTCTTCTTTAGCTCGTGCAAACAGCTTGTCTAGCGTGTCGTGAATAGCGCGAACACGCTTATCCGTTTCTTCTAAGCTCATGTTTGCCGCTTCAGAACAGACATGAATAACACCGCCAGCATTAATGACATAGTCTGGTGCATACAAAATGCCCATGTCTTTGACTGCCTGATCATGCTTAGGATTTGCTAATTGGTTGTTAGCGCTGCCCGCAATAATTTTCACTTTTAGCTGCTTCAGCGTTTCATCATTAATGGTTGCGCCTAATGCACAAGGTGCGTAAATATCAGCATCAACGCTGTATATTTCATCCAAACCAACGGCTTTTGCGCCTAACTCGTTAACTGCACGCTCAACAGACTCTTCGTTTATATCGGTAACGATAAGCTCAGCGCCGTCTTCTGCACAGTACTTAGCAAAGTCATAACCGACCGAGCCTAAACCTTGCACAGCAATTTTTACGCCTTTTAAGTCTTCGCTGCCCAAGCGGTGTTTTGCCGCTGCTTTTAAGCCCAGATAAGTACCCAAAGCTGTATGCGGGGAAGGGTCACCGGCTTTGTCAGCAGTACCGGCAACGTGGCTGGTTTCTTTGGCCACAATGTCGATATCTTCAGTACGGATGTTGACGTCTTCTGCGGTAATATAACGACCACTTAACGACTCAATGAAGCGACCATACGCACGGAACAGGTCTTCGCTCTTAACCTTCTTAGCGTCGCCAATAATAACGGCTTTACCACCGCCCAACGGCAAGCCAGCCATTGCGCTTTTGTAAGTCATACCACGAGACAGGCGCAGTACGTCAGTTAGTGCTTCAGCTGATGAGCTATAGTTCCAAAGGCGAGTACCGCCAAGGCTTGGACCTAATGTAGTGTCATGAATAGCAATAATTGCTTTCAAGCCAGATTCCTGGTCATGACAGAATACAACTTGCTCGTGATTATCAAATTCAGGATGCTCGAATAGAGACATGAATTCTAATTCCTTATTGCTTAAAAAATTGCGCGAACATTACCACGTAGGGCAACCGTTCGCTACTGAATAAAATCAATAAATACGCGTATTCAAACAGGTGTTTATCAACTTCTCTTTACAGAATTATTCAGGGGCTTCTTCGACGAAGAAGTAGTATCCACCTAAGTTGATAACGTCAGCCAAAAGTGCCTGGCTTTCGGCGATTAAAAAGGTTTCATTTAGCTCGGAAACCCCACAGCTACCATGCATTTCAGCAAGCTGAATCGCCGCTTGTTGTGCTGGCTCAGGTACATCGAGCCTTTCACCGTTTAAGTAGAAGCTGTCATTGTCCAGTCGCAGTAGGCGGGCACCCGGTGCACGTTCAATAAACGCGTTGCTTTGCTCCAGCATAGCGGGTATTTGCTCGGCGGTTACCGGCAGCTCAGGTTCGACGAGTGGACGTTTAGACTGAGACAGCAAACGAGCAATAATGTCGTTGGCGTCATCAGATTGAATAGCCTCTATCAATAATGACTTCATGGCGTCGAGCTGTGGTGCTGTAATGTCATAGCTTGGCGATAAATCGGAGCTGTCAGGATCGGTGTAACGTTTAGTCAGAACATCATTCGCCATAGCACTGTCGCCGAGTTGCCACAGAAGCTCTGCTTGTGACGGCGCTCGAAAACCAACGGAATAGTTTAGCGAGGGTTCAAGTGCGATGCCGTCGTGCGGGCAGCCGGCGGGAATGTAAAGTACATCACCGCTTTCGAGTTCTTCGTCAATAAGAACGCTAAAATCGTTATTAACTAAGCAAAGATCTTCAGTTGGCTGTGACTGCTGAAGTCTTTGACGCTCACCAACGCGCCAGCGTCGTTTGCCTGCGCCCTGGATAATGAACACATCGTACTGATCAACATGCGGACCTACGCCGCCGTTTTCACAGGAAAAGCTCACCATGACATCATCCAGGCGCCAGTCAGGCAGGAAGCGAAACGGCTGCAACAGCTTACCAACCTCAGGTACCCATTCATTCACGGACTGGACCAGTAAGGTCCAGTCGCTTTCGCCGAACGAGTCGTACTCCTCGAACGGACCGTGAGTGACCAGCCAGCCTGATTCGGTATCCGTATTCGTTTGCACAATACGGGAGTCAGCGCCTTCTTCCATGGCCAACCCGGCCAATATTTCCGGGCTAATAAGGTCTGAAAATGCAGTAAAGCCTTGTTTAATTAAACAAGGCTTTTTCTGCCAGCTATTCGCCAGAAACTCTTTTATATCGAGATTTAATGTCATACTAAGTCGTCAACGAATTGAATGGCACGCCCAATGTAGTTTGCCGGGCTTAGTGCTTTCATTTCATCTTTGGCGGCGTCAGGAATATCTAACGCGTCAATAAAATCACTCAGATCGGCTGGTGTAATGCGTTTACCGCGAGTTAACGCTTTGAGCTTTTCATAAGGCTTCTCAACACCGTAGCGGCGCATAACGGTTTGCACTGGCTCTGCCATTAGCTCCCAGTTGTCATCCAATTCGGCGGCCAGTTTAGCGTCATTCACTTCCAATTTGCTCAAACCTTTTTGTGTCGCCTGATAAGCAATTACCGCATAAGCTAAGCCGACGCCCAAGTTGCGCAATACCGTTGAGTCAGTCAGGTCACGCTGCCAGCGTGAGATAGGTAGCTTCTGCGCTAAATGCTGCATAATGCTGTTGGCAATGCCCAGGTTGCCTTCTGAATTTTCAAAGTCGATTGGGTTAACTTTGTGAGGCATGGTTGAAGAGCCGACTTCGCCTTCAATCGTTTTCTGTTTGAAGTGGTTCAGAGCAATGTAACCCCAGACATCGCGATCAAAGTCGATAAGTACAGTATTAAAGCGTGACAGGGCGTCAAAATACTCAGCAATGTAATCGTGCGGTTCGATTTGAGTGGTATAAGCGTTCCAGTTCAAGCCTAAAGACTCAACAAAACGCTCAGAAATACCATGCCAGTCGACGTTCGGGTAAGCGGCAAGGTGAGCATTGTAGTTACCCACCGCACCGTTGATTTTACCCATAATGTTAACCGCTTTAAATTGCTCAATTTGACGTTCTAAGCGAACGGCTACATTGGCGAATTCTTTACCCATGGTCGTTGGCGTTGCCGGTTGACCATGGGTGCGAGCCATCATTGGCACCGCTCGGTACTCTTTGGCCTTGAATTTTACGTCATTGAGGAGCTGTGTCATCATTGGCACTAGTACGTCGTCTCGTGCCGTTGCCAGCATTAAACCATGAGACAGGTTATTGATGTCTTCCGAGGTGCACGCAAAATGAATGAACTCAGACACATTATTGAGTTCGTCGTTTGATGCCACAGACTCTTTTAAAAAGTACTCAACCGCTTTAACGTCGTGGTTGGTCGTTCTCTCAATTTCTTTAATGCGTTCCGCATCTTCAACAGAGAAGTTTTCAACAATACCGTCGAGTACTGCATTCGCTTCGTCGCTTAATGCGGGCACTTCTTTAATGCCATCGACAGTTGCTAGCAATTGTAGCCAGCGCACTTCAACGGTTACTCGGAACTTGATCAGACCATATTCGCTGAAAATAGGGCGTAGCATTTCAGCTTTTGACGCATATCGACCGTCAACAGGGGATATCGCAGTGAGTGAAGATAAGGGCAACATACAAGGTTCTCCGAGTTATATATTAAGCAAGTTGAAGTAGCTGCTGAGCGGCTTTCAGCATCTGTTTTCTTGAAAAAATGAAATGGCGACGCTTACCACCGACTTGATTCCAGAGTATGGCACTGCGTACGCCAGCAAGTAACAGGGCACGGATATGATGCTGATTAGCATCGGATTTTAACACCTCTGGTTTACCATTGATTCGAATAGGCTGACCTAGTGGGCTTATTAACTCACGGTATACGCCAGCCATACTCTCTAAAATGCGGTATTGTTCAAAGCCAAACTCTTCTTTTTGGCGCTTTATTTGTGAAATGCGCTGACCCAGTTCGTCCAAAACTTTGGGTTCTTTCAATAAGCGTCTTGAGAGGTGCAGCATACCAATTAAATAGCGCGTCACCTCAACGTCTTTTTGGGAACTGCTGCCAATTTGGCGAACAAATGTCTGTAAACCAGGCTGGATATTCGCTAATCCACCGTAAACCTGTTCGATGGAGTCGGGCGACTGTTGTAACACACTGTGAACTAATGTGTCGGTAATGGATTCTGGATACAAACTGCCGCTGCGCGCTATTTTTTGTACCGCAGCGGCACTTAATGACATACCGGCTAATGCAATAACTCGCTGTTGCCAGTCGTTCATAGTTTTACCTCAAAATCGGTCAGGCGTTTTTCAATAATACCGCCCCCAAGGCAGACGTTATCGATATAGAACACCGCTGACTGGCCTGGTGTAACTGCCGCAACGGGGTCGTCAAACTCAACATGAACGTCACCATTGTTTAATGGTGTTACCTGACAGGCGATATCGTTTTGACGATAACGCGTTTTTACGGCACAGCGGAACGGTTCCGCAGGCGCTTCCCGGTTCACCCAATGCAGCTGGCCGGCAATTAAACCTTTAGAGTACAGGCGAGGGTGGTTCTTGCCTTGTGCAACAATCAGTACGTTACGTTCAACGTCCTTATCGACCACATACCAAGGGTCGTCAGAAGCGTTAGCCAGTCCACCAATATGTAAACCTTTGCGTTGACCAAGCGTGTGGTACATCAAGCCTTCATGTTGCCCAAGAACATCACCGTCGACGGTTTCGATGTCACCAGGCTTAGCCGGCAGATACTGCTGTAGAAAATCTTTAAACTTACGTTCACCAATAAAACAAATACCGGTAGAGTCTTTTTTATCCGCCGTTACTAAGCCTTGTTCCTCGGCAATACGTCGAACTTCAGGCTTTTCCAGTTCGCCAACCGGAAATAGCGTCTGCGCGATATGCTCATGACTCAGTGTATACAAGAAGTAGCTTTGATCTTTGTTATTGTCCAATCCACGCAGCATTTGCCATTTTTTGCCGTCATATTGGCGGCGAACATAATGGCCTGTGGCGATATAATCGGCGTCCAGCGCTTCGGCAGCAAACTCAAGAAAGGCTTTAAACTTAATCTCTTTGTTGCACATGATGTCCGGGTTCGGAGTACGGCCGGCTCTGTACTCTTCCAGGAAATACTCAAACACGTTATCCCAGTATTCCGCAGCAAAGTTAATGGTGTGCAGCTCAATACCCAATGTTTCACAGACTTTTTCAGCGTCAGCCAAGTCGTCGGCGGCCGCACAATACTCGTCCGTGTCGTCTTCTTCCCAGTTTTTCATAAACAGGCCTTCAACATGGTAGCCCTGTTGTTTTAGAAGATATGCTGAGACAGAGGAGTCGACTCCTCCGGACATTCCGACAATGACTTTTTTTACTGCTTCACTCATAAATTTGCTCGGACGTTTTGGCGTACTAAAATTGGCGCGTATTCTATCATTTTCACCGTCACAGCGGTAGTCAAAGGTTTACCAAACCGGAGGCTCTTCACGCCATTGTCCCGGCTGTAATCCTTTTAACTGAAAAGGGCCGACTGCGGCTCTTATCAACCTTAACGTTGGTAGTCCAACGTGTGCTGTCATGCGACGAACCTGTCTGTTTTTGCCTTCTCTTATTTTTATGCAAAGCCATGTGTCCGGAATCGACTTTCGCTCTCTAATCGGCGGGTTACGGGGCCATAAGTTATTCGGCTCGGGCATAACAAAAGCTTCTGCCGGGCGGGTTAGGCCATCTTTTAGCTCAACACCGTGACGAAGTGCTTCCAGTTGCTCTTCAGTCGGCTCGCCTTCGACTTGAACCCAATATGTCTTCCATACCTTATACTTAGGGTTCGCAAGTCTCGCCTGATAGACACCGTCGTTGGTAAGCAGCAGCAAGCCTTCGCTATCTTTGTCGAGACGCCCGGCAGGATAAACATCCTTATGAGGAATATAATTTTTTAAGGTATCATCGTCAGCTTCACCACTAAATTGCGATAGAACACCGTAAGGTTTATTAAGCAAAACCAATTTGGGGTTCGCAGGACGTTCTTTACGCTTTTTCTGCATGATACTCCTTCAGGGGTTATCGAATTTATTGGATTGTCGATGCGTATGCTCTAGTATAGCGGGCGCTATTTTAACCGACTCAGCAATTAAAGTGTGGTAATTTTTGTGAATGATAACAAGCTAATAGTAGGCGGCTCATTAACCGATGCGTTAACTGGTAAGTACGATTTTTCGTTAAAAAGTGTCATAGAGCAATCATTTAATGTCACTAAGAACCATCTTGGCTCTTTGTTAGGCGGCTTTTTAATTTTATTCGGCATTAACGTGTTAATGGTACTGGTGCTGATTAATTTCTTCTCGTTGGAAAGTTTTGAAAACTCGCTGGAACTGCAGTTTGTCACCAGTATTATTCAAGCGGTTATTAATGCGCCATTGCTCGGTGGCCTTATGCTGATGGGCATAAAACACAGCGTTGATATAAAAACAAAAGCGACACAAGTATTTGACGGTTTTCAGCGCTTAATGCCGCTTATTGTAGTCTCATTAATTGCGACCGTTTTAAATATTATTCTGACTTTGCTACTGGGGCAATTACATCCGAATTTAGGGCTACTTGGCTCGCTGTATTTAACCGTGGTTCTGGCTTTAGCTATGCCGTTGGTTATCGAGCGTGGTACCGGCCCATTGAATGCACTGTATTACTCTTTCCGCATTACCCACTACAAGTTGCCAAAATTTATTGTGCTCTTTTTACTCATTATGGGTGCTTTGTTTTTGGCGATTATTCCATTTGGCTTAGGTTTGATTTGGATGTTGCCAATGATTTATAACCTGATTGGTGTGGTCTATAAAGATATTATTGGCGTAACTATTATTAATAACGATGACCCAGAGCCGTCTGACAATATTTCTATTTAAGGCTTATTTGAGGAATATATGCGAATAGTTACGATAATTTTATTCATTGTTCTTTGTATTGCGGCGCTGTTAACGCCTTGGTTTATTCCAAAGGAGCCAGCTAAAGAGGAAGACGCTTCAGTGGTTGCGCATTTACCGCCAATTCCTGAGGTGAAAACGCAGACGACGATGCCAGAGTTTTCGGCAATGACGGATGTGTCGGAGAAAAAGGAATCATTTTTCCGGTTTTTACTGCCAATGGTTGAAGCGGAGAATATTCGCATTTTGCACGAGCGTGCTTATTTAAAAGACGTTTATAATCGCTATAAAGAGGGCAATTTAACAGCCGAAGATCAGCAGAAAATTGACGAGTGGATAGATTACTACCGTCTGGAAGAAGACATTGAAGTCGATGACAACCTGTTTGGTTTGTTGAAACGTCGTATGGACATTATTCCGGAGATGATGGTTCTTGTTCAGGCGGCTAATGAGTCAGGCTGGGGAACTTCTCGTTTCTCTCGGATGGGACTTAATTTGTTTGGCCAATGGTGTTACGTCAGAGGTTGTGGGCTTGTTCCTAAGGGCCGTGAAGAAGACGGTCGTCACGAAGTCGCTAAATTCGACTCAGTGAATGATTCGGTAAAAAGTTACATGCGTAACATAAATACTCACGGTGCTTATTTAGACTTGCGTTTATTACGAGAGCAAAAACGTCTCGAGAATGAGGCGATTACAGCAAGTGACCTCATTGTAGGGCTCGAAAGCTACTCGGAGCGAGGCGTTGAGTACATTGAAGAGTTACGAGCGATGATTCGTATCAACCGTCCGATTGTCAATGAAGTACGTCAGCAGTTAGATACGGAAGCGAGCAGTGAGGCGGCGCCGCAGTAGCCTCATCCGCGACAAAACAAAAAAGCCCCGACAGGGGCTTTTTTATTGGGCAACAGTAGAACTCATTCAGGCCAGTTGTTTTATATTGATACTCTTTACACTGGTTTCTGTGTCGACTGCCGTTGCAAAGTTATTATTTTGAATCGGTTCATTATCAAAGGCTTTATCGCCATCTTCTTTTGCTACGCCATCAGCCATTACCGCCAGAAAATCAAACAGATTATTGTCAGCAAGGTGAGAAGGTGCGACATTTTGCATTGCTGTAAAAATGCTTTCTATTCGTCCGGGAAATTGTCTATCCCACTGGTTTAGCATTTGTTTTATTTGTTTACGCTGCAAGTTTTCCTGAGATCCGCACAAGTTACACGGAATAATAGGGAATTCCATGGCTTGCGAGTACTGCTCAATGTCTTTTTCTTTGTTATACGCAAGCGGTCGAATGACAACATGCTCCCCGTTATCACTGGCAAGTTTTGGGGGCATTGATTTTAGCTTGCCGCCGTGAAACAGGTTCAAAAACAGGGTTTCGATCATATCATCGCGATGATGACCCAGCGCTATTTTGGTGGCCCTTAGCTCTTTCGCCGTTCGATACAATATCCCACGTCGCAAGCGAGAGCATAGCGAGCAAGTTGTTTTGCCTTCAGGGATTTTGTCCTTAACGATACTGTAAGTGTCTTCTTCAACAATTTGGTAGTCGACACCAAGTGAATTTAAGTAATTAGGCAATACGTGCTCTGGGAAGCCAGGTTGCTTCTGGTCAAGATTAACGGCAACGAGAGAGAACTGAATAGGCGCCACACGCTGCAAGTACATAAGGGTATCGAGTAGGGTGTAGCTGTCTTTACCGCCGGACAGGCAAACCATAATGTGGTCACCGTCTTCAATCATACCAAAATCTTGAATGGCTTTACCCGTTTCGCGGCGAATTCGTTTTTGCAGCTTATTAAAACTGTACTGACTGCTGTTTGCCATTGTGGCTCCCGTTTACCCGACTAGCTTAAAATAACGCGCGGATTATACCTAAGCGCTGCGCATCAAGCGAGAGGGCATTTAAAATCATCCGGTTTTATTGCCAGTACATCACAGTTTATTTGGTCTAATACATGCTCTGCGGTATTGCCAAGTAGGGCGGCACTAATACCTGTGCGACCAATAGTGCCCAACACCACCAGCTCCGCATCCAGTTGCTTCGCAAAATCGGGGATTACTTGTTCCGGCAAGCCTTGAGAAAGATGTTGTGCATGGGAGGATATGCCAAATTCACGACCTAACGCCGCCATTCTATTAATGTGGTGTTGTTCCAACGCGTCGGAGTATTCAGTGACATCGAACTCTGGAATTTCGACAGCAATGTTCACCGGTGCGCTTGGATAAGCATTCACCAAATGCACGCTGGCATCCAGTGTTTTGCTCATGGCTTGAGCGTGCTCGATAATCCGTTTGTTTAGCTGTTGGTGATGCTCGTCTTCGGAGCCTGTGTGGACGGCTGCGATAATTTGACCATGGCTTGGCCATTCGTGTTCTTTCACAAGTAGCACGGCACAAGGCGCTTTTCTTAATAAATGCCAATCGGTCGGTGTAAACAGAAGGTTTTGAAAGCTTGGGCTTACCTGAGTGCCTTTAATCAGAAGTTCGTGGTTATTCTTCAGCACTTCTTCGATAATCGCTTCAAAAGGACGGTTGTGCCAAACCACTTCTTTCTCTATCTGTACATTCTCAGTATCAAACTCACTGAGTAAGTCATCAATCCAGGCCTTCCTGTCAGCGATGAGGTTTGAGCGCATAATGTCTCGCTCTTCACTCGATAGCATGGTGGTCATTTCGTACGAAAAGTCGTAAATAGAAAGGAATAAAGTGAGTTTACAATCGGGGTTAAGACGCGCCATATGCATCGCCCGTTTGAGTGCTTTATGCTGTTCATCAGCAGGGTCCAGGACGACCAGTAACTTATTAAAGCTATTCATCTTTATTCCTTAATTAGAGAGTCATGCTTCTTACTTAAGAATAGCTGATGAATAGCGAATTTGAAGCCTTTAATGACCAGCTGAATGGAAAAAAGGTTTGATCAGCGTCACGAAACTCCAAAGAGCATAAACAATCAGGAGTATTCCCATTGCGATTCGGACACCACGGGCTTTTAGAAAGTTGTGCAGAAATTGACTAAAGTGGCCGGCAGCTATCATGGCAGGGAGGGTGCCGAGACCAAAGAAAGCCATTGTTAACGCGCCACCATGCGCAGTACCGCTAATGGCGGCCCAACTTAATGCAGTGTAAACCATGCCACAAGGCAACCAGCCCCATAAAGCACCGGCCAAGAAGGTATTAACAAGACCCTGCCTATTCTTTAAACGTCCTGCAAACGGTTGTATTTTTCGCCAAAGTGGAGCCGCAAGTTTTTCTATATAAACGAGTCCGGAAAACCAGCCGGTAAAGTACAAACCAAGCAACAATAAAAATAGGGCGGCGAGCCAGCGGAGTATGACCGTCGTGTATGAACCGTCGGGGGATATTAGCCCTATCGCAGCACCAACAAGCGTCCCAATGACAATGTAAGACGTAATACGTCCCAGATTATAAACCCAGACCATATAAGGCTTAGAGCGGACGCCAATTGCGCTGGCTATGCCACCGCACATGACTAAGCAATGCCCGGCGCCCGCTAAGCCCATCATCAGGGCAGTTATATAATCAGCGCTTGATGTCATCATCACTATCCGGCTTTTTATTTTGCTCGTTTGACTCTTCGTTATCCGTTCCCTTAGGCTTATCGTCGTCCATTAAAATATTAAGACCCTGACGCTCAATATCCTCAAACTGATCGGAACGAACCGCCCAGAAAAAGATGGCTATAGCGATAATCACAAAAATAATTGCTACCGGAATTAATGCGTAAATAACACTCATTTTTTATAAAGCCTTAATGAATTGGCAATAACCAATAAGGAACTTAGTGACATTCCCAACGCGGCTGCCCATGGCGCAACAAAGCCAAGCGCTGCAAAGGGTAATATGCTGACATTATACAGCAAAGCCCAACTGAAATTCTGCCGCATAATGCTGCGTACTTTTGTCGCACCCTTAATAACCGTTTCAATTTGCCAAAGCGACTCACCCATTAAAATAATATCCGCTGACGTTTGAGCGAGGTCAGACGCACTTGAAAAGGTCATAGAAAGGTCAGCCTGCGCGAGCACCGGGCTGTCGTTTATGCCATCACCAACCATCCACACCGTTTGACCGCTGCTTTGCGCATCAATAATCAAGCTAAGTTTGTCTTCAGGCTTTGTTTCACCATGCCAGTTTTTGATACCTAGCGTGTTAGCGACTTTCTCAACTCTGTCTTTGCTGTCTCCGCTGACAATAATCGGTGTGTACCCTTGTTGCTTCAGCGTTGTGATTGTTTCTGACGCACCTGAGCGCAACTGATCATCGACATGGTATTCGGCTAACACTTGCGCTTCGCTGGCAAGCACAACCTGATGTTGACCTTCAGGCTGGTGTTGAGGATGCCACTGCTGAATAAAAGTCCGGCTACCAATGCGGTAGCGAACACCGTTTGCAATACCTTCTAACCCAAGACCTTGGTAGTTCTCGACGCTCTCGAAGCTGACTGGCTGTACTGAAAGCTGCTTTAATGGTGCGGCAATAGGGTGCTCAGAGTGACTCTCAAGACCTGCTGTCAGAGCATCATTGTGATGAGACTTTGCATAATCAAGCTTTGAAAGTAACTTAAATTTACCTTCGGTTAAGGTGCCGGTTTTATCCAGAAATACTGTTTTTAAGCTTTTTACCGACTCAATCACATCGGCATTTTTTAACAAGATGCCATCATTATTCAACCGATGAATAATGCCGGTTAGCGCGGTTGGAGCGGCTAACGACAGTGCACAAGGGCAGGTGGCAACCAATACCGCCAATGTCACCCACAAAGCATGCTCAGGATTGATAAACCACCAAGCTAAGAAGGTAACTGTTGCGGTTAAAAGAATACCGGCAATGAAATAGCCCGCAACTTTATCAATCACTTGTTGAACTTTGGGTTTGTCGGCTAAAGCGGCGTCTTGCATCGCAATGATACCGGCAAGCACCGTTTGCTGAGCCACCTCAGTCACTTCTACACGAATAGGAGAGCTCTGATTCAGACTGCCGGCAACCACTTTGTCGCCTTTTATCTTTGACGCGGGACGACTTTCTCCGGTTAAAAGGCTTTCATCTACTTGCGCTTTGTCAGTGAGCAGGTTTCCATCGGCTGGTAGCGTTTCTCCGGGCTTAACCCGAATAATATCGCCGACCTTTAACTGGCGAACTGCGATTTCTTCTGTGCCTTCGCCAACCTCGCGAACGGCGAGCTTGGGAAGCAACGTTAGCCTGTTTGTCGCGAAACGTAACGCCTTTTCTTTGGCTAATAACTCTAAAAAGCGGCCGGTTAATAAGAAGAAGGTAAACATTGAGATAGACTCAAAGTACACTTCTCCGGTATTGGTGATAGTTGCGTACACACTGGCGCTGTAGGCTCCTAATAATGCAATGGACACCGGAATATCCATGTTCAGCTTACTCGCCTGAAGGCCTCTCAACGCACCGGCATAAAATGGCTGTGCACTGTATAAAATAACGGGGGTAGCAAATACCAGGCTAACAACCCAAAGAAATCGTTGTAGGCTTTCCGATAAGTCACCGCCGACACCAAAATATAATCCAAAGGCCACCATCATCACTTGCATCGTGGCGATACCGGCAACGCCTAAGCGCTTAATGTATCCCTTACGTTGCTTTTCGTATTGATGTTCTGCTTCGTTGGGTTGGAAGGGAAGCGCTTTATAGCCAATACGGGCTAAGGTTTGCAGTATGTCACTCAACTTTAACGTGGTATCGTTCCAGTGTACCTGTAAACGACGGCTGCTAACATTAACGACCGCTTTATGTACTCCCTGCAAGCGCACCAACTCTTGTTCTATTAACCATCCGCAGGCACCGCAAGTAATATTTTCAACGGTGAGTGTCGCTATTTGTATGCTGTCGCCGGCATCACGAATAAATTCTTTTTGAATATCCGGGTGGTCATAAAGCGTTAACTGCTTGAGTTCGTCCGGAAGGAGCGGTGTTTCCAGAGGTTTCTCATCGCGGTGCTGATAATACGCGTCGAGGTTGTGCTGAATTATCGTATTAGCCACCGCTTCACAACCAGCACAACAAACGGCTTTTTCTTCACCTCTATAACGGACGGTTAAATCGACGCCCTTTGGTACTGGCTGTAAACAGTGAAAACATTCCATTGCTTAAACGCCATATAAAAGAGGGCGCAACGGCGTAAATTCAGCTTTGGGTAACTGATATTTTTCGCTGACTTTCCAGACACCATCGAATGGTTCAACCGTAATGGTCCATTTACCATCAATATTTTCCGGAATATCCGCTCGGTAGGTTCCGCCTGCGCTGCCTGTCACCATTAAATCGAAATCTTTGGATGCTTGTGTTGCGTGTACGAAATGGACTTTCAAAGCGCTCAGTTCTTTTGGCTTTCCAGTTTTATAGCGCAGCTCAAAAACACCATTATTGGCGATGAATTCAAAGCTAATATCACGTCGCTGCGCTTCTTCAACGTGCTCAATAATTGCATTAATGGTTTTGCCGCGTTTGTAATAGTCATCAACGACCATTGAAAAATTACCCTGGCTTACGGACAGATAAATAATAACGCCGCAAACGATCATTACCGTAACAGGAAGGGAAATAAGAAACCAAGGCCAGAACTGCTTATACCAAGGTTGTTGCATAGTAAACCTCTTACAAAAAACCCCGCCGTAGCGGGGCTTGTGATTTCCTTTTACTCGTCGTCAGAGAGCGAGTAAACATAAGCCGATATAACGTGTATTTTATCCTCACCCAGAATATCTTTCCAGGCAGGCATAACACCATTACGGCCATGCTTCAGCGTTTCTTCAATTTTATTAATTGAACCGCCATATAGCCAAACGTTATCGGTTAAGTTAGGAGCGCCTAACTGTTGATTACCTTTACCGTCGGCGCCGTGGCAGGCACTACAAACTGCAAAGTTGGCTTTGCCAGCTTCAACCAAGTCAGGATCACGGTCACGACCACTTAGACTCGCAACATAGTTAGCAAGCTCCGTAATTTGCTTGTCACTGAACTGCTCGCCAAATGCCGGCATGTTGCCTTGACGACCTTGTAATAGCGTCGTTTTAATAGCGTCTGGAGAACCACCGTATAACCAAGCATCATCCGTTAGGTTAGGGAAACCCTGACCACCCATTGCGTTTGAACCATGGCACTGGGCACAGTTTTGCAAGAACAAACGCTGACCGACATCCAATGCATCTTCGTTATGAGCCAACTCTTCGATAGGCTGTTGAGCATAAGCTTCAAAGATAGGTCCATACTTTTCTTCAGCGTCACGAACCGCGCGGTCATATTCAACAATCAAGCCTTGTTCTTTGGCTTCTTTCATTGCCTGACGAGATTCTTCTAACGACTGAACGTCTTGGTTAGAGCTTTTCCAGCCTAATAATCCCTGAAAGTTACCTAGACCAGGATATAGTGCTAAGTAGATAAAGCCCCAAACAAAACACGCCCAAAACAGATACGTCCACCATTTAGGTAGTGGGTTATTCATTTCTACAATGCCATCGAATTCGTGGTCCATTTCCTGACCTTCTTCGATGTGTGTGTAGTTCTTCATGTTCCAACGCAGCAGCCAGATTAGAACGAATAAAAGGCCTAGCGTTAAAACAATGATCCATGCACTCCAGAAGCTACTCATCTTTCTTCGACTCCGGTTTGTCGCTATTAGTCGTTGATGAAGCCTCGTCTTCGAAAATAGAGTTGGCGGCTTCATCAAATTGTTTTTTACTGCGGCGGCTGAAAGCCCAGAACACAATGGCAATGAAAATTGCCAGGATGATCAGGCTAAACACGCCGCGCCAAGTTCCGTAATCCATTATTTATCGGCCTGCTGTAAAGCGGTACCCAGCGACTGAAGGTACGCAATAAGCGCATCCATTTCAGTTTCGCCCTGAACAGCTTCTTTGGCACCGGCAATATCTTCATCGGTATACGGAACGCCAAGAGAACGCATCACTTCCATTTTCTTCGCAGTTTTGTCGCCAGTTAGTTTATTTTCAGCTAACCAAGGAAACGCCGGCATGTTCGACTCTGGTACCACATTACGTGGGTTCATTAAGTGAACATAGTGCCACTCGTCACTGTAACGACCGCCAACACGAGCCAAATCTGGTCCGGTACGTTTAGAGCCCCACAAGTGAGGGAATTCCCAAACGTGTTCGCCCGCTAATGAGTAGTGACCATAACGCTCTGTTTCTGCACGGAATGGACGAATCATCTGGCTGTGACAGTTGTTACAACCTTCACGCATGTAGATGTCGCGACCTTCAAGTTCAAGTGCGGTGTATGGCTTCAAGCCTTTAATAGGCTCGTTAGTCTGGTTTTGAAATAACAACGGTGTAATTTCAACCAAACCACCGATAGACACTGCGATTATCATGAAAATAGACAGCCAGCCTAAGTTCTTTTCAACAAATTCGTGTTTAAAGCGACTCATTTTCTTCCCCCTCAGGCTGTTTGTACGACGTTGCCTGCGGCAGTCTCACGACGGCCAGCACGAATGGTTTTATAACAGTTATATGCCATTAACAGCATACCTACGACAA
Organism: Idiomarina piscisalsi; assembly: GCF_002211765.1. Lineage (NCBI taxonomy): Bacteria > Pseudomonadati > Pseudomonadota > Gammaproteobacteria > Alteromonadales > Idiomarinaceae > Idiomarina > Idiomarina piscisalsi. Next base: position 1,290,018 of record NZ_CP022133.1, read on the forward strand.
TGAAGACGCCACCAATAAAGCGGCCAGTCCAGAACGGGTAAGACGCCTGAACGCTTTCAACAAAGCTGTAGGTGAGAGTTCCGTCAGAGTTGGTTGCGCGCCACATTAAGCCTTGCATCACACCTGAAATCCACATAGAGACGATGTAGAAAACAACACCGATAGTGTGTAACCAGAAATGCACATTCACCAACTTAACGCTGTGAATTTCTTTTTGGTTAAACAGGCGAGGTACTAAGTAGTACATAGAGCCAATGGTAATCATTGCAACCCAGCCAAGTGCACCTGAGTGTACGTGGCCAACTGTCCAGTCTGTATAGTGAGACAGGGCGTTAACCGATTTAATTGCCATCATTGGACCTTCGAAGGTCGACATGCCGTAGAACGACAATGAGACAATTAAGAAGCGCAAGATTGGGTCAGTACGCAATTTATGCCAAGCACCAGAGAGTGTCATGATACCGTTGATCATGCCACCCCAAGAGGGTACGAACAAGATAACTGACATGACCATACCGACCGACTGAGTCCAGTCAGGCAAAGCGGTGTAATGCAGATGGTGAGGACCGGCCCAAATATACAGTGAAATAAGTGCCCAGAAGTGAACAACGGATAAACGGTATGAGTAAACCGGACGTTCTGCCTGCTTAGGTACGAAGTAATACATCATACCCAGGAAACCAGCAGTCAATAGGAAACCAACAGCGTTGTGCCCGTACCACCATTGAACCATAGCGTCGACAGCACCTGAGTACATAGAGTATGACTTAGTAAAGTCTACCGGTACAGCCAGGCTGTTAACAATGTGTAGCATCGCAATAACGACAATAAAGCCGCCGTAGAACCAGTTCGCAACATAAATATGCGAGGTTTTACGAATGGCTAATGTTCCAAAAAATACGATGAGGTAAGCAATCCAGACTATCGCGATAAGAATATCGATTGGCCATTCAAGCTCAGCGTATTCTTTGGTGCTGGTTAAACCGAGTGGCAGCGTAATAACTGCGGCAACAATAACGGCTTGCCAACCCCAAAAGGTAAAAGCAGCAAGTTTGTCTGAGAAAAGACTCACTTTACAGGTTTTTTGCACCACATAATAAGAGGTGGCAAAAAGCGCACTGGTACCAAACGCGAAAATAACGGCGTTGGTATGAAGAGGGCGAAGACGCGAGTAGGTTAGCCAAGGTGTATTAAAGTTAAGTTCAGGCCAGACGAGCTGGGCTGCAATTAACACACCTAACGCCATACCGACGATACCCCAAATAATGGTCATGACAGTAAACTGCCGGACGACCTTCATATTATATTCGTTCGGTTGTTGTGGAATAGTTTGACTCATCTTTTAAATCCGCAATGATTAAGATCAGGAAAAAGGAGACTTTTACCAGACACACTCCTTGTAAAAGTACCTTCATTTTACGCTTTATGTTCAAAAAGGTACAGGGGGATATTGCCAGTATCCCCATAACTTTCAAGGTTATTGCGTTTTAAAGCGGCTCACAAGTTGACTTAAATCAACACTGTTTTTATTAAGATCCTGACTGACTTCAGCAACTTGGGCATTTGCTTCCTGATTTGCGTGAGAAAGATCAGAAATACCAGTGATGTTTTCGTTCAAATCTTTGGTGACTCGGCTTTGTTCGTCTGTGGCCGAAGCTATCTGAACATTCATGGTCGAGATGTTTGCAACAGCTTCCTGGATTTGACTAATAGCCTGTTCTGCTTTTAGCGCTTCCTCATTCGTTGAAGCAGAACGGCCTTCAACGTCCGTAATGATTTGGCTAACGTCTTTTATGGCACCCTGAATGCTGTCAACAATGCCGGAAATTTCATCGGTTGAGTGTTGTGTGCGTGTTGCCAGTGTTCGTACCTCATCAGCCACAACGGCAAACCCACGCCCCGCATCACCGGCACGAGCGGCTTCAATAGCGGCGTTCAACGCCAGTAAGTTGGTTTGTTCAGCGATAGCGACAATGACACCCAGAATATTACCAATTTTTTCTGAACCGTCCTGAAGCAAACGAGCTTGGTCACCCGCTTTCTTAAGCTCTTTTGTCAGTGCCTCAATGTTATTCACGGATTCGCGCACAATGACAGCAGAGCGACCGGCTTCTTCATCAGCGGTATTTGCAGAATCGGCAGCCTGACGAGCATGATCCGCTACCTCAGCCGCAGACGAAGAAAGCTCAGTAATTGCGGTTGCGACGGAGCCCGTTTGTGAACTCAACTCGTCGCTCTGCTGACTACTGCTGGAAGACAGTTCTATCAGCTTTTTCGCGGCCTCACTTTCACGTTGAGCACTTTCCTGAACACTTTGCACTAACTGTTGTATTTTATGTACAAAGGTATTAAATGATGCAGCCAATCTCGCCAGTTCATCAGACCCCGTATCGTTTAAGCGACGAGTTAAGTCACCTTCACCTTCGGCTATATCGACCATGGCGTTGTTAATGGTTTTAAGCGGTCGTGTAATCGAACGGATGATGAGGATAAACAAGAGCATCAAAGGAACAGCCAGCACCAACGCTAAGCCGGCCAGTTTAAAAAACTCCTGCCATAAAATAGTTGCAATGTTATCGGTGTATTGTCCGGTGCCAAGAATGATATTCCAGGGCTCGAAAACCCGAATTCGGCTGACCTTAGAAACCAAATTGTTACTATCGCTGCCTTTTTGCCAAATGTACTCGACGGTACCTCGATCGCTAGAGCGCGCTTTATTGATCATCTCCTGGAATAAGCGAGTACCTTCAGGGTCTTCGTAGGACAACACATTCTTACCAACTAGAGATTTAGTGAAAGGGTGCTGAACCATTTCGCCTTGGCGGTTAAGCGTAAAAATATATTCCGCTCCTTCATACCGAATTTCATCAAGGCGATTAAAAGCTTGCTGACGGGCTTGCTGTTCTGTCAATTGGCCGCTTTCAGCCTGTTCGTGATAATAACTAGCAATGGTGTGGGCGGCGTCTAATACAGCATCGAGCTTGCGCTTTTCTTCATCGATTAGAAGTCCGTTTAAAATAAACATCATAAACGCCACCATTAGGGCGGTGCCGAAAGCAGCGATTCCTAACAAAGTGACAAGCCGTTGGGTAATGCTAAGACGCTGTATTAACTTCATGGCCGTTCCTTAACTTTTTTAATTATGTTTTTATATCGTCTTAATTTACCTTTTCTTTACGCAAAGGAAAGTAGACCAAAGTCAAAGAACGTGTTTAAAAAGCATCCTATTCAGGTTTAGCGTTTCGTTGCTCCTTCAATAGTAGGGCAGAAAGCGCTGGTAATGTAACAATAGTAACGACAGCCGCGCCTATTAAACCGAACATCACAATAATGCCAACGCCACGGTAAAGCTCAGTCCCTTCGCCAGGAATGAACACCAATGGTGCAATCCCGCACAAGGTTGTCAAAGTGGTAATCGTGATAGGTCGGACACGAGAGCGTAGGCCTTCTTTTATAGCATCAATAAGCGCGTAGTTTTCTTTATCACGCAAATAAACAGCGCGCTCAACGACCAATATCGGATTATTGATAACGGTTCCCATGAGTATCAAAAATCCCAGCATGGTTATCATATCGAACGGTTGACTCAACGGTTTCATCCCCAGTAATGGCAGTAAGTCGCCAACGCCATTCATTATCGCTAGACCAAGAATGCCGGCACTGATACCCATTGGAATGGTCAACATAATAAGCAGTGGGTATCCCCAATGAGCGAATATTGCCACCATGAGT